>JBBSCF010000009.1:0-95319 GCA_038250545.1 Candidatus Limnocylindrales bacterium | reverse complement strand
TCCGGATCCGGACGATGTTGGGCGTGATGATGTAGCCGCGTGAGTCACCCTGCGGCTCCGCCGCGTAGAAGGTGGGCGAGAACACGTAGGAGCGGATGTTCTTGGTGTCCACGCCGTCCGCGAGCGCCAGCAGCTTGGGCAGCTGCGAGGTGGGGATGTCCGTCTTGACCGAGCCGCCGATGTCCTTGATGAGCTGATCCAGGTTGGCGATGATCGCCTGCACGCTCATCTGGTCCTTGAGCGAGACGAGCACGCGCTGCTGGCGCCGCCCGCGGTCGAAGTCGCCGCCGGCCGCGCGGTGGCGGGAGCGGGCGTACTGGAGCGCCTCGGCACCGGTCATGTGCTGCGGGCCGGCCGGGATGTAGAGCCGTGTGAGAAAGCCCGCGCCGTCCGGGTACTGGCTCTCGTAGACCGGCATCTGGACGTTGATCTGGACGCCGCCGATGGTGTTGACGACATTCTTGAAGCCGCCGAAGTCGACCTTGACGTAGTAGCGGATGTCCAGGCCGTACAGTTTGCCCAGGATCGCCTTGAGCGAGTTGAACCCGCGGGCCTGCACCGTCTTGCCCGGCCACAGGTCGGTCCGGTTGCGGTTCTGGTTGTACCAGCTGTTGATCTTGCCGGTGTAGACGGAGCCCCACAGCCGCTGCGCATTGTCCGGGACGGGGACGTCCACCATGTCGCGCGGCACCTGGAACATCGCGACCTGCTTGGCCCCGGGGTCGATGGAGACGACGATCAGGGTGTCGGTGTTGAAGCTGGCCCCGTCGCCCTCGCGCGCATCGACGCCGATCGCGAGGATGTTGAGGCGCTCCTTGCCGTCCCACGGCGGCAGGGTGGGGGCCATCGTGCCCTGGGCGGACGGATTGGGCGTGGGCGGTGCGTCCGAGGCGGCGGAGGCGTCGGGATCCGCGCTGTCGCCGGGCTCCGAGGTCGCCCCCGGGGACTCCGTGGCGGTCGCGTCTCCGCAACCCGAGCCCGTTTCGTCGGTGAAGACACAGTTGACGAGGTTCAGGGCCAGCGCGTCGTACTTGCCGACAACGAAGTGCCCGGCCCCCATGACGAGGATCACGGCCAGCAGGCCGACGATCGAGAGCGGATGGATGGGGAGCCTTGCGCGTCCCAGCCGGCCGCCGCCCGAGGCGTCCGCGGCGTTGAGGAACCTGGCCACCTGCCAGGCGTCGATCGCCGCGATGACCCGGTAGACGAGCGCCACGATGTTGGCCACGAAGATGGCGGTCAGCATGCCGGCGTCCGCGACCATGCCCACGAGCTCGGCGCGATCCGAGCGCAGGGCGATGCCGAGCACCAGGGCGATCATCAGCAGCGGTGCGGCGGCGAACGCCAGGGCGCGCCCGTAGGCGCCCGCGTACGCGTGACCGAGGCCCGGGAAGGCCAGCGACAGGAAGGCCGCGGCGAACGCGGACCGGTTACGGGGCACCCGCTCGGGGGCCCTCGGAGGTGTCGACATCGCGCGGAATGGTACCCCGGGGGCGCGTTCCGGGCAGGCGGCGACCCGCGTTGCCGCCGCCCGGCCCATCCCCGATAGACTGGTGCCCCGCCGCGGCCGGGCCCAGCGCCGCGCCGGCACTCCACCGAGGACCGATGTTCCGACCCGTCACCGCCCGACCCGACTTCGTCGCCCAGGAGCACGAGATGCTCCGCGAATGGGCCGAGCGCAGGACGTTCGTGCGGCTGCGCGCGCAGAACGCGGGCAAGGCTCGGTGGAGCTTCCTCGACGGACCCATCACGGCCAACAACCCGATGGGCGTCCACCACGCGTGGGGCCGGACCTACAAGGACCTCTTCCAGCGCTTCCACGCGATGCTCGGGGAGGATCAGCGGTACCAGAACGGGTTCGACTGCCAGGGCCTTTGGGTCGAGGTCAACGTCGAGCGCGACCTCAACTTCAAGAGCAAGCGCGACATCGAGGCGTTCGGCATCGCGGAGTTCGTGAGCCTGTGCAAGCAGCGGGTGCTCACCTTCGCCGCGCGCCAGACCGAGCAGTCCATCCGCCTGGGCTACTGGATGGACTGGAACGACCCGGCCGAGCTCCTGCGGCTGCGCGACCAGCTCAAGGGGGACCCCACCGCGCAGATCACCATCCAGGGGCCTGGTGGGCCCGTGACCGACACGGTCGAGATGGTGGTCGGGCGCCTGGGCATGCCGGACGTGGGCGGCTCGTACTTCACGTTCAGCAACGAGAACAACGACCTGATCTGGGGCTTCCTCGCCGAGTGCAACCGGCGTGGCTGGGTGTACCGCGGCCACGACACGATGCCCTGGTGCCCCCGCTGCGGCACGGGCCTGTCCCAGATGGAGATGAACGAGGGCTACGCGGACCGCGAGGACCCCGGGCTCACCGTCCGCCTCCCGCTGGTCGACCGGCCGGGCGAGGCGCTCCTCGTCTGGACGACGACGCCCTGGACGCTGGCCGCCAACGTGGCTGCCGCCGTGGGCGAGGACCTGCGCTACGTCAAGGTGCGGCAGGGCGACGACGTCCTGTGGGTCGGCAAGGGAACCGTGAAGCAGGCCCTCCAGGGCCGGTTCACCGTCCTCGACGAGAAGCCCGGGTCCGAGCTGGCCGGGTGGCGCTACACGGGGCCGTTCGACGAGCTGCCCGCCGTGGCCGCCGCGTTCGCCGAGGCGGGCTACGAGCACCGGGTCGTGACCTGGGGCGAGGTCGGCGAGGAAGAGGGGACGGGCATCGTCCACATCGCCCCCGGCTGCGGTGCCGAGGACTACCAGCTGGGCAAGGCCGTGGGCCTGCCGGTCATCGGCCCCATCGACGAGGACGGCCGCTACTACGCGGGCTTTGGCTGGCTGGAGGGCAAGGACGCCCCCAACGCCGCCGAGGCGATCATCAGCGACCTCGAGCAGCGCGGCTTCTTCTACCACCTCGAGGCGTACAGCCACCGCTACCCGCACTGCTGGCGCTGCTCCACGCCGCTGCTGTTCCGGCTGGTGGACGAGTGGTACATCAGCATGGGCCCGGTGTACGACAGGCCCCGCGACCAGCTGACGAAGGACGAGGTCGACGCCTCGCTCCGCTACCAGATCATGGAGGTCGTGGACCGGATCCGCTGGATCCCGGACTTCGGCTACGGGCGCGAGCTGGACTGGCTCCTCAACATGCGCGACTGGATGATCTCCAAGAAGCGCTACTACGGCCTGGCGCTGCCGATCTACGACTGCCGGACCTGCGGGCACTTCGACGTCATCGGTGGCCGGGAGGAGCTCCGGGAGCGCGCGGTCGCCGGGTGGGAGGCCTTTGAGGGCCACACCCCGCATCGCCCGCACGTGGACGAGGTCCGGATCGCCTGCTCGTCGTGCGGCGAGCCGGTGGCGCGGATCGCCGACGTGGGCAACCCGTGGCTGGACGCGGGCATCGTGCCGTTCTCCACGCTCCACTTCCGCGAGGACCCGGAGCTCTGGGCGAAGTGGTTCCCGGCCGACTTCATCACCGAGAGCTTCCCGGGCCAGTTCCGCAACTGGTTCTACGCGATGCTCGCGATGAGCACCGTCCTGCGGCGCGAGGAGCCGTTCAAGACCATCTTCGGCTACGCGACGCTGTTCGGCGAGGACGGCCGCCCCATGCACAAGAGCTGGGGCAACGCCATCGAGTTCGACGAGGCGGCCGAGCGCATGGGCGTGGACGTCATGCGCTGGATGTACGCCACGGCGCGGCCCGACGACAACATCCTGTTCGGCTGGCACGCCGCCGACGAGGCCCGTCGCGGGCTGCTGGTCCTGTGGAACGTGTACGCGTTCTTCGTCAGCTACGCACGGCTCGCGGGCTGGACGCCGGCGTCCGGGGCCCCCGCCGTCGCGGACCGGCCGCCGCTCGACCGCTGGATCCTGTCGCGCTCGGCGGGCGTCGCGGCGCAGGTCGAGGCCCGGCTGCGGGACTTCGACGCCGAGGCGGCCACCCGGGTGATCTCGGCCCACATCGACGACCTGTCCACCTGGTACCTGCGCCTGTCGCGCCGGCGCATGTCGCGCTCGACCGGGGCGGACCGGGACGCGGCGTTCGCGACCCTGCACGAGGCGCTCGTCGCCCTGGCGCGGACCGTCGCGCCGATCCTGCCGTTCCTCTCCGACGCGATCTACGACAACCTCGTCGCGTCACTGGACCCGGCGGCGCCCGACAGCGTCCACCTGACCGCATGGCCGGCCGCCGAGCTCGCGCCGCTGCGCGACGAGGCGCTGGAGGAGGCGATGGCGGTTGCGCGCAAGGCCGTCGACCTGGCGCGGACCCTGCGCGGTGGGGCCGGGCTCAAGGCGCGCCAACCGCTGGCCCGCCTGTGGCTCGCGCTCCCGGGCCGGGAGCTGGCGGAGCTCGACGCGCTCCTCGAGCTCGTGCGGGTCGAGGCGAACGTCAAGGACGTCGAGATCATCGGGGACGAGTCCGCGCTCGTGGACCGCGGCGTCAAGGTGCTGCTCCCGCGCGTGGGCAAGCGTCTCGGCGCGCGGATCCCCGAGGTGATGGCCGCCGCCCGCGAGGGCCGGTTCGAGATCCACTCGGACGGGACCGTGACCCTCGCCGGCGTGACCATGGCGGCCGACGAGGTCGAGATCCAGGCGACGCCCCGCCCGGGCACCGCGGTCGCCCACGACGACGGACTGGTCGCGGTCATCGACACGACGCTCACCCCTGAGCTTCGCGCCGAGGGTGACGCGCGGGAGCTCCAGCGCGCGGTCCAGGACCTGCGCAAGGAGGCCGAGCTGGAGCTCGACGACCGGATCGTGCTCTGGATCGACGGCGCCGGCCCCGAGGTGGACCCGTTCCTCGCATCCGTGGCCGCGGACACGCTGGCCGACGACGTGCGCTGCGAGGCGCCGCCGGCCGGCATCCGCGGCGCCGCGGTCCGCCTCGACCGGGGTCAGGCGCGGATCGCACTGCGCCGGACCGGGGACGCCTGACCCGTGACCGAGACGGCGCGCGACGAGGGGGCCCTGGACGAGGAGATCGTGGAGGACGAGGAGATCGTCGACGACCGGTCGGCCGGGATGAGCCCGGAGGAGGCGTGGAGCCGGCCATCGAACGGTCGCTGGTTCCTGTTCGCCGCCCTCGCGGTCGTGGTGGTGGTCATCGACCAGCTCGCCAAGGGGTGGATCGTCGCCAACCTGGAGCCAGGGACGGCCAGGGTCGTGGTCCCGGACCTGCTGAACCTGGTCCACGGCCAGAACTCCGGGATCCTGTTCGGGATGCTGCCGCAGTCGGCCGGGGCGTTCGCCATCGTGTCGCTCGCCGTGACCGCCCTCATCGTGGTCTACCACTGGAAGGCGGGGCGGGGGATCGTGACGACCGTCGCCCTGGGCCTGCTGCTCGGCGGGGCGATCGGCAACCTGCTGGACCGGCTCAACCACGGGTATGTCGTGGACTGGGTCGACATGGGCGTCGGGACGCTCAGGTTCTGGACGTACAACGTCGCCGACGCCTGCATCACGACCGCGATCGTGCTCCTGCTGGTGATGGCGATCTTCCCGCGCGTGGCCGAGTGGGGCGCCGATGACTGAGCCGGGGGTTCCCGTCCCGCTGCCCGACGAGCTCGAGCTTGAGCCGGACGAGGACGTCGACGACAGCCCCGCGATGGAGCCGCCGCCGCCCTCGATCACGCCCGGGCCGCGCCGTCTGGCCGTGCCGGAGGGCGAGATCATCCGGCGCGTGGACCGCTTCGTGGCGGACCGGACGGGGCTTTCGCGCTCCTACGTGCAGAAGCTGATCAGCGAGGGCCTCCTCGTGGACGACACGGGCCGCCGCCTGCGCGCCAACTCCGAGGTCCGTGGCGGCGCCGTCACGCTCGAGGTTCCGCCTGCGGAGGTCCCGTTCCACCTGGAGCCGGATCCCACGATCCCCGTGGAGGTCGCCTACGAGGACGATGACCTCCTGATCGTGAACAAGCAGGCGGGCCTCGTGGTCCACCCGGCTCCCGGTCACTGGCAGGGCACCCTCGTCAACGCGCTGATGGCGCGAGGCGACCACTGGGGCGGGATCGCTGGGGTGGCGCGGCCGGGAATCGTCCATCGCCTCGACCGGGACACCTCGGGTCTGCTGATCGTCGCTCGCAACGACGCCGCGCAGGCCGGGGTCATGGCGCAGCTCAAGGCCCGGCGCGTCCGCAAGACGTACCTCGCGCTCGCCCACGGGTCCGTCGCCGCCTCGGTCGGCCGGATCGAGGCGCCCATCGGGCGCGACCCCAAGGACCGCAAGCGCATGGCGGTGGTCCCGGACGGCCGCGCGGCCACGACCGGCTACCGGGTCCGCGAGCGGTTCCGCGACTGGACGCTCCTGGAGCTGGACCTCATCACGGGCCGGACCCACCAGATCCGCGTCCACCTCGCCGCGCTGGGCCACCCGGTCGCCGGGGACCCGGTCTATGGCACGGGGACGTCGCGCAAGGGCCCGGACGGGCTCGATCGGCTGTTCCTCCACGCCTGGCGGCTGGAGCTGGTCTCGCCGACCTCCGCCAAGCTGATCCGGGTGGAGGCGCCGCTCCCGGAGGCACTGGAATCGGTGCTCGATGGGCTTCGGGCGGCCGAGGCATCGGCCGGGCGACGGCCGGCAGGAGGCAAGGCGTGACGGATCCGGAGGTCCTGCTGGGCGCGCCGGGGGCGCTGCTCGTGATCATCAGCGGACCCTCCGGGGTAGGCAAGGACACGATCATCGACGCGCTCCGCGAGCGGCCGCGCGAGCCCGACTACCACTACGTCGTGACGTGCACCACCCGCGCACCGCGTCCCGGCGAGATCCCGGGCGTTTCCTACCAGTTCCTCACACCCGGGGCCTTCCACGCCCTGCGCCAGGCCGGCGAGCTGCTGGAGGCCAACGAGGTCCACGGCAACTGGTACGGCACGCCCCGCCGAGACGTCGCGCAGGCCCTGGCGGAGGGCCACGACGTTATCCTCAAGATCGACGTCCAGGGGGCCATGGTCGTCAAGCAGCGCGTGCCCGAGGCCCTCCTCATCTTCCTCGGTCCGCCGTCGCTGGAGGCGCTGTTCCAGCGGCTCCGCTCGCGGGCGACCGAGACGGCCGACGAGCTCGAGCTCCGGCAGCGCAACGCGGCCATCGAGCTCGCCCGCCAGGGCGACTACGACCGCGTCGTCGTCAACGAGACCGGCGAGGTCGAGAAGGTGGCCGCCGAGATCGAGGCGATCATCGAGCAGGAGAAGCGCCGCAACGCGGACCGGCAGATCCGCATCGGCTGAAGGAGCGCGCGGTGCCGCCCACGCTCGGCCTGGACCTCGAGGACGGTGCCCGACCGCGTCCTGGGGGGCGCCTGGTCGAGGTGGCCGTCGATGCGCCGGCGGGCCCGGGGCCGCGCACCTACACCTACCTCGTCCCGGTCGCCCTCGACGACCTGGAGCGGGGCGAGGCCGTCCTCGTGCCGTTCGGGCGGGGCGGGCGGCAGGCGATCGGCATCGTGGTGGGTGAGGGGACGCCGCCCGAAGGCGGCGAGGTGCGCCCGATCGCGGCGCGCGTCCGGAGCGACGGGCCGCTCCTCCCGCCGCTGGCGCTCGCGTTCGCCGAGGCGCTGGGCCGCCGGTACCTCGCGCCGCTGGCCGTCGTGGTCCGCGCGATGCTGCCGCCGGGGATGCTCGAGCGCCTGGAGCTGATGGCCGAGGTCACGCCGGCTGGCGAGGCGCGCATGGGGATGACGGACCCGGGGCTGCCGGCGGCGGAGCTGGACCTGCTCGACGAGCTGGCCGGCCGTGCGCGGGCCGTGCGCGACCTCTCGAGCCCCGAGGGTCGCGCGGCGCTGCTGCGGCGGCTGCGGGCGCTGGCCGACGCGGGCCTGGTGGACCTCACCTGGACCCTGCTCGGGGCGGCGCTGGGCCCGCGCTACGAGCGCCGGCTGTGGCTCACGGACGAGGGCCGCGCGGCGGTTGCCCGGCTTGCCGTCGGGGAGCGGGCCGCCGGGCGGCCGCTCGGCCCCAGGCAGCGGGACGCCCTCGCGGGGCTGGCGGAAGGTCCCGCCACGGACGGCGCCCGAGACGGAGACGGCGCGCCCGCGGACGGCGTCCCGGCGGCACCGCTCGCGGAACGGCACGGGTCGTCGTCGATCGCCGGCCTCGTGCGGCGCGGCCTCGTGCGTGCGGAGGTGCGCGAGCGGCCGCGCCGCCCGCATGCCCATCGCCCGGTCCCCACCCGCGGCGCCCGGCCCCCGGGGGCCGCCCTCACGGCGGACCAGGTCGCGGCGCTGCAGCTGGTCCTGGACGCGATCGCGGCCCGCGACGCGACGCCGATCCTCCTCGACGGCGTGACCGGTGGCGGCAAGACGGCGATCTACGTCGAGGCCATCGCCGCGTCACTGGCCGCCGGCCGCCCGGCGCTGCTGCTCGTCCCTGAGATCGCCCTCGCCACGCCGATCGTCGACCGGCTCCGCGCCGACCTCGGCGTCCGGATCGCGATCCTGCACTCGGCGCTGGGCGAGGGCGAGCGTGCGGACGAGTGGCGCCGGGTCCGCGCCGGCGAGGCGGACCTCGTCGTGGGCACGCGCACGGCCCTGCTCGCCCCGTTGGCGGACGTCGGGCTGATCGTCGTGGACGAGGAGCACGACGCGGCCTACAAGAGCGACCGGACGCCTCGCTTCCAGGCGCGCGATGCCGCGATCGAGCTGGGGCGGCTCGCCGGCGCCGTCGTGGTGCTGGGCTCGGCGACGCCCGCCGTGGAGACGATGGGGCACGCGCGGGCCGGCCGGTACCGGCGCGCGGTCCTGCCCGTGCGGGCCGCGGGCGCGGAACCGGTGGTCACGGCCGTCGACCTGCGCCAGGAGCTCGCCGCCGGCAACCGGGGGCTGATCTCGGACGCCCTGGCCGCGGCCCTGGCCGGGCTGGACGCAGAGCACGGCGAGCGGGCGATTCTGGTCCTGAACCGCCGCGGGACCGCGTCGGTGGTCATGTGCCGGGATTGCGGCACCGTGCAGGCCTGCCCGGACTGTGACCGGCCCCTCGTCTACCACCAGGCGGGCACCACGCTGCGCTGCCACCACTGCGGGCGGGCGTGGCCCATCGCGTCCCGTTGCCCGGCGTGCGCGTCGCCGCGGATCCGCTACCTGGGCGGCGGCACCGAGCGGGTGGAACGCGAGGTCCGCGAGCGGTTCCCGGGCCTGCGGATCGGCCGCCTCGACCGGGACGTCGTGGAGCGCAAGGGGGCCGCCGAGCGCGTCCTCGACGACTTCGCCGCGGGCCGGACGGACGTCCTCGTCGGGACCAGCCTCGTGACCAAGGGTCTCGACATCGCGGAGGTCGTGCTCGTGGGCGTCGTGTCGGCCGACATCGCGCTCAACCTGCCCGACGAGCGCGCCTCGGAGCGGACGTACCAGCTCCTGGCCCAGGCGGTGGGCCGCGCGGGACGCGGCGACCGGCCCGGCACGGCCCTGATCCAGACGTACCGGCCGGAGCATCGCGCGATCCGGGCCGTCGTGGAGGGTGACGCGGCCGCCTTCTACGACGAGGAGCTGGCGCTCCGCGAGCGGTTCGGGTCGCCGCCGTTCGGGCGATTGGTGAAGCTGACCGTCGGCCTGCCCGAGCGTGAGGCCGCGGAGCGAGAGGGGCTTGAGATGGCCGAGCGGCTCCGGACGGCCGCCCGCGAGCGCGGCCTCGCGGTCCAGGTCGCCGGGCCGGCACCCGCCTACATCGCACGGCGCGGTGACCGGTGGCGGTACAACATCGTCCTCCGCGGCGCGGATCCGGTCGCGCTCCTGGACCCGGTGCCCGGCGCCCCGTGGAGCATCGACGTGGACCCCGAATCCCTCCTGTAGCGGTCGGCGCCCGGTCGCGGGACACCCGGCACGTGCGCGATTCGGGCGAGGGGCGACAATGACGCCATAGAGGAGGCCTTTGCCATGACCGACCAGGATCCCTTCCAGGGCACCCCGCCCGCCGGCGACCCGGGGGCTGACGAGCCCATCCCGGAGGCACCGCCCGAGGGCGCCGGCCGCCACACCGCCGCCCCGGGACGGGAGTGGCTCGCCCAGCTCGAGGCGATGATCCAGCAGATCTCGACCCAGGCGGCGCCGGTCGCCCGCCAGGTGGGCGCCAAGGCCGCCGAGCTCGCCGCGATCGCCGCCGCGAAGGCGGGCCCGGTCGCGCAGAAGGCCGCCGAGCTGACCACGGACTACGGCCAGCGCTTCGCCGAGAAGGCCCAGTCGGTGGCCGCCGAGCTGCGCTCGCAGGACGCGCATGCACCCGACGGCGACGGCCCGGCGTCGGCCGCCGCCGATGCCCCCGGCGAGCCCGCGCCCGAGGACACGACCGCCACCGGTCTCTGAACGGGCCCGCGCGCCGAGGATCGACCGCCCGCCAAGCCCCGAGTCGGGCGGTCGGTTGGCTATACTCGCCGAACCATGAGCGTCAAACCCATCGTCCTGCTCGGCGACCCGCGCCTCCGCCTCAAGGGCGAGACCGTCGACAGCTTCGGCAAGTACCTCCACGAGCTCCTCGACGACCTGACGGACTCCATGCGTCATGCCCCGGGCGTCGGTCTCGCCGCGCCGCAGCTGGGCGAGGCCGTGCGGGCCTGTGTCATCGAGGTCGAGGGCACCCTCCACGAGCTCGTGAACCCGGAGATCGTGCGCGCCCACGGCGACGATCGGGACCTCGAAGGCTGCCTCTCCATCCCGGGCTATGTCGCCTACGTGACGCGCCGCGATAGGGTCTGGGTCGTGGCCCAGAACCGCGCCGGCAAGAAGGTCAAGGTCGCGGGATCCGGCCTGCTGGGCCGCGCGCTCCAGCACGAGCTGGACCACCTCCAGGGCAAGCTCTACATCGACTACCTGGACTCGATGGAGGAGCTCATCCCGGTGGGTCATGACGGCGACGACGACGGCGCGGAGATCCGCGAGGCCACGAGCGCCCTGGCGTGAGTCCTGGGACCGATGGCCTCCACCGAGCGGCCTCGGTCCTCGGAGTGTCCGTCGGGGATCGCGTCCGGACCGTCTACCTGGGCAGCGGCGGGTTCGGCGCACCCGCGCTGCGCCGCCTCGCAGCCCATCCCGCGGTCGAGCTCGTGGGCGTCGTCACGGCGCCCCCGCGTCCCGTGGGGCGCAAGCAGCTCCTGACCCCGACGCCGATCGGCGCCCTCGCGGCGGAGCTGGGGCTGGGCCCGGTGCTGACGCCGGCCCGCCTCCGCGCCCCGGAGTCGATCGCCGTGATCCTCGCCCTCCAACCCGGGCTCGCCGTCCTCGCGGACTACGGCCAGATCGTGCCGCCGGCTCTGCTCGACCTGCCGCACGGTGCGCTCAACCTGCATCCCTCCGTGCTGCCGCGCTGGCGCGGCGCGGCCCCCGTCCCGGCGACGATCCTCGTCGGCGACCGCGCGACGGCCGTGTGCCTGATGCGGATGGACGCCGGCCTCGACACGGGACCCGTCGTCGCGCGCGTCGACGTGCCGCTCGCGGGGGACGAGCGCGCCCCGGACCTCGAGCTGCGGCTGGCCCAGATCGCGGGCGAGCTCCTTGACCGCAGTCTCGGGCCGTGGCTGCGCGGGGAGCTGGCCGCCGAGCCCCAGGCGGGCGACGGCGTCACGCTCACCCGGCCGCTGCGCCGCGAGGATGGGCGGCTGGACCCGTCGCGCCCGGCCGCCGCGCTGGAGCGGCAGGTGCGCGCGTATCTGCCCTGGCCGGGCACGTTCCTGGAGGTGGAGGGGGAGCGGCTCGTCGTCGCTGCCGCATCCGTCGCCGCGTCCGAGCCCGGCGATCGTCCCGGGACGCTGGTCCGGCACGGCCGCGCGCCGGCGCTCGCGACCGCCGACGGACGTCTCGTGCTCGAGGGGGTCACCCCACCCGGGAAGCGGCCGATGGCCGGCGAGGACTGGCTCCGCGGCCGCCGCGACCTCGGCTGAGCGGCGCGGCCCCGCGGACCGACCCCGGGTCCGCCGCGGCCCGCGGTGCCCGCCCGTGTCATGATCGGTGGCGATGACCGACGACACGCCGGTCGCGACCCCGTTCTTCGGGCTCCGACCCGCCCCCTCCGCCACCAGCTCCCGCGACGAGCGTCCGGGCATCGGTGGGCTCGCGCCCGGCGAGCTGGCGGAGTGGTTCACCGCCCACGGCCAGCCGGCCTACCGCGCCCGCCAGGTGCTCGACGCCGCGTGGCACGGCCGGCAGGCGTCCTTCGACGAGATCCTCACGCTCCCGGCCGCACTGCGCGCGGAGCTGACGGAGGCGTTCCGCTTCGACACGGTCGAGGACAGCGAGACCCGCCTCACGGACGGCGTCCTGACCGAGAAGGCCGTCCACCGCCTGTCTGACGGGCTCCTGATCGAGTCGGTGCTCATGCACTACCCGGCTCGTGCCGACTCGCGGGAGCGGCACACGCTGTGCATCTCGTCGCAGGCCGGCTGTGCCGTGGGCTGCCCGTTCTGCGCCACCGGCGAGCTGGGCATGGAGCGCGACCTCGAGACGGCTGAGATCGTGGACCAGGTGCGGCACGCGGCGCGACGCCTGGCCGCCGACGGGAAGCACCTCACCAACGTCGTGTTCATGGGCATGGGCGAGCCGCTGCTCAACCTGGACCGCGTGCTGGAGTCCATCGCCGCGCTCAACGATCCGCGGCGGTTCGGCCTGGGTGCGCGCCACATCACGGTGAGCACCTCGGGCGTGGTCAACGGCATCCGTCGGCTCACCGCCCTGGGACCGCAGTTCACCCTGGCCATCAGCCTCCATGCCGCGCGCAACGCGCTGCGGGACGTCCTGGTGCCGCTCAACCGGCGCTGGCCGGCGGAGGAGGTCGTGGCCGCCGCGCGCGAGCACGCGCAGGTGTCCGGGCGCCGGGTGACCTACGAGGCCACCATGATCGACGGCATCAACGACACCGATGTCGATGCGGACGCCATGGCGGAGCTGCTCCGCGGCGAGCACGCGCATGTCAACCTGATCCCGATGAACGCGGTCGCCCACACGCCCTGGACCGGCACGCCGATCCCGCGCGTGGAGCGTTTCGCCGGGCGGCTCCGGGCCGCCGGGATCGCGACCACCATCCGGTTCAACCGCGGCACGGAGATCGGCGCCGCGTGCGGCCAACTGGCCGCCGAGCATGCCGGCCAGCCGACGCCGATCGTCGTCCAGCGACGGCGCGAGAAGCTGGAGGCCCAGAGCGCCGCCGCCCTGCGGGGCGAGCGAAGCGAGGAGCCCATCCCGGCCGGGATGGGAGAGGGATGACCATGACGGGTCGACGGCCATCGGGCGTGCTGATCGCCGCCTCGATCCTCGATAGCGACCTGGCCGCGTTGGGCGACGAGATCCGACGTGCCGAGGACGCGGGCGCGGACCGGATCCACCTCGACGTCATGGACGGCCACTTCGTCCCCAACATCACCTTCGGCTGGAAGATGATCGAGGCCGTCCGACGGGTCACCTCGCTGCCCTTCGATGCCCACCTGATGATCTCGGAGCCCGGCCGCTGGACGGAGTACTTCCTCGACGCGGGCTGCGACTCGATCACGTTCCACGTCGAGGTCGAGGCGTCGCAGACGCGCGGCGCGCTCGAGCGCATCCGCGGGGCCGGCCGGTCCGCCGGGCTGTCGGTGAAGCCCGGCACGACGCTGGCGGCGCTCGAGGCGTACCGCGACCTGCTCGACATCGTCCTCGTCATGACCGTGGAACCCGGGTTCGGTGGCCAGGCGTTCATGGCGGACGTCGCCGAGGCCAAGCTGGGCGCCGCGCGCGGCTGGCTCGACCCCGCGGGCGCGTGCGAGGTCCAGGTCGACGGCGGCGGGCGGGCCGAGACGGCCGAGATCATCGGGCGCGGCGGGACGGACGTCATCGTCGCGGGCTCCGCGCTCTACCGGGCCGCCGACATGGCCGCCGAGGTGGAGCGGATCCGCTCCATCGCCGGCGCTGCGCGGGCCGCGACGCTCGCCTCCTAGGGCCGCCGGTCGTGCGCGCGCTCCTCCAGCGGGTCTCGCGGGCGGAGGTCCGCGTCGGGGCGCGCGTCACGGGGTCCATTGGGCGGGGGCTGGTCGTGCTCCTGGGCGTCGGGCACGGCGACGACGAGGCGTCCGCCGACTGGCTGGCGCGCCGGATCTGCGAGCTGCGGATCTTCCGGGACGAGGAGGGGCGCACGAACCGCTCGCTCCTCGACGTCGACGGCGAGGCGCTGGTCGTCTCCCAGTTCACGCTCTACGCGGACACGCGCCGGGGGCGCCGGCCGGGCTTCACGGACGCGGCGACGCCGGCCCTCGCGAAGGTCCTCTGGCTGCGCGTGGCGGCGGCGATGGAGGTCGAGGGGGTGCGGACGCAGCTCGGCGAGTTCGGGGCCGAGATGGCCGTGGAGCTCGTCAACGACGGGCCGTTCACGATCTGGCTCGACACGGCGGACCGGGGCCCGTCCGCCGGGGCACAGCCGATCGGCTGAGGCCGGGCGTCAGGCGGCGGGACGCGAGCGAGAGGCCGCCGCGACGCGGTGGTGCCAGCCCGGGGAAGCCGGACGATGTTCCGCGGCCGGCGTTCGTTCGGTACCGCCACGTTCGTCCGGTGCCATCGCGACCGTCGGGCACCTGCGCGACCTCGATCGCCGGGCTGCCGACCGGCTGACTCGCCACCGGGTCACTTCCGGGGTGCCGTCGCAGGGCTCGACACGGGTTCGGCCGATCCTGACGGTGAGCTGTGCACGCCGCCCCCTCGGGTGACTCCCACCCGTGTCACCGGGCGCCAACCAGGGCACGGTGAATCGCCACGGTGCGTAGGCAAAGGCACGGGTCTGGCGCGGAGCTCGGGGCTGATTCCGCCGATCCGGACGATGAGCCCCTCGTCGGACATGGCGATCCGCACCCCCGCGAGTCACGCACCACGGGCAGGGACCCGCCCGTCAGGCCCCGGACACAGCGAAGCCGGCCGCGGCGGTCGCGACCGGCTCCCCGGAGACCCCGAGAATGGGTCTAGCGGGCGCTCTTCGTCAGGGTGCGACGGCAGCGCGTGCAGGCGAGCACCTTCTCGGTGCCGCCGTTCTTCGCGGGCAGCGTCGTGACCTGGAGGTTCGGCAGGAGGCGGCGATGGGCGCGGACGCGGTTCATGCCCGACGACTGGGCGTTGAACCCGCCGATCGACGCCTTGCCGCAGATGACGCAAGCACGAGCCATGGTCAGGTTGAATCCTTCGAATCAGGGCGAGAGACGAGCGCACGCCGACTGAGCGGCGCGAGCGGGGTGGTATCGTAGCACAGCCTTCGGCCGCCCCCGGAGGGGCAAGCCGCCGCCCGCGCCCCACCGGCCCGGACCGCGCCCGCGAGGAGGACGTCGCCCGCGTGACCCACGATCCGACACCCGGCCGCTCGCTCGTCACGAAGCGGGCCATCCGCGACCTGGTCAGGACCGCCGTGCTGTCGAGCTACGGCGTGACCGGGTTCGCCACCGGGGGACCGTTTGGGCGCGTGCTGGCCCGGATCGGCCTCGCGACCCCCGGGATCCATCTCGAGCTCGAGCCCGAGTTCACGCTGGACCTCGGCCTGACCGTCGCCTACGGGCTGCCCATCGCCGAGGTCGCCCGCCAGGTCGAGTCGTCCGTGCGCTACACGTTGCGCCACGCCCTGGGCCGCGAGCCCGACAGCGTGACGATCCGGATCGGCCGCCTCGTCCACCAGCACGCGATGGCGCCCGCCCCGGGCCCCGCCTCCGCCGAGCCGCGGCCGTCAGACCTGGCCGCGAGCGGGACGGACGTCGCCTGATGCCCCGCCGCTCCTGCGACGGCGCCGGGTTCCTGGCCGCGTTCCGGAGCGCCGTCGCCAGCCTCGAGGCGAACGTCGACGAGATCAACGCGCTCAACGTCTTCCCGGTCCCCGACGGCGACACCGGCACGAACATGCTGGCGACCGTCAAGGCGGCCCTCGAGGAGGCCGACCGGGCCGGCACCGGGGCGGACGCTGACCGGATGGCCCAGGCGGCGGCGTTCGGTGCCCTGATGGGCGCCCGCGGCAACTCGGGCGTCATCACGAGCCAGATCCTCAAGGGGATCGAGGCGGGCTTCGCGGGCAAGCGTCGGTTCAATGGTCTCGACCTGGCCCACGCGCTGGACCTCGGGGCCAAGACGGCATACATGGCCGTCGCCAAGCCCGTCGAGGGCACGATCCTCACCGTCATCCGCGAGGCCGCCGCCGCGGCCGTGGCCGCCGCGGAGCGGGACAACAACGTCGAGACGGTTCTGGCCGCCACGGTCGAGGCCGCGGAGCGCGCCGTCGCCAAGACCCCCTCGCTGCTGCCGATCCTGCGCGAGGCCCACGTCGTGGACTCCGGTGGCCAGGGCCTGTTCCGGCTGTTCCAGGGCGCGCTCGAGGCGGCACACGGCCGCCCCATGGCCGACGTCGCGGGCGCCCTCGTGACGGCCGGCCCGCGCCGAGAGGCCGCCACGGCCCCGGTGGACGCCACGGAGTTCGGCTACGAGACGGTGTACCTCGTCCGTGCCCTCCAGGGGCGCCCGCTGGACATCCCGGCGATCCAGGCGCATCTCGAGACCATCGGCGAGTCCGTCCTGGTGGCGGGCGATGCGCTCATGGTCAAGGTTCATGTCCACAACGAGCGCCCGGACGCCGTCATCGCCTACGGCCTGGGCCTCGGCGCCCTGTCGCGGATCACCGTCGAGAACCTCGACGGGCAGGCCCACGATGTCCGGGAGGCGAAGGCGAAGGCGTTCGTGGGCGAGGCCGGGCGTGGCGGATCGCCGGCCACGGTCCCGGCCCCCTCGGCCACCGCGATCGCCGAGCCTGGCCATGCGTCCCCCGAGGACGCGCCGGACCCGGCCACCCGCCTGCCGCTCGGCATCGTCGCGGTCGCCCCATCGGACGGCCTCGCCGCGGTCCTCACGGACACAGCCGCGCCCTTCCGCGAATACGGTGCGTTCCGCATCGTACGCGGGGGCCAGAGCGCCAACCCGTCAACCGGCGAGCTGCTCGAGGCAGTGCAGGCCACCAAGGCGGACGCGCTGCTGATCCTGCCCAACAACCCCAACGTCGTCCTCGCCGCGCGCCAGGTCGCGTCCATGACGGATCGCCCGGTGCACGTCGTGCCGACGCGCAACGTCGCGGAGGGCGTCGCCGCGTTGTTCGAGCTGGACCCGTCCCTGGGCGCGGAAGAGAACGCGACCGCGATGACCGAGGCCGGCCGCGGCCTCCAGACGATGCAGGTGACCGAGGCGGTCCGCGACGCCACCGTGTCCGGCCACAAGGTCAAGAAGGGCCAGACGATCGTGCTCGATCCCGACGACGGACTCCTGGCCGTCGACAACGACCCGGACCGGGCCGTCCTCGCAGCGTTCGCGCGCCTGGAGCCCGGCTTCTCGATCGTCACGATCTACTACGGCGAGGACACCACCCTCGACGCCGCGGAGGTGCTCGTCGGCAGGATCAACGAGGCGGCACCCGGTCTCGAGGGCGTGGACCTCGCCCACGGCGGGCAGCCCCACTACCGGTACCTGATCTCCGCCGAGTGAGCGAGCGCAGGCGGACCGCCGCGCCACGCGGGAGCCGAGCGCTCCGGCCCGCGGTCGGCAAGCCCGCCCCGCGGTCGCCCGAGGACATCCTGTCGTCCCCGGTGGGGCTTTCGGGGATCAGCGCCGTCGCGGGCCTCCGGCGGAACGCCCGACGCATGGGCGTCGCGTCCGTGCGGGACCTGCTGTTCCACCTGCCCCGCCGCTACGACGACCTGCGCGAGCTCCGGCGTCTCGGCGAGCTGCGCTACCTCGACGACGGGACCGTCGCGTCGGCGCGCGTGCGGGTGGTCGAGATCGGGGTCCAGCAGACGTGGCGGCGCAGGGTCCAGGTGACCACGGCCTACCTCGCCGACGAGACGGGGACGGCGGTCGCGACCTGGTTCGGGCGGCGGTTCGTGGAGAAGCGCGTCAAGGCCGGCGACGAGCTCCTCCTGTCCGGCAAGATCAAGCACCGCAACGGGGCGGTCGTGTTCGAGGGTCCGGACTTCCAGCCGGCCGACGCCTCGAACCTGCTTCACGTCGGGCGGATCGTGCCGGTCTACCGGCTCACGACGGGCCTCACGGCGAACCGCCTGCGAGGGGCGATGCGCGCGGCGCTCGACGGAGCGGGGAACGCGTACCCGGAGTACCTGCCCTCGGACGTCCGGGCCGAGGAGGCGTTGCCGCCGATCGCGGAGGCGCTCGAGGCCGCCCACTACCCGACGACCTTCGAGGCGCGGGACGCCGCCCTCCGGCGGCTGGCGTTCGACGAGCTCCTCGCGCTCCAGCTGGGCATGGTGGGCCGCCGGCGGGCCCGGGGGCGCTCGCACACCGCGCCGATCCCGGTGGATGCCGCGACGGACGCGAGGATCCGCGGCTCGCTCGTGGGCTCCATCTCGCGCAAGCTGGGGCACCCCGTGGACCTGACCGTCGACCAGGCCACGGTCCTCGACGAGCTCCGCGACGACCTCGCCCGCCCGGTACCGATGCTCCGCCTCGTGCAGGGCGACGTCGGCTCGGGCAAGACCGCGGTCGCTGCCTGGGCGCTCGCCGCGGCTGCCCTCGCGGGCCGCCAGGCGGCACTGCTCGCCCCCACGGATCTGCTCGCGCGCCAGCACCTCGAGACCGTCGCGAGCCTGCTCGACGACCTCGGCATCACGGTCGTCCTCCTGACGGGTTCGCTGCCCGCCGCGGCGAAGCGCAACGCGACGCAGGCGATCGCCACCGGCCAGGCACAGGTGGTGGTCGGGACGCATGCGCTCCTCCAGGAGGCCGTGGCGTTCGCGGACCTCGCGCTGGCCGTCGTCGACGAGCAGCACCGGTTCGGCGTGGAGCAGCGAGGCGCGCTGGAGGAGAAGGCGCGCAAGGGCGCACCGCACGTCCTGTTGATGACCGCGACGCCGATCCCGCGGACGCTGGGCCAGGTGCTCTATGCGGACCTCGACGTCTCCACGCTCCGGACCGCCCCCGAGGGCCGCGTGCCGATCCGCACGGGGATCCGCACACCGGACAACCTCGACAGGACCTGGGAGCGCGTCCGGACGGAGGCCGTGGAAGGCCGCCGCACGTTTGTCGTGGTGCCCCGGATCGGGCCGGCCGCGGGCGATGGGGCGGGGGACGAGGACGGGGGCTGGGGCGGTGACGAGGAGCTCCCGGACGAGGATCTCGAGGTGGCGTGGGCCGCGGCGGCCGAGACCGAGTTCACGCGGCTCACCGGCCTGCTCGCGCCGCTCAAGGTCGGTCTCGTCCACGGGCGGCTGAAGCCGGCGGACCGCGACGCGGAGATGGCACGCTTCCGCGACGGGGACCTCGACGTGCTGGTGGGCACGACCGTGGTCGAGGTTGGCGTGGACGTCCCCCAGGCCACGATGATGGTGGTCGAGGGGGCGGAGCGCTTCGGGCTGGCGCAGCTCCACCAGCTCCGGGGCCGGGTGGGTCGCGGGACCGATTCCTCGTTCTGCGTCCTGGTGAGCACCGCCGTCGACGGGTCGATCGAGTACGAGCGTCTCCGGGCGGTCGCCGGGACCTCGGACGGCTTCGAGCTCGCGGAGAGGGACTTCGAGCTGCGCCGGGAGGGCGACGTCCTGGGCCTCGCGCAGAGCGGCCTGCCGCGGCTGCGCATCGCGACCCTGACGAGCGCCGAGCACCGGGGCCTCGCGCAGCGCGCTCGCGGCTGGGCCGAAGGCCTGCTCGACGACGTGGGCCGCCTTCCCGCCGATCAGCCCGCGCTGGACCGCGAGCTCACCGCGGGCTGGCTGCGGCGCGTCTATGCGGGCGACCCGGCGAGCGCCGCCTGATGGCCGACGCCGGCCGCGTGATCGCGGGCTCGGCGCGGGGCGTGCGCCTCGCCGCGCCCGGTCCCGGCACCCGGCCGCTCACCGACCGCGTGAAGCAGACGCTGTTCGGGATCCTCGAGCCGGAGCTCGAGGGGGCCGCGGTCCTGGACCTGTTCGCGGGCTCCGGCGCAGGCGGGATCGAGGCGCTCTCGCGCGGCGCCGCGTCTGCCGTGTTCGTGGACAACCACCAGGGCGCATGCCGGGCGATCGCGGAGAACCTCCGCCGCGCGAAGGTCGAGGCGGCCGGGACGGTGATCCGCCGCGACGCCGTGACCTGGCTCGCGGCCGCCGTCGCCGACGCCGAATCCGGCACCGGACCCCGCTTCGACCTCGTGCTCGTCGACCCGCCGTACGCGGACACCGCCTCGCTCGTGCGCGTCCTCGAGGGCGTCGGCCCGGTCGTGCGTGACGGCGGCGTCGTCGTGTCCAAGCACTTCTGGCGTGACGCGCCCCCGGCCCGCATCGGACTGCTAGCATCCGAGCGGGAGCGGCGCTTCGGGGAGACGGCGTTGACGTTCTACCGGCGCACGGGTCCAGAGGAGGCGGTCGAGGCGTGAAGGTCGCGGTCTACCCGGGGTCCTTCGACCCGATCACCAACGGCCACCTCGACGTGATCCGGCGCGCGACGGGCGTCTTCGACCGCGTCGTCGTCGCGGTCCTGGGCAATCCGCGCAAGACGCCGATGCTCCCCGCGGACGAGCGCGTCGAGGTCATCCGGGCCGCCCTTGCCGCCGACCCCTCGCTCGACGGCCGAGCCGAGGTCGCCACCTTCGATGGGCTCACGGTCGACTTCTGCCACGCCGTCGGGGCCGGGTTCCTCGTCCGGGGCCTGCGGGCCATCGCGGACTTCGAGACCGAGCTCCAGCTCGCCCACAACAACCACCAGCTGGCCCCGGACGTCGACACCGTGTTCTTCATGACGAGCCTCCAGCACAGCTACATCAGCTCGAGCCTGGTCAGGGAGATCGCCCAGTTTGGGGGCGACGTCTCGACGATGGTGCCGGCCGCCGCCGCCGCGGCGCTCGATGCGTGGCTCGCGCCGCGGGAGCGGTCGTCGTAGCCGCAGGTCCGCACGCCCGGCGTGCCATAATCGCCGCAGCGCCCCGCCGGGGCGTCGGGAGCCCAGGGGAGGCCGGTCCGCTGGACATCATCTTTCTCGTCGAGCGCCTCGAGTCGCTGATCGCGAACGGCAAGAGCCTGCCGATGACGCGCAACGCGATCATCGACCGCGACGCCGCGCTCAATCTGATCGACGAGCTGCGTGTCGCCGTCCCCGAGGAGGTGCGCGCCGCCAAGCGGATCAACTCCGAGGGCGAGCGGATCATCGAGAAGGCCCAGGAGGAGGCGGAGCGGATCGTCGCGCGCGCCCAGGAGCAGGCCGCGTACCTCATCGAGGAGCGCGGGCTGACCGAGGCGGCCGAGGACGAGAGCCGCCGCATCCTCGCCACGGCCGAGGATGAGAGCGCCATGGTGCGCCAGGGCGCGGACGACTACGCCGCGGGCGTGCTGGGCAACCTCGAGGCCGAGGTGACCCGGACGCTGCGCGGCATCGAGCGCGGTCTCGCCATGCTGGACGAGCGGCGCGCCGCCTACGTCCAGGCCGGTGACGCCGAAGCGCTCGATGACCAGGCCCATGCACCGGCCGCGGGCTACGCCGACGGGGACCCCGGAGCGCAAGAGGGAGCCTCGACGGTCGGCCGTCGATGAGCGACACCGGGTCGCACCCGTACCCGGTGGACACCCACGGTGACTCGCTTACGTTCGCGGTCTCCGGCCTGATGGCCGATGTGCCCGGGACCCTGCGCGACTACGCGGTGGAGGCCGTGGATGTGGATCCGGGCGACGGCCTCGTCCTCGCCGAGCCGGTCAACGGGACGGTCCGCCTCACCCGCACCAACCGTGGCCTCATCGTGGACGCGCGGCTGCGCACCGTCCTGGCGGGGGAGTGCTCGCGCTGCCTGCGCCCCATCGTGACGCCGGCGACCATGCGCATCGACGAGGAGGTCCTGCCCACGATCGACCTCGCGAGCGGGCTCCCGGTCCCGCTCGAGGAGGACGGCGACCCCGAGGCCCCGCGCCTCACCGACCACCACGAGCTGGAGCTGCGCCCGCTCGTCGCCGAGGCGATCAGCCTCCAGGAGCCCATCGCGCCCCTGTGCGAGCCGGAGTGCCCAGGGCTGTGTCTCGAGTGCGGCGAGCGCCTGGAGCCTGGCCATGGGCACGGCGAGGATCCCATCGACCCCCGGCTGGAGGCGCTCCGGGCCTTCCGGTTCGACGCCGGGGACGAGAGCGGGTAGACTCCCCAGTCGGCCCCGGTCCGGCGGCGGCGCGTATGCGCGCCCGGGACGTCCGGCCGTGAACGTCAGACCGTCTCGCGGGCTCGCCCGCGTCACCAGCCTCGAACAGGAGCAAGAACCGACATGGGTGTTCCCAAGCGAAAGGTCGCTCACGCGCGACAGATGGAGCGCCGCAGCCACCTCGCCATCACCCTGCCGACGCTCGTCGAGTGCACGCACTGCCACGAGCAGAAGCTGCCGTACCGGGTCTGCCCGGCCTGCGGGTGGTACAACGGCCGCCAGGCGATCGCGCTGAAGCCGGCCGGCGGCTCGTCCGCGGGCGAGGAGTCCGCGTAACCGGGCTCGTGACGCCGAGCGCCGATCCCCCCACGGCCGAGCCGGGCCAGCCCGGCGTCCGCGTCGCCGTCGATGCCGTCGGTGGCGACCACGGGGCCTCCGAGGTCATCCCCGGGGCACTCGCGTATGCGCGCACCCACCCCGAGGACACCCTGATCCTGGTGGGCGACGACGCCGTCATGGCGCCGCTGCTGCGCGCTGTGCCCGCCAACGTCCGGACCGTCCACGCGTCGCAGGTCATCGAGATGCACGAGCATCCCGCGCTGGCGCTGCGCGAGAAGAAGGACGCGTCGATCCTGGTCGCCATGGACCTGGTCAAGCGCGGCGAGGCGGACGCCGTCGTCACCGCGGGCCACACCGGCGCCGGCATGGCCGCGGCGGTCCTGCGTCTCGGCCGTCTCAAGGGCGTGGACCGGCCGGGCCTCGCCGTCCAGATGGTCGGCACCGAGCGGCCGTTCGTGCTGCTCGACATCGGCGCCAACCCCGACTCCACCCCGGAGAACCTGGCCCAGTACGCGAGGATGGGCGCGATCTTCGCCGAGCGCGTGCTCGGCGTGGACCGGCCGCGCGTCGCGCTCCTGTCCATCGGCGAGGAGAAGGGCAAGGGCGACGCCCGGATCCAGCGCGCCACGGAGCTGCTGGACGCGACGGACCTCAACTTCATCGGCAACGTCGAGGGCAAGGACCTCACGGCGCTGGTGGCCGACGTGGTGGTCTGCGACGCGGTCCTGGGCAACGTCGTCATCAAGTTCTTCGAGGGTCTGTCTGGCTTCATTTTCGACAAGCTGCGCGGCGAGTTCCGGCGCGACCTCCGTGGCAAGCTCGCCTACCTGCTGCTGCGCCCGGGCATCGCGCGCATCCGAACGACGTTCGACTACGAGGTCGTGGGCGGCTCGCCGCTGCTGGGCGTCAAGGGGGCCGTGATCATCACGCACGGGCGGGCAAAGCGGCGCATGATCGAGCACGCGGTCCGCGTCGGCGCCACCACGGCGCGCGAGCGGGTCGCCGAGCGGATCGCCGAGGCGCTCGCCGCCGACGCGGCTCCCGCCATCACCGAGGCGTCCGAAGTGACGGAGGCAGGCTCCTGATGTCCGCGCTGTCCGTGGGCCCCGGCGTCATCCGCGAGACCGTGCGCCTGGCGGCCTTGGAGGTCCCGGGCGTCGTCCGGGTCGGTCGTGGCGGTCCCCGCTGGCGGGACGCGCTGGGTGGCTCGCCCATCCGGATCCGCGTCCGCGACGGTCGCGTCCACGTCACCATTCGGCTCGTCGCGCGCCCGCGCCAGCGCCTGGTGCCCCTGACCGCCGAGATCCGGGCGGCCGTCGGCGGCGCCGTCGTGCGCCTGCTGGGCATGGAGCTCGGCGGAGTCACCGTGCTGGTCGATGGCGTCGGAGCCTGAGGCGACTCGTCCGCGCCGCGCCAAGGCGGGCGAGGACCGGATCCGGGGTCGCCGCGCGGCCCGCCGGCTCGCGCTCGCGGCCGTGTTCGAGGCGGAGTTCGGCCAGCGCACCGCGGACGCCATCCTCGAGCGCCACCTCGCGGCCGAGGGCGATGCCGAGGCGTCCGCGCTGGCGCGCGAGATCGTGCGCAACGTGGTCCTGCATCGCGATTCGCTGGACGCCCGGATCACGGCCACGGCCCCCCAGTACCCGGTCGTCTCGCTGGCCCGGATGGACCGCGCACTGCTTCGTTGCGGCCTGTGCGAGGTGCTACACTCCCCGGCGACGCCGGCCCGGGTGGCGATTGCCGAGTGGGTCGAGCTGGCCCGGACGTATTCGGGCGATCCGATGCGACGGCTCATGAACGGTGTGCTCGGGCGAGTGGCCCGGGACCAGGATGCAACCCGTCGGGACACCCCGGTTTGAGGAGGGCTCTGTGGCCAGCACGTACGATCGGCTGAAGAAGATCGTCATCGAACAGCTCGGTGTGGATGAGGTCGAGGTCACCCCCGAGGCCTCCTTCGTCGACGACCTGAATGCCGATTCCCTGGATCTCGTCGAGCTCATCATGAGCCTCGAGGAGGAGTTCGGGACCGAGATCTCCGACGAAGACGCTGAGAAGATCCGCACCGTGCAGGACGCCGTCGAGTTCATCGACGAGCGCTCCGCGTAGTCGCGTCGCCCGGGAGACATGCACCCGGCCGATGCGCTGACGGAGCGCCTCGGGCTACCCATCCGCGATCGAGACCTGCTCGCGCAGGCGCTGGTCCACAGCAGCTGGCTTCACGAGCACCCCGACGCGGCTCGGGGGCACAACGAGCGGCTGGAGTTCCTCGGGGACTCGGTGGTCAGCCTCGCCGTATCCGAGGCCCTCTACCGACGTCACCCTAACGACGACGAGGGTGTGCTCTCGGCTCGCCGCGCGGCGATCGTGAGCACCCCGGGTCTGGCGCGCCTCGCGGCGCGCCTGGACCTCGGCTCCTTCCTGGTCCTCGGCGAGGGCGAGTCCCAGCGGGGCGGACGCGTGCGTCCCTCGCTGCTGGCCTCGGCCTTCGAGGCGCTGGTCGGGGCGCTCTACCTGGACCTGGGCTGGGAGGCGGCGCGCGAGTGGATCGTGAGCTGGGCGGCCGACGAGATCGCCGCCGACAGCGCGCTCACCACGCTCAAGAGCCCCAAGAGCCGGCTCCAGGAGCACACCCAACGCACCACCGGCGACAGGCCGCTCTACCGCCTCCTCGACGCCGTGGGCCCCGATCACGAGAAGCAGTTCCGGATCGAGGTCGTCGTGGATGGCCGCGTGCTCGGGGTGGGCGAGGGACCGTCCCGCCGCATCGCCGAGACCTCCGCCGCCGCCGAGGCGCTCGAGGTGCTGCGCACCGAGCGCCAGGCCGCCCGCGCCGCCCGCGCCGTCGCCGCGGCCGAGGTGCGGGTCGCGGAGCAGGCGATCGGGGCGCTCGACGCCGCGGAGCCCGGCATCGAGGCGGTGGCCGCGGGTGCTGATCCCGCGACCGCCGACGAGCCCTACCCGGCCGGCGCCGGTTCGGTGCCCTCCGAGCCCGGCAGTGGCCCGGCCACCACGTCCGCGCCGCCCGCCCGTTCGTGAGCGCGCCGGCCCGCCTCCTGGGCCTGCGTGTCCAGGGGTTCAAGTCCTTCGCCGAGCGCACGCTCGTGGAGTTCGGCCCCGGCATCAGCGCCGTGGTTGGTCCCAACGGCTCCGGCAAGTCCAACCTGGCCGACGCGCTTCGCTGGGCCCTCGGCGAGCAGGGCCGCTCGCTGCGGATCCGCAAGAGCGAGGACGTCATCTGGGCGGGCTCGGAGAAGCGCAGCGCCCAGGGGATGGCGGACGTCACGCTCGTCATCGACAACGCGGACGGGCTCCTGCCCATCGAGTACGGCGTGGTGGAGCTCGGCCGCCGCCTCTACCGCTCGGGCGAGAACGACTACCTGCTCAACAAGCAGCGCGTCCGCCTGCGCGACCTCCAGGACCTGCTCGACTCGGCGAACCTCGCCGACAACGCGTTCCTGTTCATCGGGCAGGGCATGGTGGACCAGGCCCTCGCGCTGCGACCCGAGGAGCGGCGCCCGCTGTTCGAGGAGGTCGCCGGGGTCCGGCGGCACGAGCGCCGCCGCCGCAAGGCGGAGGACCAGCTCGCCGAGGCCGAGTCGAACCTCGCCCGGGTCGAGGACATCCTCGCCGAGCTGCGGCCGCAGGCGCGCCGCCTCGGCCAGCTCGCGGAGCAGCAGGCCACCCGCCGCACCGCGGGCGAGGAGCTGGCGGCCGCCCTGATCGCCGCTGCGCACGGCCGCTGGCACGATGCAGCCGGGCGGGCGTCGGACGCGGAGCGGCGGCGCGACGTGCTGCGCGCCGAGACGGAGCGGGCGCTCGGGGCGCTGGAGAGCGCCGAGTCCTCCGTCGGCGACATCGCGGCCTCCATGGCGGCGCGCGCGGAGCTGGAGCGGGAGCGGCGCGTCGTGCACGAGGCCGCTCGCGCCGAGCTCACGGCGCTGGGCCTGCGCGAGGCGCGCGCGGCGGGTGAGATCGCCGCCGCGGCGCGCGACCGGGATCGCATCGCGGGCGAGCGGGCCGCGGCCGAGGCCGAGCTCGCCGCCCACCGGCGGATCCTGGCCGAGCCGGTCCCGGAACGGGACCTGGAACTCGAGGCGGCGCTCGGGGATGCGGACCGCGCCCTCGCCGAGGCGCTCGCCGAGCTTGGGTCGCTGCGCGCGGCGTCGCGGGCGCGCGGTGACGAGCTGGCCGCCCTGCGGCGTGCCGAGGCCGCCCGTGCTGCGGAGGCGGAGACGGCCCGGCGGCGCCACGCGGACGCGAAGCGGCGTGCGGCCGACGAGCGCGCGAGGGCGGCGGAGGGCGATGCCCGGCGTGCCCGCCTGGAGGCCACGCTCGGCGAGGCGCGCGTGGCGCTGGCCGCCGCGGTGGCCGAAGAGACCGCAGCGGTCGAGGCGCGCGAGGCCGCGCGGGCGGCCACCGACGCCGCCGAGGGCACGCGCCGGGCGGTGGCGGAGCGCGCGGCGAAGGTCGGGTCGATGCTGGCCGGCGCGCGCGGGCGGCTCGAGCAGCTGGAGCGCCGGCTCGCCGAGGAGGAGGACCGGGGGATCGCGCGCGCGGCGCGCAGGCTCGGTGGGAAGCGTGTCGACGAGGACCTCGGCGTGGAGCCGTCGCTCCGGGCCGCGGTCGAGGCAGCCCTGGGCGAGGTTGCCCGGGCGTATGTCGTGGAGCGCGGCGGCGCCATGACGCTGGCGGCGGAGCGCGGGCACCTCGTGGTCCGCGAGCGTCTCGCGGCGGCCGAGAAGGTGCCGGGCGGCGGGACCGCGGGCGAGGTGCGCCGCCTCGAGGATGCCCTCGCGGCGGTTTCCGGCGGCCGCCTGTCCGACGCCGTGCGCCGGGATCCGAACGGGGCCGTGCGGGCGCTCCTGGCCCGCACCGTCTGGACACCGAATCTCGACGCCGCGCTGGAGGTCCAGCCGGTCCTGCCGCTGGGCTGGCTCGCCGTGACGCGTGACGGGGCGGCGGTGGTCGACGCCTTCACGGTGCGGATCGGGCGGGGTGACTCGCCACTGGAGCGCCGCGCGGAGGCGGACCGCCTCACCCGTGAAGCCGTGGCGCTCGAAGCGGAGGCCGCGACCGCCGAGACCGAGACGAGGTCGGCAACCGCCGCCGCGACCGCGGCGCGTACCGCGCTGGAGGCGGCCCGTGCCGCCGAGTCCGCCGCGGCCGCGCGGCGGCGGCGCACCGAGGACCTGGAGCGCTCGGCGGGCCGCGAGCTCGAGGCGGCCGCCCGCGAGGCCGCCTGGCACACCGCGCAGGCCGAACGCCTCGCCACCGAGGTCGAGCGGGCGGCGGCCGCGCTCGGGGTGCTCGAGGCCAGGCCGGCCTCGGACGCGCCCACGGGTGCCGGCGCCGGTGGCGAGCAGGCGGCAATCGCCGCCTGGGAGTCGCGCGTCGGCGAGCTCCGGACGCGCCGCGATCGCCTCGCGAACGACGTCGCCGCCAACGACCGTGGGCGGAGGGACGCGGAGGGCCGTCGCTCGCGGGCCGAGGCCGCGGTCGCCATGGCCGAGGGCCGGATCGCCGGGACGGAGCGGGACCTCGCGACCCTCGCCGGGCGGGAGCACGTCGCCGCCGACGAGCGCGACGTCGTGGCGGGGGAGCTCGCCGCGGCCGCCTCCCGCGAGCACCAGGCGCGCGAGGCCCTCGAGGCGCTGCTCGCGGACGATCGCGTCGAGCGTGCCCGCCTCGCCGAGGCCGAGCGGACCGCGACGGCCGCTCGAGAGCGCCTCCGGGCCGCCGACGACCGCGCCCGGGCCTCCGATGTCGCGACGCTCGAGGCGCGCCTGAACCTGGACTCGCTGCGCGAGCAGCTCCTCGTCGAGCTCGCCGGGCTGGGCGAGGTGGGTCTGCGGCACCTCGCGGACGCGGCCGGGGTCACGGTTGCGGAGCTGGTCCGAGCCCGCCGGCTCGCCGACGAACGGGGTGGCGGCCGCGAGGATGACGACACCGACACGGGATCGCTCGCGGCGCCCGGTGGGGAGGCGTCCCCTGGCGAGCCGGCAATCGACGTGGACCGCGGGCTCGTCGGGGTCGCCCCGGTCGAGGCCGGCGAGACCGCCGCGCTCGAGGCCGCCCTGGAGCTCCTCGCCCCGCGCTGGGCCGAGGACGCGCCCGATGGCGAGCTCCCGTCGCCAGGACGCCTGGCCACGCTGCGTCGCCGGTTCCACGAGTTGGGGGCCGCCAACCCGTTCGCCGTGGATGAGTACCGCGCGGTGCGCGACCGCCTCGAGACGCTCGACGCCCAGGACAAGGACCTGCGCGAGGCGATCACCAAGACCCGCGCCCTGATCGCGGACCTGGACGTGCTGATCGCGACGCAGTTCCTGACGACCTTCGCCGCCCTCGAGGTCGCCTTCGACCGCCGGTTCGGGCAGCTGTTCGGCGGCGGGTTCGCGAAGCTCTCGCTGACCGACCCGGGCGACCTCGCCTCCACCGGGATCGAGATCACCGCTCGCCCGCCCGGCAAGAAGCCGCAGGCCCTCAACATGCTCTCGGGCGGGGAGCGGACGCTCACGGCCGTCGCGCTGCTGTTCGCGATGCTCGAGGTCCGCCCGGCCCCCTTCTGCGTGCTCGACGAGGTCGACGCCGCCCTGGACGAGGCCAACGTCGGCCGGTTCACCGACGCCCTTCGGGACCTCACGGAGACGACCCAGTTCATCGTCATCACCCACAACCGCGGCACCATCGAGGCCGCCGACGCCCTCTACGGGGTCACCGTCGGGGACGACTCGGTCAGCCGCGTGATCAGCCTCCGCCTCGATGAGGCGCAGGCCATCGCCAGCCACCGGCGACCCGATGCCCACGCGGCCCCGGGCGGCGGGACCGGCTGACCCGGAGGTCCCCGTGCGCTTCTTCCGTCGCGGCCCCTCGCAGCCGCAGGAACCCCAGGAACCGGCCGAGGACGGCGAGCCCGAGACGCTCGAGGAACCCCTCGACGCCGCGGCCGAGCCCCAGGTCGATGGCCTCATCGACGACGAGTGGCAGACCGCCACGATCGACGAGGCGCCCGCCGAACCCACGGAGCTCGACCTCGTGCCCGCGCCCGACGCCGTCCTCGGCACCGTCGTCCAGCCGGAGCCGGTCGTCCACGTCGCGCCCGAGCCCGCCCCGGAGCCCGTGGCCCAGTGGGCCTGGGGCGCCGACTACAGTGCCGAGAAGGCCGACGCCGCCCGCCGCGAGCGCGAGCGCGAGGCCCTCGAGAACGGGCTCGAGAAGTCCCGTACCGGGTTCGGCGCCCGGCTCCGGACCGCGTTCGGCATGGCCGGCGGCGCGGACTGGGACGAGATCGAGGAGACCCTCATCACCGGCGACGTGGGCGCGCAGCTGTCGATGGACCTCGTCGAGCGCGCCCGCAAGCGGCGCGATGTCACCGCCGAGCAGGCCGTCCGCGAGGAGCTTGCCGGGCTCCTCGCCAAGCGGGACGCCGAGCACTGGGAGCCCACGCCCGCCGCGGACGGGGCCCCCGCCATCGTCCTCGTCGTCGGCGTCAACGGCACCGGCAAGACCACGACCATCGGCAAGCTGGCGGCCCGCGAGCGCGCGAACGGCCGGCGCGTGGTCCTCGCGGCTGCGGACACGTTCCGCGCCGCCGCCATCGACCAGCTCCGGATCTGGGCCCAGCGCACGGACTCGGAGATCGTCTCCCACGCCCCCAACGCCGACCCGGCCGCCGTCGTGTTCGATGCGCTCGACGCCGCCGTCGCCCGCCACGCCGACATCCTCATCGTCGACACGGCGGGCCGCCTCCACACCAAGTCGAACCTCATGGACGAGCTGTCGAAGGTCCGCCGCGTCATCGACAAGCGGATGCCGGGCGCGCGCGTGGAGACCTTCTTCGTGCTCGACGCCACCACCGGCCAGAACGGGCTGGCCCAGGCCAAGGCGTTCCACGATGCAGTGGGCCTCAGCGGGGTGGTGCTGACGAAGCTGGACTCGACGGCGAAGGGCGGCATCGTGTTCGCGATCGAGAAGGAGCTCGGCGTGCCGGTGCGGTTCGTCGGGGTGGGGGAGAAGGCCGAGGATCTGCTGCCGTTCGACCCCGAGGACTTCGTCGCGGCGCTGTTCGACTGACCGGCCGGGTCCCTACTCCCTGTCGATGACGCTCGCGTCATCGACGCGGCCCACGCGCCACACCGGCGACAGGTAGAGCCCGAGCGCCCCGACCAGCGCGAAGACCGGCGCGATGAACGCCGCGACACGCAGCCCGATCGCCTCGGCCATGAGCCCGCCCGCGACCGTCCCGAACAGCTGCGCCAGGACCATCACGACCCGCACCGTCGCGTTGACGCGGCCGAGGTGGCGGTCGGCGACGCGGGCCTGGCGCATCGAGACTTCGGTGACGTCGTACATGGTCACGGCCGTGTCGCCGATCAGCTGCTGCCCGACGAGGAACGCAACCGCCACCAGCGGCATGCCCACCGGCGCCAGCGGGATCAGCAGGTTCCCGAGGGCCGCGAACAGTAGCGACACCACGACGAGCTTGCCGAGGCCGAACCTCCCGGCCGTGCGCTCCGCGAGCAGGGCGCCCATGAGCGATCCGAACCCGCCGAGCGCCGCCACCACGCCGATGACCGCCGCGTCGAGCCCCAGCTCGCCGTTCGCGAACAGCAGCCACACGGCGCCGAAGACGCCCCACATCGCCGACAGGCCCAGCGTCCCCCACAGCAGCCCGCGCAGCACCGGGTCGTGCGCCACGAGCCGCATGCCCTCGCGGATCTCCGCCATGATGGGCTCGCGGTCCGCGACGGGCGGGGGCGGCGGCTCCGGGCGGCGGATCCCGCCCAGGAAGGCCGCGGACACGAGGAACGACACCGCGTCGATCGCGATGGCGATGGGCGCCGTCAGCCACTTGACCAGGAACCCGGCGGCGCCGAACGCTGCGAACTCCACGGCGGACGAGGTCGCGGCGAGCGCCCCGTTCGCGCGGACCAGGTCGGCCCGCCCCACCACCGTCGGCAGGTACGCCTTGTCGGCGACGTCGAAGAAGGTCGTGAGCACGGCCGCCAGCGACGAGACCAGGAGCACCTGGGGCAGCGAGAGCCAGCCGCCGATCGCCGCCACCGGGATGGATCCCAGCAACAGCGCGCGTCCAAGGTCCGCCCAGATCATCACCGGGCGCCGCCGTAGCCGGTCCACCCAAGCGCCGGCGACGAAGCCCACCAGGAGCGCGGCGACCAGGTCGAGCGACCGCAGCACGGCGATCTCGATGGGGCCGGCGTGGAGCGTCTCGATGGCCACGAACGGCAGCGCGATCCGGGTCACGAACGACCCGAACACGGACACCGTGGCCGCGCTCCACAGGAACATGAACGCCCGGTTCCGCCGCAGCCCCGCCGACGGGACCTCGACGTGGGTGGGCGGCACGGGGTCGAGCAGGGGGTCCGCGGTCACCGGCGGAGGGTACATGCCGGGCCTGCCGGGACGATGGTCACGGGCGCGCTCGCGCGAGGCATGGCGTACACTCGCCACGCCTCGGTGTCGCCAGAACCCGCGCACCACCCGTCCGGCCACCGCCGCGCGGCCTGATCCTCACCGACAGTCACAAGGGTCCTCGTCCTCGCATGTTCGACAGCCTCAGCGACCGCCTCCGCAAGACCCTCGCCGGGTTGACCGGTCGTGGCCGCGTGACCGAGGCGGACGTGGACGCGGCCATGCGCGAGGTCCGGCTCGCCCTGCTCGAGGCGGACGTCAACTTCAAGGTCGTCAGGGATTTCGTGGCGCGCGTGCGCGAGCGCGCGATCGGCGCCGAGGTGCTCGAGAGCCTGACCGCCGGCCAGCAGGTCGTGAAGATCGTCAACGACGAGCTCACCGCGCTGCTCTCCGCCGGTGACCGCACGTTCAGGCTCGTCGGCAACCCGGCGGTCATCGCGCTCGTTGGCCTCCAGGGCTCGGGCAAGACGACCACCGCGGCCAAGCTCGCGAAGCACATCGTCAAGCTGGGACGCGCCCCGCTCCTCGTGGCCGCGGATCCCTACCGCCCGGCCGCCGGCGACCAGCTCGAGACGCTGGGCAAGAGCCTGGACATCGCCGTCTACCGCGCGCCGGTCGGCACGCCGACGGTCGACATCGCCCGGCAGGGCGTGGAGCACGCGAAGCGCATCGGGCGCGACACGGTGATCATCGACACGGCGGGCCGGCTCACCATCGACGACGCGCTGATGGCGGAGATCCGCGCGGTCTCCGACGCCACCAGGCCCGTGGAGACGCTGCTGGTCGTGGACGCGATGACCGGCCAGGAGGCCGTGACCGTCGCCCAGGGCTTCGCCGGCGCGGTCCCCGTGACCGGCCTGGTCCTGACCAAGATCGACGGGGATGCCCGCGGCGGCGCGGCCCTCTCGATCGGCGCGGTGACCGGGATCCCGGTCAAGTTCCTGGGCACCGGCGAGAAGACCGATGCCCTTGAGGTGTTCCATCCGGACCGCCTCGCCGGTCGGATCCTGGGCATGGGCGACGTCATGACGCTCGTCGAGCGGGCCCAGGAGGCGTTCGACGAGAAGCAGGCGCGGAAGCTCGAGGAGTCCGTCAAGAAGGGCTCCTTCACGCTGGAGGACATGCTGTCCTCGATGCGCCAGATGCAGAAGATGGGCCCCATGGGCCAGTTGATGGGGATGATCCCGGGCATGGGCGGCATGGCCAAGGAGGCTCAGGCCGCCGTCGACCGGGGAGACCTCAAGCGAACCGAAGCCATCATCCTGTCGATGACGTCGCGCGAGCGTCGCGACCCGGGGATCCTCAACGCCTCGCGCCGCCGCCGGATCGCGAAGGGCTCCGGGACCTCGCTTCCCGAGGTCAATCGGCTCGTGAAGCAATTCGGGGAGATGCAGAAGCTGATGAAGCAGCTCTCGGGTACCGGCGGACGCCGGGCCGCGATGGGCCAGCTTCTCGGACGCCGCTGAGGCAGGGGGTACAGGCATGACCGACCAGGATCCGACCCAGGGCTTCGAGCCTCCGACAGGGGTCCCGACGACCCCGCCGGCGCCGCCCGTGGCGCCCTCGTTCGAGGCGCCGCCCACCCCGCCCGCCGCGCCGGCCGCTGCCGGGTTCGCCGCCCCGGAGGTCCCGGGGCCGCTCCCGGTGGCCACGTCGCCCGTCGAGGCGACCCCCTCCGTCCCGCGCCCGGGCCGCAGCAAGCTCAAGTGGCTCGTGGCCGCGGTGGTCGTGCTGCTGGTCGCGGGCACCGCGGCCGGCGCCACGCTGCTGCTCACCTCGGACTCCGGGGACCCGGCGGTCCTCGCCTACGCCCCCGCCGACAGCGTCATGTACGCGGAGGCGCGGCTCGACCTGCCCGGCGACCAGTCGGCCGAGCTCGCCAAGGTCATGAAGGCCTTCCCGGGCTTCGAGGACCAGGCCGCCTTCCCGACCAAGCTCTCCGAGGCCCTCGACCAGCTGGTCGGCAAGGCGACGGACGGCAAGCAGAGCTGGAAGAACGACATCGAGCCCTGGTTCGGCGGCCAGGTCGCGGTCAGCGTCGGCAAGCTGCCGACAGCGGCCGACGCGGCCTCGGTCCGGGCCGCCCTGCTCATCGGGGTGAAGGACGCTGACAAGGCCGCGACCTGGGCCGGCAAGCTCCTGACCGACTCGGGTGCCACCAGCACCACCGAGTCCTACGGCGGCACCACGATCACGGTCGTCACGCCCCCCGCGAGCTCGACGACCATGGGCGACACGAAGGGCGCCTACGCGACCGTCGGGCCGATCCTCGTCTTCGGCGACCTCGCCTCGGTCAAGGCCATCATCGACACCAACGGCAAGACCGGCCTCCCCACCAACGCCCAGTTCAAGCAGGCGAACGCCTCGGTCGCCGGTGACCGCCTGGGCTTCGTCTACGTCGACTCCCGCACCCTGCTCAACGCACTCATCGAGATGGTCCCGCAGGACGCGTCGATGCCCCAGCTGCCGGCCTCGCTCCTGGACCAGATGCCCGCGTGGACCGTCGAGACCATCCGCGCCAAGGACTCGTCACTGGTGATGGACGTGCGGATGCCGCACGCCGACCTCAACGGGAAGCCGGCCGAGTCGAAGCTCCCGGGCCTCGTCCCGGCCTCGACCGTGGTCCTGATCGACGGCCACGACCTGGGTGCCTCGCTCAAGCAGATGAAGGACCTGTACGGCGGCATCGACGCCTACAAGGACGCGGTGAAGCAGATCGACGACGCGCTCTCGATCCTCGGCGGCTTCGACGCCGCCACCGGGTGGATGGGCGAGTCGGGGATCGCGATCAGCCGCACCGGCGACACCGTCACCGGCGGCATCCTCGTCGTGCCCACGGACCGGGCGGGCGCCGACCGGCTGTTCAACCAGCTCAAGGCATTCATCCAGCTCGGCGGTGCCCAGGCCGGCCTCAAGGTCAGCGACGAGGACTACAAGGGCACGCCGATCACCGTGATCGACCTCTCGGGCCTCAGCGGCCTGGCGGGTTCGATGGCCCCTGGCGTCGCTGTCCCGGCCGACCTCAAGCTCGCGTACGCCGTCACCGACGAGGTCGTCGTGCTCGGCTACGGGACCGATTTCGTGAAGGCGGTCCTCGACGCCCGGACGGGCGACTCGCTCGCGAAGGACCCGCGGTTCGCGGACGCGCTCGCGCGCGTCGGGACGAAGCATACGGGCCTGATGTGGGTCGACGTCGCGGGGATCCGCGATCTCGTCGAGGGTCTGCTGCCCTCCGATGCCAGGTCCACCTACGAAACCGACGTCAAGCCGTATCTTGACGCCTTCAACTCCCTCATCGAGGCCAGCGTGCCCGGAACCCCGTACGACAGCGGGAGCATCATCCTGCACGTGACGGGGGACTGACCCCCGGGCGCTCGCGTACCACCATCACCCCCAGCCAACGAACGCGGGTCCGGCCCAACGGACCCGCCCATGGAGGAGCACCGCACCACATGTCCGTCCGCATTCGCCTGACCCGTGTCGGGGCGACCAAGCAGCCGACCTACCGGCTGGTCGTCGCCGACAGCCGCTCGGCCCGTGACGGCCGCGCCATCGACACGATCGGGCACTACAACCCGCGCACCGATCCGATCGAGCTCGTCGTCGACGAGGCCAAGGCCAAGGACTGGATGTCCAAGGGCGCCCAGCCGTCTGACACCGTTCGCCGCCTGTTCAAGCAGGCCGGCGTTCTGCCTGCCGGCAAGTAGGCACCGCGATGGCAGCCGCCGAACTGGTCGAGTACGTGGCCAAGTCCCTCGTGGACGATCCCGAAGCCGTCACCGTCGAGGTCGTCAACGGTGAGGACGGCACCATCATCGAGCTGCACGTGGCCGAGTCCGACATGGGCAAGGTCATCGGGCGCAACGGCAGCGTCGCCAAGGCGCTCCGCACCCTGCTCAAGGTGACGTCCGCCCGCACGGGCGAGCCGGTCAGCCTCGAGATCGTCTAGGAGGCCGCGCTGGCTCCCAGGCGCCCCGCCCCCGACGCCGACCCGGCGTCCGGCGGGACCGGCACCGCCGCGCCCGGCACCCCGCCGGCGCGGCTGGTCGTCGCGCTCGTCCGCGGCCTCCGCGGGCTGCGCGGCCACGTCCGCGTCGAGCTCCTCACGGATCGCCCGGAGGAGCGCTTCGGCGTGGGCACGACCCTCTCCATCGAAGGGACCCCGCGGACGCTGACCATCTCGGAATCCTCGGCCGTCGCCGATGGCCCCGGCTGGTGGCTCAAGTTCAGCGAGATCCCCAGCCGAGAGGCCGCGGACACGCTCCGGGGTCTCTACCTGGAGATCGACGCGCCCGTGGAGGACAGGGAGCCCGGCCGCTGGTTCTTCCATGAGCTCGAGGGCCTGGCCGTCCGCACCACGACCGGCGAGGAGCTGGGCAGGATCGAGGAGATCTACCGGGCCGGCGGCGCGGAGGTCTTCGTCGTTCGCGGCCCGCGCGGCGAGCTCGACATCCCCGGCGTCAAGGGCATCGTGGCTGAGCTCGCGCCCGAGCGCGGCGAGATGATCGTGGACATGGATGCCCTGGACATGGATGCGCGTCCCGTCGACGACGAGGACTACGTGCGCCCGCGCGACCGCCGGCCGAGGAAGCAGGCGAAGCCCAAGGGCCCGGCCCAGCCGCCCAAGGGCACGGGACCGGTCCGCAAGCCCGTCGACCGGTCCGCGGTCAAGGGCGGCCCGAAGACGAAGCACACGCCCGCGCCGGAGGCGACGAAGGCGGACGCGAACGCGCCCGACGCCTGATGCCTCTCGAGGTCGACGTCCTGACCCTCTTCCCCGCGATGGTCGAGGGCCCGCTCTCGGAGAGCATCCCCGCGCGCATCCAGGAGCGCGGCCTCGCGACCGTGCGTGTCCACGACCTGCGTGCGTGGGGCCTGGGCCGCCATCGGACCGTCGATGACTACACCTATGGTGGGGGGGCGGGCATGGTCCTGCGTCCCGAGGTGGTGGCGGCGGCCCTCGCCGGTCTCCGGCGCGCGGACTCGACCGTCATCCTCCTGGACCCGGCGGGCGAGGTCTTCCGCCAGGCGACCGCCCACGCGCTGGCGGAGCGCACCCACCTCGTCTTCCTGTGCCCGCGCTACGAGGGCGTGGACGAGCGCATCCGGTCGATGGTGGATCTCGAGCTCTCGATCGGTGACTACGTGCTGACCGGTGGCGAGCCGGCGGCCCTGGTCGTGCTCGACGCGATCCTGCGGCTGCTTCCCGGCGCGATCGACGAGGCGTCGACCACCGAGGAATCGTTCGCGGCCGGGCTGCTGGAGTACCCGCAGTACACGCGCCCGGCGACCTTCGAGGGCGTCTCCGTGCCGCCGGTCCTGGTCTCCGGGCACCACGAGCAGGTCCGCAGGTGGCGTCTGAAGGAGTCCCTTCGCCGGACGATGAATCGGCGCCCCGACCTGATGGCCGGCCGAATCCCGGGCAAGGAGGAGGCGAAGCTCCTCGCCGAGCTGCGCACCGAGGCCGCGACGTCCGAGGCCGAGCCGGAGCCCGACCCAGGCTGACAGGTTCACGCCGGGACGGCGCGGGCCACGCGCGAGGCCGGAGGCCCGAGGCCCGTCCCGCGGCCCGCGTCCCGCGGCCGCGGCCACCCTCCCGGCGGCTCAACGGTTCGGTGGCCAGACGCTTCGTCCGCGCCCCGGCACACGTGTCCGGTAGCGCCACCCCCCACGGAACGAACGTGCCGCCCAGCGGATCGGGCATTCCGCGAGCAGGCCGTTGACCCGCTGCGCGGCTCCCGTCCCGGCCTGGCTCCGGTCCCGCCCCGGCCTGGCTCGCGGCACCCCGGCCCCGGCTCCTTCACCACCGCCCGCCCGACGCTTGGGCACTGCGGCTGCGCGGAACGCGGGCACGGCTGCCGGCAGCACCCGGGACGCACGCCGCGCGGCGTCGCGGGCCTCCGCCACGGAACCAACACCTGGAACCGGCAACCTGACACGGGACCGCCGGCGTGCTATCCTCCGCCGTCGGCCGTGCCGTCTGTGGCTCGCCGTCCCGGAACCCGTGACCCCCGCAGCCGCGGCTGCCGACGACCGAACAAGGATCCATCGCCCGTGAACGTGCTCAACGAGATCGTCCAGGACCAGATCCGGACCGACCTGCCGGCGATCACCCCCGGCGACACCGTCAAGGTGTCCGCGAAGGTCGTGGAGGGAACCCGCGAGCGCATCCAGGTCTTCGAGGGCCTCGTGATGCGGATGCGGAACGCCGGCATCGCGTCGACCATCACCGTGCGCCGCATCGCGTCCGGCGTCGGCGTGGAGCGCACGTTCAAGCTCAACAGCCCGCGCATCGACAAGATCGAGGTCGTCCGCCACGGTCAGGTCCGCCGCGCCAAGCTGTACTTCCTGCGCAACCGCGTCGGCAAGGCTGCGACCACGCTCCGCGAGCGCCGCTAGCCGCGCCGCCGGGCCCGCGCCCGGCACGCGAGCCGCTGACGACCCCCGCCCGGTGCGGGGGTCGCTTCGTGTCCGGGACCCTCAGAGGTCGACCGTGCCCGCGACCACGGTGACGCTCCGGCCGCCGGTCCAGATCGTCCCATCGGCGTCCTGCGTGATCTCGATCCGCCCGGCGCGCCCGACGGCCGCCCCCTGCGACGCCGTGTACGGCGCCCTGAGTCGCCCGCTCCCGATGAGCCACCCCGCCGCCGACGCGTTGAGCGACCCGGTGACCGGGTCCTCCACGACGTACCCGTTCTGCGGGTAGAGCGCCCGGACCTCGAGCGCCGCCGGCGACCCGGTCGGGTGGAGGCCCACGACCCCGAGGTCGTGCTCGACGGCACCCGGACGGACCGCCAGCACGGCCTCCGCGCTCTCGAGCAGGACGATGACCCAGCCGGGCCCGTTGTCGCCCCACTGGGCGTCCACGATGGCCGACCGCTCCAGGCCGATCGACGCGGCGATCCGCGTTAGCTCCTCCTCGTTCACGGGCCCGGAGCGAAGGAGGGGAGGCGCGGCAAAGGCGAGGCTCTGCCCCTCACGGCGGATCGCCACGGGCCCGGCGCCGCACGCCTGCACGACACGCGCCGGGTTCCGCGGCACGCCGCCCGCCTCCAGCCACGCGTGACAGCTGCCCAGCGTCGGGTGACCTGCGAACGGGAGCTCGTCGTCGGGCGTGAAGATCCGCACCCGGTAGTCCGCGGCAGGATCCTCGGGCGGGAGCAGGAACGTCGTCTCCGACAGGTTCGTCCAGCGGGCGAACCGGACCATCGCCTCGGTCGTGAGGCCGGAGCCGTCCAGCACCACCGCGAGCGGGTTGCCGAGGCCGGGACCGGTGGTGAAGACGTCGACCTGGGCGAAGGGGCGTTGCATGGGGCGAGTGTGCCACCGGGCGCGGTACCCTTCCCGCGATGGCCGTCATCGTCCCCACCCTCCGCTTCGAGCGCCCCCTGTGGCGCGACGGCGTGACGCGGGTCGCCGGCGTGGACGAGGTGGGGGTCGCGCCGACCTGCGGGGCCGTGGTCGCCGCCGCCGTGATCATGTCGCCGAACTGCCACCGCATCGAGGGCGTCCGCGACTCCAAGACGATGTCGGCCGGCCAGCGAGAGCGCCTCGCCCCGGTGATCCGCCGGCGGGCCGTGGCGGTCGGCGTGGGGGCCGCGTCCGTCGCCGACATCGACCGCCTCAACATCTACCATGCGACCCATCTCGCGATGCGCCGCGCGATCGCCCGCCTCGGCGGCCACGACCATGTTCTGGTGGACGGCCTCCGCATCGCCGGCTTCGAGCAACAGGTCGGTCCGTACACGGCGATCGTGGACGGAGACGCCCTCGTGTACTCGATCGCCTGCGCCTCTGTCGTCGCCAAGACGGTCCGCGACCGGATGATGGACCGCCTCGCCGTTCGCTACCCCCAGTACGGCTGGGAGCGCAACGCCGGCTATGCCACGAAGGAGCACCGGGACGCGATCCGCGCCCACGGCCTCACCCCGCACCACCGGTCCAGCTGGCAGGCGCTCCAGGTCCTCCTGGCCGGCGACCAGCTGGGCATGTTCGATCCCGTCGGCGTCATGGACCCGGCGGCCATCGAGGAGGCGGACGAGCTCGTGCTCGACGCGCTGGCGCTCCCGGGCTGACGCGTGGACAGGGGTCGCGCGCACCCGCGGGGCCATCCCGCACCCGGCGACGCCCGCCAGCCGCATAAGCGAGCGCTGAGCGACGCCCGCCATGCTCCGCGGATGGAACGTGTGAGATCCACCGCGGCGCAGCGGATCGGCGACGAGGGCGAAGGGCTCGTCGCGGACCGCCTGATCGCCGCGGGCTGGACGATCCTGGCGCGGAACGTACGGCTCGGGCGGGACGAACTGGACCTGGTGGCGGTGGACCCCGGACCAGACGCGGCTCTGGTGATCGTGGAGGTCCGGCGGCGTGGCCGCCGGGACTACGGGCTCGCCGAGGAGACGATGGACTGGCGGAAGCGGTCGGCGCTCCGCCGCGCCGTGGGGGCGCTGCTGGATGCCGGCGTGCTCCCGGATGGCCGCCCCCTGCCGGCGCTGCCGCTGCGGGTGGATCTCGTCGCGGTGGACCGCGGCGCGGATGGTGGAACCAGCGTGCGGCATCATCGGGCGATCCGCCTTTGACGGCGCCCGGGCGGGACGACCCCCCGTGCTACACTCCCGGCCGCCGCGGCATGTCCGCGGTGGTCAATCACGCCCGCGCCGGCGCCCGCCGGAACGGAGCACACACGCGGATCACCACCCGAACGGGACGGTGCCCACCGACCGGCCGCATGCGCGCCGGCACGAGGCCCCCGCCGGGGACCCGCGGAGGCACCAACCGCAGGAGGTCACCCAGTGCCCACCGTCTCGATGCGCCAGCTGCTTGAGGCCGGCGTCCACTTCGGACACCAGACCCGCCGCTGGAACCCGAAGATGAAGCCGTTCATCTTCGCGGAGCGCAATGGCATCCACATCATCGACCTGGCGCAGACCGTCAAGCGCCTCGACGCGGCCCTCGAGTTCGTCACCGAGACCGTCGCGCGCGGCGAGTCGGTCCTCTTCGTCGGCACGAAGAAGCAGGCGCAGGAGCCGGTGATGCAGGAGGCGATCCGAGCGGGCCAGCCCTACGTCACCAAGCGCTGGCTGGGCGGCATGATGACGAACTTCATCACCATCAAGAAGCGCATCGGCCTCCTCGACCAGCTCGAGGCCCGCCAGCTCGCCGGCGACTTCGACCGCCTGCCCAAGAAGGAGGCGGCGCTGCTGACCGAGGAGCTCAATAAGCTCCAGGCCACGCTGGGCGGCATCCGCAAGATGAAGCGCCATCCGGGCGCCATCTTCATCGTCGACCCGCACCGCGAGCGCATCGCCGTCACCGAGGCGAACAAGCTCGAGATCCCGGTCGTCGGCACCGGCGACACCAACGTCGACCCGGACGAGCTCGACTACATCATCCCCTCCAACGACGACGCGATCCGTGCCATCCGGCTGCTCTGCCAGCTGGTCGCCGACGCCGCGATCGAGGGCCAGCGCCTCCGCGCCGCCCACGCCTCCTCCGAGGCCGAGGCCCCCGAGCCCCAGGCCGCGGCCGAGGAGCCGGAGTTCGACGAGGCGGCCGCGGCCGACCTGGTCGCGCAGCTCGCCGCAGGTGGAACCCTGTCGTTCAACCCGGACGGCGACGACGACCTCCTCCCCGGCGCCCCCAAGGCGGACGGCGGCGTCCAGGACGCCCTGCCCGAGGCCCCGGCCGCCGACTGATTGGAGCCGGGATCGCGGCTCGGCCGCCGTCCCGGGTCGCCCACCCGGCGCGTGGACCGCGCCGGGCCGGCACCTGACACCCACCTGCGCGCGGCCTGACCGCGCGCCCAGCGAACGAACAGGAGCACACATCAGATGGCGATCACGGCGGAGGCCGTCAAGGAGCTGCGCGAGCGGACCGGCGCGGGCATGATGGACTGCAAGCGCGCGCTCGAGGAGACCGGCGGCGACATGGAGAAGGCCGTCGCGCAGCTGCGCGAGAAGGGCCTCGCCGCGGCGGCCAAGAAGGCCGGCCGCGACGCCCGCGAGGGCCTCGTCTCCAGCTACATCCACACGGGCGGCCGCGTCGGCGTGCTCATCGAGGTCAACTGCGAGACCGACTTCGTCGCCCGCACCGACGAGTTCCAGAAGCTCGTCCGCGATCTCGCGATGCAGGTCGCCGGCCTCGCGCCCGAGTACGTCGATATCGACCGCATCCCCGAGGACGTCGTCCTTGCCAAGACGGCCGCCCTCGCGGCCGACGACGCGGTGCAGGCGAAGCCCGAGGCGATCCGCGAGAAGATCGTCGAGGGACAGCTCGCGAAGTGGTACAAGGAGGTCTGCCTGCTCGAGCAGCCCTTCCGCGACGAGGACCGCACCGTGCGCGCGCTCGTGACCGAGAAGATCGCGACGATCGGCGAGAACATCCGCGTCCGTCGCTTCGTCCGCTTCGCGCTCGGGGAGGAGATGTGACGGACGCCGCTGGCGTGACCGGCGCCAGCGAGGGGTCGGCGACGGCCCCCGCACGCGGCCGGCTCCGCTACCGCCGGGTTCTGCTCAAGTTGTCGGGCGAGGCTCTCCTGGGCGAGCGCCAGTACGGCGTGGACCCCGCGTTCTGCGCGTTCGTCGCGCAGCAGGTGGCAACGGTCCATGCCATGGGCGTCCAGGTCGCGATCGTCGTCGGCGGCGGCAACATCTTCCGCGGGCTCGCCGCATCCGCCCGCGGGATGGACCGCGCCACCGGCGACTACATCGGCATGCTGGCGACGGTCATGAACGGCCTCGCCCTGCAGGACGCCATCGAGCACGCCGGGATCCCCGTGCGCGTGATGTCGGCGATCGCGATGAACGAGATCGCGGAACCGTACATCCGCCGGCGCGCGGTGCGACACCTCGAGAAGGGCCGCGTCGCGATCTTCGTGGCCGGTACCGGCAATCCCTACTTCACGACCGACACCGCGGCGGCGCTCCGCGCCGTCGAGATCGACGCGGAGGTCCTGCTCAAGGCCACCAAGGTCGACGGGGTCTACGATGCGGATCCAATGCAGGACCCGACCGCGACGCGCTACGAGACGCTGAGCTACCACGACGTGCTCAAGGACCAGCTCAAGGTCCTGGACGCGGCGGCGGTCTCCCTGTGCATGGAGAACGACCTGCCGATCGTGGTGTTCGACCTCAACGCGCCCGACAACATCACCCGGGTCGCCCGCGGTGAGCAGGTGGGCACCCTCATCTCCGCCCAGACCGGAGGAGCAACCGGATGACCAGCGAGATCCTTGCCGAGGCGGAGCGCAAGATGCTCCGCGCCGTGGAGGCCATGGAACGCGACTTCCAGGGCGTTCGGACGGGCCGTGCGTCCACCAGCCTGGTAGAGCGCCTGCATGTCGAGTACTACGGCTCGCCGACGCCGCTCAACCAGCTGGCGTCGATCAGCGTGCCTGAAGCCCACCAGATCGTGATCCAGCCCTGGGACCGGGGCGTCCTGGGCGCGATCGAGAAGGCGATCATGAAGTCCGACATCGGCCTGATGCCGAACGTGGACGGGACGGTCGTCCGCCTCAACATCCCGCCGCTCACCGAGGAGCGTCGCAAGGACATCGTCAAGACCGTCCACAAGCGCATGGAGGAGGCCCGCGTCGAGATCCGCAACCTCCGACGCGAGGCCAACGACTCCATCAAGAAGGAGGAGAGGGACGGCTCGATCGGGGCCGACGAAGGCCACCGCGAGCTGGAGCTCCTCCAGAGGATCACGGACCGCGTGATCGCCGATGTCGACCGCCTCGGTGGCGTGAAGGAGCAGGAGGTCCTGGAGGTCTAGTGGCGCAGGCGCCCGACCGCTCGCTGGCGCGTCCCACCGACGCCCCGCCCCTCGCCCACGATCCCGCGGGCGAGGGCGTCGCGCCGGACCCTGTCGCGCCTGCCCCGACGGCCCCGCTCGTCCCGCCCGAAGACCTGCCCCGCCACGTCGCCATCATCATGGATGGCAACCGGCGCTGGGCGAAGGCCCGGGGCATCTCGGACTTCGAAGGCCACGCTGCCGGTGTCGAGGCGGTCCGCGGGCTCCTGCAGCACGCGGTGCGGCGCGGCATTCCGATGCTGACGCTCTACGCGTTCAGCCGCGAGAACTGGGCCCGCTCCGACGACGAGGTCGCGGGGCTGTTCGACCTCCTCGCCCGCGCCATCGCGAGCGAGACGGACGAGCTGGCGGCCCAGGGTGTCCGCGTCCGGCTCCTCGGTCGGCTCCAGGAGCTGCCCGACGAGACCCGCGTCGCGATCGAGGGCGCTCTCGGCCGCACCGTCGAGGGCACGCGCCTCCAGCTCAACGTCGCCTGGAACTACGCCGGCCGCACCGAGCTCGTGGACGCCGTCCGGGGGATCGTGGCCGCCGGAATCCCCGCCGACAGCATCGACGAGCGGACGATCGGCGATGCCCTGTACACGGGCGGGTTGCCGGATCCCGACCTCGTGATCCGGACCGGCGGCGAGCAGCGGATCAGCAACTTCCTGATCTGGCAGTCGGCCTACGCCGAGCTGTGGTTCACGGACTGCCTGTGGCCCGACTTCGGGCCGTCGACCTTCGACGAGGCGCTGCTCGAGTTCGCCCGCCGCACCCGCCGCTTCGGCCGCTAGGCTGGGCGGATGCTGAAGACCCGCGCCCTCTCTGCGCTGGTGCTCGTTCCGGTCCTCGGCATCGCGCTCTGGATCGGGCTGCCGGCCATCACGGTCCTCCTGGTCGTGGTCGCCGCCCTCGGTGGGACGGAGGTGTTCCGCCTGCTCAAGGGCGCCGGCTATCCGTCGCTCGCGCTGTTCGGAACGGCGCTCGCGGTCGCGTTCGTGATCGAGGCGGCCGTGCGGCCGCTGGGGGACAAGGGGGTGCTGCTGGTCGCCGTGGGCGTCGTGCTCGCGGGCGTGGGCGCCTTCTCGCGCATCGACCCGCGCGACGGGCTCGTGGCATGGTTCGCGACCGTCTTCGGCGCCGTGTATGTCGGGCTGATCGCCTTTGTCGTCGCGGTCGGGTCCATGGGTCCCGCCATCCCCGCCGGCGCGCTCCTCGCTCCCATCGGCGCGGAGCGCGGCTGGATCCTCCTGCTCGTGCTCGGCGTGTGGAGCTACGACACGGGCGCCTACCTCGTCGGCCGCCAGATCGGGCGCCACAAGTTCCTCGTCCACATCTCGCCCTCGAAGTCCATCGAGGGGCTCGTCGGCGGCCTGGCCGCCACCACGCTCGTGACGGTCCTGCTGCTCGCGGCCCTCGGCCAGAACGCGCTCGGCGGCCTCGTCCTCGGGCCGCTGCTGGGTCTGGCCGCCCAGGCCGGCGACCTCGCCGAGTCGATGCTCAAGCGCGCGGCCGGCGCCAAGGATTCGGGCACGCTGATCCCGGGCCACGGGGGGATCCTCGACCGGATCGACTCGTTCCTGTTCGCCGGCCCGCTGGTCGCCCTGTATGTCGTCGCGCTCGCTCGCTGATCGGCGGCGCGTCGGCGTCGCGCTGCTCGGCTCGACGGGGAGCATCGGCCTCCAGACCGTGGAGGTGCTCGAGACCAACGCCGACCGGTTCCGGGTGGTCGCCCTCGCCACCGGAAGCAACGCCACCGAGCTCGAGGCCCAGGCGCGGCGCCTGCGCCCGGTCGTCGTGGCGCTCGCGGACGAGGCCGTGCCGCTCGACCTCCCGACGGGGACGGCGCGCGTGGGTGTGGATGATGCCCTGGTCGCGCTCGCCACCCGCGGCGACGTGGACCTCGTGATCGTGGGGACCGGCGGGGTCGTCTCGCTCCGGCCGACGCTTGCGGCCCTGCGCGCCGGCAAGGTCGTCGCGACGGCCAACAAGGAGACGCTGGTCGCGGGCGGGCACCTCGTGATGGCCGAGGCGCGAGCCCAGGCCGCCGCGCGCGCCGCCGCGGATGCGGCCGACCCCCTTGCCACGCCCCTCGCCTGGCTGCGGCCGATCGACTCGGAGCACTCCGCCATCTGGCAGTGCCTCGTCGGCGAACCGATGGCCGGCGTCGCGCGGCTGGTGCTGACCGCGTCGGGCGGCCCGTTCCTCGACACCCCCGCGGCCGAGATGGCCGCGATCACCCCCGAGCGGGCGCTGAAGCACCCGATCTGGACCATGGGCGCCAAGATCACGATCGACTCGGCCACGCTCGCCAACAAGGGCCTGGAGGTCATCGAGGCGCACTGGCTTTACGATGTGCCCTACGACGCGATCGATGTCGTCGTGCACCCGCAGAGCGTCGTCCACTCCGCCGTCCTGTTCATCGACGGCTCCCTCAAGGCCCAGCTAGGCACCCCCGACATGCGTCTCCCCATCCAGTACGCGCTGACCCACCCCGACCGCCTCCCGTCGCCGACGACCCCGCCGGACCTCGTGGCGGCCGCGAGGCTGGACTTCCGGGCGCCCGACGAGGAGCGCTTCCCGGCGCTGCGTATCGCGCGAGAGGCGGGACGCATCGGGTCGCGCGCCTCGGCCGCGCTGATCGCCGCCGACGAGGTCGCGGTCGCGCGGTTCCTCGACCGGACCCTCGACTTCCCCGGGATCCCCCGCCTGCTCGAGGCGGCCGTGCGCCGCTTCGGCGAGGGAGCCGACCAGGCGCCCGACGTGCCCGCGCTCGTCGAGCTGGACCGCGAGGTCCGCGCCGCCTTCGCGACCGGTTCCCTCGGAGGTGCCGCATGACCGGGATCGTCGACACGATCGTCACCATCCTCTTGTTCATCATCGTGCTGGGTGGGCTGGTCCTGTTCCACGAGCTGGGGCACTTCATCACGGCGCGCATCGCGCGGGTCCGGGTGCTCGAGTTCGGGATCGGGTTCCCGCCGCGCGCGAAGTCACTGGGTTGGGGCGGGGTGTCCGCCGCGGACACGGAGGCGTACCGGGCGGCCCGGGCCGAGGCCCTCGCCGCGACGCGTGGCGACGAGGCGGCCCAGGAGGCCGCCCTCGAGACCCCCGAGACGCCGCCCGGCACCGAGTACACGCTGAACTGGCTGCCCATCGGCGGCTTCGTGAAGCTCGAGGACGAGAACGGCGGCGAGGGCTTCGACCTGCGCTCGTTCGGTCGCGCGCGCCTGCCGATCAAGCTGATCATCCTGCTCGCCGGCGTGTTCATGAACCTGCTGCTGGCGCTCGCGATCTTCACGTCGATCGCCTGGTTCGCGACGCCCTACATCGGCCTCAAGTTCGACAGCGTCGATGCGGGCTCGCCCGCGGCCGCAGCGGGGCTCGTGGGCGGCGACGCGATCGTGAGCGTCGACGGGCAGCGCTACGACTTCTTCTCCAGCTACGACGACACCTCGCCGATCGAGGGCCTGCGCGCCCACGCCGGCCAGACGGTCGCGCTGGGCGTCCGCCATGCCGACGGGTCCATCGGGGAGGTCACGGTCACGCTGCGGACCCAGGCCGAGATCGACGCCGGCAAGGGCGCCCTCGGGATCAGGGCGGCCCCGCAGGGCTTCGAGTTCGTGTTCCTGCCCGAGTACACCGGCCGTGGGCTGCCGCAGGCCATCCAGATCGGCTGGTCGGAGACCATGCGCTGGTTCGGCCTCATCCTCGCCGGCCTCGGCAGCCTCGTCGGCTCGGTCGTGTCCAACCCGACGGGCGAGCCGCCGGTCAGCGGCCCGATCGGCATCGCGACGTCGCTGGGCCAGACGTTCCGCGACAGCGGCATCGTGATGACGGTGTACGTTGCCGGCATCCTGTCCGCCAACCTCGCCCTCGTGAACTTCCTGCCGTTCCCGCCCCTCGACGGCGGCCGGATGCTGATGCTCCTGCTCAAGGCCATCCCGCGCTACGGGCGCAAGATCTCGCTGCGCGCCGAGCAGCTCACCTACGCGGTGGGGTTCATGGCGCTGTTCGCCTTCCTCATCTGGATCACGGTGTTCGACGTCGCCCGTCAGATCGGCGGTGGCACCCCGTGACCGCCGCGCCCGCCGGGGCCCTCCGGCCGCCCCGCCGACCGACCGTCTCGGTCGACGTCGGGGGCGTCCTCGTCGGGTCCGCGCACCCGATCGTCGTCCAGTCGATGACCAACACGGACACGGCCGACCCGGACGGGACCGCGCTCCAGGTCGCGCGCCTCGCGCACGCGGGCTCGCAGCTCGTGCGCGTGACGGTCAACACGGACGAGGCCGCCGCGGCCGTGCCGGAGATGATCCGCAAGCTCCGCGACAACCTCGGCGTCGACGTCCCGGTCATCGGCGACTTCCACTACAACGGCCACAAGCTCCTGGTCGAGTTCCCGGAGATGGCCGTCGCGCTCGCGAAGTACCGGATCAACCCGGGCAACGTGGGCGGCAAGTACCACGACGCCAACTTCCAGACGATCGTGCAGGCGGCGGTCGAGCACGACAAGCCGGTCCGGATCGGGGTCAACTGGGGCTCGCTGGACCAGCAACTCCTCACGGACCTGATGGAGGCCAACGCGAGGGCTGTCCAGCCGCGCGACGCCCGCGACGTGATGATCGACGCGATGATCGAGTCCGCCATGCGCTCCGCCGAGCTGGCCGAGGAGACGGGGCTTCGGCACGACCGGATCATCCTGTCGGCGAAGGTGTCGGGCGTCCGGGACCTCGTGGACACGTACCGGCGGCTCGCGTCGCGCTCCGATTACCCGCTCCACCTCGGGCTCACCGAGGCTGGCATGGGCATGAAGGGCATCGTGACGTCCACGGCGGGCCTCGCGATCCTGCTCAACGAGGGGCTCGGGGACACCATCCGCGTGTCGCTCACCCCGGAGCCCGGCGCCGGTCGCGAGCTCGAGGTCGAGGTCGCGCAGCAGGTGCTGCAGTCCATGGGCCTGCGCTCGTTCCTGCCCCAGGTCTCGGCTTGCCCCGGCTGCGGCCGCACGACCTCCACGTTCTTCCAGGAGATGGCGCGCGACATCACGGACCACATCAAGGCCCGCATGCCCGAGTGGCGCGAGGGCCATCCCGGCGTGGAGGACATGAAGGTCGCGGTCATGGGCTGTGTCGTGAACGGGCCCGGCGAATCCAAGCACGCGGACATCGGGATCTCGCTCCCGGGCACCTTCGAGGCACCGGTCGCGCCCGTGTTCGTGGGCGGCAAGCTGGACCGCACGCTCCGGGGCGACGCGATCGTGGCCGAGTTCATCGACCTGCTCGAGGACTACGTGGACCGCCGCTACGGGTCCGTCCCGGCCTGACGTCGCGACCCCTCAATGCGGGCAGCCGGCCGGGCAGGGCGGTCGCTGATGCCGCACAGCGGAAGGGCCGTGCGCTCCGCGATCTCGGCCGGCGGATCATCGTCGGAAGACCTCAGCGCGAACGTCGGCATACCCTCGTGGGCGACCCGTGTGCCGCGCGACCGGGGTGCACGCGACGGTCGTCCGAGTGTGCCCGGTGGGCCGCGTGTCGCGTCCGTGATCGAGGGCCGCGGGCCGGCCCGGCGGTGGGTCCGTCGGAATGAGGTCCACGGGCCCGGGTGTATACTCCCGCCAACACAATGAGAGGCCGCCAACGAACGTGGGTGACCAACCCACGTTTCTTTGTGTGGCAACGACGCTCGCGAAAGAAGTGCAGCAGGGAGGCGCAGGATGAGTCGTGACTTCGTCGGTGCGCTCCTCCAGCTCAACGCCGAGAAGCAGGTTCCCCAGGAGGCGCTGATCCGCGCCGTCGAGGAGGGAATCCAGGCCGCCTACCGACGCGTCGCGGGCGAGGAGGACATCTTCGTCCGCATCGAGCCCGGCACCGGCGAGATCCGCGTGTCCCGCGGCCGCCACGTGGTCGACGAGATCGAGGACCCGCTCCTCGAGGTGACGGTCGACGAGGCGCGCAAGACGCACCCCGAGGCCCGGGCCGGCGAGGTCATCGACATCGAGCAGCTCGACGCCGAGCACTTCGGCCGCATCGGCGCCCAGACGGCCAAGCAGATCATCCTCCAGCGCATGCGCGAGGTCGAGCGCGATCAGCGGTTCGACCAGCTGGCGGCCCGGGAGGGCGAGCTCATCACGGGCGGCGTCAGCCGCGTGGAGCCGCGCGCCATCATCCTCGACATCGGGAAGGGTGACGAGGCCGTCCTCCAGACGAGCGAGCAGAGCCCCCTCGAGCACTACCGCATCGGCCAGCCGGTCAAGGCGTTCGTGCTGGAGGTCCGGCGCTCCGCCCGCGGCCCGCAGGTGATGGTCAGCCGGACCCACAAGGGCTTTCTGCGCCGCCTGTTCGAGCTCGAGGTCCCCGAGATCCACGCCGGGACCGTCGAGATCAAGGCCATCGCCCGCGAGGCCGGCTCCCGCTCCAAGGTGGCCGTGTCATCGCGCCAGGACGGGCTCGACCCCGTCGGTGCCACGGTCGGCCAGCGGGGCGCGCGCGTCCAGGCCGTCGTCGCGGAGCTGGCCGGCGAGAAGATCGACGTGATCCCCTGGAACGAGGACGCGTCGGTGTTCGTCGCCAACGCGCTGTCCCCGGCGCAGGTGCTGGGCGTCGTGATCGACGAGGAGCACCGCATCGCGAACGTCACGGTCCCCGAGCGGATGCTGTCGCTGGCCATCGGCCGCGAGGGGCAGAACGCCCGCCTGGCCGCTCGCCTCACGGGCTGGCGGATCGACATTCGCAGCGATGTCGCGGCCGCGGAGGCCCCGGTCGTCGTGCCTCCGGTGGACGAGCCCGTCCTGGACGAGCCGGCACCCGAACCGACAGCCGAGCCGGCACCCGCGCCCGTGGTGGCCCCGGCCGCCGCCGAGCCGGCCGAAGCTCCTGCCGAAGCATCGGCCGAGTCGCCGGTCGAGGAGGTCGCCGTCCCGGTGAAGCGGGCTCGCAAGGCCGCCGCAGTCGTCGATGAGGCGCCCGCCGCGGCCCCGGCCGACGCCCCCGCCGAGCCGGACGCGGCCCCGCCCAAGCGGAGCCGCAAGAAGTCGTCCGAGGAGGTGTCGTCGTAGGCCCGGCGGCCGCCGGTCGATCCCGGCCCACCTCGCCCCGACGGCTCCCCGAGCGGAGTTGCGTTGCCTGCCGTACGCCTCGACCCAAGCGCGAGCTGGTGCGGGTCGTCCGCTCGTCCGACGGCGCCGTCCTCATCGATCCCACAGGGCGGATGCCCGGCCGCGGCGCGTACCTGTGCCGCGACGCATCCTGCTGGGACACCGCCGGCCGGAAGCGGGCCCTGGAGCACGCGCTCAAGGTCTCGCTTCCCGCGGGCCTCGTCGCCGTCCTCGCCGCGGGTCCCGCGGCGCTCACCACAACCGATCAGCCCAACAGCGTCTCCGGTGCCCTGACTGGCCCGGCGGACGTCCACCCCGACACGAACGAAGGAGGGCCCCATGGCTCGAAGTAGGAGCGGCACCCGCGGCCGACGCGGCCCTCGCAAGCCCCCGCGGCGCGCAGGCTTCACGCCCGGCGCCGTCACGACGGTCGATCCGAGCGAGCGTGGCGCGATCGAGCTCTCGGCGACGATCACCGTCAAGGAGCTGGCCGACCTGCTGACGGTCAGCCCGGCGGACATCATCCGAGAGCTGATCAAGAGCGGCATCTTCGCGACCATCAACCAGCTCATCGACCGCGACACGGCGTCCCTGGTTGCCGAGGAGCTGGGCTACGAGGTCGCCGAGGCCGGCGCCGCCGCGTCCGACGAGGAGGCCGAGGAGGCCGCGCCCGCGGAGGCCGCCAAGGAGCAGCTCTGGGAGGAGGAGGCGGAGGGTGACGAGAGCCTCGTCGCCCGCGCCCCGATCGTGACCGTCATGGGCCACGTCGACCACGGCAAGACCAGCCTGCTCGACGCCATCCGGTCGTCCGCCGTCGCGGCGGGGGAGCGGGGTGGCATCACCCAGCACATCGGTGCGTCCGAGGTCACGACCAAGGACGGCAAGCGCCTCGTCTTCCTCGACACCCCGGGCCACGAGGCGTTCACCTCGATGCGCGCCCGCGGCGCCCGGGTCACCGACATCGCCGTGATCGTGGTCGCGGCCGACGACGGCGTGATGCCCCAGACCCTGGAGGCCATCAGCCACGCGAAGGCGGCCAAGGTCCCGCTCGTCATCGCGATGAACAAGATCGACAAGCCCGATGCCAACACCGACCGGGTCAAGAACGAGCTGGCCGAGGCCGGCGTCGTGATCGAGGACTACGGCGGCGACACGCCGCTCGTCCCGGTGTCCGCGAAGACCCGTGTCGGCATCGCCGAGCTGCTCGAGATCATCCTGCTGGTCGCGGACCTCCAGGAGCTCAAGGCGAACCCCAAGCGGGACGCCGTGGGCACGGTCATCGAGGCCCGCCTGGACAAGGGCCGGGGCCCCGTGGCCACGATCATCGTCCAGACCGGGACGCTCCGCGTGGGCGACAGCGTCGTGGCCGGCAACTCGTTCGGCAAGATCAAGGCCCTTGAGAACTCGAGCGGCAAGCGCATCCCCAAGGCCGGGCCGGCGACCGCCGCCGTCATCCTCGGGCTCACGGATGTCCCCGAGGCCGGCGACGTGCTGCGCGTCGTGAAGGACGTCATGACGGCCCGCAACATGGTGGAGGCCCGCAAGATCGCGGCCACTGCCGCGGCCGGCGCAGGCTCCGGTCGCGCGACCCTCGAGGACTTCTACAAGCAGATCCAGGCCGGCCAGGCCAAGGAGCTGCGGATCATCCTCAAGGCCGACGTGTCGGGCTCGCTGGGCGCCATCACCCACGCCCTGCAGCAGCTCAGCTCGGACGAGGTCAAGATCAACGTCCTGCTCGAGGCCGCGGGCGACATCACCGACAACGACATCATGCTCGCGACGGCGTCGAACGCGATCGTGGTCGGGTTCAACACCGGCATCACGGACACGGCCCGCCGCGGCGCCGAGGCCGAGGGTGTCGACGTCCGGCTCTACGACATCATCTACAAGCTCACGGACGACATCGACGCGGCCCTCAAGGGCATGCTCGAGCCGGAGATCGTGGAGGTGATCGAGGGTCGCGCCGAGGTCCGCCAGATCTTCAAGGTGGGCAAGAGCACGGTCATCGCCGGCTGCTTCGTCGTCGACGGGCGCATCGTCCGCAACGGCGGGGCACGCGTGTACCGGGGCGGCAAGCTGGTCGTCACGGACAAGCTGGACTCGCTCCGGCGGTTCCGTGACGATGTCCGCGAGGTCTCCCAGAACTTCGAGTGCGGCATCGGCCTCGCCGGGTTCAACGACCTGGTGGAGGGCGACGTCATCGAGTGCTTCACCAACCAGGTGCGCAGCCGGATCGCCGGCTGATCCTCCACCTGGGCCAGGGGGCCATCCGATGAGCCAGCGGACAGACCGCGTCGACGAGCTCCTGCGCCAGGAGATCGGGCAGATCCTCGCCAAGGAGCTGGCCGATCCCAGGATCGGGTTCGCGACCATCACGGACGTCGAGACGTCGCCGGACCTTCGCCACGCGAAGGTCTGGGTCAGCGTCATCGGCGGCAAGTCGGACCGTACCGACACCCTGCGGGCGCTCCAGGCGTCCATGGGCTTCGTGCGTCACGAGCTGGGCAAGCGTCTGCGGATCAAGCGCATTCCCGCGCTCCACATCCAGCTCGACGACTCCGCCGAGCGGGGCACGCGTGTGCTCCACCTCCTCACCGAGCTGGAGTCCGGCGTGGATCCCCAGGAGGTCACGCCGTTCAACGAGACCCTGCCGACGCCGGTCAAGCGGCTGCCCCACGAGGGCGACGTGGAGCCCTCCGAGGACCAGGCGGCGCCTGGCCCGGGCCCGCTGCCCGCGATCCCGCCGGCGCCCTCCGCCCGCCGCCCGTCACCGCGACGGGGACCCGGCGGCAACCGGGCGGGCCGCGGCGCCCATCCCGCCGTGCCGCGCCGCAAGCCCGGGACGAAGAAGGGATGAGCAATGCGGTCGACCTCTCGGCACTGGCGCAGGCGGCGGTCCCGGAGCCCTTCCTCGCGCGGTTGCGCGCGGCGCGCAACGTCGTCGCCGTCACCCACGAGCACCCGGATGCCGACACGATCGGCGCCGTGCTGGGCATCTGCATCCTGGTCGAGGCCATGGGCGGGCGGGCGACCGCCGTCTCCACCGACCCCATCCCGCCGCTCTATGCGTTCCTCCCCGGCATGGACCGGTTCCGCACGGACCCCGATCCGGCCGAGGCCTACGATCTGCTCGTCCTCGCGGACTGCGCGACGGCTTCCCGCGTGGGCGACGTCGCCGTCCGGAACGAGGCGCTCTTCGCGAGCCTTCCGCGGGCCGTCGTGGACCACCACGCCTCCAACGACGGCGCGGGGGACGCCGACTGGATCGATCCTGGCGCCGCCGCGACCTGTGAACTCGTCGGGCTCCTCGCGGTCCGCCTCGGCCTCCCGCTGGATCTCGCGGACCGGGCGCTCGCCGACGGGCTGATGGCCGGGATCGTCATGGACACGGCGACGTTCGCCCATCCCAACGCGACCCCGCGCACGCTCGCCGTCTCCGCGGCCCTGGTCGAGGCTGGCGCCCCCCTGTCGGACATCTCGCGCCGCCTCTACCGCACCAAGCCGGACACCCAGCTCCGCCTGTTCGGGCGGGTCCTGGACCGCCTGGCCACCTCACCGGACCGGCGGGTCATCTGGTCCACCCTGCGCCTGGCCGACTTCGCGGACACCGACGCGATCCCGGCGCACTCGGAAGGGATCATCGACCTGCTCGCCCAGTCCGACACCGCCGAGGTCTCCATGCTGCTCAAGGAGCAGGAGGACGGGACCACGCGACTCTCCGTGCGCACCAGGCCCGGCGGTGTGGACGCGACCGTCCTGACCGGTACCTGGGGCGGGGGCGGTCACGCCCGGGCGGCCGGTGCGACGGTTCCGCTGCCGCTCGACGAAGCGGTGGGCGCCGTCCGCGTGGTCGCTGACCGGCTGGCCGCCGAGGTTCGGCGTTGAGCCCGCGCGATCGCCGCGGCGGGCTGGACGGCGTCCTGATCGTCGCCAAGCCGTCCGGGCCGACGTCTCACGACGTCGTCGGCCTGGTGCGCCGGCTCTCGTCCACGAGGCGCGTGGGCCACGGTGGGACGCTGGATCCATTCGCGGCCGGCGTGCTGCCGGTGTTCCTTGGCCGCGCGACCCGCCTCGTTGAGTACCACCTGTCCGGGACGAAGCGGTACCGGGCGACGATCTGCTTCGGTGAGTCGTCGACGACGGACGACATCGACGGGGACCGGACCACCCTCGACGGGCCGACGCTCACCCGCGACGTGGTCGAGGCGGCGTTGGACGGGTTCCGCGGGACGATCAGCCAGGTGCCGCCGGACTACTCCGCGGTCCAGGTCGAGGGTCGCCGCGCCTACCAGATGGCGCGCCGCGGCGAGGCCGTGGAGCTGGCGCCGCGCAACGTGGTGATCCACGAGGCGACGATGCTCGAGTGGGACGGCTCGGATCCCGCGCGGCCCATCGCGGTCGTGGACATCGCGTGCTCCGCAGGCACGTACATCCGCGCCATCGCCCGCGACCTGGGCGCGAGCCTCGGGACGGGCGCGTACCTGGGCGCGCTGGTCCGGACGGCGTCGGGCGCGTTCCGCCTGGAGGACGCGATCTCGTTCGAGACGCTCCGCGAGCATGCCGCCGACGGCCCGGCCGGGATCGAGCGGATCCTGCGCCCGATCGACGCGGGGCTCGAGGATCTGCCGCATGCCGTCGTCACGGCCGACGAGGTGCGCCGCCTGGGCGAGGGCCTGATCACCGCCCCCAAGGTTCCGCTCGTCCTCCGCGACGCCCCGCTGGTGCTCGCCGTGGGGCCGGACGGCCGGATCGCCGCCGTCTGTGCGGCCGTGACCGGCGCGCTGCACCCGCACAAGGTGCTCGCCGAGCGGCCCGCGGAGTCGGGGCGCCCCGTGCGCCGTGAGCCGGCGGCCGGGCCCGCCTGACGATGCACGTCGCCCGCGGTCTCGCCGACCTGCCGCGCTCCGAGACGCCCGTGTTCGTGGTCGTGGGCGTGTTCGACGGGCTGCACCTCGGGCACGCCTACCTGCTTGCCCACCTGGCGGGGGAGGCGCGTGCGCGGGGCGCGCGGCCGGTCGTGATCACCTTCGATCATCATCCCGACGAGATCATCAGGGGCTCGGCGCCGCCGCTCCTGTGCGACCCCGACGAGCGCCTCGAGCGCCTCGCCGCGGCCGGCGTCGACACGACCGTGGTCGTCCACTTCGACCAGCGGCTGCGCGAGACGACCTACGACGACTTCGTCGGGATGATCGAGTCGCGGGCGCCGCTCGCCGGGCTGCTCATGACCCCCGACGCGGCGTTCGGCTTCCGGCGCGAGGGCACGCCCGCGACGCTCTCCGTGCTGGGCGCGGAGCGGGGCTTCGAGGTCGTGGTGGTGCCGCCGTTCGAGCTCGACGGTCGCCCCGTCCGATCGACCGAGATCCGCAACGCGATCTCCGCGGGCGACCTGGCCACCGCCGCGCACCTCCTGGGTCGCAGCCACTGCGTGGTGGGCGCCGCGGTCGAGCGCGCGTCCGGGCCCGGGAGCCTGATGCGGTTCCCCCTGCCGGTGGCGCTGCCGCCCGACGGCCGTTATCCCGTGGAGGTCGGCCCCGTCCACGCTGGCGCGACCGACGAGGCCGTCGTGGACGGACCCTCGGTCCTCCTGCTCGGGACGCCCCCCTCGCCGTGGGTCCGGGTGGCGTTCACCACCGGCTGAGACTTCGGGGTAGCCCGGCCGACGGGGTATGTAATATCATCGAACAAAACGCGACGAACCGGGCATCGGGCGCCGGCTGGCGCCGTCCGCAGCGTGGAGGCAACGCCATGAACGAGCCCTTCTTCACCGAGGTCGAGGGCAGGATCCCGTTCGGGGGTCTGGCGTCTGCTGACCCGCTCGCCTACAAGGTCTACGACCCGGACCGCATCGTCCTCGGCAAGCGGATGGAGGAGCACCTGCGGGTCGGCGTCTGCCTGTGGCACTCCTTCGCATGGGATGGCCGGGACATGTTCGGCGTGGGCACGCTGGACCGCCCGTGGCTGGACCCGCTCGCGGACCCGATGGCGGCCGCCCGCCAGAAGCTCGCGGTCGCGTTTGAGTTCCTCGAGAAGCTGGGTGCGCCGTACTACTGCTTCCACGACCGCGACGTGGCGCCGGAGGGCGCAAGCTTCGCGGAGTTCCGGGACAACCTCGACGCGCTCGCGGACGAGGCGGCCGGCTACCAGGAGCGCACGGGCGTCCGGCTCCTGTGGGGCACGGCGAACCTGTTCACCCACCCGCGCTACCAGGGCGGCGCGGCGACCAACCCGGACCCCGATGTGTTCGCCTACGCCGCGGCGCAGGTCAAGCACATGCTCGAGGTCACGCAGCGCCTCGGCGGCACCAACTACGTCCTGTGGGGCGGCCGCGAGGGCTACGACACGCTGCTCAACACGGACCTGCGGCGCGAGGGCGACCAGCTCGCCCGCTTCCTGCACCTGGTGGCGGAGCACAAGGCGAAGATCGGCTTCGAGGGAAGCCTGCTCATCGAGCCCAAGCCCATGGAGCCCACCAAGCACCAGTACGACCACGACACGGCGACCGTCCACGGGTTCCTCGTCCGCCACGGCCTCGAGGGGCAGTACCAGGCCAACATCGAGGCCAACCACGCCACGCTCGCGGGGATGAGCTTCCACCACGAGGTGGCCTACGCGATGGCGAGCGGCATGTTCGGTTCGATCGACGCCAACCGCGGCGACCCCCAGAACGGCTGGGACACGGACCAGTTCCCGAACTCGGTGGACGACCTCGTGATGCCGCTCTACGAGATCCTGCGGGGCGGCGGGTTCACCACCGGCGGCTTCAACTTCGACGCCAAGCTGCGGCGCCAGTCGACCGACCGCAGCGACCTGTTCCACGCTCACATCGGCGGGATCGACACGCTTGCACGGGCGCTCCTCGCCGCCGCCGTCCTGGTGGAGGAGGGGACCCTCGATTCGATGAAGGAGCAGCGCTACGCCGGCTGGGCGGGCGACCTCGGCCGCCGGATCCTCGACGGCTCGCTGTGCCTCGCCGACCTCGAGGCGCGCGTGGCCGCGGGCGAGATCGACCCGCACCCGGTGAGCGGGAGCCAGGAGCGCTACGAGAACGTCGTCAACCGGGCGGTCTGGTCGGCGGGCTGACCCGTGTCCCGCTTCGTCCTCGGGATCGACGTTTCCACCACCGCGACGAAGGCGGTCCTGGTCGACGAGACCGGGACCGTTCGGGCGGTCCACGCCGCCGAGTACCCGCTGTCGACACCACGGCCGCTGTGGAGCGAGCAGGACCCGGGGCTGTGGTGGACGGCGACGCAGGCCGCGATCCGGGGTGCGCTCGATGCCGCGGGCGTCGCGGGGTCGGAGGTGGCCTGCGTCGGGCTCACCGGCCAGATGCACGGCGCCGTCCTGCTGGATGCCGCCGACGAAGTCCTGCGCCCGGCGATCCTGTGGAACGACCAGCGGACGGGGGCGGAGTGCGACGCGATCCGCGCCGCCGTGGGTCCCGAGCGCCTGATCGCCATCACGGGCAACGACGCCCTCACGGGCTTTACGGCGCCCAAGCTCGTCTGGGTGCGAGACCACGAGCCGGAGACATGGCGGCGCGTGGCGCACGTCCTCCTGCCCAAGGACTACGTCCGGCTCCGGCTCACCGGCGAGCACGCGCTGGACAAGGCCGATGGCTCGGGGACGATCCTGTTCGACCTCGCGGCGCGCGACTGGTCACCCGAGGTGACCGCCGCGCTGGGGATCGATCCGGACTGGCTGCCGCCCACCTTCGAGGGGCCCGAGATCACGGGGGCCCTGACCGCTGCGGCGGCCGACGCGACCGGCCTCCGCGCGGGGACGCCCGTGATCGCCGGCGGCGGGGACCAGGCGGCCAACGCGGTGGGCGTCGGTGCGGTGGTGCCGGGCCGCGTCGCGCTGTCGCTGGGGACCTCGGGCGTCGTGTTCGCGACGACGGAACGCCCCCTGGTGGAGGCGCAGGGCCGGGTACACGCCTTCTGCCATGCCGTGCCGGACCGCTGGCACATGATGTCGGTGATGCTGTCCGCCGCCGGGAGCCTGCGCTGGTTCCGTGACACCGTCGCGCCCGGGGCGGACTTTGGGGACCTCGTCGAGTCCGCCGCCACCGTGAGCGCGGGGAGCGACGGCCTGCTGTTCCTGCCCTATCTCTCGGGCGAGCGCAGCCCGCATCCGGACCCGCTGGCACGCGGGGCGTTCGTGGGGCTCACCCTCGCGCACGATCGGCGGCACCTGACGCGCGCCGTGATCGAGGGCGTCGCCTTCGGCCTGCGGGACGGGCTGGACCTGATGGTCGAGGCGGGCATGCCCGCGCCCGACCAGATCCGGGCGTCCGGTGGCGGGACCGCCAGCCCGCCGTGGCGGCAGATCCTCGCCGACGTCCTCGGTGCCGAGATCGCCACGGTCAGCACGACGGAGGGGGCCGCCTACGGGGCCGCGCTCCTGGGCGCCGTCGGGGCGGGCTGGTTCCCGACGGTCGAGGCCGTCGCCGACGCGCTGATCCGCGTGACGCCGATGGCGGCACCCGGTCCGGACAGCGCGCGCTACGCCGAGGTGCATGGCGTCTACCGGACGCTCTATCCGGCGCTGGCGCCCCTCTTCCCGCTGCTGGCCGACTGACACCCCCGGGCGCCGGCCGACTGACCCCCGGGCGCCGGCCGACGGCGCTAGCCGCGGAGCTCGATGGCGGCCTTGTCCGTCTCGGACACCTCGCCGGGCGTCTTGCCCATGATGATCATGCCCAGGATCTCGTCCTTGGTGATCTCGCCCTTGTTGACGGTGCCCACCAGGCGGCCCTGGAGCATCACGCTGATCCGGTCGGACAGGTCGTACACGTCGTGGATGTCGTGGCTGATGAGGAAGATGCCGATCCCCTCGGCTTTCAGCTGCACAACGAGATCGCGGACCTGCGCGGTCTCGTGCGGCCCCAGCGCCGCCGTGGGCTCGTCCATGATGAGGATCTTCGCGTTGAAATGAACCGCGCGGGCGATCGCGATCGACTGCCGCTGGCCGCCTGAGAGCGACTTCACGGCGGTCTTGAAGTTCGTGAAGCGCGGGTTGAGCCGGCCCATCACGGACCTCGTCGCCGCCTCCATGGCGGCGTCGTCGAGGGACCCCAGCCGGGAGCGCAACTCGCGGCCGAGGAAGACGTTGCCGGCCGCGTCGATGTTGTCGGCGAGAGCGAGCGTCTGGTAGATCGTTTCGATCCCGTGCGACTTCGCGTCGCGCGGGTTCCTGATCGATACGGGCACGCCGTTGATGCGGATCTGGCCCGAGTCCGCCGGGTGCGCACCGGACAGCGTCCGGATCAGGGTTGACTTGCCGGCGCCATTGCCGCCGACAAGGCCGACCACCTCGCCCTCGTGGAGGTCGATCGTCACATCCTCGACGGCGTGGACACCACCGAATGCGACGTAGATGTTCCGCATCTCGACGAGCGGCGGCCCGCCTGGGCCGGGAGCGGGGGCGGGTTGGGGCATCGTCATGGTCATCTCAGCGCCTCCCGCTCAATTCGACCGCCGGCGGATGTACGAGTCGAAGCCCACGGCGGCCACCAGCACCATGCCGACAACGACGTCCTGCGTCGGGGAGTCGACATTGAGCAGGAGCATGCCGGAGCGGAGCGACTGCATGACAACGGCGCCGAGGATCGCCCCCGGGATCGTCCCGATGCCGCCGGCGAACGAGGTCCCGCCGATGACGGCGGCGGCGATGACATCGAGCTCGTTCTGCACGCCGAGGTTCGTGACCGCCGAGTTCAGACGAGCGGTCTGCACGGCCGCGCTGATCGCGGCCAGGACCCCCATGACGACGAACGTCGACATGATGGTGCGCCGCACGTTGATCCCGCCGAGCTCGGCAGCATCCGGGTTGCCGCCGATCGCGTACACGTAGCGTCCGAACCGTCGCCGGGTCGCAATGTAGGCCATGACCAGGCCGACGACGAGCATGATGACGACCGGGATCGCGACGCCCGTCGGGATGATCAGGCCGCCGGGCGGCTCCGTGACCCCGTGCTCCTGGGCGTACTGCGTGGCCAGTAGCTCGGGCCAGGAGTAGCTGACCGCAACCCCTACGGCCACGAGGACGACCACGCAGCCGATGACACCGACCGCGATCTCGCCCCACAGCGGGCGAGCGGGGAAGCCGTAGCGGATCTTCCGCCGCCGACCGGCCCACAGCGTGTAGGTGATCCCGGCGCAGATGAGGATCCCCAGAATCCAGCTGGCGGTGTCGCCGAGCGATCCCTTGGGGCCGCCGCCGAAGAGCTGGAAGATGTCATTGAGAGGGGCGAGGGTCTGGCCCTGCTGGAAGCGGAAGATGAGGCCGCGCCAGATGAGCAGACCGCCGAGCGTGACGATGAACGACGGGACCCCGAGGTAGGCGACGATGAAGCCGGTCACGCCTCCCATCGCAGCGCCCGCGGCGATGCCGATGGCAAGGGCCACGACCCAGATCCAGGGTTCGTGGTAGCTGACCCCGAACACGGTGGGGAGCCAGATCACCTGGACCATGGCCATGATGTAGCCGATCAGGCCGAGCATCGACCCGACGGACAGGTCGATGTTGCGCGAAACGATGATCAGGACCATCCCCGTGGCCATGATCGCGATCGACGCGCTCTGGACGGACAGGTTCCACAGGTTGCGCGCCGTGATGAAGTTGCCGCCCGACAGGGCGTTGAAGAAGAGCCAGATCACCGCCAGCGCGCCGATCATCCCCAGCAGCCGAGTATCGAGCTCCAGAATCTGGAGCGTGGAGCGCCAGGACCTGGGGTTTGCGGGCTCGCGGGCCGCGGTCGGGGGTGGGGTGGTCGTCTCGCTCATCAACTGACCTCTGGACCGGGCTCAGAACCGGAGAGCGCCCTGCGCCGCGTACGAGACGCGGGCGCAGGGCGCTCTGGTCACGACGTGATCGTCGTCAGCCGCAGGCCGCGACGGACCCCGCCGGGACGTCCTTGCACAGGGCGTCCTTGGCGATCCAGGTGGCATCGAGGACGATGTTGAGGTTGTCCTTGGTGATCGCCTGGGGGGTGAGGAAGATGGACGTCATGTCGTTGTTGCCGGGGCTCGTGAACTGCACCACGCCGGCAACCTTCTTGATGTCCTTGTCCTTGCACAGCTGGATCGCCGCCTCGCCGGCAGACTTGCCGAGCATGCGCGCGTCCTTCCAGACGTCGACCGTCTGGGTGCCGAGGGCCACCCGGTTGAGGGCGGCGGCATCGCCGTCCTGGCCGGAGACCGGAACCTTGCCCGCGAGGCCTTGGGCAGCGAGCGCCGCGATGGCACCACCGGCCATGCCGTCGTTCTCAACGAAGGCGATGTCGATCTTGTTGTTGTTCGCCGTCAGGAACTGCTCCATCTCCTTCTGGGCGTTCGCCGGATCCCAGTTGTCGGTGTAGGTCTCACCGACGTTCTTGAGCTTGTCCGAGCTCGCGCCGACCGCCGGGACGCCGGCCTCGACCATGCCCTCGCGGAGGAAGTCGGCGTTGGCGTCTGCCTTGTTGCCCTTGATGACGACGAAGTTGCCGGAGTCCTTGACCTTGAGGAGGGCCTCGGCCTCCAGCTTGCCGACGAGCTTGTTGTCGAACGTGATGTAGAGGGCGCCCGGATCCTCGATGAGGCGGTCATACGCGATGACCGCGACGCCGTTCGAGATCGCGCTGGTGACGGCCGGCTTGATCGCCGTGCCGTCCTGGGCGAGAACGATGACGACCTTCGCGCCCTGCGAGATCAGGTTCTCGACGTTGCTTGCCTGGGTCTCGGCGGACGACTTGGCGTCGTTGTTGATGTACTTGCCGCCACCGGCCTCGATGGCGGCCTTCAGGGCCGGCTCGTCCCACTTGGCCCAGCGCTCCTCCTGGTAGTTGTTCCAGGAGACGCCGACGGTGCAGTCGGCAGCAGTGCCGCCGCCACCGCCCGAGCTCGTGGCCGGCGAGGAGCTGCTGCTCCCGCAGGCGGAGACCAGAATGGCTGCCACGCCCGCGAGGGCGGCCAACTTGCGAATGCCCATGCGCGTTTCCTCCTCCAGGTGACGATCCCAATGTCGTCGCACAACGCCTGATGCTGCGGCGAACCCTACAACGTTAGGCATACCCCTTTCTCCGTTCGGGTGCATCCGGACAGAACGTGATCCGGAACGTTGGCGGCGAGTCGCCCCATGAAGCACTCGCCAGGCGCAGGTGACCGCCCTCGCGGTCGAAGAAGCCGGCGGGATCGGCGAGGATCGGCTCGAGCGCGAGCTCGGCCGCCCCCAGCAGGGGGGCATCGGCGCCCAGCGTCGCGGGCACGATCCGCACGAGGGAGCGCGGGGCCGCCAGCGCCCGATGCGCCAGCTCGGTCTCCACGGTCTCGCGGATGACCGGGTAGATCCGGCCGTGCATCGCGCCCATCACCACCAGGTGGGGGTTGAGGACGTTCACGAGCCCGGCCAGCCCGATGGCCAGCCAGCGGGCGACATGCTCGAGCGCGGCGAGCGCCGTGGGATCCCCGGCGTCCGCGCGTCGCAGCACCGTGTCCACGCCATCGCGCCCCGCGTCGGGCGGCAGCCCGGCCAGCGCGAGCAGCGTCCCCTCGCCGACCTCGGTCTCCCAGCACCCGATCGAGCCGCAGCGGCACGGCGCGCCTCCGGGGTTCACGGGCACGTGACCGATCTCCCCCGCGTACCCCGCGGCGCCTGTCAGCGGCCGTCCGCCGCTGATCGCGCCACCGCCCACGCCCACCTCGCCCGAGATGTACAGGACATCGGTCTCGTCCACGGCGGCCCCGAACCGGTGCTCGGCGAGGGCGCCCAGGTCGGCATCGTTGGCGACGGCGATCGGCAGGTCCACTCGGAGCGCCCTTGCCAGGAGGGCCCCCAACGGCACGTCCGTCCAGCCCAGGTTGGGCGCCAGCGAGACCAGCCCGTCGCTGCGGCGGACGATCGCCGCGATGGCGACGCCGACGCCGATCAGTGGGGCGTTCGTCCGGGCGCGCAACCCGTCAGCCAGGGCGACCAGGTCGTCCAGGACGAGGTCGACCGAGTGATGGCCGCGGGGCCGGTCGACGCGCACGAGCTCGATGGTGCGCCCGTCGAGGCCGACGATCGCCGCGGCGAGTGAATCGATGAGGATCTCCAGGGCCAGGACGGACGCCGCACCCGGCTCGAGGCGGACGAGCGGGGAGGGCCGACCCGGCGTTCCCTGCGGGATGGCCCGCTCCTCGGCGACCAGGCCAGCGTCGACCAGCTCGCCGACGAGCCCGCGGATCGCGCTGCGCGTCAGACCCGTGGCCGCGACCAGCTCCGAGCGAGACAACGGGCCGCGCTCGTGCAGCCCGCGGACGATCGCGCTCAGGTTGGCGCGACGCACGGTCTCACTGCGCTGACCCACATCCATCCGGTCGAGTCGCAAGGTTTGTGTTCCTTTCTTGCAAACCTGTGCCAGACTCGTACACGACACCCTGCGGTGTCAAGTCCGCGTTGCCGCCGCCGGTGGTCCGGTCGGCCAGCACGGGTTCAGGAGGTGTCACATGGGTTCCGATCGCGTCATCCGCTGGGGCGTCCTCTCGACCGCCGACATCGCCCTCAAGAAGGTGATCCCCGGGCTCCGGCGAGCGCGGGGCTGCGAACTGGTGGCCATCGCCTCCCGCGAGGGCGGGCGGGCGCAGGCCGCCGCGTCGTCGCTGGGCATCCCGCGCGCGTACGGGTCGTACGAGGCGCTGCTCGCCGACCCGGACGTGGATGCCGTGTACATCCCGCTGCCGAACCACCTCCACGCGGAGTGGACGGTGGCCGCTGCCCGCGCGGGCAAGCACGTGCTCTGCGAGAAGCCCCTTGCCCTGACTGCGAGCGAGGCGCAGCGGATGGCGGATGTGTGCCGGGACGCTGGAGTGCTCCTCATGGAGGCCTTCATGTACCGCCATCACCCGTCGTGGGTGGCGGTCCGGGACCTGGTCGCCGCGGGCCGGATCGGGACGCTGGCGGCCGTCGATTCCTGGTTCTCCTACTCCAACGACGACCCGGCGAACATCCGCAACATCGCGGCCTACGGCGGCGGCGCGCTGTACGACATCGGCTGCTACTCCGTGAACCTCTCGCGGATGCTGTTCGGGGACGAGCCCCGGGCGGTGGCCGCCGCGGTGACCCGGGACCCGGCCAGCGGCGTGGACGTCCTGACCAGCGGCATCCTGCGGTTCGCGACCGGCACCGCGACGTTCACCTGCGCGACCCGGCTCGAGCCGGACCAGCGGGTCGACATCTACGGTACGAGCGGGCGCATCTCGATCGACATCCCGTTCAACATTCCGCCCGACCGCCCGACCCGGATCCGGGTGACCGCAGGCGGCGATCCGCCGGTCGCGCCCGCCACGGAGGTGATCGAGCTGCCGATCGCCGATCCGTACGCGGCCGAGGCGGAGGCCTTCGCGGAGGCCATCCGGGCCGGTGGACCGGTTCCGGTGGCCCCCGAGGACGCGGTGGCCAACCTGCGCGTGATCGAGCGCCTGTTCGCGTCCGGTGATGGATGATGGAGAGCGGCAGCCGGCGGGACAGGAAGCGCGAGCGCCCCTTGCCGGAGGCGTAGGAGGACGATCGGATGGTGGGTGCGTCCGAGGCTTCCCGGACACGCGCGATCCGGCCGCGGCGGAGACGGCTGCGCGTCGTCGCCCTGGCCGCGGTCGTCGCCCTGGCCGTCGTGATGGGCGCGGTCCTCAGCGTGACCCGACCATGGACGCCGGTGCGGTCCTGCCCACCCGTGGCCGAACACCCGGAGTGGTCCGTGGCCCGGCGCTGGGACGAGGCGCTCCTGGACGCGATCCGGCGGGCGCTGCCGGCGCCGACCGTCCATGCCCGCAACCTGTTCCACGTCTCGGTGGCGATGTGGGACGCGTGGGCGGCGTACGACCCGAGGGCGCGCGGCTACCTCGTGGCCGAGAAGCACGCTGCCGACGATGTCGCCGCGGCCCGCGACGAGGCGATCAGCTACGCGGCCTACCGGGTCCTCAACGAGCGCTATATCAAGGCAACGGGGGGCTCGGACTCGCTGTCCGAGTTCGCCGACCTGATGGACGCGCTGTGCTACCCGGTCGAGGTGACGACCACGGACGGCGACTCGCCGGCAGCCGTCGGGAACCGCATCGCGGCCGCGGTTGTCGCCCGCGGCCTGGCCGACGGGTCGAACGAGACGGGCGGCTATGCCGCAACGGGGTACACGCCCGTCAACTCGCCGCTGGCGACGACCGGATCGGGCGCGACCATGGCCGACCCGAACCGCTGGCAGCCGCTCCAGATCGAGCACATGATCTCGCAGAACGGCATCGCGGTGACCAACGGGGTCCAGCAGGCGATCGGGCCGCATTGGGGCCACGTGGAGGGTTTCGCGCTCCCCGCCGACAGCGGCGCCGGGACACCGCTCGATCCCGGCCCGCCCCCACGGCTCGGCGACCCGGCGACGGATCAGGCGTTCAAGGACCAGGCCGTCGAGCTGATCCGGCTGAGCAGCGACCTGGACCCCTCGGACGGCGTGACGATCGACATCTCGCCGGGCGCGTTGGGCGGCAGCCACGTCGGGACCAACGACGGGACCGGTCACGTCGTGAACCCGGCCACGGGTCAGCCGTACCCGCCGGACGTGGTCCTGCGCGCCGACTTCGGACGGGTGATGGCCGAGTTCTGGGCGGACGGCCCCAACTCGGAGACGCCGCCCGGGCACTGGAACGTCCTCGCGAACCTCGTGTCCGACGAGCTGGACCCCGACCTTCGCGTGGGTGGCACGGGCGACCCCGTGGACCGGCTGCAGTGGGACGTGAAGCTGTACCTCGCGCTCAACGGGGCCGTCCACGACGCGGCGATCGCGGCCTGGGGCCTCAAGGGCCATTACGACAGCGTCCGTCCGATCTCGATGATTCGCTACATGGGCGGCAAGGGGCAGTCGAGCGATCCGTCGCTGCCCGCGTTCGACCCGGCCGGCCTGCCGCTGGTCCCGGGCCTGGTCGAGCTGATCGCGCCCGAGACGACCGCACCCGGCGGGCGGCACGCGACCCTCGCCGGCCACGAGGGCGAAATCGCGGTCCGAGCGTGGACGGGCACCCCCGCCGACCCGGCCACGGAGACCGGGGGCGTGGCCTGGATCCGCGCGGTCGACTGGGTGCCCTACCAGCTGCCGACCTTCGTCACCCCGTCGTTCCCAGGCTACGTGTCGGGGCACAGCACCTTCAGCCGGGCCGCCGCGGAGGTCCTCGCCGGGTTCACCGGCAGCCCGTCCTTCCCGGGCGGCGAGAGCGGCTACACGATCAAGGCAGGGTCGCTCAAGTTCGAACAGGGCCCCACCACCGACATCAGGCTGGAGTGGGCGACCTACGCGGACGCCGCGGATCAGGCCGGGCGGTCGCGGCTGTGGGGCGGGATCCATATCGAGGCGGATGACCTCACGGGCCGGGTCATCGGGGCGCAGTGCGGCATCGGGGCCTGGGTCCTGGCCCAGCGCTACTTCGCCGGGACGGCGGGGTCGTGACCGCTCCTCGTGCGGACGCCCCCCGCCGTCGGGGGCGCGCGATCGCGCGCGTGGGAGCGGCGCTGGTCGTGGTGGCCATCCTGGCCGCGGTGGCGCTCGTCGCATCGGGGTCGCTTGGCGGGTCGCCGACGCCGTCGATCGCGCGCGGCGCGCCGGTGCTGGTGGACGAGACCGAGGCCTCGGGGCTTGCCCACACGTACGGGGGCGGCTCGACCTTCCTCACCGGCGGCGGCGTCGCAGTCCTCGACTGCGACGACGACGGCCTGCCGGACCTCTACCTCGCCGGTGGCGAGGGTCCGGCCGCCCTGTTCCGGAACCGGAGCACGGTCGGCGGGGCGCTGCGCTTCGAGCGCTTCCCAGACCCCGTGACCGACCTCGCGGGCGTGACCGGTGCCTACCCGGTCGACATCGACGGCGACGGCCACGGCGACCTGGCGGTGCTGCGGGTGGGGGAGTCCGTCCTGCTGCGGGGCCTCGGCGGCTGCCGGTTCGAGCGGGCGAACGAGGCATGGGGGTTCGTCGCTCCCGATGCCTGGACCACGGCCTTCTCGGCGACCTGGGAGGACCCCTCCGGTCTGCCCACGATCGCCCTCGGCCACTACGTCACGCTCGACGCCGCGCACGAGCCCACGTACGGCTGCGAACCCAACGCGCTCTACCGGCCCGTTGGCGGGGGCGGCTACGGGCCGCCGATCGCGATCGAGCCCGGCTACTGCACGCTGTCGATCCTGTTCAGCTCCTGGGACGGGTCCGGCCGGCGGGACCTGCGGGTCACCAACGACCGTCACTACTACACCGACGGCTTCGATCAGCTGTGGCGGATCGAGCCCGGCGCCCTGCCGCGGGCCTACACCGCAGACGACGGCTGGGTGAGCATGCAGATCTGGGGCATGGGCATCGCCAGCCAGGACCTCACCGGCGACGGGCTGCCCGAGGTGTTCCTCACCAGCCAGGGCGACAATAAGCTGCAGACCCTGCTGACGGGACCCGGCCAGCCCACCTACCGGGACATCGCGCTCAAGCGGGGCGTGACGCTCACGCGGCCGTACACGGGCGGCGACGTCCTGCCGTCGACCGCGTGGCACGCCGAGTTCGACGACGTCAACAACGACGGCTTCGCGGACCTGTTCGTGGCCAAGGGCAACGTGAGCGCGGAGCCCGACTTCGCCACCCGTGACCCGAGCAACCTGCTCCTCGGCCAACCGGACGGGACCTTCGCCGAGGGCGCGATGGAGGCCGGCATCGTCTCGTTCGAGCGCGGGCGGGGAGCCAGCCTCGCCGACCTCAACCTCGACGGCATGCCGGACCTCGTGGAGATCTTCCTCGACGCCCCGGTCGCCGTGTGGCGGAACGTGGGATCCGGGTCCGCGGCGGCGCCCGCGGCGATGGGCCACTGGCTGGCCCTGCGCCTCCGCCAGCCGGGTGGGAACGTCGACGCCATCGGGGCGGTCATCGAGGTCCGGGTCGGCGAGGCGCGGCTGTGGCGCGAGGTCGTGGTCGGCGGGGGACACATCGGTGGTCGGCTGGGCCCCGTCCACCTGGGCCTCGGCGACGCGACGCGCGTGGAGATCCGGGTGACGTGGCCGGATGGCGAGGCCGGGCCGTGGTTTCCGGTCACGGCAGACCAGTTCGCAGTCCTGGAGCGCGGGGCCACGGCGGCGCAGCCCTGGACCCCGGGCGGCGGCTGACCGGGGAGCGGACGGCGACGGCGCCGCGGTTGGCGATTCCGAGCGTCCCTGCTATTCTCCGCGGGTCGAAGAACAGAAATCGTGTAGTCACGCCATCGTTCGTGTCGGAGGATCGAGTGCCGCTCGCGCGGGAGAAGAAGCAAGAGGTCATCGCGGAGTACGCCGTCAAGGACGGCGACACGGGATCGCCCGAGGTCCAGATCGCCCTCCTGACGGAGCGGATCCGGGACCTGACGGAGCACCTCCGCCGCTTCCCGAAGGACAACCATTCGCGCCGCGGCCTCCTCAAGCTCGTGGGTCAGCGCCGGCGCCTTCTCGCCTACCTGGTGAAGAAGGACCCCGCGCGCTATCGCGCCGTCATCGGCTCGCTCGGCCTTCGCCGCTAGGACTCGCCGCATCAGGACCCCGGGCCATGTCCCGGGGTCGACTGCATCCGGCTCCCGTTCCACGCGAATCCGGCCCCACCCGCCGCAAGGCATCCTCACACGCACGACCAAGGAGGTCGTTTACCTGTGCCCACTCCCACCACGCTCGAGATCGAGTTCGGCGGTCGTACCCTCACGCTGGAGACCGGCAAGCTCGCCGGGCTCGCCGGGGGCGCCGTCACCCTTCGCTACGGCGACTCGATGGTCCTGGGGACCGCAAACCGCTCCGAGCCTCGCCCCGGCCTCGACTTCTTCCCGCTGACGGTCGACTTCGAGGAGCGCATGTACGCCGCGGGCAAGATCCCCGGCGGCTTCATCAAGCGCGAGGGCCGCGCGTCCGAGGCCGCGACGCTCGCCGCGCGCCTCACGGACCGCCCCATCCGTCCGCTCTTCCCCGAGGGCTACAAGGACGACATCCAGGTCGTGATCACCGTCCTCTCGACGGACCACGAGAACGATCCGGACATCCTCGGCACGATCGCCGCGTCGGCTGCCCTCACGATCAGCGAGATCCCGTTCCAGGGGCCCGTCGGCGCCGTGCGCGTCGGCCGGATCGCCGGCGAGTTCGTCCTCAACCCGACCTACCCGCAGCTCGCCGAGTCCGAGATCGACCTGGTCGTCTCCGGGACCCGCGACGCGATCATGATGGTCGAGGCCGGCGTCAAGATCCTTCCCGAGGACGTCATGGCCGAGGCCATCCTCTTCGGGCACCGCGCCATCGCGCCGCTCATCGACCTCCAGGAGAAGCTCCGCGAGCTCGTCGGCAAGCCCAAGCGTCTGCCGTACCTCGAGCCGGCCACCGGCTCGGTGCTCACCTTCGCCGAGCAGGCCAAGGCAGGCGGCGAGTTCGTCGTCGTGGACGTCGAGACCACCGGCACGGACCCCAAGATGGCGGACCTGGTCGAGGTCGCCGCGGTCCGCGTCAAGGGCGGCAAGATCACCGACCGCTGGTCCACGCTGGTGAACCCGGGCCGGCCGATCGTCGGCAACCAGATGCACGGCATCACCGACAAGGACGTCAAGGGCGCCCCGAGCCCGGCCGAGGCCGCGCGCAAGGCGCTCGAGTTCGTCGGCGACGCGCCGTTCGTCGGCCACTCCGTCGGCTTCGACATGGCCTTCATCGAGGAGGCGCTCGGAGACGGCACCCGCATCGCCCAGGGCAAGTACCTGGACACGCTGGTGATCGCCCGCGAGGGCTACCCGGATCTCGAGAACTACAAGCTGGGCACCCTGGCCAAGTTCTTCGGGGTCGAGCTGTCCGAGAACCACCGCGCCCTGCCGGACGCCGAGGCCACCGCCAACCTGCTCATCTGGTTCGGCAACGACCTCCCCGGCCGCATCGAGACCCTCAAGGCCGGCATCGCGGACGCGGTCCGCGCCACCCGCAAGGACGCCGTCGAGGCGGCGAACCTGCTGGAGGCGGCACGCCGCAACGCGCGCTTCAGCAAGGGCCTGTTCAACCTCGTCCAGAAGAAGACCGTCCGCAGGCTCGTCCTCGACGAGGGGCTCCGGATGGACGGCCGCGCCACCGACGAGATCCGCCCGATCTCGGTCGAGGTGGGCCTCCTCCCGCGCGCGCACGGCTCCGGCCTGTTCACCCGCGGCCAGACCCAGGCGCTGACCGTCGCCACGCTCGGCGCGTCCTCGGACGTCCAGCGGATCGACACGATCAGCCCCGAGACCGAGAAGCGGTACCTCCACCACTACAACTTCCCGCCCTACAGCACCGGCGAGAACAAGCCCATGCGCGGGCCCAGCCGGCGCGACATCGGCCATGGCAACCTCGCCGGCCGGGCGCTCCTGCCGGTCCTCCCGTCGCAGGAGGAGTTCCCGTACGTCATCCGCCTGGTGTCCGAGGTGGTGGCTGGCAACGGCTCCACGTCCATGGCCTCGACCTGCGGCTCGACCCTCGCCCTCATGGACGCGGGCGTGCCGATCAAGGCTCCGGTGGCCGGCGCGGCCATGGGCCTCGTGCTCGACGGCGACAGCGGCAACTTCGTCGTGCTGACCGACATCCTCGGCAAGGAGGACTCGATCGGCGACATGGACTTCAAGGTGACCGGGACCACGGAGGGCATCACCGCCCTCCAGATGGACATCAAGGTCAAGGGCATCGACGAGCGGGTCATCCGCGAGGGCCTCAAGCAGGCCCTGGCCGCCCGCCTGTTCATCCTCGACAAGATGACCGCCGTCCTGCCGACCGCCCGCGAGGAGATGTCCGACTTCGCGCCGCGGATCATCACGATCAAGATCAACCCCGAGAAGATCCGCGAGATCATCGGCAAGGGTGGGTCGATGATCCGCAAGATCCAGGAGGAGACCGGCACCGAGATCAACGTCGAGGACGACGGCACCGTGGAGATCGCGGCCGTCTCCGGCGAGAACTCGCGCAAGGCGATCAACTGGATCGAGAGCCTCACCCGCGAGGTCGAGATCGGCGCCCTGTACCTGGGCAAGGTCACCCGGCTGATGAACTTCGGCTGCTTCGTGGAGATCCTCCCGGGCAAGGAAGGCCTCATCCGGATCAGCGAGCTCGCCGACTACCACGTGCCGAGCGTCGAGGACGTCGTGTCCGTCGGCGACGAGGTCATGGTCGTCGTCACCGAGATCGACCGCCAGGGTCGCGTCAACCTGTCCCGCAAGGCGGCGATGCAGCGGCATCTCGCCAAGTAACACCGCTCAGACGGACGCCCCCGGGAGCCTCGGCTCCCGGGGGCGCTTCTTCGTGTGTCCGGCGAGGGTCGGGGGATTCGAGGGGCGCTTACCAGCTCGGGGTGGTGCAGCGCGGGTCGGTCTCCCGGGTGTCGGCGCCGACGGCCTGGGCCAGGATGGCGATGACGATGGCGATCAGGAGGGGCAGCAGGAGTTCCATGGCTGCATCCTGGCGCAGGGACTTGATAAGAGCAAGCGCTTATGCTCTCATAAGTAATAATGACAGCTGATTACTTGATTGGCCAACGCCCGGAGGCCGTGCCGCGCGCGCGGATCCCCACCGAGGCCCTCCCGGACCTGAGCCTGCGCCAGCTGCTGAGCTTCCAGGCCGTCGCGAACGAGGGCTCGTTCCACGCGGCTGCGGACGCGCTGGACTACACGCAGCCTGCCGTGAGCCAGCATGTCGCGGCACTGGAGGCGGCGCTGGGTGTCCGCCTGATCGAACGGTCGCGGGGACGACGCAGCGTGGCGCTCACGGAAGCGGGCGAGCTGCTGCTGCGGCACACCGTCGCCATCACGAACCGGCTGCAGGCCGCCCGCGCCGATCTCCTGGCCTACGCGGCGGGCGAGACGGGCACGCTGCGCGTTGGCGTGTTCCAGAGCGTGGGGATGCGGGTCCTGCCCGCGATCATGACCCGCTTCGCGCAGGTCTGGCCGGGCGTGGAGGTCCGGCTGTCCGAGGCACCGGACGAGGGCCTCTCGGATCTCGTGGAGCTGGGGGCCGTGGACCTGACGTTCGGGACGCTGCCGCTTCCACCCGGGCCGTTCGACGCCCTGGAGCTCGTGAGCGATCCGTACGTGCTCGTCACGGCGGCCGCCTCGCCGTTCGCGGGCACGCCCGCCAACCCGCCGCTCGCGCTGATCGGCGAGCAGCGGCTCATCGGCTTCAAGACGTGTGGCAGCACGCGGACGCTGGAGGAGCACCTGCGCGCGAACGGCGTGGAGCCCAACTTCGTGTTCCGCTCCGAGGACAACGGCACGGTCCAGGCGATGGCCGGAGCCGGCCTCGGGACGGCGATCGTCCCGCTCCTCACGGTGGATGTCACGGACCCGTCGGTGGCGATCATCCCGACGGACCTGCCGCCGCGCCGGATCGCCCTCATCTGGCACCGCGACCGCTATCGCTCGCCCGCGGCCGCGGCGTTCATCGAGATCGCCATGGAGGTGGGCCGCACGCTCGCGGCCGAACTCGCGGCGGAGGCGGCCTGATGGACCGGCGACACCGGTCCGGCCGGGGCCCGCTGGTATACTTCGCGTCGTGCCCGACAACCCCTCGTTAGCAGGTCGGACCGTGCCCGGAATCAGCCCAGACAAGCTCACCGTCGCCGTCGTCGGAGCCACCGGCGCCGTCGGCCGCACCATGATCCAGGTCCTCACCGAGAAGCAGTTCCCCTACACGGAGCTGCGGCTGCTCGCGTCCGCCCGTTCGGCCGGCAGGACCGTGACCGTGAACGGGCAGGACATCACCGTGGAGCTCGCGACCCCCGAGGCCTTCGAGGGCATCGACATCGCGATCTTCTCCGCAGGCGGCGGGACCTCCAAGGAGCTGGCCCCCGAGGCGGCCAGGCGAGGCTGCGTGGTCGTTGACAACTCCAGCGCCTGGCGCATGGACCCGTCGGTGCCGCTCGTCGTCTCCCAGGTCAACCCGGACGACCTGGCCTGGCACGAGGGCATCATCGCGAACCCCAACTGCTCCACGATGCAGCTCATGCCGCCGCTGATGGCGCTGCGCGACGCCGTGGGCATCGAGCGGATGATCGTCGACACCTACCAGGCGGTCGCCGGCACCGGCCACAAGGCGATCGTGGAGCTCGAGGAGCAGGTCAAGGCGCACGCCGAGGGCCGTGAGAAGGTCGCCAACGTCTACCCGCACATCATCGGCTTCAACGCCCTCCCCCACATCGACGTGTTCCTCGAGAACGGGTACACGAAGGAGGAGTGGAAGGTCGTCACGGAGAGCCGCAAGATCCTGCACCTGCCGGACCTGCGCGTCTCCTGCACAGCCGTCCGCGTCCCGGTCTTCGTGAGCCACTCCGAGGCCGTGCACGTCGAGACCCGCGACCCCATCAGCCCGGATCGCGCCCGCGAGCTGTTCGCGGCTACCAAGGGCGTCGTGGTCCAGGACGACCCGGCCAACAACGTCTACCCGCTCGCGATGGACGCGACGGGCTCGGACGAGGTCTACGTGGGCCGCGTTCGCCAGGACCCGTCCATCGATGGCAACCGGGGCCTCGCGTTCTGGGTGGTGAGCGACAACCTCCGCAAGGGCGCGGCGTCCAACGCCGTGGAGATCGCTGAGGTGCTCGTGGAGCGCGGCTGGGTCAGGAAGGGATCCGAGCGCGCGGCCGTGGCAGCGTCCGGGGGATCGCCCGCGTGACCCGCGACGAGCGCCGGGCGGCGCTCGACGAGATCGCGAACGAGGTCCGAGCGTGCACGCGGTGCCGCCTTGCCGAGACGCGGACCCGCGCGGTCCCGGGCGAGGGCGACCCCGACACGGAGGTCGTCTTCGTGGGCGAGGGGCCGGGCTTCAACGAGGACCGCGAGGGGCGCCCGTTCGTGGGCCGTGCCGGAGGGCTCCTCGTGCGGCTGCTGGCCGCCATCGGCTGGACGCGCGAGGACGTGTTCATCACCAACGTGGTGAAGTGCCGGCCGCCGGACAACCGCGATCCGCAGCCCGACGAGATCGCCGCCTGCGCCACGTACCTGCGCCGCCAGCTCGCGGTGCTGGACCCGGCCGTCGTCGTGACGCTGGGCCGGTACTCCATGGGCACGTTCATGCCCGGCGCCCGGATCGGGCAGGTCCATGGCACCACGGTCCCCGCGGACCCGGAGACGGGTGCCCGGGACGCCCTGGTGTTCGCGATGTACCACCCGGCCGCCGCGCTTCGCAGCCCGGCCGTGGAGCGCGACAGCTTTGAGGACGTCACCCGCGTCCCGGGCGTGCTCCTGCGGGCGCGGGAGCGCCGCGGGGAGGGCATGGCCACCCCGGCCATGGCCGAGACCACCGCCCCGGCACCCGACCCGAACGCCGTCCCCGCCCCGGAGCCCGCCCCGGAGCCCGCCCCAGCCCCCGGCGCCTCCAGGCCCGTCGCCGCCGATCCCGCGGCCGACGACGCCTCCCAGCTCACCCTCTTCTAAGCGCAGCAGATCGAGACGACATGGCCGACCCGAACGTTCCCCTTCGCATCATCCCGCTCGGTGGGGTAGGGGAGATCGGCAAGAACTGCTATGTGTTCGAGTACGGCGACGACATCGTCGTCATCGACTGCGGGCTCATGTTCCCCGACGAGGAGATGTTCGGCATCGACCTCGTGGTCCCCGACGTCACCTACCTCAAGGACAACCGGCACAAGGTCAAGGCGTTCCTGATCACCCACGCCCACGAGGACCACGTCGGCGGCCTGCCCTACGTGCTGCCCGAGTTCCCGGGCGTCCCGGTCTACGCCAGCAAGCTGGCGCGCGGCCTGCTGGGCAACAAGATCCGCGAGCACAAGCTCCACAACAACCCGCTGCTCGAGCTGGAGCCCGGCGACGAGCTGGAGATTGGGCCGTTCACGGCGGTCCCGTTCCGGATCGGCCACTCGATCCCGGATGCCATGGGCATCGCCCTGCGCACGCCCGTCGGCATCGTGGTCCACACCGGCGACTTCAAGTTCGACCACACCCCGGTCGACGGCAAGCTGTCCGACTTCCACATCCTCGCCCGCCTGGGCGAGGAGGGCGTGATCTGCCTCCTGTCCGACTCCACGCGCGCGGAGAACCCGGGCTACACCCCATCCGAGCGGATCGTGGGCGAGGCCTTCCGCGAGATCATGGAGCCGCTCGACGGCCGCGTGATCGTGGCCACGTTCGCGTCGAACATCGCGCGCCTCCAGCAGGTCCTCGACGCCGCCGCAGACATGAAGCGCAAGACTGCGGTCATCGGCCGGTCGATGGAGCAGAACTTCCGGATCGCGACGGACCTCGGGTACCTCAAGTACGAGGCGTCGTCCATCGTCCCCAAGGACAAGATCAAGGACGCGCCGCCGAACCTGGTGATCGCCACGACGGGCGCCCAGGGCGAGCCGATGGCCGGTCTCGCGCGGATGGCCAACCGCGACCACCGCTTCGTGGAGATCCAGCCCGGGGACACCGTCATCGTCTCCGCCAGCCCGATCCCGGGCAACGAGGAGTACGTCGCCCGGACGATCGACAACCTGTTCAAGGCCGGTGCGAACGTCTTCTACCACACGATCAAGCGGGCGCACGTGTCGGGGCATGCGAGCCAGGAGGAGCTCAAGCTGATGCTGGGGCTCACCAAGCCGACCCACTTCATCCCGATGCACGGCGAGTTCCGGATGCAGGTCCAACACGGCCGCCTGGCGATCGAGACAGGCGTGGAGCCGGAGAACGTGTACATCATCGAGAACGGGACGCCGATCGAGATCTTCGCGGACGGCAGCGCCCGGCGCGGCCAGCCGGTCGCCGCGGGCTACGTCTACGTCGACGGCCTGTCGGTGGGCGAGGTGGGCGACGTCGTCCTGCGCGACCGGCGCGCCCTCGCCAACGACGGGATGTTCATGATCGTCGTCCAGATCGACAAGCAGACCAACAAGATGGTCGGCCGGCCCGAGATCATCACCCGCGGCTTCGTCCACGGGAACGAGGACGCCCCGATGTTCGAGGAGGCGATCCGCCGCATCCGCCAGGCCGTGGAGGCCCCGGGCGACCGGATCTCCGAGGTGGCGCTGCTCAAGGTCCAGATCAAGGACAGCGTCTCGCGCTTCCTCTATGAGCAGACCAAGCGCCGGCCGATGGTCTTTCCGGTGGTCGTCGAGGTCTAGCGGATGGCGAAGCAGCGGCGGTCCACGCCGCGCTCCACCCCGGCCCGGCGCGCCCCGCGGACCACGCCGTCGCGGAGCCGTGCGCGCACGGGCGGGGCCTTGCCGGTGCCGCGGATCTCGATCGGGCTGTCGCCGGCGGTCGTCCGGTCCCTGGTGGGCATCTTCCTGCTCGGCCTGGGCGCCGTGACGCTGATCGCGCTGCTCCTGCCCGGGAAGGGGAGCCTCACCGACTGGTGGAGCAGCCTCTCGGGGCCGTTCTTCGGGACCGGGCGCTGGTTCCTGCCGTTCGTGCTGCTCGTCTCGGGCTGGTACGTGGAGTGGGGACCCGGCAAGGAGCCCGGCGCCCCGTGGGGGCGGACGTTGCTGGGCATTGCGCTCGCGTACGCCGGCTTCCTCGGCCTGGTTCACCTCACGGCGCTCCCGAACCTGTTCGCGAGCGGCGAGGTCCTTTCCGGCGGGCGCATCGGGCGGTTCTTCGTCACGAGCCTCCAGCCGCTGCTGACGGCACCCGGCGCGTTCGTGATCCTCCTCGTGCTCCTCGTCGCCGGCCTGCTGATCGCCTTCGACCAGCCGCTGCGGGCGATCCTGTCCCCCGCGACCAGGCTCGCGCGGGCCGCCGGAGCCACCCTGACGGACCGGACGGCCCGGAGCCCCAAGCCCGCCGCGGCGCCCGCGGGTCGTGCCGCCGGCGGGGCGGCTGCGGCGACCGCGACCGCCGGCTCCGAGACCGGCCGCCGGGGCCGTTCCGTGCGGATCCCGGCCGGCGAGGCGCCCGGCCAGACCGGCGCCTTCGGGCAGGACCCCGACCTCCCGATGCCCGTGGCCCTCTCGTCGATGGGTCCGATGTCCGCCACCTTCGCGCCGCCGCGGACGCCGGGATCCGGCAACGGCACCGAACGGTCGGTCGAGGAAGCCGCCCGCGCAGGCGGGCGTGCCGCCGACGAGCCGGGCGGGCTCGCGGCTGGCGCCCTCGCCGGGGCGCCGGGATCCGAGGCGCTGGAGCCGGGTGGTCCCGAGACGATGGGCCACCCCGGCGACGAGCCGCTCGACGCGTCCCGCGCGGCCGTCCCGATCGCCGACGGCGACTTCATCCTCCCGCCGCGCGAGCTGCTGGACCTGGGCGACCCGCCGACCCAGCCGGCCGACTCGTCCGTGGTCCACGAGCGCAACGAGGCGATCATCAAGAAGAAGCTCGCAAGCTTCGGCATCGAGGCGGAGATCCTGGGCAAGAACGCGGGCCCCGTGGTCACCCAGTACGAGGTCCAGCCCGCCCCGCACATCAAGCTCAGCCGGATCGAGGCCCTGTCGGACGATCTCGCCATGGCCCTCGCAGCGCGCAGCATCCGGATCGAGGCCCCGATCCCCGGCAGGGCGGCCGTGGGCATCGAGATCCCCAACCAGGAGTTCAACGTCGTCGCGCTGCGGCGGATCCTCGACGAGGTGGACCTCGGCGATCCGGCGATCAGCCGCCTGACGTTCGCGCTTGGCCGCGACGTGGCCGGCCGGGCCCAGGCGGTGGACCTGGCCAGGATGCCGCACCTGCTGATCGCCGGCGCCACGGGCTCGGGCAAGAGCGTCATGGTCAACGCGCTGATCACGAGCCTCCTGTGCAACGCCAGCCCCAAGCAGGTCCGGATGATCCTGATGGACCTCAAGCGCGTGGAGCTCGCGTCCTACAGCGAGGGCGAGAAGCTGCCGCACCTGCTGGTCCCGGTCATCACCGAGCCGGACAAGGCCAAGGCCGCGCTCAACTGGGCCGTCCTCGAGATGGAGCGCCGCTACAAGAAGTTCGCCGCGCTCTCCGCGCGCAACATCCGTGCGTACAACGACAGCCCGCGGGTGGCGGAGCGGCGCCGCCTGCCGTACATCGTCATCGTGATCGACGAGCTCGCGGACCTGATGATGCGCGAGGGCAAGAACGTCGAGGATCCCATCGTCCGGCTCGCCCAGAAGGCGCGCGCCACCGGTATCCACATGGTGCTCGCGACGCAGCGCCCGTCGGTCAACGTGGTCACCGGCCTCATCAAGGCCAACTTCCCGAGCCGGATCGCGTTCGCGATGGCGAGCCAGATCGACAGCCGGACCATCCTCGACTCGCCGGGTGCCGAGGACCTCATCGGCCGCGGCGACATGCTCTACCAGCCCAGCGACGTGCCGCGGCCCATCCGCCACCAGGGCGTGTTCGTCTCCGATCGCGAGATCGCGGCCGTCGTGCAGCACTGGTGCGACCAGGTGGAGGACCCCCGCTACGACACCTCGATCACGTCGCCGACGGGCAACGCCGTGGGCAACGTGGAGGAGCACGCCGACGACGAGGGCGACCGGCTCCTGATGGACGCCGTGGGGGTGATCCGCGAGTACGACCGGGCGTCGGCGTCGCTGCTCCAGCGGCGGCTCAAGATCGGGTACGCGCGAGCGGCGCGGATCATCGACCAGCTCGAGGCGCGCGGCTACATCGGTGCCTTCGACGGCTCGAACGCCCGCGTGGTGCTGACCCGGGACGACGGCGGCGGCTACGACGAAGCCGATGACGATTGAGCGTGGCGCCCCGTTCGAACCCGAGCTGGTCGAGGCGGACGCGCTGATTCGGGGGTACGATCGGGGTTCGGTGCCGTCCCTCCGGGGACGCGGCACGGGGGGCGGGGCCCCGCTGGACGAGGACTGGGCATGACGACGCGAGACGGGTTGCGGAGGGCACGCGCCGCAGAGCGCGATGCCGACCGCGCCTACGCGACAGAGGCCGGACCCTCCCTGCCGGAGCGCCTCCTGGCCGCCCGTGAGCGCAAGGGCGTGGACCTCTACCGGGCCGAGCGCGACACAAAGATCCGGGCCCGCTACCTCGCGGCGCTGGAGCACGGGGAGTACGGCGAGCTCCCGGGAGTGGTCTACACCAAGGGCTTCCTGCGCAACTACGCGCTCTACCTCGGGCTTGACCCCGAGGACGTGATCCGCCAGTGGAAGCGCGAGCGCGGCGACGCCCAGGTGTCCGCGGAGCCGGTCCTGTCGGTGCCCAAGCCCCTGGCGGCGCCGCGGCAGGGCCTCACGTTCTCGCCCGTCATCGTGGTGGCGGCGCTGCTGACCGTCCTGATCGCGGCGTTCGCCGTCTACATGGGCGTGCAGCTGGTGCGTTTCGCGAAGCCGCCGACGCTCGCGCTCACGAACCCGGCCACCGCCGTCATCGATGTGCCCGAGGACACCACGACCTTCACGTTCCGCGGAACCTCGATCGCCGGCGCGACCGTGTCCATCGCCGCGCCCGGGCGCGACCAGCCATACCGCGTCACCGCCGACGACGCCGGCAAGTGGTCGGTCGACGTTGAGCTGCGCCGCGGCCGGAACCAGTTCGACGTCTCCGCCGTGGATCCCGAGACGCAGAAGCCGTCCGAGAACACCGAGCGCGTGTTCATCACGGTGCCGTTCCTCGTCATCGAGGCGCCCACGCTCAACATCGAATCGCCCGCGGAGGGAGCCCAGTTCGAGAACGGCGCCATCCCCGTGCGGGGCACGAGCTCGAACGCCAGCGCGGTCGCGATCAAGGCCGTCCAGACGGCCAACGTGGACGGGACCCCCCTCGCCCCGGCCGTGCCCGTGCCGGCATCGCCGGACCCGTCCGCGTCCAAGACACCCGTCCCGGGTCCGACCGTGGGACCGATCAGCGTGGTGCCGGCGGCGGACGGCAGCTTCGACACGCCGCTCGACCTGTCCGAGGGCAAGTGGCAGATCGTCGTCACCGCCACGTCGGCCGAGGGCAAGGCCACGAGCCTGACCCGCAACGTCTCGATCGTGTACCGGGGCGTGAACCTCGTCGTGACGATCAAGGGGTCCACGGCCTGGCTCAAGGTCTGGGTGGACGGCAAGGTGTCCAACGTCACGGGCGCCGGCGGCACCGTGTTCAGCCCGGGCAAGGTCCTGACGTTCACGGCGAAGGAATCCATCGAGGTCCGGACGGGCAAATCGAGCGTGACCTACTTCACCCTCAACGGCGAGGACCTCGGGCACCTGTCCCCCAAGGGCAACCCTGAGACATGGCTCTTCGCCCCGCCCAGCCCGCCGGTCAAGACCAACCGGACGTAGCGGTGGGGGACCCGCTCGTGGACCTCGCCGAGCGCCTTGGTGTGCGCCTCGCCGAGCGTGGGCTGACGGTCGCGACCGCCGAGTCCTGCACCGGTGGCCTCGTCGCGCACCTGCTCACCGAGGTCCCGGGCGCGTCGCGCTACGTGCGGGGCGGGATCATCGCCTACGCCGACGACGTCAAGCACGCCGCGCTGGGCGTCCCCACCGAGGTCCTGGCCGCCCACGGGGCGGTGTCGGCGCAGGTGGCCCTGGCGATGGCCGAGGGCGTGCGGGCGCGCCTTGGCACGGACCTGGGCGTGGGCGTGACGGGCGTGGCGGGTCCCGACGGCGGCACCGAGGCGAAGCCGGTGGGCCTCGTCTACGTCGCGGTCGCCGGTCCCGGACCGGCCGAGGTCCGCCGCTGCAACTGGGCGGGAGACCGGACCGAGAACAAGCGACTCAGCGCCGAGGCGGCGCTGGAGCTGCTCCTCGCCGTCGCCGAGCGCGCGGAGCCCGCGTGACCGTCCGGGGTGCGGCGGAGATCGGCGCGGGGCTCGCGGCGGCCCGACCCGCACGGCCGATTCGGCCCGGCGAGCGGATCCACGTCGTCGGGGCCCAGGGGGCCGGTGCCTCCGCCGCGGCGCTCCTGGCCGCCTGGGCCGGGGCCGACGTGTCGGGTTGCGATCCCGGCGGTCGGTCGCAGTACACGCCGGCGCTCGATGCGGCGGGGGTCGCCGTCGCGGACGCGCACGACGCCGCCCACGTGCTCGGCCGGCCGGGGCTCCCGCCGGAGCGGCTCGCGGTGACAAAGGCGCTGACCGCGATCGATCCGGACAACGCGGAGCTGGCGGCCGCACGCGCCGCCGGGATCCCGCTGGAGCCGTGGCAGCAGGTCGTCTCCGACGCGGCCGCCGGCCGTCAGCTGATCGCGGTCGCCGGCACCCACGGCAAGAGCACGACGTCGGGCTGGCTCGTGCACGCGCTGGCGGCGGCGGGAGCGGACCCGGGCGCGTTCGTCGGGGCCCTGCTGCCGGCGAGCCTGACCGGGATCGGCGTCGCCGCGACGGCGCGGCGCGGTGCGGGACGGCCGTTCGTGGTGGAGGCGGACGAGTACGCCGGCAACTTCGACCCGTACAGGCCCGATGTCATCGTGCTTACCTCGGCCGAGTGGGACCACCCCGATGTCTTCGCGGACCGCGCGGCGGTGATCGCGGCGTTCGAGGCGTGGATCCGGCGGGCCGCCCTCGATCGCCCGGCCGGCGCGCCCGGACCGGTCCTCGTCGCGAACGTCGCCGACGCGGGGGTGGCCGAGCTCGCCGGGCGGCTTGCGGACTGGCCGGGACGGATCCTCGCGACCGCCCTCGTCGACGATCCCGAGACGGATCCCGGGGACGTCGCGAGCCGGTTCCGGACGGCGGGCGGGCCGGCCACGGCCCTCGTCGCCCGGATCGTCGCGGCGCGCCCCACGGGCACCGTGCTCGCGGTGCGGGGCCTGGTCGCCAGCTCCGACCCCGAGCTGGTGGATCTGGCGACGGCCGGTCGCCACAACGCCGGCAACGCCCTGGGTATCGCGGGCGCGGCGCTCGCCGTGGGGATCGAGCCCCGGGAGATCGCGACAGCGCTCGCAAGTTTCGCGGGCGTCGGCCGGCGGCTCGAGCGCAAGGGCGAGGCCCGGGGCGTCGTGGTCTACGACGACTACGGCCATCACCCGACGGCGATCCGCGAGACGCTCGTCGCCGTCCGCCAGCGTGAGCCCGGACGGCGCGTGTGGGCCGTCTACGAGCCGCTCACGTACCACCGGACGGCCGCCATGCTGGACGCGTTCGCCGATGCCCTCGCCGCCGCCGACGCCGTGGCGATCGCCGACATCTGGGCCGGCCGGGATCCCGACACCACCATCGCCTCCGCCGCGAGCCTGGCCGAGGCGGTTGCACGGCGGAACCCGGCGATCCCCTCGCTCGCGCCGGGCTCCGTCGAGGCCACGGCGGCGCGCCTGGCCGACGAGGTCCGGCCCGGCGACGCCGTGCTCGTGATGGGCGGCGGACGGTCGTACCGCATCGGCGAGCTGCTCCTGGCGCACCTGGAGGCCTCGTGACGATCACCTACGCCGGGGGCCACGACCTGCTCGAAGCGCTCGTCCGCGCCCGCCGCGCCTACGACGGGGACGCATGGACCGGGCTGTTCGCCGACCTGGCGGAGGTCTCGCTGGATCCGTTTGCGCCGCCGCTGGCGGGGCACAACGCCCTGCGGGCATACTTGAACGACGCGGCGGAGGCCGAGCGCTACTTCGACCTCGCGATCGAACGGCACTGGGTGTCGGGGGACACGGTCCTCGCCGCCTGGCACGCGAGCTGGAGCCGGCGCGCCGACGAGGCGAAGGTCCGGCAGGCCGGGTTCCTCGTCGCGGAGGTCGGGGAGGACGGGCGCATCGGGCGCCTGAAGCAGTGGACAGTCACCCGCGAGCACCTCGCCGGGTAGGAAGGAGCGCAGATGGCGGGCGACATCTCGTTCGACGTCGTCTCGGACTTCGACGAGCAGGAGCTCCGGAACGCGCTGGACCAGGTCCGACGCGAGGTCCAGCAGCGCTACGACTTCAAGGGCGCCCACGTGGACCTGGCCCAGGAGAAGGAGCGGCTCGTCCTCGTGACCGACAGCGACATGCGGGCGCGGGCCATCCGGGACCTCATCGAGTCCAAGGCGGTCCGGCGGAACCTTTCGCTCAAGATCTTCGAGTGGGGCGAGGTGCTGCCAGCCGGCGGCAACAAGGTTCGCCAGGAGATCCCCCTGCGTCGCGGCCTTCCCGATGACCTTGCCCGCAAGCTCGTCAAGCTGATCCGGGACGAGTTCCCCAAGGTGCAGCCACGGGTCCAGGGCGACGCGATCCGGGTCGCCGGCAAGTCCAGGGATGAGCTGCAGAAGGTCATCGTCCGGCTGCGCGAGCTGGACGAGGCCGTGCCCCTCCAGTTCGAGAACTACCGCTAGGAGGTCCTGATGCCCGGTGCTCGTGCCGGCCGCACGATCATGATCGTGTTGACGATCATCCTCGTGGCCGGGATGCTGGCTGCCACGATGGCCAGCTCCTTCATCCCGACGCCCACCTGATCCCGCACCCGCCACCCGCGCCATCTCCTCATTCGCAGGCACCGGCCCCGGACGGACCGCCGTCAGGCCGGACGCAGGAGGTCTCTCGATGGAACCGTTCCGCGCCGATCCCACCGACCAGCCGGTCATCGAGCCCGAGGCGGGAGCCGGGATGGAGGGGACGGTGGAGCCCTACGAGGGCGCCGCGCAGACGTCGGCTGCCGATACGGTAACCGCGCCGGAGCCCGAGGCCGAGCCGGAGCCCGAGGCCGCGCCTTTCGAGGCCGCCGCGGTGCCCGACGCCGCGCCCGAGCCCGAGCCCGAGCCCGCGCCCGCGCCGGAACCCGAGCCCGCGCCCGCACCCGAGTTGGCCGCGCCCGGCGACGCAGGTTCGATCGCCGAGCCGGTCCAGGTCGACGACGTCGCCGACGCGCCCGCCGCGGACGCCGAGCCCGAGGTCCCAGTCGCGCCCACACCACCGCCCATCACCGCGGAGGAGCCCGAGCCCACCCACGAGCCCGAGGCCGCCCCCGCGCAGGCGGAGCCCGCGACCGTCGCCGAGCTCGTCGCGGCCACCCTGCGCGCCGCCGGGGTCCGGATCGCCTTCACCGTCGCCGGTGAGAGCTTCCTCGCGATCCTCGACGCGCTGACGGCGGCCGGCATCCGCGTCGTGGCCACGCGCCACGAAGGCGCCGCCGCCTTTGCCGCCGAGGCCTACGGCCAGCTCACGGGCCGGCCCGCTGTGTGTCTCGGGACCCGCGCCGTTGGCGCCAGCAACCTGGCCATCGGGATCCACACCGCGACCGCGGACTCGACGCCGATGTTCGTGATCGTGGGCGACGTGGACCGCGGGTTCCGCGGCCGCGAGGCCTTCCAGGAGATCGACCAGGTCGCGACGATCGGTGCGCTCGCCAAGTGGGCCGGGCGCATCGACGACGCCGAAACCGCCGCCGCGACCCTCGAGGCCGCGGTCCGCGCCACCGTGGAGGGCCGGCCCGGCCCGGCGGTCATCGCCATCCCCGAGGACGTCCAGGGCCTTGCGATCCCCGAGGGCACTCGCGCCCCGGTCGTGCGGCCTCACCCGGAGGCGCCGTCGGGGGCGGACCTCCGAGCGGTGCTCAACGTCCTCGCCTCGGCGGAGCGCCCGCTGATTCTCGCTGGGGCAGGTGTCCTGCGGGCTCGCTGCTCGAACGACCTCGTCCGGTTCGCGGAGCTCCTCCACGTCCCGGTGGTCGCCGCCTGGCGTCGTGGCGACGTCATCCCCAACGACCATCCGCTCTATCTCGGCATGGCCGGGTTCGGCAGCCCGAGCGTCGTCCGCGAGCGGATCGAGGCCGCCGACGCGCTGCTGGTCCTCGGGTCGCGCCTCAACGAGCCCACGACCTTCGAGTACCGCATCCCGGCCATGGGGCAGCGCTGGATGCACGTGGACCTCGAGCCGCGCACGGGTCCCGTCGGCTTCGCGTCCGCGCCCGAGCTCGCCGTCCGCGCCGACGCCTGCGCGTTCCTGCGGGCGGCCAACGCGCGCCTGAAGGAGGCCGTGCTGCTGGCGGCGCCAGTGCAGGCACGGGACGCGAACAACGCCGCGGACCGCGCCGCCTGGGAGGCCGCCGCGGTCGTGGACGACGGCGACTGGTCCGGCCCGGGCGTCCACCCCGGCAGGATCATCGCGGACCTCCGCCGGCTGCTCCCCGAGGACGCCATCGTGACGACCGACGCCGGGGCGTTCGGCGGCTGGGCGGCGCGCGGCTTCCGGTTCAAGCGTCCGGGCACGTTCCTCGGCCCAACGTCCGGGGCCATGGGCTACGGGTTCCCGGCGGCCCTCGCGGCCGCGCTCGTCCATCGCGAGCGGCGGGTCGTGGCGCTGGTGGGGGACGGCGGCATGGGCATGACGCTCGCCGAGGTCGAGACGGCGGTGCGCGAAGGAGCCCACGTCGTCACCATCGTGTTCGATAACGAGCGCTACGGGATGATCCGGAGTCACCAGGACCGGCAGGGGAGCCCCAAGTCGCCCGGCACGGACCTCGGGCCGCTGGACTTCGCCGCCGCCGCGCGGGCCTGCGGGGCACGCGGGGTCCGCGTGGAGAGCGACGCCGCGTTCGAGGGGGCGCTGCGGACAGCGCTCGCCGCCTCGGGTCCCACGGTGATCCAGGTCAGCCTGGACCGCCGCTGGGCGAGCGTCGACCGGCCGGCGTACGAGGCTGGTGCGTGACCCGGCCCACGCTCCACCTCGTCCCCGAGGCGACCTGGGAGGCGCACGACCCGCCCACCCCCTACCTGCCCGCCGCGTACCCGGCGGACGGGTTCGTGCACTGCACGGACGGCGATGACGAGATGGTCGTCGTCGCCAACCGGTTCTACCGGGACGACCCGCGGCCGTTCCTGCTGCTCACGATCGACCTGGAGCGGACCGGGAGTCCGTGGCGGTTCGACGACCCGGGCGAGGCGTACCCGCACGTCTACGGGCCGATCGACCCCGCCTGCGTCCTCCAGGTGCGACGGTTCGTGCGGGACGCGGACGGGACGTTCACGGGGATCGCGGCCCGCTAGGTCGCGGCCGGCGCATCGGACCCCGGTGCATCGGGCCCCGGCGCCGCGGTTCGGGGCAGCAGGATCGCCGCCAGTACCCCCGCGAGGGCGGTGAAGACGACCGCGAGCGCGAGCGGGACGGCAACGCCGTACCCGACGAGCGCACCGCCGATCGCCGCCCCGAACGGGTAGCCCACGAAGTTGAACGCCATCGACACGGCGAACGCGCGGCCCATCCAGGCCTGGTCCGTGCGCCGCTGCCGGAGCGTGAACAGCGCGACGTCCATCGGCCCGTTGAGGAAGCCCTGGACCGCCATGACCCCGATCACGACGGGCAGGACCGGCCAGGCGAGCAGGACGGCGGCGCTCAGGGCCATGCCCAGCATCGGCCACACCAGCATGGACCGCTCGCGACCCTGTGTCCGCCACCGGCCGGCGATCAGCGCGCCGATCCCGCCCGTGACCCCCGACACCGCGAACACGATGCCGACCACGGCCTCGCCCTGGCCCAGCTCCCCCAGGATCAGGACGGGCAGCACGATCGTCACGATGCCCCAGCCAAGGTTCAGGACGGCGAGCGAGACGCCCAGGGCCCGCAGCGTGGGGTTGCGGACCGTGTAGAGGAGTCCCTGCCAGGCGTCGACGAGGAGCCTGCCGGTGGACGCGGATTCCGTCACCGGGTCCACGACGCCCACGAAGACGGCGGCGGATACCGCGAACAGCGCGGCGATGGCCATGAGGGTCCCGGGCCCGCCGACGACCTCGACGAGCAGCCCGGCGGCGGGCGGTCCGATGAGCGTCGCGACGACGTAGCCGTTGGAATCGATCGCGTTGGCGCGCTCCCAGAGCCGTCTCGGGACGATGATCGGGAACAGGGTCCGCAGGCCCACGGCGCTCAGCGGCGCGGTCAGGCCGGCAACCGTCGTGACCAGGACGAGGATCAGCGGGTTGAGCGTGTCCGTCATGGCGAGGACCGCGATCAGGACCAGCGAGCCGGCGCCCACCAGTTGGTCCAGAATGATCAGCCGCGTGCGGCCGTGGCGGTCCAGCAGTGCGCCCACGATCGGCGAGATGAACAGCCCCGGCGCCACGCTCGTAAACGTCACGAGGCCGGCCAGGGCTGGGGAGTCGAACCGCTCGAGGGCGAACAGCACGATCGCGACGCCCAGCATGCTGCCGCCGATCCGGCTGAGCGCCATGCCCAGCAGGATCCGGCCGAGGGTCGGGATCTGGAGCAGCGCCCGGTAGGACGGCGGCGGTTCGTGGCGGGGCATCACACCGACGCTAGCAGACGGGCGGGCCACAGGCGGGGCGGCCGCGTGGCCGACGGCGCGCGCCGCTCAGAGCGGGATGTGGCAGTCGATCCAGAGCGCTCCGGGCGTGAAGCCGACCGGGAGCGGCCCGCCCACCGGCCCGACCGGCGCCCCGTCGACGGGGAAGTTGTCGGACCGCACGACCGATCCGCCCGTCTTGCGCACGAGCGCATACATCAGCGGCGGGTCCGGGATGGACGGCCACGGCACGCTCTGCGTGGAGGCCATCGCCAGGACCCCGTCATGCATCGCCTCGAGCGCGCCCTTCGGCGTGGCGTTCTCGCTGCCGTGGTGGGACACCTTGTAGAAGCTGACGCCGGCGAGCAGGTCGCCCGAGTCCGGCCTTGCGAGCCACGACTGCCAGCCACCGTACTGGGAGTCACCGGCGAACAGCAGGCGCCGGCCGCGGTAGGCGAACAGGGCCACGATGCTCGTGTTGTTGACCACGCGGTCGAGCGCCATCGCCAGGGCCTCGGGCTCCAGGTCCACGGCATTGCGGAGCTGTGTCCGCTGCGCCAGCGTCAGCCGCGGGCCATCGTCGTGCGTCTCCGGGACATCCCCGAACGGCCGGAGCGCCCCCTCGACGACCGCGCCGTCGGCCGTCGCCCGGAGGTACCGCTCGGCCTTCGGCGGGTCCATCCGGCGCAGGAACGCCTCGTCGCGGGTCGGCCCGAGGATCGACGCCGTCAGCCCGGCGATGCCGCCCGGCGCTTCGCGGACTCCGCCGGCCTCCAGGTACGAGACCACGGCCTCGGTCCCGAGCCCGGCCCGCAGGTTTGCGAGGGCAGGCTCGGTCCGGGCCGCCGCGACGTTGTCCAGGATGTCGAGCACCGCCTGGCTCGGCGGCCGGGCCGCGAACTGCGCGGCGAGGGCCTGGCGGAGGGTGGCCTGGCGCCGCGCGAAGCCCCTGGCGATCGGATCGGAGCGGTCCTCGCTCCACGGCAGCCAGATCTCGCCGATCGAGAACCGGCGGAACACGTCGGCCGTCCGCCGGAAGCCCGCGACATGGTCCTCGTGCGCATGGCTCGCGATGACGAGCGCCAGGCGCCCGCCGGTCTCGGTCTCGATGTCGGCGACCACACGGTCCAGCGTGCCGATGTCGCCCCGGCTGTGCACGCCGCAGTCCACGAGCACGTGGTGCGGCCCCGGGAAGGTCACGAGGAAGCAGTCGCCGAACCCGATCCGGTACATGCGGATCCGGATCTCATGGCCCGCGCGCGTCGCCCGCCGGGCCATCAGCCGTCGCCCCGGTGGATGCCCGCGAGACCGGGCTGGGGGAGGACCCGGCCCCGGTAGGCCGCCTCGGCGCGGGACAGCGCGCCGCCGTCGAGGTAGGCCCGCTGGCGCGCGAGCCTGGCCTCGTCCGCGATGTCCTTGCGGATGACGTAGCGGACGCTCCCGGACTCGTCGAGGATGATCGTGGCGCCGCCCCGGAACGCGAACATGGGTGTTGCGTGATCCTCCGGGTCCAGCGGCACGAGGCGGCGCTGGACCACCTGCACCCGGTACTCGGTCCTGGCACCGCCGGTGCGCTCGAGCTGCTGGGAGGCCGAGGCCTGCACGCGTTGGATGTTGAGGGGCAGGGACGCGTCCACCCCGAACAGCGCGGCGTTGCCCGTCACGAGCCCGCGGAGCAGCGCCGCGTTGCGGGGGCCGGCCGCCGGAGCCGCGGAGAGGCCGTCCACCCGGGCGCGGAACCGGACGCGTGACCAGCGGAGGGCGTCCTCGGTCATCGACCAGGCGGTCGGGGCGTAGATGCCCCTCGCCGCGAAGCCGTCGATGAACGCGGCGCGGAACCCGAGCGGATCGTCGGGAACGCGCTCGTAGTCGGCCGTGACGAGCGCCCGCAGGTAGTCCCCGAACTCGACGTCGACGGGCGGGCAGTAGTCGAGGGCCCGGGTGGCGATCGACGCGACCCGGGCCGCCGTGTCGGTGGCCTCGCGGGCGAGGCGCTGGGCGAGGTCGGGGTGGATGTCGCCGGCGGATGTGATGGCGCCGCCGGCGCGTCCGATCCGCAGCAGGTCGGCCGCCCGCCGCAAGTAGACGGAGAAGAAGGCGTCGAACACCGCCGCCACGAGGATCGCGCCGCGGTCGTGGGGCTCGGTCGCGGCGGCCAGCGCCCGGGGGTCGGGGTCCTTGCCCAGCGCCGAGCGCAGCGCACCCCGGTTGCCCAGCGACTCCCCGAACTGCTGCGCCAACGCGATCAGCGGGTTGGGCTCGGCCCGTTCGGCCGCGACGCGCGCCCCTCCCGCGGCCGGCTCCGCGTCGGGCCGGACGAGGTCACGGTGGATCATCCCGCCCGTCCGCCGGATCGTGTCCAGGAGGGCGTCGGGGATCGTGAAATGGCCCAGGAGTGCGATCACGTCCGCGAAGGCCTCGTGGAAGGCCGGCGCGTCGGGACCCGTGCGCTCCAGGTAGTAGGGCTGCACGCTGTCGAGCAGGGCATGGGTGGTCTCGTGGGCGACGATGTCCTGCGAGAGGCAGGTGTAGACGATCTGGCCGGGCATCGTCCGCCCCGGCTGCTCCTCGGCGGCGGCGAAGTAGCCGAAGAGCAGGCCGCGCAACCGCCGGTCGTAATAGGCGTTCGCCTCCTGCATCGCGTGCGGGTAGACGCGCAGGCGATCGCGCAGCGCGCCCGAGGAGGCGCCGCGGGCCCATGGCCAGCGTATCGGCCGGCCCAGCGCCGTCTCGAACCGCTCGATCGTGGAGGTCGTCACCGCATAGGCCATCTGCTGGTGGAACAGCGGGTCGATGTCGGATGGGTCGACGCCGCCACGGCGGAGCAGCTCGGGGGTGTCGAGGTCCACGGCGGGGTAGTAGCGGTCGTTCGAGGCGTCGTAGTCGACGACGGCCACGGTGCGCCCGACCGGGCCCGGACCGAGCGGCTCGTAGGGCAGGCTCAGGGACAGCCTGTTGGAGGCGCCGCCGCGGCCGGGGTCGAACGCAAAGGTCTTGAGCGTCCGGCGCTCGGGCGTGGTCGCCGACCGGTCGATGTCCGGGAGGCGGGCGGGGCCAGGGGTGTTGGTCGCGGACGCGGCATGCCGGCGTCCAGGCCTGGCGGCCGTTGAAGCCGGGTCCGGGCCCCGCCTGATGACGTACTTCGGCCGGTCGGCGGCGTCGAACACGATCGTGGCGCCAACGCCGGCCGCGCCACGCCGGCCCCGCTGCACCACCTGCACCGAGGTCTCGGTCGAGAGGACCCCGTCGGGGCCGAGGCGCCGCGCCGGCCGCGTGACCCGTGACGCGAAGTCGAGATCGCGCCGGGCGTCGAACCCGAAGGCCTCGCGGTGGGCCCGGATGCCGTCCTCGAGCGATCCCGCGTCGGTTGCCCAGCCGTCCGGCAGCGCGACCTGGGCCGCGGGCCAGCAGAGGCCCTCCTCGGTGTACGACGTGACGCCCTCCGCGGGGATCCCGCGGGCCCGGAAGGAGTCGATCAGCGCCTGTCGATACCCGAACGGGTCATCGCGGACCACCTCGCGGTCGGAGGTGATCAGCGCCCGCAGGTAGTCGCCGAACCCGATCTCGGTCGGCGGGCAGTAGTGGAGGGCGCGGATGCAGATCGTCAGGAAGTGCTCCGCGGCCTTCATCGCCTCCGCCGCCATGCGGAGCGCGAGGTCGGGCGAGATCACGGCGTTGGCGCGGGGCAGGCCGGCGATCCGGCGCAGGTCGGCCGTCCGGCGCGCGTAGACCGTCACGAAGGCGTCGAAGACCGCCGAGAGCAGGATCGCGCCGCGGGCGTGGGCCTCGGTCGTCGTCTCGAGCGCCGCCGGGTCCGGCTCGCCGACCAGGCCCCGGCGGACCGGGCCGCCCATGCCGACCGCCTCACCGAACTGCCCGCCGATCTCGAGCAGCGGGTTCGACCTCGCGACCTCCGCCCGGATCGCTCGGCCGCCGGCCCCCGCGTCGAGGTCTGCGGCGAGGTGCTGGTCGTGGATCCGGCCGCCGGTGCCGATGATCGTCTCCACCACGAGGTCGTTGAAGGCGAAGTGCTGGAGGATCGCGACGAGGTCGCCGAACCCTTCGTGGAACGCCTGCCCGTCCGGGGTGGTGGCCCCCAAGGCGAACGGCAGGACGGAGGCGACGATGGGGTGGGTCACCTCGTGGGCGATGAGGTCGTACGAGAGGGCCGTGTACACGATCTCGTCGGCGGCCGCCCCGGGACCCGGCGCCCGCCGGAAGTACCCGAAGTACAGGGCCCCGGTGCCGGGGTCGTAGTAGGCGTTGGCCATCTCGCTCGCGTGCGGGTAGATCCGCAGGCGATCCTCGGGCCGGTCCCGGGCGGCGGACGCCCACGGCCAGCGGATGGGCCGGCCCAGCGCCCGCTCGAAGGCGCCGATCGTGCGCATGGTGACCGCGTAGACCATCTGCTGGTGGGACTGGAGGTCCACCTCGGACGGCTCGAGGCCGCCGGCGAGCAGCACCTCGCGCGCGTCGAGGTCCACCCCGGGATAGGTCACGGGCTCGGATGCGCCGTCGCCGAACCCCAGGCCGCGCCCCATGTCCTGGTCGATCACGGCCACCGACTGCCCGATCGGGCCGGGCTCCAGGTGCTCGTACGGGAGCCGCAGCGTGACGACGTTCCGGGGGCCGGATCCACGCGCGGGATCGATCGCGAACACCCGCAGGGGTCGCTCGCGGAGCTCCTCGACCGCCGCCGTGTCCGGCGCCCGCCCGGCGAACTCGCCGGGGTGGCCCGTCGTGGGCGACATGAGCGCGCTGGTGTAGTCCGGCGCCGCCATCAGTCCCTCGGGTGCGTGCGCCGGGAAGCATCCAACGATCGGGCAGCCACGTCAATCGCGCTCATCCGCGACGGCCCGAGCCCGCGCACGGCCGCGCCGCCGATCTCCAGGATGTGCCTTGAAGCCGGCCCGGGCACCCCCAGCGGTGACCTTCGGCCGGGGACCTCGCGGACGATCCTGGCGTACCATCGTTGTGCGAAGGGGAGTAGTCCTCCTCCGTTGGATCGTCACCACGGCGCGTATGCGCCCGGTCCGCGGGTCCGCATGGCGGACGGACGAGACCTTCGGCAGCCGCTGCCGGAGGTCGCCGATGCGAGGACACGCACCCACCCACGCCGTCCCTGTCCGCGCAGGGTATGGCCGCAAGTCTCCGTCGGCCCTGGGCACCGGACCGACGACCAGGTCGCGCCATTCGCGATCCACGGGCAGGAGGATGCAATGACAGCCACGGCCAGCAACACCTGCATGAAGTGCGGCGGACGGATGCGGCCGTACGAGCGCAGCGGCCTGCTGATCGATCAATGCGAGGACTGCCGAGCGATGTTCCTCGACCAGGGCGAGCTCGAGCGGCTGATCGACGCCGAGGGCGGCGGCTGGTCGGGTCGCGTGGGGGCGCCATCGACCACCGGGGACGGTCTCGGCGATCCGTCGGACGCCCGACGGGCAACCGCCAGACCCGCGTCCGGCGAGGTCAGCACCTCTGGTCGGCGGCTGTCTCCCGCCCAGCCGGCGCGGCGGCAATCCGAGCACGCACGCGCCTGGGGCGAGCCGATCGCCCTCGCCCGGGGCCCCAGAAGGCGCGTCTGAGCCGTCCGGGGCGGCCGGGCGGAGGCACGGCTCGGAGGCCGCCCCTGGTGCGCCAGACGACCGCGGGCGCCGAGCGGAAACCCATCCGTATCTGTGCAGCGCGTACCCACAACCCCGGATGCGGCGATATCATGCAGCAATTCGGTTTGCAGAAAGCCCAATTCGGTTTGCAGAAAGCCCAATCTGCTGTCTCCACCACGCTGCAAGGAGTCTGAGGGAATGGATCCAGTGCGCCGGCACGGAAGTCGCGTGGCCGTGCTTGTCGCGGTCGTGGCGATTCTCGCCACCGCCTGTGGCGGTTCGTCCGCCACCCCTGCCCCGTCCGGGGCCGCCCCGGCCGACGGCGGCGCCGCCACGTCGGCCCCGGCCGTCGCTGGCACGCCCAAGCAGGGCGGCTCGATCACCACCGCCATCGAGGGCGAGCCCACCTCGGTTGACCCGGCCTTCGACTACGACTTCGTCTCGGGTCTCGCGACCTCGAGCATCACGGAGCCGCTGCTCGTCTTCTGCGAGCAGGACACCAAGGTCTGCCCCAACCTGGCTGAGTCGTACACCATCAGCCCCGACGGCCTGACCTACACGCTCAAGATCCGCCAGGGGGTCAACTTCTCGGACGGCACCCCGATGACGGTCGATGACGTCGTCTTCAGCCTCAACCGCATCCGTGACCCCAACCTGGGTTCGTACGTTGGCTGGATGCTGGCCAAGGTCAAGGACGTCCAGGCGCCTGACGCCTCCACCGTCGTGATCACGCTCTCCGAGCCGGACGCGCTGTTCGAGTATTCGCTGGCCTCCACCGCGGCCCACGTGGTCTCCAAGGCCTTCGTGACGAAGGCCGGCAAGGATTACGGCAGTCCGGCGGTCGGCTCCATCGGGACCGGTCCGTTCACCCTCAAGGAGTGGAAGACCGGCGACTACCAGCGCCTCGTCCGCAACGACAACTACTGGAACAAGGCCAACGGCGGCCCGTACCTCGACGAGATCACGATCAAGATCCTGCCGGAGCCCACGACCCGCGTCGCCGGCCTCCAGACAGGCGAGATCGACTACCTGATCAACAACGTCCCGTCGGACCAGTTCGCGACGGTCCAGCAGATCGACACGGTCAACCTTACGTTCACCCCGTCCTACTACGGCGAGTGGATCACCTTCAACACGCAGAAGGCGCCGTTCGACAACGTCAAGGTCCGCCAGGCGATGAACTACGCCTTCGACAAGAAATCGGTCCGCCAGCTGTACTACGGCACGGACGCCCTGGACACCAAGGCAACCCTCGTCAACCCGTCCCTGTGGACGTTCGAGAAGGATGCCTGGCAGGCGGCCTGGGACAAGCTCCCGGCCTATGACCAGGACCTCGAGAAGGCCAAGGCCCTCCTCGCCGAGTCGGGCGTGGCGGACCAGCTCAACGGCACGACCATCGCGTATTACGAGTCGACGCCGTCCGTGAAGGGCGCCGCTGAGGCGTTCATTGCCGACATGGCCAAAGTCGGCATCAACATCGAGGCGCGCAAGGTCAGCTACCAGGAGAGCGTGTCGATGCAGTTCGGTGACCACACCAACTACGACATCCTCCTTGGCTCGTGGGGCTCGGACTTCCCGGATCCGTCCGGCAACCTGCGCCCGAACTTCGCGTCCGAGAACACCGTCGCCGGCGGCGCGAACGCGTCCAACTACAAGAACGCGAAGGTGGACGAGCTGCTGGCGCAGCAGAACACCCTGCCCAACGACAAGGCGAAGCGCGCCGAGCTGATGATCGAGGCCCAGGCCATCATCGCCGAGGACTCCCCGGTCATCGTCACCGCCTACCCGGGCTGGCCGCTGGCGGTCAGCAAGAAGCTGGGCGGGGTTGAGGCGTACTCGCTCTGGTACTGGCAGTCACTGTTCAAGAACGTCTACATCAACCAGTAGCGGCCACTTCGCTCCGCCTCGCCGATCGTCGAGGGGGGGGCGGCCGCGCGCCCCCCACCCCAGACCCACCCCCCCAAAAACCCAAAAAGACAAGTTCTGGCACCCAAC
>JBBSCF010000008.1:0-95581 GCA_038250545.1 Candidatus Limnocylindrales bacterium | reverse complement strand
GGGGTGGGTCCCCGCGGTCGTGCGGTAGACCTCCGGTGGGGGGGGGGGCCCGGGGCGGGGGGGGGGCCGGGGCGCGGGCGCCCGCGCCACGACGTGGGCATGTCGCAGACCGGGGCTCGGAACGCAGGGGAGCCACCGTGTCGGCAGGCGGAGTGTATGCGTGCGAATCAGCACGGGTCAAACGACTTCCGGACCCTGGCGCATGGGATGCAGGGGCCCGCATGGCCTATGCATCCGAACCTCCGTCGGGACCTCCCGGGCCGGACGGCCCTACCAGCCGACAGCCGCCAAGCCGGGCCCGGCACACGCGCTCGCCGGCCGGAAGCCTCGCGACCCCTATACTCCCCGCTCGTGGACCGCAGATCCAGCCTCGGGTGTCTCTTCGAAGTCGTCGAGACCCTCGTCCTCACCCTGATCATCTTCTTCGTCATCCAGAACTTCATCGCGCAGCCGTACCAGGTGCAGCAGAACTCGATGGAGCGGACCCTGGAGCCGGGGCAATACGTGCTGGTCGACAAGCTGACGCCCCACTGGGACGCCTACGGCCGCGGCGACGTCGTCGTCTTCAACCCGCCCGAGACCTGGACCAGCGACCCCACCCCGTTCATCAAGCGGGTCATCGGGCTGCCGAGCGACACGGTGGAGGTCCGTGACGACGGGAGCGTCTACGTCAATGGCGTGGCGCTCGACGAGGCGTACACCTTCAAGAACGACGCGGGCGTCAACGAGCCCACCGAGGTCTCCCCGGACCAGACACGCTGGGTCGTCCCGACGGGCGATCTGTTCGTCATGGGCGACCATCGCCAGAAGTCGGCGGACTCGCGCGTCTTCGGGCCCATCAGCATCTCCAATGTCATCGGCCGGGCGTTCCTGCGCTACTGGCCGGTCAACACCCTGGGCATCCTCCAGACCCCGATCTACCCCGACGTCCCCGCGGCACCCTGACGCGCCGTCCGCCGAGCCCATGACGCCCGTTCTCGTCATCGTCGCCGGCCTCGTGGTCGCCGGAGCCGTCGCGGCCGTGGCGGCCGCGACCCCTCGCCTCGCCGTGCTGGGGCTGCTCCTGGCCCTCGTCGGCGCGGGGTACATCGCTGAGCCGTTCCCGGGTCCCGTGGGCCTCCTCGCGCGCCTCGCCGGGACCACCCTGGGCACCTATCTCGTCTGGATCGCGCTCCGTCGCTCGCCCGTGGCGATCCCCGCGGCGAGCGTCGGCTGGCCCGGCGCCGCCGCCATCGCCGTCGCGGCGTTCGCCGCCGGCTGGCTGGGCGCGGGCACCCTGGGCACGGCCCTCGCGGCCGGGTCCGCGGATGGACCGGGGCTGGGCGGCATCGCCACCGCGCTGGTCGCCGGTTCGCCCGTCCCGAAGGCGGCGCTCGGAGCGGCCGTCGCGCTGGCCGCGCTGGCGATCCCGCACGTGGTCCTCGCCCGCGACACGCTGCGGCTCGGCATGGGGCTGCTGCTGCTGGTGGGCGCGGCGGGCCTCGTCGCGAACGCGCTGATCGGGCAGCCGGACGACGTGGCGGCCCTCGGCGGGGCACTCCTGGCGGCCGTCTCGGGGGCTGGCGTGGCCGCGGTCATCGCGGGCTCCATCCGTCGCGGCGGCGACCTCGTCATCCGGGATTCACTGCGGCCGGACGCCGTGATCCGCCACCGGGCCGCCGACGAGGCCCATCGCCACCCCGCGGCCTGACGGATGCGCCTGCTGCTCGTGCTCGTCATCGGCGGCCTCGGCGCCGCGGTCGCGGCGTGGGGCCTGCCCCGCGGGGGTCGCTCGACCCGGATCGGTGCGCTGCTTGGGGTGCTGGCCCTGCTCGCGATCACCGGCGACGCGTTCCTCCTGCGGCCCGGGCGCCTCACGGACACCGGCCAGCCCATCACCGGCCTGTTCGACGCGCACCTGGTCGCGACGGTCTATCTGCGCCTTGTCGTGGGGTTGTGGGGCCTGATGGGCCTGCTGCTCGTCTTCGCCGCGTGGCTGCTCGGTGGGCTCCCCCGCCTCCGGGGCCTGCTGCCGGCGACGCTGGCGGCGATGACCGGGGGGACCGTCGCGATGGCGTCCGCGGACCTCGCCCTGGGCGCCGGCGCGGCGGCCGCGACGGGTCTCGCGAGCCTGGTGGTGATCCTGGGCGCGGACGGGCCGGCCGGGGTGGCGGCGGCGGCCCGGGAGCTGCGAGTGACGCTGCTCGCGGGCGTCGGGCTGCTGGTCGCCCTCGCGGTCGTGCCGATCGCGGCGCGGCTCGCGCTGTTCGCCGGCGGCGTCGCGACCGACGATGCCTCGGGAGCCGCCGCAGGGGTCGCGGGCCCGGTGCTGGGCCTCGTGACGCTCGCGGTGGGTCTGGCCGTCGCGGGGCGCTGGGGGATCCTCCCCTTCCACATCCGGGTGTCGCGGCTCACGGACCTCGTGGCCCCCGAGACGCTGCCGCTCCTGCTCGCGTGGGTCGCGGTCCCGTTCACGGTCGTGGCCTTCGCGGCCGTCGACCGGCTCATCGCTCCCCTGGCGCTGCCGCTCGGCGGGGAGCGGGCGATCCTCATCGCGCTGGCCATGCTCACCCTCGTCGGCGCGTCGCTCGCCGCCTTCTTCCACGACGACCTGCGCCACGCCGTGGGGTACCTCGTCGTGGCCGATGCCGGCCTCCTGCTCCTCGCGATCGCCGCGCTGGACCCCGACGCATGGGGGCCCGGGCGGGCCTGGGTCATTGCGCTCGCCGCGAGCAAGACGGCCCTGGGGCTGTGGGCGGCCGTCGCCGAGGAGCGGTTCGGGACCCGCAGCATCCCCGACCTGCGCGGTTGGGTGCGCCGGGCACCGCTGCTGGCCGCGGGCCTGGCCTTAACGGTCGTGGCGACGTTCGGGTTGCCGGGCTGGGTGGCGTTCGAGGCGCGGATGTCCCTCCCGCGGCTAGCGGCCGACGGCCCGTTCGACGCGCTGCTGGTCGCGGCCGGCTTCCTGTCCCTGCCCACGTACGTGCGCCTGCTCGCCCTCGGCGCAGGGCGGGTCACGAGCCGGGTCGACGGCGCCACGCCAGAGCGAATCTTCCTGCGGCGGCGCCCGCCGGAGACGCTCGCGGTGGAGCTCGAGGGGGTCGAGGCGCCGTCGACGACGACCTCGACGATCGCCGGCGTGATCGCCGTGACGAGGCCCGTCCGGGGCCGTTCGAGGACTGCCGACGCTGAGCCCGGGGCCGCCGTCGCGGCCGTCGTCGCCGTCGGGTCCGCCGAGGCGACCACGACCGATGCCGTGGCCGAACCCGCGGCCGCGCTGCCCGGGTCCGATGCCGACGAGCCCCTCACGACCGCCGCGGCGCGGGCACGCCGGCTCGCCCGTCGGGGGGCCATGACGCCGGACAGGGTCGCTGCGGCGGCGGCCCTGGGCGCGCGGTTCGCGGTGGCCCTGCGACGCAACCGCACGGAGCTGCTGTCGGGCACCGTCCTGGCGCTCGCGATCCTCGCGACGCTCACCAGCTACGGGGCACTGGACCTCTCGGGCGCCGCCGCCGAGCCTGCGCCCATCCTCCTCAGCGGCGACAGCGACTAGCGTCCCGGGCCGCCGGTGCGGGACGAGGACAACGTCCCTCACGGTCGGGCCCGGACAGCAAGGCGTCACCAGACACCACACCCAGGTGCCGCAGCGGGCGACCTCGGGACGGGCTATCACCGCGGGTGCTGGCGGGCGGCAGGATCGGGGTCCCGCCTCCCGGGACCGGGGTCTGCGGGCGCGGATCGAGCACGACCCGTGCTCGGGAGGCACTCTCCGGCGGCCCGACCGGGCGGATAGCGGATCGGAACGGGCCAGAGTGGGCGCGAACAGCATTGCTGGTGATGATTCGGCACCGCGGGGCGCCGGACGAGGCACCGCGGGGCGCCGGACGCGGGCCGGGCGAACCGGCACGCGACGTCGGGGCAGGGCTGCGCCCCGGGCAGCGATCGGCCCCGGAATCGACGATCCCGGGGCCAGCCTGCGTGCGTTGGTCCGGCCCCCTGCCCGTTCCCGGGTCCCGAGCCGGCTGGCGACTACTCCCCGGGGGCGAGCACCCAGCGGTCGATCTCGCGCTCGTAGGCGAGCAGCTCCTCGGAGCGGAACCAGAGCGCCAGCTCGGCCGCCGCGTTCTCCTCGCTGTCCGAGGCGTGGACCAGGTTCTGGGCGGTCTCGACCGCGAGGTCGCCGCGGATCGAGCCCGGAGCAGCCTCGTGCGGGCGGGTGGCGCCGTTCATCGCACGGACGATCGCGATCGCGTTCGGCCCCTCCAGGGCGGCCGCGACGAGCGGACCCGAGGTGATGAAGTCCACGAGACCCCGGAAGAAGGGCTTCTCGCTGTGGACGGCGTAGTGCTGCTCGGCCAGGGCGCGGTCGATGTGGACCAGCTTGAGGCCGACGATCTTGAGCCCGCGCTCCTCGAACCGGGTCAGCACCCGGCCCACGAGCTGGCGCTGGACGCCGTCGGGCTTGACGAGGAGGAGGGTGCGCTGGAGATCCGCCATGGGGGTTGCTGGGCCTCAGGAGCTTGGGCGCCCGGGCGTGCCGGGATCGCGCGGGTGGTTCGGGTGGAGGCACAGGGTAGCGCGGGCGGGGCCCGGGTCGCTGGACGGGGCGTCAGTCGAGGTCGACTTCGTCGTCCGGCCACGGCAGCTCGGGCTGGGTGCCCTCGTCAGCGGGACCCCTGGGCTTGCCTCGAGCCGTGTCGTACGCGGCGAGCGCCTCGTGCTCACGGCCGAGGAGCCGCAGCGCGTCACCGGCAACGAGGGCGAAGACCGGCTCCGACGCGCGCTCGCCGATCGCGGCCAGGACTCCCTGCGCGAACCCGGGCTCGAGGCGGATGGCCACGCCCAGCCTGAGGGCCGCCGACGCGGTGTCGCCACGCGCGAGCGCCCCGCGCCCGCCGGCGAACGCCTCCGCCGCGGCCGCCGACGCCGGCTCGCTCGCCTCGCCGGTGCGCCCACGCCCGGCCGCGGCCGCGGTCGCGGCCACCGGTGTGCGGCTCTCGACGGGGACCGGCTCCCCGGGCCAGATGAGGCTGCGCGGCATCCCGGCGAAGAGCGTGTCCAGCGTGCCGCCGGTCGCCTCGACGGCGCGAGCCGCGAGTCGCCGGGCCTCGCCCGGGCGGCCCAGGCCGGCGACGGCTTCGGCGGCGATCACGAATGCCAGCGGATCATCGACGCCGCGGCTGATCGCCGCGTTGGCCGCCTCGCCGGCGCCGGCGAGGTCCCCGGTGCGCCACCGGGCCTCGGCGAGATCCAGCAGGGCCGGCTCGTCGAGCAGGCCGCCGCCGGCGTAGGACTCCAGCTCGGCGCGCGCGAGCGCGAGGGTGCCCATCCGCAGGTGGAGACGGGCGAGCCGCAGCGCAATGGTCCGGCCTCCCGGGGCGAGCATCGATCCGGGCGCGGGCTCGGGCGGGGCGCCAGGCTCCGGGTCGCGCTCCGGGTCGGTCGTCGCGATCGCCTCCGTGTCGGCCTCGACACCCGGCAGCTCGCCCGCGACGGGCTCGTCCGGGATCGGGCGCCCGGCGTCGTCGGTCATCGCGCCAGCCGGAGGTGCTTGTCCAGCCCCCGCAGGTACCGGGCCGGGGCCACCACGGCCATCCGCAGCGCCTCGTCGTGGAACAGCTCGTCGGCGACGCGGCGGATGTCCTCGCGCCGGACGGCCTCGACCGAGGCGAGGGCGTCGTCCAGCGAGTAGACGCGATCGTGGAGCGCCTCCTGCCCGCCGATCCAGGACGCCAGATGACGCGTGTCGTCCATGCGCAGCTCCAGGCCGCCCGAGAGGTAGGCCTTCGCCTTTGCCAGCTCCTCGACGGGCACGAGATCGTCCCCCAGCCGGATCAGCTCGGCCAGGATCGCCTCGATCGCCGCGGGGAGCTGGGCCGGGTCCACGCCCGCGGAGATCTCCATCGCCCCCGCATCGGCGTACTCAACCACGCCCGAGCTCACGTCGTAGGCCAGGCCTTTCTCCTCGCGCACACCGAGGAACAGGCGGCTCGACATCCCGTCGCCCAGCACGGCGTTGAGGACGGCCAGGTTCCAGGCATCCGGATGGTCACGGCGCAGCGCGGGCACGGAGATCGAGAGCTGGGCCTGCGAGGTGTCGCGCTTCCCGGTCAGCACGCGCGTGCCGGCCGGCAGGGCGGGTGCGGGCGCAGCCACGGGCACGACGCCGTCCCCCGTCCCGAACGCCGTCGCGGCGAGCTCGAGCGCCTCCTCGGGCGCGAGGTCGCCGGCGATCGCGACGACCGTGTTCGACGGCCGGTACATCGTCCGCCAGAAGTCGTGGATCACGGTGCCTGGAAGCGCGCGAATCCCCGCCTCGTCGCCACAGATCTCGCGGCCGAGGGGCCCCTCGCCGAAGAGCGCCGTCTGGATCAGCATCTGGCAGTACTCGGACGGGTCGTCCAGGTAGGAGCGGATCTCCTCCACGATGACCGTCCGCTCCTGGTCGATGTCGGCCTCGTCGAGGCGGGGCCGCACCACCAGCTCGCCCAGCACGTCCATCGCCCGGGCGGCCTCGCGGCGCGGCACACGGGCCCAGTACACGGTGGATTCGCGGTCCGTCGCGGCATTCGCCGACCCACCGACGCCCTCGATCGCCTCGCTGATGGCGCGGCTGGACGGGTACCCGCGCGTGCCCTTGAAGGTCAGGTGCTCCATGAAGTGGGCGACACCGGCCTCGCCGGGACCCTCGAGCCGCGAGCCCGCGAGGACGTACGCGGCGATCGAGACCGATCGGGAACCCGGGAGCCGGGCGGAGATGACGCGCGGCCCCTGGGGCAGCTCGGTCCGGTGGAACATCGTCAGGATGGTAGCCCGAGCGCCGCCACCGGGGGCGGGCGGCGCCGGCGACCGCAACCCCACGGCATCCCGGGGACGACGCGCGCGCGACTTCGCGGGGTGCGATGCAGCCTATGATGGCCGCTTAGCACGGCGACCGGCGGCGAGGCGTGTCACGCGGCCCGGCCCAGGCGAAGCCGCGTCCCGCGAAGGAGGAGATGTATCGATGGTCGGTCGGACAGGACGGATCCTGACGTTGCTGATGGCCAGTTCGCTGGCGCTGAGCGCCTGCGGGCAGGCAGCCTCCAGCCCTGCGGCGTCGGACGCAGCGGCGTCGGACGCAGCGGCGTCGGGCACGGGGTGTACGGCGGGTGCCGCGGCAGGCACGCAGATCCCGGAGATCGAGGCGGGCAAGTTCAACGTCGCCATGGTCCTCATCGGACCCCATGACGATGGCGGCTGGAGCCAGGCCCAGTACGAAGGGCTGATCTACCTGTGCGAGCACGTGGCGAACTCGCACGTCGCCTACATCGAGAACGTGCCCGAAGGCGCCGACTCCGAGCAGACCTTCCGGTCGCTCGCGCGCAAGGGCTTCGACTTCATCATCGGCACCTCGTTCGGGTACATGGACCCGATGGAGGCCGTCGCCACCGAGTACCCCGACCAGACGTTCCTCCACCTGACCGGCTACAAGAGCAACGGCAAGAACTTCGGCAACTTCTTCGGCGCGATGGAGGACTTCAAGTACCTCGCCGGCATGCTCGCCGGCTCCCGCGCCAAGGCCGACGGCAACCCGAAGATCGGGTACATGGCGACCTTCCCGATCCCGGAGGAGCTCCGGCTCGGCAACGCGATCATGCGTGGCGTGAAGGTGACGTGCCCCGCCTGCACGATGGACGTCGTGTTCATCAACTCGTGGCACGACCCGATCAAGGAGAAGGCCGGCGCGACCGCCCTCTTCGACGCCGGCGCGCAGGTCGTGTTCACGGGCGCCGACACCGGCGCCAACGCGGACGTCGCCCAGGAGAAGGGCAAGTGGGGCGTCACCTACGACCACCCGGCCTCCTGCAAGGTGGATGCCTGCCTCACCGCCCCGTACTGGATCTGGGGCCCGGAGTACACGCGCATCGCGGAGCAGGTCAAGGCCAAGACCTACACCGCCGGCTACGAGTACTTCGACGCCAACTCGAAGGCCATGGGCCTGCTCGGCTTCATGGCCGGTGAGCAGCCCCGCAAGGGCGTGGCGGACCTTCCGGCCGCCGACCTCACCCTCGTCAAGGACACCCTCGCCAAGATGCTCGACGGCAGCTTCGACCGCTTCGATGTCTTCGCGGGGCCCCTCGTCGACAACACCGGCAAGGAGCTCCTCCCGGCAGGGCAGAAGCTCGTGCAGTCCGACCTCGACCAGTTCCCGCCCGGCGCCCCGGGCTCGGAGTGCAAGACCTGCATGTACTGGTGGAACGAGGGGATCGCGGCCGAGCTCCCGGCGCTCGGCAACTAGGCGCACGGATCGCGATGCGGGTGGGTGCCGAGCACATGCGCGGAGCACCCACCGACATCGACGACCACCAGGTGAACGGACAGCAACCGACGGACGTCGCCACCCCGGCGCCGTCCGTCGAGCTCCGCGGCATCGTCAAGCGGTTCCCGGGCGTCGTCGCCAACGACGGCGTCGATCTCGTGCTTGCGGCCGGCGAGATCCACGCCCTCCTCGGCGAGAACGGCGCCGGGAAGAGCACCCTCATGAACATCCTCGACGGGCTGTACCAGCCCGATGCGGGGGAGATCCTCATCGACGGGCGGCCCGTGGCGTTCCGCTCCCCGCGGGACGCGATCGCCGCGGGGCTCGGGATGGTCCACCAGCACTTCACGCTGGTCGCCTCGATGAGCGTCACCGAGAACGTCCTCATCGGCCTCGACCGGCCCCGCTTCCGGCTGCGGCTGGACAGGCAGGACGTGGAGATCGCGCGTCTCGCGGAGCAGCATGGCCTCCGCATCGACCCGCGCGCCAAGGTCTGGCAGCTGTCCGTCGGCGAGCGCCAGCGGGTCGAGATCCTCAAGGTGCTCTACCGCGGCGCCCGGGTCCTGATCCTGGACGAGCCCACCGCGGTCCTCGCCCCGCAGGAGATCGACGACCTGTTCCGGACCCTGCGGTCCATGACGTCGGCGGGGCGCAGCATCGTGTTCATCAGCCACAAGCTGGGTGAGGTCGTCGCCATCGCGGACCGGGTCACCGTCATGCGCCGGGGCAGGGTGACGGCGAAGGGGCTCCCGGCGGCAGGCATGACCAAGCCCCAGCTGGCCCGGCTGATGGTCGGCCGCGAGGTCCTCGAGAGCCTCGAGCGGACGTGGCTGCCCCCCGGCGACGTCGTGCTGTCCCTCGAACAGGTCGAGGCGGAGGGCGACAAGGGCGTCCCGGCGCTGCGCGGCGTCGACCTCCAGGTCCGCTCGGGCGAGATCGTCGGGATCGCGGCCGTCGCGGGCAACGGCCAGAGCGAGCTGGCTGAGGTCATCAGCGGCCTCCGCCAATGCCGCGGTCGGGTCCTGGTCGGCGGCGAGGACATGGCCAACCGGCCGGTGCGCAAGGCGATCCAGCGAGGCGTGGCGCACGTCCCCGAGGATCGGACGGGCGTCGGCACCGCGCCCAACCTGTCGCTGGTCGACAACCTCATCATGAAGCGGTACCGCGCCAAGCCGATCGCCCGCGGCTGGACGATCGACATGGGTGCCGCCCGGGCCTCCGCGACCGAGCTCAAGGATAGCTACGAGATCTCGGCCCCGTCCGTCGAGACGCAGGCGCGCCTGCTCTCGGGCGGCAACATCCAGCGCCTGATCCTCGCCCGCGAGATCGAGTCCGAGCCTCGTCTGATGATCGCCGTCCAGCCCACGCGCGGGCTCGACGTGGGCGCCGTGGAATCCGCACACCGCCTGCTCATGGAGCGGCGCGCGGCGGGCGCCGCCATCCTGCTCATCTCGGAGGACCTCGACGAGGTGCTCAGCCTGTCGGACCGGATCGCCGTGCTGTACGAGGGCCGCATCGTCGGGATCATGGATGCTGCCGACGCCGACGTGAACCGGATCGGGCTGCTGATGACGGGCGGCGATGGAGGCAACACCGCCACCGGGCCGGTCGCCGAGGGTGGGGGCCGATGAGGCTGCCGTTCACGCTGCGCCTGGAGCCCCGGCTCGAGGCCTCGCGCTGGCTGTCGCCGGCGCTGACGACCGTCGCCCTCATCGTCGCCCTCGTCGTCTCGGGCCTCATCCTGATGCTCGCGGGCGCCGACCCGATCCGGGTCTACCTCCATATCGTGGGCTCCTCGCTCGGCAGCGTCGGCGCCATCTCGGACACGCTCGTCAAGTCGACCCCGCTCATCCTGACGGGCCTCGCCTGTGCGCTCGCCTTCCGGATGCGGCTGTGGAACATCGGCGCGGAGGGCCAGCTGCTGTTCGGGGCCTGGGCGGCGAGCGCGGTCGTGCTCGTCCCGCTCGTGCCCGCCGGCGCGCCCGGACCGATCCTGCTGGGCGCGATGCTGGTCGCCGGGTTCCTGGGTGGCGCGCTGTGGGGCCTCATCCCCGGCGTGCTCAAGGCACGGTTCGGCGTCAACGAGATCATCGCCACGCTGATGCTCAACAGCATCGCCTTCGCCTGGATCCAGTACTGGGTGTTCGGGCCGTGGACCGAGGGCGGCTTCCAGATGAGCAAGCAGTTCCCGACCACGGCCTGGCTGCCACGCCTCAGCGACCTTGCCGATGCCGTCCCGGCGTTGCGCGGCCTCACCGTCCACGCCGGCTTCCTCCTGGCACTGCTCGCCGCCGTGGCCGTCTGGTTCATCGTGCAGCGCAGCGCCTGGGGGTACGAGATCCGGCTCATCGGCGACAGCCCGCGGACGGCCCGGTACGCCGGCATCCGGATCGCCCGGAACATCCTGCTCGTGTTCGCGATCTCCGGCGGTCTGGCCGGGATCGCCGGGATGGCGGAGATCTCGGGCGTCGTGCACCGCCTCCAGGACAACTTCTCGCCCGGCTACGGGTACACGGCGATCATCGTCGCGTACCTGGCGAAGTTCCACCCCTTGCGGGTCGTGCCGGTCGCGATCCTGTTCGGGGCGCTGATCCTCGCCGGCCGCGAGATCCAGCCCTCGGGCGTGCCGGGGATGATCCAGGGGATCATCCTGTTCTGCCTGATCGCGAGCGAGGTCTTCCTCCGCTACCGGGTCGGCCTCGCCCGTCGCCCCTCGGTCGCGGGCGCGGTCGCCGGCGTGGAGGGGTAGCGTGGACCTCCAGCTGATCGCCGCGGCCGGGATCGCGGTCGGAACGATCCTCCTGTTCGCGGCCGTGGGCGAGATCCTCGCCGAGCGAGCCGGGGTGATCAACCTCGGCGTCGAGGGGATGATGCTCATCGGCGCCGTCGTGGGCTACGCCACCGCCGTGTCGACCGGCAACCCCTGGCTCGGCGTTGCGACCGCGATGCTCGCGGGCGGGCTGCTCAGCCTGCTCCACGCGATCATCACGATCACCTTCCGCGCGGACCAGGTCGTCTCCGGCCTGGCGCTGACGTTCCTCGGATCCGGCCTGGCGGCCGTGCTCGGGGAGGGGCTCAGCAAGGCGGGAGCCATCTCCCTCCTGCCCCGCTTCTCCGTCCCGGTGCTCTCGCAGGTCCCGGTGCTCGGGCCGATCGCGTTCACCGAGCAGAGCATCCTGGTCTACGTCGGCTACCTGCTGGTGCCGGCAGTCTGGTACTGGATCAACCGGACACGGCCCGGCCTTCACCTGCGGGCGGTGGGCGAGGAGCCCGCAGCCGCGGACGCGCTCGGCGTGAGCGTGTACGCGACCCGCTACCGGTACGTGTTCGTGGGCGGGATGCTGTCCGGTCTGGCCGGGGCGACGATCACGCTCGCCGTGCAGCCGGGCTGGTTTGGTGCCCTCACCGTGAACGGGCGCGGGTGGATCGCGGTGGGGCTCGTCATCTTCGCCCAGTGGTCGCCGTTCCGGGCCGCGGCCGGCGCCTATCTGTTCGGCGCGGTCGTCCAGCTCACCCTGGCGATGCAGCTGCCGCCCACGATCCTCGGCCTGGCGAACCCCTTCTTCCAGTACCACCCGAACACGTTCTTCCTCGAGATGCTCCCCTACGCGCTGGTCCTGGTCGCGCTCGTGGCCGGGTCACGCGAGGCGATGCGCAAGCGGATCGGCGCGCCGGCCGCCCTCGGAATCCCCTACGCGCGGGGCGAGCGAGGCCGGTAGCCCGGAGTCTTCGGGGGCCGGCGGTTCCGGCTACTCCTCGGATCCCTCGAGGCCGAGAAGCTCCATCTGGACGAAGCCCTCCATGCCGAGCTCCAGCTGGCGCGGCATCGACGGCCCCTCACCGTCATCGCCGCGACCCGGCACAAACTCGATGACCACCCGCTCGTCGCCCTGCACCAGGGTGTACACGAGCAGCTGGTCGGGGCGCGTCTCGAACTCGAGATGCTCGAAGGAGTCCACGTTGATCGTGATCGCGATCGGCGTGAAGTACGTCGACACCCCCGGCTCGTCCGCGACGATCCGCTCCACCCATCCCGTCCCGTGCGCGACGAGGTCCCGTCCCCGGTAGAACCGGTACGAGACGGTCTGCTTGAGGATCGGACGGAGGAGGTGCTGGACGTCGGTCCGGCTGGTCACGAGACCCTGGTTGACGAAGAACTTCGCGGGCGGATCGCTCGCCACGGTGGGCTCCAACCTCGTGCTCGAAGGGGCTGGACTAGCGGCTCGCCGCGCCGCCCTCCCGGGGGCGTCACGACACGGCGGATCGTAACGCGGGGGGATGGTTGCGGGTGGGTAGAGTTTGCACGGTCGGGGCGATGGTGGGCGGCTCGAGTGCCGCGGCTGCCGGGGGCCCGCGTATCATCCCGACATGCTCATCGCCGTCGATATCGGGAACACCAACCTGACGCTGGGCCTCCTGGACGGCGGGTCCATCGTGGCCACGCGGCGCGCGGCGACGAACCGGGCATCGACCGCCGACGAGATGGAGCTGCTGCTCGAGGGCCTCCTCGGGCTCGACGAGCGGACCCTCGATGGCGTGAGCGCCGCGGCCCTCGTGTCGGTGGTCCCCTCGCAGACGGCGATGGTCGAGGCCGTCGCGAACCGCCGCGGCATCCCGATCCTCGTCGCCGCCCCCGGCACCGTCCCCATCGCCATCCGCGTGGACCGCCCGAGCGAGGTGGGCCCCGACCGGATCGTGAACGCCCTGGCCGCCCAGCGGCTGTACGGCTGCCCGGCGGTCGTCGTGGACATGGGCACGGCCACGACCTACGACTGCGTCGGCCCTGACGGCGCGTTCCTGGGTGGCGCGATCGCCCCCGGCCTGAAGCTCGGCCTCGAGGCGCTGGCGGGGAACACCGCGCGCCTGCCGCGGATCGAGCTCCGGACGCCGGACCGGGCGATCGGCCGCGACACCGTGAGCGCGATGCAGAGCGGCACGGTCTTCGGCTACCAGGCCGCCGTGACCGGCCTCCTCGCGCGGATCCGCCAGGAGCTCGCCGAGCTCACGGGCACGAGCCTGGACCAGGTCCGCTGGATCCTCACCGGCGGCCTCTCGATGGAGCCCTGGGCCAGGGACGTCGACGGCGTCGAGGCCATCGACCCCGACCTCACCCTCAAGGGCCTTGCGATCCTCTACCACGAGGTCGCGGGCGGCGAGCCCGTGGACGGCACGCGATGAGCGGGCGCCTCGAGGGCCGGCTGATCGGCCTCGGCGTCTGCGGGTCGATCGCCGCGTACAAGGCCGTGGAGCTGCTGCGGCTCCTGCGCATGGAGGGCGCGGATGTCGTGGTGATGCTGACGCCGGCGGCGCAACAGTTCGTCGGCCCCCTCACCTTCGGGGCCCTGAGCCGCCACGCCGTCGAGACCGACGTCCTGGGCCTGCTGCCGGACCAGCGCATCGGCCACATCGTGGTCGCGGACGCGGCCGACGCGCTCGTGATCGCCCCGGCGACCGCGCGCTGGCTGGGCGCGATGGCGAACGGGATCGCGAGCGACACCGTGACCGCGGCATGCCTCGCGACGAGCGCGCCGGTGGTGGTCGCGCCCGCGATGGACGGCGACATGTGGACCCACCGGGCGACGCGGGACAACGTGGCGCGCCTCGTGCGGGACTTCGGGTACCGGATCGTGCCCCCGGAGATCGGGTCGCTGGCGTCCGGGCAGAGCGGGATCGGGCGGCTCGCGGACCTGCCGCTGATCGTGGACGCGGTGGTGGCCGCGGTCGAAGGCCGGCCCGTGCGCCAGCCCGACGCCGCGGAACGACCGCCCGCCACGGAACCCTGGGTCGAGCCGGACCTCGAGGGCCGCCACGTGGTCGTGAGTGCCGGCGGGACGGCGGAGGCTATCGATCCCGTCCGGTTCATCGGCAACCGCAGCACGGGCAAGATGGGCGTCGCGATCGCCGAGGCAGCGCTGGCGCGCGGCGCGCGCGTGACGCTCGTCGCGGGGCGGGTCGAGATGGACCTGCCGGCCCGCGCGTCCGTCGTCCGTGCCGAGTCCACCGCCCAGATGCGCGCCGCGGTCATCGACGCCGTCATCGACCACCCGGCCGACGTCCTCGTCATGGCCGCCGCGGTCGCCGACTTCCGCCCCAGGGCCGCCGCGGACACCAAGCTCACCCGCGGCGAGGGCATGACCCTGGAGCTCGTGCCGACCGAGGACATCCTCGCCGAGGTGGGCGCGCGCGCCCGGGAGATGGAGCCCCGCCCGATCATCGTCGGGTTCGCCGCCGAGACTGGCTCGCTCGATCGCGCCCCGGACAAGCTCCGCCGCAAGGGCGCGGACCTCCTCGTCGCGAACGACGTCTCGGAGCCCGGCTCCGGGTTCGGGACCGACACCAACCGGGTCGTGATCCTGGCCGCCGACGGCTCGCGCGACGACCTGCCGCTGCTCACCAAGCGCGAGGTTGCGGACCGGCTCCTGGACCGCGTGGTGGGGGTGCTGGACGCTCGCGACGCCCGGGCGCACACTTCCTGACATGGAGACCACCCGATGAGCGCCCAGTCCGAGACCGTCCGCCGGCTGTCGGTCGTCGACATCGCGAAGCTGTACGCCGACGGCACGCGTATCGCGACGATCACCGCGTACGACTTTCCCACCGCCGCGCTCGTGGACGAGGCCGGCATCCCGCTGATCCTCGTGGGCGACTCGCTCGCGCAGGTGATGCTGGGCTACGACACGACCGTCCGTGTCTCGATGGACGAGATGCTCCACCACACCAAGGCCGTGGTCCGGGGCAGCAAGCGCGCCATCGTCGTGGGGGACATGCCGTTCCTGTCCTACTCCACGCCCGAGGACGCGGTGGCCAACGCCGGCCGCTTCCTGCGCGAGGGTGGCGCGCAGGCGGTCAAGCTCGAGGGCGGCGTCCGCAGCGCCCGCACGATCGAGGCGCTGGTCCGGGCCGGGATCCCGGTGATGGCCCACATCGGGCTGACGCCGCAGGCGATCAACGCCATCGGCCGCGTGCGGGTCCAGGGCAAGAACAAGGAGCAGGCGCGCGCGCTGCTCGCCGATGCCCTCGCGGTCCAGGAGGCCGGCGCCTTCGCGGTCGTGCTGGAGCTGGTCCCGGGACAGCTCGCCCAGGCGATCACGGAGCGCCTGCGGATCCCGACGATCGGGATCGGCGCGGGTGCCGGGTGCTCCGGCCAGATCCAGGTCATCAGCGACACGCTCGGCTGGGGCGACTGGACGCCGAAGCACGCGCGCAAGTACGCGGACCTCCGCGGGACGATCCTGGCGGCGATCCAGGCGTACCGCGCGGACGTGGAGGCCGGCGACTTTCCCGGCCCCCCCGAGACCGTGCTGATGGACCCGTCGGTGCTCGACGAGGTGCTGGGACGGACGGACCAGGACCGCGCCGGCGACCTCATCGAGCTCGGCGGGATCCCGCTCGACCGCGACCTCTAAACGCCACCCCTCGTGCAGGTCGTCCGCACCCGCGCCGAGCTCCGCGCGGTCCTGTCCTCCGCGCCGCGGCCGATCGGCCTCGTACCCACGATGGGCTGGCTCCACGCGGGGCACGTCTCGCTCGTGGAGCGGGCGCGGGCGGAGAGCGCGACCGTGGTCATGTCGATCTTCGTCAACCCGAAGCAGTTCGGAGAGACGGCCGACTTCGAGCGGTACCCGCGCAACGAGGCGCGCGACCTCGCGAAGGCCGAGGCGGCGGGTGTCGACATCGTGTTCGCGCCCACCGCGGAGGCCGTCTACCCGCCGGGCTTCGACACCGTCGTCAGCGTGGGGGCCATCTCGCTACCGCTCGAGGGCGCGGCGCGGCCCGGGCACTTCGACGGGGTGGCGACCGTGGTCGCGATCCTGTTCGCGCTGGTTGGGGCGGAGCGGGCCTACTTCGGGCTCAAGGACTACCAGCAGGTCCGGGTGATCTCGCGCATGGCCCTGGACCTCGCGCTGCCGACCGAGGTCGTCCCATGCGAGACCGTGCGGGAGCCGGATGGCCTCGCGATGTCGTCGCGGAACGCGCGGCTGACGTCCGAGGGTCGCGCGAGGGCGTCCGTCCTGCGGCGTGCGCTCCTGGCGGGTGCCGAGTGCGTGCGATCCGGCGAGGGGTCCGCGGCAGCGGTGCGCGACGCGATGCTGGCGGTCCTGGCGTCGGAGCCCGCGGCGACGCCGGACTACGTGTCGGTGGCGGACCCGGACTCCCTCGAGGAGCTGGCGACGGTCGCCGGGCGGGCACTGCTGTCGCTCGCGGTCCGGATCGACGAGGTCCGCCTCATCGACAACGAGCGGGTGCTCTGAGCGGGTGACGCCGGAGTCATCCCGCGGCTCACGGGCCCGCCCCCACGGTCGCGGTCATGACGATCCAGCCCGCAGGCGCCGATCGTGCCGGGCAGTCACAGGTCGACCACGTCAGGACGCCGGTCCGTGAGCAGCCGTCCCATTCGGGGCCGTCGGGAGGCCGATTCCGTGGTCGATCCGTGCCGCTCAACGGCCGCTGGCGACGACCCAGGCGGTCGTCGGATCCTCCACGGGATGAGCCGGCGCATCACCTCGAGGAGCTCGCCCCCCGTATCGTCATCCCGGGCCACCAGCTCCGAGGGGTGCCCCGCCCTGACATCCCCTGGCGGATACCCGCGAGGCCGCTGACCCGCGACTCGCCCCGGCCTACGCCGTCGCTCGGCCCTGCCGCAGTGCCAGCCCGATGAGGACCGCCCCGATCGCGGCCACGACGCCGCCGGCCGGGAAGACCGCCCAGAGCCCGCCGATCTCCGCCACCTGGCCGGCGAGGATCGCCCCGGCGATGGTCCCGAACGCGAAGGTGGTGCTGCCGAACAGGGCCTGCGCGGTCGCCTGGAGGTTCGCCGGCACGCGCGACGCGACATAGCTGGTGGTGCCCACCATCGCGAGCGCGTAGCCGCTGCCGCCGAGCGAGGTGAACGCGATCAGCCAGGCCGGGCTGCCGGCCAGCGTCCACAGCACCGCCCGCGCGATGAACAGCAGCGACCCGGCGAAGATCAGCCGCTCCACGCCCAGCCGTCGCACCAGCCTCGAGAACAGGACCATGATCGGGACCTCGAACAGCGCCGAAGTCGCCCAGCCCACGCCGACGAGCGTGGTGTCGCCGCCCAGCTCCACGACGCGCAGCGAGAACAGGGTCATGGAGCCCACGGCCGACACCCACATGACGCAGGACCCGGCGAAGAACAGCCCGAGCCCCGGCAGCCGCAGCAGGCGGAGGGCCGCGACCGGACCCACCGAGCCCACCCGCTGGGCGCGGTCCGGTCGACCCAGCAGGACCGCGGCCGCGAGCCCTGCCGCGGCCATTGACGCCGCATAGACCACGAACAGGGCCCGCAGCTCCGTGGCGGCGATGATGATCCCGGTCCCGGTCGTCCCGACCATGAACGCCAGCGACCCCGCGACCCGGGCCTGCCCGAACCGCTCGCGGCGCGGCCAGATGCGCTGGATGGTCCGGGCGTCCAGGAGCGGCGTAAGGCCGGCGGACCCCACGGAGAGCACGAGGACGGCGATCACGAGCCCAGGCATGTCCGGCGCCCCGGCGAGGGCGAGGCCGGCCCCCGCGGCGATGAGCGCTGCCACGAGGTACGGCGCGCGCATGTCGCCCAGCCGATCGGCCACGAGGCCCCACAGCGGGCCCGCGACGACGGCGACAGCGGCCGGGACGGCCGCCAGCACGCCGATGATCGCGAGGTCGAGGCCCAGCTCCGCGAAGTAGACGGTGGCATACGCGGTCCAGGCCCCGATCGCGATGAACTGGAACCCGTAGGTGACCCAGGACGGGACGATGGAGAGGACCGGGGGCTCCGGCTCGGGCTCGGCGGTGCCGGTGGGGCTGGGTGAGACGGGGCTCGCGGGCCCCGCGGCGGCACCGCGGCGGGTCATCGCTCCCAGTGTGCCCGGTGCGGGGCGCCTCGCGGGGGCTACGCGAGCAGAGCGACGGGGCCCCGGGGTCGAGCGAGGCCCTGGACCGCAAGCCGGAGCTGCTCGAGCGGCGCGACGGGCCTGCTCGCGGCGGTCCTCGCGGCGAACCGGCGCTTCCTGCCGCGCTTCGCCCGGGCGGGCTAGTCGAACCGCGCCTCGGCGGCGACCTCGAGGAACCGGTCCATCATCAGGTGCTCCCAGACCAGCGCCTTGATGAGCTCGATCTTGCCCGTGTCCTCGGGATGGGTCTTCACGAGCAGGTCGTGGACCTCGGCCGCGACCGTGTAGGTGTCGTCCGGGACGATGGCCGCGAACATGCCCGCGTTGCGCACCGCGTCGAGCACCTCCGGGCGGGGCGTGTAGCCACCGGTCAGCACGATCCCCAGCGCCTTGCCCTCGGGGCCTGCGCCGATCGCCCCCGGCGTCGCGCCCACCAGGCTCTCGAGGTGCGCGACCACGTCGGGCGCGGACGGCCGGTCGGCGATGTGCGCAGCCGCCAGGGTCAGGATGGCGTCCTCGCGGTCGCCGGGCACGATGACCAGCGTCCGCGGGCCGACGTGGAGGAGCATGTGGTGGGGCTCCATCGCACCGATGGCCACGCTGTCGATGACCGCGTCGAGGTCCGGCCCCGCGCAGATCAGAGCCCCGTGGACGCCCTTGAGGATCATGCCCAGGGTGGGGTTGGACAGGATCGGGCGGTACGGGAGCACGCCCAGCAGCGGGATCCCGTGGAGGGCGAGGCCCCGCTCGAGGGTCCGCTCGATGCCCGGCGACTCGTCCACGCGGATCTTGTTGACGATGGCGCCCGCGACGGGGACGCCGTGCGCCTCGAAGTGCGACGCGTTGAGGACGATCTCGTCGATCGGCCGGCCCACGCCGCCCTCGGAGATGATCACCGCAGGCACCCGGAGCATGGACGCGACCCGCGCGTTCGACAGCCCCACCACGGCCCCGACGCCCGCGTGGCCGGTCCCCTCAACCAGCCAGATGTCGTGGTCGGCGAAGTGGCGCTGGGCGGCCATGATCGGCGACTCCATGTCCTCGACCACGTCGCCCGAGAGATAGCGCTTCGTGAGGCCACGGGGAATGTGGACCGGGCTCATCGCCGCGAACGGGTCGGGCAGGTCGAAGACCCGACGCATGAGGTCCGCGTCCTCGTCGCACGGCTGGCCGTCGATCATGAGCGTGCGCTGGCCGACGGGCTTGGAGAAGCCCGTGCGGTAGCCGCGCCGCCGGAACCCGTCCAGCAGGCCGAGTGCGGCCGTGGTCTTGCCCCGATTCTGGCCGGTGGCGGCGAGGAACAGCTGGCGCACGGCGGTGGCGCCTAGCCGCGAGAGGCGGTCTTGCGCTCGATGAGCTGCACGGCCTCGCGCAGGCGCGTGAGCGACTCCTCGTCCACGCTGTCCGGCTCGAGGTAGGGCCCGAGGCGCTCCATGATGTCCGTGACGAGACCCAGGAACACCGCGGCATCGGCCACGAAGAACTGGGGCTCGTTGTTGTAGCGGACCATCGTGAGGCGGCCCTGCAGCACCCGGCGCTCCTCGACATGGGCGACCTGGGTGGAGAAGTTGTGACCCTGGATGCCGTCGGGGTTGTTGAGGAAGTTGAGGGCGTTGTCGATGGCGAGGCCGAACCGGGCACGCCAGGCCACCAGCCGCTCGTAGACCTCGGGCGGGATCCGGACCTCGGCCACGTCCTCGAACACCTCGGGCGCGACGGTCAGGAGGCCGACGAGCGTGGTCCCGGCGCGGGCCCCGAGCATCACCTGCAGGCTGCGCTCCAGGGTGAACACCTCGGAGTCGAAGCGCGGGCTGGTGATGACGTCGGTCAGGAGGTCCTCGACGTTGTCGAGGCTGCCCGGGTCGTTGAGGGCGTTGGCGAGGTGGAGGATCTCCTCCTTGAAGAGGAACTTCTCCTCGTGGTCGAGCATGGGGCGATGGTAACAGGGCCCGGCGAGGTGTCCCGGTCATCCCCCGAGCCGGGGGTTTCGGGGCGAGCCTGGTTCGGCTAGCGTCTTCCTGCCCATGGAAGCGACCGAGTCAGCCGCCGACCGGCGAGCTGGAGCCATCCCCACGATGTCCAGGGCGACACCTCGATCTCGCGGACGGACGGCGGAACCGGTCTGGGCCTCGCCGTCGCTGGCCAGCTCACCGACGTCCTGGGAGGAACCCTGACGGTCGAGAGCCGTCTCGGCGAGGGATCGGCGTTCACGCTCGTGGTGCCGTTCGGGGTTGCGGATGCGCCGGTCCAGGCCTCGGCCCGGTCGGAACGCCATGGCGCTTCGCCCACCGGACTCCGCGTGCTGCTCGCCGAGGACAACGACATCAACCGTGCCGTCGCGTCGCGCATGCTGCGCCAGCTGGACGCCGACGTCCTGCTCGCGGAGAACGGGGCTCGCGCCGTCGATGTCGCCGCCACCGAGACCGTCGACCTGATCCTGATGGACCTGCAGATGCCGGAGATGGACGGCTTCCTGATGAAGCCGGTGGGGCTTCGGGACCTGGAGGCGCTCTTGGGCCGGATCGGCCCGGCGGACACCCGATCCTGAGCCCGCCGCTCCAGCCCTGAAATCGAAACGACCCGGGCGAACCCGGGCCGCTTCGAGCGTTCTGACGCGCCGGCGACGGTCACCCGCCGCGACGGATCACGGATAGAGACCGCGCAGGGCGGTGGCGTCGGCCACGCGCTTGACGGCGACGAGGTATGCCGCGGTGCGCATGTTGACGTTCTCGCTATGGGCCATCACGAGAACCTCTCCGAAGGAGCGGTCCATGATCTCCTTGAGCTTGGCGTTGACGACGGCCTCGCTCCAGTGATCGCGGTTGAGGTCCTGGACCCACTCGAAGTAGCTGACGGTCACGCCGCCGGCGTTGGCGAGGATGTCCGGGATCATGAACACGCCCTTGTCGGCCAGGATCACGTCGGCCTCGGGCGTCGTGGGGCCGTTGGCGGCCTCGGCGACGATCCTGGCCTTCACGTTCGCGGCATTCTGGGCGGTGATCTGGTTCTCGTAGGCGGCCGGGATCAGGATGTCGCACGGCAGCTCGAGGAGCTCGCCGTTGGTGATCGTGGTGGTGCCCGGGAACCCGACGACGGTGCCGTGCTCCTTCTTCCAGGCCAGCACGCGATCGACATCGAGACCGTTGGGGTTCGTGATCGCGCCGCCCGTGTCGGACACGGCGATGACCGTCGATCCTTCGTCGGCCATGAGCCGGGCCGCGATGGCGCCCGCGTTGCCGAAGCCCTGGACGGCCGTCGTCGTCCTGGTGAGGTCCGTGCCGAGATGGGCCGCGGCATCGACGATCGTGTACACGCAGCCGCGCGCGGTCGCCTCGTTGCGCCCCTCCGACCCGCCGAGGCTGATCGGCTTGCCGGTGACCACGCCCGGGACCGTGTAGCCGACGTGCATGGAGTAGGTGTCCATGAACCAGGCCATGATCTGGGGCGTCGTGTTGACGTCGGGCGCCGGGATGTCGCGCTCCGGGCCGACGAGCACCGAGATCTCGGTGAAGAACCGGCGGCTGAGTCCCTCGAGCTCCTTCTGGGACAGCTTCTTGGGGTCGACGCTGACGCCGCCCTTGCCGCCGCCGTACGGGATGCCGACGACCGCGCACTTCCAGGTCATCCACATCGCGAGGGCCTTGACCTCGTCGAGCGTGACGTCCTGGTGGTAGCGGATGCCGCCCTTGGCCGGGCCGCGACCCAGGTTGTGCTGGACGCGGTAGCCCGTGAAGACCTGGACGGAGCCGTCGTCCATGTGGACCGGGAAGTGAACGGTGAGCTCGCGGCGGGGCTCGCGCAGCACGCGGCGCAGGCCGGGGTCGAGGTTGAGCATCTCGGCAGCGATGTCGAACTGATGCTGCGCGACCTGCCAGGCGTTGATCGGCGCCGCAACGTTTTCCGTCGTCATGAACGGAAGATCCTCGGTTGGCGGGACGGTGGACGCCGCCCCTGGACGATGGGTCGTCGTCCGGACGACCCCACGGGGGCGGATCGGCCTCCGGCCGTGGCAGGGCCGGACGGGCGTCACGCGCCGCCTTCGGAGCCCGAGTATAGCCACGCGGAGCCCGGGACCACGGGCCGCTCGTCACCCTGCCGCAACCTGTCCGTCACTTCGCCGTCCCTGTCCATTGGCAGGGGTCCGCACCGTACCGACCGCGAGGACGCGGCTCGTGCCACCGCCTACGCCCGGTACACCGCGACGGCGCCCACGCACCCGGGGCCCAGGTGCGGGCCAACGGACGGCCCGACGGTCCTGACCTGGACCAGCGCTGGGTCCAGCCCCGACCGCTCCAGGAACGCCGCGTGGAAGGCCTCGACGTCCGCGTTGGTGGTGTGCAGGACCGACGCCCGCTCCATCGGCCGAGCCGTGAGCAGCTCCAGGCACCGCTCGCGCGCCGTGATCCGGGTACGGACGCGCTCGGCCTGCTCGACGATGCCCTCGGTCACGGTGATGATCGGCTTGATCGAGAGCATCGTCCCCATCGCCGCGCGGGCGCCGCTGATCCGCCCGCCGCGCCTGAGGTACTCGAGGGTGTCGAGCGCGACGAAGAGGTCGATCCGGCCCTTGGTCTCCTCGAGCGCCGCGGCGATCTCCGCCGCGGACCGGCCCTCCGCCGCCATCTCGGCGCCCACCTGGGCGAGCATGCCGTGCCCCATGGACGCGGATCGGGAGTCGACGACGCGGATGTCACGGCTGGGCAGGCTGGCCGCCGCGATGGTCGCGGACTTGAAGGTCCCCGACAGGTCGCTCGATACCGTCACGCAGACGATCGAATCCGCATCGGCGTCGAAGGCCGCCTGATAGGCCTGACCGAAGACGCCGGGCGAGGCGGCCGCCGTGGTGGGGAACGGTGCCCCGGGAGCGGTCATGCGTGCCCAGAACTCGTCGGTGGTGAGGTTGGCGTTGGCCCTGAAGGTCTCCGACCCGAAGCTCACGATGAGCGGGACGACGGTGATCCCCGCCGCGGCGGCGACCTCGGGCGGCAGGTCGCTGGCGGAGTCGGTGACGATCGCGACGCGGGACACGGTCTGGCTTCTCCTCGGCGTTGACGTGGCCGCCACGGGCCGGCTCCCCCTCGGCTCCGGATGATAGGGAGCCGCGCGTCCCGCCGAAGGGACGTTTCGACCGCGACCGGTCGCCCCGGCTCCGATACGCTGGTGGGATGGAGCGCCCCGTCCTCGCGGTCATCTTCGGCACCTTCACGCTGCGGCTGGCCACGGGCATCACCGGGTCGATGCTCGTCTACTACTACGCCGACTTCCCACGCTACGGCGGCCAGCCGGTCTCGGCGTTCGAGGTGGGCATCCTCGGCGCGCTGTTCTACGCGAGCGAGCTGATCGGTTCCCCCATCTTCGGCATCCTCTCGGACCGCCTGGGGCACCGCCGGGTCATGCTCATCGGCCCCCTGTTCGGCGGCATCGCCGTCGTGATCACGGCGCTCACGGTGAGCCTGCCGATCATCGGCCTCACCCGGCTGCTGGAGGGCGGCTCGACCGCCGCGTCCGTGCCATCGATCCTGGGGTTCATCGCCTTCGCCACGGCAGCGGATGAGCTCCGGCGCGGCAAGGCCGTCGCGCGCTTCGAGGCGGCGACCCTGGCCGGGCTCATGTTCGGCTTCGTGGTGGGCGGCGTGCTGTTCACCGCCCTGGGCCCGCTGGGGTTCATGGTGAACGCCCTCGTCTACCTGGTGTCGTTCCTGATCTATCGGTATGGCGTCCCGGCGCACGCGGAGCCGGAGGCGGCCGCGCGCGCCCACGACCGGGCTGAGGGCTTCCGGCGCTACTGGCAAATCCTCGCCGGGAGCCACGTGTGGCTGCTGGCGCCGACGTGGATCGCCATCAACGCCACCCTGGGCCTGTTCACCAGCCAGACGCTGTTCCAGCTGGTCGGGGCGCGGAACCCCACGTTCGCCGACCAGGCGCTGATGGGCGGCTTCAGCCCCGTCCAGGTGTCGATCGGCCTGGGGATCGGCGGACTGTTGTTCTTTGCCGGCCTGCTCTACTGGGGCGGCAAGTTCAAGTCGATGCGGCGGACGACGATCATCCTGTACGGGATCGCGGGCGGCGCGGTGATGCTGGCGGCCTCGATGGCGATCAACCACGTCGGCACGGGCCTGCTGCCCCTCCTGCTCGTGCTCCTCGCCCTCGCGGCGGGTGGGCTGTTCGTGCTCGCGGGCGCGACCCCGGCCGCCATCGGCCTGCTGGCAGACATGACCGAGGCCTACCCGGCGGACCGCGGCGCGATCATGGGTCTGTACTCCGTGTTCCTGGGGCTCGGGCAGATCATCGGCAGCATCCTCGGCGGGGTGGCCGCCCAGCGGTCGGGGCTCGACGGGATCTTCGTCGTGTCGTTCGTGCTGCTGGGGATCGCGCTCCTGCCGATCAGCCACCTGCGCGGCTACGAGCACCGGTTCGGTGCGACGGCCGGCGATCCCGAGGGCACCACCCATGCCTGATCCCGCCCTCGTCCCCGCCCGGCTGGCGCGCGGCGCCCGCGGGGCCGTCGTGGCGCCCCACCACCTCGCGACCGCCGCCGGCCTCGCCGTCCTCGCGGCCGGCGGGCACGCGGTCGACGCCGCGATCGCCACCAACGCGGTCCTGGGCGTGGTCATGCCAAACGGCTGCGGGATCGGCGGCGACGCGTTCTGGCTGGTGTGGGACGAGGCCGCGGGCGAGCAGGTCGCGCTCAACGGCTCCGGGCGCGCCCCCGCGGCCGCCGACGCGGCCGCGCTGCGGGCACGGGGCCTGGACCGGATCCCGCTCCGCGGGCCGCTCGCGATCACGGTGCCCGGGGCCGTCCGTTCCTGGGCCGACGCTCACCGTCGCTGGGGCCGGCTCTCCCGCGACGCGGTGCTCGCGGCGGCGATCGAGCAGGCGGGCGCGGGCTTCCCGGCCTGGGACGGGCTAATCGGGGCGGTCGAGGCAACCGACGCGAGCATCGGCGACGAGCCGTGGGCCGCGGGGTTCCGCTCGGTGTGGCGCCCCGAGGGCCGCCCGTGGCGGCCCGGCGAGGTGGTCCGGCTCCCGGCGCTCGCCGCGACCCTGCGCGAGCTCGCGGACCAGGGCTTCGACGCCTACTACGACGGCGACCTCGGCGAGCGGGTCGCACGGGCCCTGGCGGCGGCCGGCGGCAGCCACACGGCGGACGACCTGCGCGGCCACCGGAGCACGCTCGGCTTGCCGATCGCCACCACCTACCGTGGCGTCCGCGTGACGACGCACCCGCCCAACAGCAGCGGCGTGCTGGCCCTCGAGATCCTCAACGTGCTCGAGCGGTTCGAGCCCCCGCCCGGCGCCCGGTTCACGGGTCGCGGCTGGTCGGACGCGGCCTGGCCGCACCGCTGGCTCGAGGCCGCCAAGCTCGCCTACGCCGATCGCGACGCGCTGCTCACGGACCCGGCCTTCCGGGACGTGCCGCTGGACCTGCTCCTCTCGAAGGACCGCGCGGCCGAGCTCGCCGCCCGGATCGACCCGCGGCGTGCCGACCCGGCCCCGCCCCCCGCCCGCACGCTCGTCGGAGGCACGATCTGGCTGGGCGTCGTGGACGGAGACGGCAACGCCGTGAGCCTCATCCAGTCCAACGCGGCCGGGTTCGGCAGCGGCGTCGTGGACCCGGGCACCGGCGTGCACTTCCAGAACCGGGGCGCCTCGTTCTCGCTGGACCCCGACCACCCGAACGTCCTGGCGCCCGGCAAGCGGACTGCGCACACGCTGCTCCCCGGCATGCTGTTCCGGGCCGGCGAGCGGCGGCCGTGGGTGGTCGCCGGGTCCATGGGCGGCGACATCCAGCCCCAGGTCCACGTCCAGCTCGTCTCGGCGCTGGTCGACGGCGGGGCCGACATCGCGACGGCCGTGGCGGCCCCGCGGATCACGGTGGAGCCCGACGGATGGCTCGCGCCGCCGGTCCACGTCGCCGCCGACGGGACGCTCGCCGATGGGGTCGCGGCGGGGCTCCGCGAGCGCGGCCACCGGCTGACCGAGATCGGCTACGACGGCGCCCTGGGCCACGAGCACGCGATCGAGCTGGTCGACGGGGGGCCTGCCGCGGGCGGGTCCCTGGCGGCCATGACGGACCCCCGCAGCGCCGGCCTGCCGGCCGTCCGGTGACGGTCGCGCGGGCGCCCGAACGGTGTCGTCCGCGGTCCGGAGGCGCGGGTCCCGGATGGTATCCTCCGCCAGCCGGTGGCAGCCGCGCTCACACCGATCTGCCGCCGGCCCTGTATGGACAGCGGAGGGGCCAGTGACCTCGAACGTCGGCCAGAACTACCCCTATACCAGCGAGACGGAGGCGGACCGGGCTGCCCGCGTCGCCACGCTGACCGAGGGTCGTGAGGGCCTCGCCGACAAGCTCAAGGCCGAGACGACCCCACTCGACACCAACGAGCGCTGGTGGGTCTACAAGTGCCCGACCGCCGGCTGCCCGGGCCTGCTCCACGCGGCCGGCTACGCGATCGAGAAGCACGCCGTCTACGTCGTCTGCGACGGGACCTGCGCGAAGACCTTCCTGCGCTAGTCGCCGGACCGGCGGCGTGAGCGCACCCGCGGGGTCGCAGCCGGACCTGCGGGCCGCGCGGCGCCAGCTCCTCCTCGATACCGCGGGCATCGCCGTGTCCGCCATCGGCTTCGGGTTCGTGTTCGGCCTGGCGGCGCGCAACGCCGGCTACTCGACCATCGAGGCGATGGCGATGAGCACCATCGGCTTCGCGGGCGCCGCCCAGTTCGCGGCGGTGGGGTACGTCAGTGCCGGGCTCCCGTGGCTGCCCATCGTCGTCCTCACGTTCTTCCTCAACGCGCGCCACCTCCTCTACAGCGCGGCGCTGGCCCCGTGGCTCCGCCAGGTCCCGTTCCTGCAGCGAGCCGCCATGGCCCACGTCCTCACCGACGAGGCGTTCGCGCTCGCGGCGACCCACTTCCACCGCCTCGGCCGCGTGGACGTGCCGGGCTACTGGATCGGGGCGATCCTCGGGGTCTTCATCCCGTGGAACCTGGCCACGCTGGCAGGCGTGACCCTTGGCGGCTCGATCCCGGAGCCCAGCCGGTTCGGGCTGGACATCGTGTTCCCCGCGGCGATGGCCGGCCTCGCCGTCGGCCTGGTGACGGGCCGGCGGGAGGTCGTCGCAGCCGCGTCCGGGGCGGTCATCGGCGTCGCGGCGTCGCTGGCCCTGGGGCCGGGTGTCGGGATCGTGGCCGGGGGTCTGGCGGGGCCGCTGCTCGGCATGGCCGTGCCGGACGGGACGCGCCACGCGGCGCAGGACTCGGATCTGACCGGCACGATCGTGGACATCGAGGGCGCCGTCGCCGACCTCGAGGAGCCGCGATGAGCACGGAGCTCATCCTCCTCGCCGTCCTGATGCTGGCCGTCACCTACCCATCTCGGGCGCTGCCCCTGCTCGCCCCGGGTATCGAGCGCCTGCCGCCGCGGGCGCTGCTCTACCTGCGCCTCGTGGGGCCGGCCGTGCTCGCGTCGATCGCCGCGACGCAAACCCTGGTGCGGACCGACGCCGCGGGCGCTCACTCGGTCATCCCGACCGTCGACATCCTCGGCGTGGTCCTGTGCCTGGCGATCGTCGCGTGGCGCCGGAACCTGCTCCTGGGGCTCGTGGCGGGCGTGGTGCTGGTGGCCCTGCTGCGGGCGGCCGGTCCCGCGTAGGCCTGCCCCGGAGCCGCGGGAGCCGCCGCCGCAGCCCGCCGTCAGCCGTCAGCCGCGGCGGGCCTCGGCCTCCACCTCGACGAGGAGGCTCGGCCGCATCAGACCCGCGACCACCACGAGCGTCGCCGCCGGCCGCACGTGCCGGAACAGCTCGCCGTGGACCGCGACCACGGCGTCGGCGTCGGCGGGATCCACGAGGTACATCCGCGTCCGGACGACGTCCTCGAGGGCGAACCCGGCCTCGCCGAGCGCCCCCTCGACGATCGCGAATGCCGCCCGCGCCTGGCCCGCCGCATCACCCGGGTGGAGCGATTCCCCATCGGGCCCGGCGTCCGTGGTGCCTGCCACGGAGCACGCGTCGCCCACGGCGAGCGCGCGGGAGTAGCCGCCCATCGCCTCCCACGGTCCACGGCCCGACACGTGCCGCCGGCTCACCGCGCCGCGCCCCGCCTCGCCAGCCGCTCGCCGCGCCAGCGCCCGACCTCCGGGTCTCGCCCGATCGCGGCGATGAGCGCCGCGAGCAGGAGCGTCCGCGGGACGATGGAGGCGACCTCGAGGTACTCGCCCGGCGAGTGGTCCAGCCCGCCGATCGGGCCGAGGCCGTCGATCGTCGGCACGCCCATGCCGGCCGTCGTGTTGGCGTCCGAGGCGCCACCCGTCGCGGCGTCACGCAGCGCGAACCCGAGGTCCGACGCCAGGCGCACGGCATGGTCGACGAGCCGCCCGGACCGCTCCAGCTTCTCCATCGGCCAGTGGCGGGCGCTCTGGGTGAGCTCCACCCGCACGTCCGGAACCGCCGTGGGCACGAGGATCTCGGCGATCGCCGCCTCGACGACCTCGAGGGCCTCGCGGGTCACGGCGCGCACGTCGACCTCCATCGAACAGCGATCCGCCACGACGTTCGGGCGAGTCCCGCCCTCGATGACGCCCACGTTGACCGTCACGCCCGGCCAGCGCCCGTTGAGCGCGTGGAGGTCGGTCGTGATGCGCGCCGCCTCCAGGATGGCGGAACGCCCCTTCTCGGGCTCGATGCCGGCATGGCTCGCCTTCCCGTGAACGGCGATCACGAGGTCCAGCGACCCCTTCCGCGACGAGACGATGTCGCCGTTCGCACGCGCGCACTCGAGCACGAGGCAGGCGTCCGATTCGGCGGCGAGGCGGCGGATGTGGGACGTCGAGGCCGGCGAGCCGATCTCCTCGTCGGGGTTCGCCACGAAGACGAGTCGCGCCATGGGCACGCCGCCCAGCGCCTCGCGAAGCGCCCCGATCGCATGCAGGCCCGAGAGCAGCCCGCTCTTCATGTCCGTGACGCCCGGGCCGGTCGCGATACCGCCCTGGATGGCGAAGGGCCGCTCGGCCGCGGTGCCCGGGTCGAACACCGTGTCCATGTGCCCGATGCACAGGAGCGTGGGCCCGGCCGGGTCTGTCCCGTGGAGCTCGCCGATCACCGTCTCGCCCAGGCCCTGGTCGTTCTCGTGGCTCGTGACCGAGAACCCCAACGCCCGCAGCCGCTCGGCCGTCCAGCGGCCGATCGCGTCGACGCCCGCCCGCGTGTAGCTGCCGCAGTCGGTGTTGACGAGCCGCTCGAGGTCGGCGAGGTAGGACGGGTAGCCGCGCTCGATGCTCGCCCGCAGATCGGCGATCTCCTCGGGCGCGACGAGGGGATCGGGGGTGGATGCCATGCGGCCCAGTCTATCGACGGCGGGCGCGCAACGGAGCCTCCCGGCGGACCTCGCTCGCGTAGCATTTCCGGACCGTGCGACTCGTGGAGATCCGGCTGCTCGAAGGTCCGAACGTCTACCGGCTGGCGCCGGTGGTCAAGGTCGAGGTGGCCGTCGGGCGGACGAGGGCCTGGCACGGCTCGCGGTCGCCCGCGGACGGTGCGCTGGTCCATCTCGCCCGCCCGATCGCCGCCCGCGAGTGGCCCGACGCCGTCACCGACATCGTCGCCTGGACCCGCCGCCTGCGCGGCGATCACGGCGAGCACGCCGGGCCCGTGGAGGCGCACCGGGCATCGGATGCGGGGCGCTGGGTCATCACGTGGCCGTGGACCGGCGCCGAGCGCGCCAGGCTCATCGCCGAGGCCGCCGTTGACCTCGCGGGCCGGTCGGTGTCGTCCGCCCGCCGCGTGCGCCTCACGGGCACCCAGGCGCGCCAGGTCGCGGCCTGGGAGACGCGCATCACGGAGGCCCGCGCCACACCACCGGCCTGGATCCGTGACGCGGACCGGACGGTGCCCATCGTGTCCGTCACCGGCACGAACGGGAAGTCGACCGTCACCCGCCTGATCACCCACATCCTGCTGCGCGCCGGGCGGCGCGTCGGCACGACGACCAGCGACGGAATCCTCGTGGACGAGCGGCTGGTCGAGACCGGCGACTGGACTGGCCCGGGTGGTGCCGGCGCGGTCCTGCGCCGGGCGGACGTGGACGTGGCGGTCCTCGAAACGGCGCGCGGTGGCCTCGTCCTGCGCGGCATGGGCTACGAGTCCAACGAGGCGAGTGTGTTCACGAACGTGTCCTCGGACCATCTCGACCTCCAGGGAATCCACACGCTGCCCGAGCTGGCCGAGGTCAAGGCCACGGTCTGCCGGATCACGAAGCCCGACGGGCTCGTCGTGCTCAACGCGGACGACCCGCTGGTCGCCGCCATTGCCCGGCGGGTGCACGCGCGGGTCGCCTACTTCTCGATGGACCCGGGCGCATCGCCGGTCCTCGCGCGCCACCGCCGCGGTGGCGGGCTGGCGTGGGTGCTCGACGGCGGCCGCCTGGTCGAGTGGGACGGGGCCGCGACGCACCCGATCCTGGACCTGGCCGACCTGCCCGTTGCGCTGGGCGGCCTCGCCCGGCACAACGTGGCGAACGCCCTCGCGGCCGCGGGCGGGGCGCGGGCCATCGGCGCCACCCGAGAGCAGGTGGCCGACGGCCTGCGCGACTTCCAGCCCTCCGCGGAGCTCTCGCCGGGCCGGCTCAACCTGTTCCGCCTGGGGCGCCGGACCGTCATCGTGGACTTCGCGCACAACGAGGTGGGCACCGAGGCGATCCTCGAGGTGGCGGCGGCGCTCGCGGGCGGCGCGGGCGGGCCCGCAGCCCCGGTGACGGCGATCGTCGGCACCGCGGGCGACCGGCCCGACGACACGCTGCGGGGCGTCGGGCGGATCGCGGCCGAGCGGGCGCAGCGCGTGGTCGTCAAGGAGGCCCTGGCCTACCTGCGCGGGCGAGACCGCGCCGACCTCATGCGGCTCCTCGGCGAGGGGCTCGCGGAGGGCGGCGTCGACCCGGCCACGACACCGGTGTACGAGACGGAGGCCGGCGCGCTCGAGGCGGAGCTCATGCGCACCGACGGGTCTGCCGCCGCCGCGGGTGGGCAGGACGCGCCGCGGGTCATCGTGCTGTTCTGCCACCAGGACCGCGACGAGGTCTTCGCCCTGCTGGAGCGCCTGGGGGCGCACAGCGTCGACGTGGGTGCGGAGCTGCGGGACCTGGCACCGCGGCTGGCAGGGCGGGCGCGGTCGCAGACCGGCTGAGCGACCCTCGAGGTTGCCGCTCCCGGCCGGACCTACCCGACCAGCAGCGCCTCCGCGAGCGCGGCGGCCGACCCGGCACGGTTCGACCGGTTCGCCAGCACGATGAGCCGCACGCCGGCCTCCGGGTACCAGCGCACTTGCGCGACGTACCCGGGATCGCCACCCGGGTGCCCCCCCCAGCGTCCACGACCCTCACCCTGCCGCCACCACGCCAGCCCGTAGTCGACCTCCTCGCGCTCGTCGCGGACCCGCGGCCGCACCATCTCGTCCCGCCAAGCGGCGCCCAGCAGCCGCCCCTCGCGGAACGCGTCCAGGAACCGCACGAGGTCCGCGGCGGGGGCGAAGGCACCGCCGTCGGGCCGGCCGCGGGCCGGGATCGCGTACAGGTTGGACCGCCAGACCCCGCCCGGCTCGCCGCCCGGCGGGACGAGGTACCCGATCGTCACCGCCGTGAACAGCTTCGCCGCGGACGCGATGCCGAACCGCGATCGGACCGTGATCAACCGGCCCATGGCCAGATCCGCGACGCCCCGCGTCGCCGCCGCCAGCAGCCCGTCCGGCCCGACGGCAAGCACGACCCCGGTGAAGTCTCGCTCGGCGAGCCCCGCCGCGAGGTCGTCGCCCCGGGGCCCGGCCACGGTCATCCCAGCGGCGCCTCGAGCTCGCCCGGATCGGCGAAGGCCGTGCCGCCCTGGGTGCGCCCGCCCAGCTTCATGGCCTCGCGGTAGACGTCCACGGCGTCGTCGGCGCAGACCACGACGAGGTCGCCCGGGGCGGCCCGCCGCAGGGCCGCGCGCACGGCCGCCGGCTCGTCGAGCACCTTGTCCACCTTGGTGGTCCGAGCCCTGCCCTCGCCGCGCACCGCGCGGATGCCGGCCACCACGTTGGACGCCGTCTCGCCGGGCTCGCGGCCGCGCAGGTTGCGGTCCTCGCGGATGATGATCTCGTCGAAGGCCGTCGCCGCCAGGGCGCCGTACTCGTGCTGGTCCTGGTCCCGCCGGTCGCCCGGGATGCCGATCACGCCGATCGCCCGGCCGGCACGCGGCGGCGCCGACGCCCCGGCAGCGGCCGGCCGCGCCTGCGGGTCGACCATCATCCGGTTGACGAAGTCGGCGAGCTGGCGCATGCCGTCCACGTTGTGGCAGTAGTCGATGACGACGCGCGTCCCGGCGACCTCGACGAGGTTGAGCCGGCCGGGCGCCTGGAAGAAGGACGTGCTGAACGTCCGGAGACCCTGGCGGATGTCGTGCAGGTGGGCCCCCATCCCCCAGGCCGCGGCGGCCGCGGCGAGGGCATTGGCCACGTTCATGCGCGCCCGGCCGCCGAAGGTCGCCGGCACGAGGTGCGTGTACAGGACCGGCATCTTCCGCGGCCCGTGGCGCAGGACGATCAGCTCGCCACCGGGCGTGTCCTCGAGGCAGAACGCCGCGTTGCCGCGGGACGCATGCCCGTCGACGCGGTCGCGCCCGTCCTCGCCCTTCTCCTTGGCCATGCTGAACAGGACCACACGCCCGGCGCAGTGGCGCCCCATCCGGTAGACGAGGTGGTCGTCGGCGTTGAGCACCGCCGTGCCCGAGCGCGGGACCGCGTCCACCGGGACGCCCTTGACGCCCGCGAGCTGGCCCACCGTGTCGATGCCGCCGAGGCCCAGGTGGTCGCCGGTGACGTTGGTGACCACAGCCACGTCGTTGCGGTCGTAGCCCAGGCCCTCGCGCAGGATGCCGCCGCGGGCCACCTCGAACACGGCGGTGTCCACGGTCGGGTTCTGGAGCACCATCTGCGCGCTCTTGGGCCCGGACATGTCGCCGCGCTTGATGAGCCGACCGCGATGACGATGCCGTCCGTGGAGGTCATGCCGACCCGCTTGCCCATCAGCTTGAGGATGTGGGCGATCATCCGGACGGTCGTCGTCTTGCCGTTGGTGCCGGTCACCGCGACGATCGGGATGCGGGACGGGGTGCCGGGCGGGAACAGCAGGTCGATGACGGGCTTGGCCACGTACTGCGGCTCGCCCTCGGTCGGGTGGGTGTGCATCCGGAACCCGGGGGCCGCGTTGACCTCCACGATGCCGCCTCCGGTCTCGCGGACGGGAACCTCGATGTCGGGGCAGATGAAGTCGATGCCGGCGATGTCGAGACCCACGACGAGCGCGGCGGTCTCCGCGATCTCGACGTTGTCGGGGTGGGCCTCCATCGTCCGGTCCATGGACGTGCCGCCGGTGCTCATGTTGCCGGTCAGCGCGAGCTTGACGAAGGCGCCCTCGGCGGGTACCGAGTCGGGCGTGTGGCCCTGGCCCTCGAGGACCTCCTCGGCGTTCGCGTCGAGCTTGATCCGGGTGAGGGCCTTCTCGTGGCCGATGCCGCGGCGCGGGTCCGCGTTGGTGATCTCGACCAGCTCGCGGATCGTCTTCACGCCGTCGCCCGTCACGCTCGCGGGGACGCGCTCCGCGACCGCGGCGAGCTTGCCGCCGATGACGAGACAGCGGTAGTCCCGGCCGGTGATGTAGCTCTCGACGATGACGTCGCCGCGCCGGCTCTGGGCCAGGGTCTCCGGCCAGGCGGCCGGGACGGCGGCCTCGTCGCGCAGGTCGAGCGCCACGCCGCGGCCGTGGTTGCCGTCGAGCGGCTTGATGACGCAGGGGTAACCCAGCCGGCGGGCGGCGGCCACGGCCTCGTCCTCGGTCTCGACGACCTCGGAGCGCGGCACCGGGAGGCCGGCGGAGTCGAGCAGGCGGTTGGTGAGCTTCTTGTCCGACGCAATGTCCACCGCGATGCCGCCCGTGCGGCTGGTCATGGTGGCCCGGATGCGCTGCTGGTGGACGACCTGGCCCAGCTGGACGAGGCTGTAGCGGTCGAGGCGGATGTACGGGATGTCGCGGCCGGCCGCCTCGTCGAGGAGCGCCTGCGTTGACGGCCCGAACGCGAGCCGCTCGGCCAGCCGGATCAGGCCCTCCAGCTCGGGGACCAGGTCGAACTCGTAGGCCGGGTCGTGCGGCGCGATGAGGTGGTTGACGAGGGCCACGGCCATCTTGCCGGCCTCGATGCCGACCTGCTCCTCGCGGTACTCGAAGATGACGTGGTAGCGGCCGTAGTCGCCCGTGCCGCGGGTCTTGCCGTGACGGACCTCCGTGCCGGCGAGGTTCTGGAACTCGAGCGCGATGTGCTCGGCGACGTGCCCGGCCCAGGTCCCGTCGCGGAGGCGGGTCAGGAACCCGCCGCGACGGCCGAGGGAGCAGGCGTGATCCTCGAGCGTGGGCAGGATCTCCACCAGGGCGTCCACGAAACCCGGGATCTTGTTGCTGGGGAACTCCTCCAGCACGCCCAAGGTCGACGACCTGGCGGATCACCGGCTCCCTGGCCCAGTAGTTCGCGCCGCGCAGCACACGGGTCTCGAGGATGCGGAGCGTGGGCTCGGGGCGGATTCCGCCGGGGCTCGCGTCGCTGGCGCGTCGCCGGGGGGTGGCCCCAGGGGCCGTCGGCTCGGTCGCGGCACCCGACGCGTCGGCCGCGGCCTTCGTCCGCGTCGTCCTCGATCGCTTCGGGGTACCCGGATCCGCCTGCGCCACTGGCCCCTCCTCGACTGCGTGGGACCCGGCGTGTCCGCGGTGCGGGCGGCGCCGTTCCGCTGGCCACCCGTCGCAGGCCGCCTATAGGATGGCGGTCCGCGCGGAGGTGCAGCGGTCGTGGAGGGTGGATCGGATGAGCGGAGCGGCGCGAGGGTCGCTGCGCCTCGAGGTCGTCGCCTCGGGCGCCGAGCTCATGGAGGCGGCGGGCGCCTTCCTGGTTGCCCGCGAGGCAGAGCACAGCCTCCTGCTGGGCCTCCTCGGGGCCGTGCGCGATCGGCCCGAGGTGTTCCGCGACCCGTACCTCGCCCTCGTGCGGGACGTCGCCGGTGTGGGCCTGGTCGCGGTATGCACGCCCCCGCACGACCTGGTCCTCTCGCTGGCCGCGCGGCCGGCGGCGGTCGACCTGGTCGCCGCCGATGCCCTCGCGAGGCGCCGGCGACCATCGGGCGTCGCGGGCCCCGTCGACGTCCTGCGGCGGTTCGTGGCGGCGTGGGGCGCGGCCGGCGGCCCGCCCGCCGAGGTCGACCTGCGCACGCGGACCTACCGCCTCGACCGCGTGGTCCCGCCATCGGCGCCGCCGGTCGGCGGCCCCCGGGTGGCACGCAGCGGGGACGCCTCCCTGCTCGCGGCCTGGGTCGCCGCGTTCCAGGCGGAGGCATTGGGCCACGAGCCCGCCGGCGATCCGGCCGAGACGCTGCTCGCGCGGTGGCTCGCGGACCCCGTGCGGATCGTCTGGCTCTGGGAGGCCGCCGGCGTCCCGGTGGCGATGGCCGTCGCCGGGAACGTGACCCCCAACGGACGGCGCATCGGGTCCGTCTACACGCCACCGGAGCATCGGCGACGCGGGTACGCCTCGGCCCTGGTGGCAGCCGTGAGCCAGGCGGAGCTTGATGGCGGGCGCGCATCCTGCTTCCTCGACACGGACCGGGCCAACCCGACCTCGAACCGCATCTACGAGGCGATCGGCTACCGCCCGGTGATCGACGGCGAGCGCTGTACGTTCGACTGGGGCGGGGCCTGACGCCGGCCGACACACGACCGCCGGTCGACGTCGTCGGTGGTCGGCGTCAGCCGGAGGCGAGCTCGCCCTGGATACCGGTCGCCGGCCTCCATGCCGAAGGAGCTCGCGGTGGCGATGACCGCGATCCGTGCGTCCCGCCCGCCCGCGAGCGCGACGAACCGGCTGAGGATGACCCGGTCCCGGACCTTGTCCTCAGCCCCGCCGATGACGATGACGGTCCCGTGCGGCATGGTCACGGGAGTCTAGCAGCGCCCGGTCCGCCCCCAAACCCCCCGATCCGGGATCGGGGATCGCCGGCGGGGCCGGGCCCGAGGTCCCGCGCTTCCTGCGGTGGCGGTGCGGGCCCGCTTCCCGCCTGAGGCCCGGGCGCGCGAGAATGCACTGGCATGACACCACCCGCGGCCGTCCAGCGGCGGCCGGCCCGCCGGGCCGGCGTGATCCGGCGAGCCCTGCGCCTGGAGGCGGCACGCATCCACGAGCCGCGCCGGATGCTGGCCATGGCCATCCTTGTCGTCACCTTCGGCGTAGCCCTGGCCGCCATGCTCGCCCGCGGCGAGACCGCCGGCGCGGACGCCCGGGCCTACTGGGCGGCGGTCCGGATCTGGCTCGAGGGCGGCGATCCGTACCACCCGCAGGGCCCGTTCCTGCCCTATGTCTACGCCCCCTGGATGCTGCCGATCTTCATCCCCTGGGCAGTGCTGCCCTGGGAGGTGGCCTGGTTCTCCTGGCGCGGTGCCACCATCCTGCTGCTGCTGTGGTCCATCCGCTGGGCCTACACGCGCCGACCGCTCGCCACCGCCCTCCTCGTCGCGCTCCTGGCCTTCCCGATGGCGGCGAACCTCGACACGGGCAACATCAACCTGCTCCTCGCCCTCGCGCTGTTCGGCGCCCAGTTCACGGGTCCCAGGCTGGGCGGCCTGATCTGGGGTCTCGCGACCTGGATGAAGTGGGTGCCGGCGCCGCTGTGGCTGGTCCTGCCCCCCAGGGCCCGCGCGTGGGGCCTCGTGTTCCTCGCCCTGTCGGGCCTGCTCTCGCTCCTCATGCTCCCGCTCACGATCGTCCAGCTCCAGGTGCTGTTCGGCTTCGGCGAGCGCCCGATCCGCGCGGACTACCTCGTGCTCATCTGGTCCGCGGTCCCCTGGTGGTGGCGCCTCCGCCACCCGTTCGCGTTCCTGCACGTCTCGGCCTGGGCGCGGGCGATACGGGTGGAGCGCGATCGGGCCGCCCGCTGGGGGCGAGCGTTCCGGGCCGAGCCCGCGGCGAGCGCGCGGCACGCGCGGGCCCTCGCGTCAAGGTGGCTGCGCCGCTACCTGGGCGCGGATGCACCGCCCCCGACCCGCCGGCAGACGGTCGCCTCCGGCAGGGACCCCCATGTTGTGGCCGAGATCGGCGACTGACGCCGTCCCTCCGGCCGTCGCGGCGCGGCCACAGCTCGTCGAGAGGGAACGGTTCCGCGGCCGCATCACGCTGGTTGGTCTGGCCGGTGTCTGCGCCTATGGGCCGGGCTTCGTGCCACCCAGGCGGGCCGACGACGCTTCCTTCGCCCTGCTGGACACGATCACCGTCCAGGTGAGGACGCTCGGCTGGCCGCGGACCGTCGAGCTGCCGCTGCCGTTCAGGCTCGCCGAGCCGATGGCGAGCAGCCCCTAGCTCAGCCGGCCCGGATCTCCCGCTCGTACTCCGGGAAGTAGCGCCCGATCAGTGGCAGATCGAAGCGGGTGAGGATCGATTCCTTCGGCTCGCGCGCCAGCAGGAAGGCGAACGAGCGCCGGACGAGGTCGACCGGGTCCGTGGCGCTGGGCGCCAGCCGCACGAGGTCGGCAGCCGTGACCGTGACGTCGTGCGACGTCGAGGCCCCGTGCCCGCCCACCGTCACGTGGCAGGTCCAGCCGCCCGGGGCAGGCTCGCACCGGACATCGATCTCATCGCCCATGGCCGGAAGCATCGCACGCTCTCCCCGGGGTTCGCCGCGGGCACGGCCGCGTCGCGGCGGCGCAACGGTTCGGCCGGCGACGTCCTCCACCGGGTGCGACCTCGACGCCCCCGTCCTGGGACGGGGGCGTCGAGGTCCGGTCGGGACGCTGGGTGGGCCGCCGGCGGCCCGCGGGATCAGGCCTCGGCGAGCGACACCTCGCCGTCGCCCGGCTTCCCGAGCTGCACGAGGAACCGCACGAAGACGGCGGCGCCGGTGGCGCCGAACAGCAGGAGCGTGCCCCACAGGATGGGTCGCGCCAGGGCCAGGTTGGAGGTCGAGATGAGGGCCGCGGACCAGTCGCCCAGCCCCTGGTCCGCCGCCTCCATGCCGTACACCTGGGGAACGATGTAGAGCACGGACGCGATGACGAGCAGGAGGCTCATGAGGCGGAAGTCGGACGGGCTGTCGTCCGGGTCCCGGAGCAGCTTGACGAGCGTCGCCCAGAACAGCACCAGGGTGGCGATGGGTGCCGTGATCCCGAGGCCGTCACCCTGCAGGTAGACGTTCGGGAAGACGAAGACCACGGACAGACAGAGCGTGACCACCAGCAGCGCGTCGCGGGTGAGCACGTAGGACAGCCACCAGACGTCCCCGCCGAAGCGGAGCGTCAGGTTCTGCAGGAACCGCAGGACGTAGGGGCGGGCGAAGTGCAGGGACAGGGTGAATGCCCAGATGATCGGCAGGACCGCGGCGACGGACAGGACCATCCAGGAGGAGCCGCCCTGGGCAATCGCGGTGGCGAGATCGTCTCCACTCAGCATCGGGTTCTCCTCACGCGGCCTTGGGGGCGCGCATCGACAGGCGGATGTTGTAGCCCACGGCCACCAGGCCCAGGATCCCCGTCGCCAGGGCGGACAGGTAGCACAGCGGCAGGGCCAGGCCCGGGTTGGTCGAGGTGACCAGGAACTCGGAGATGCCGGTGATGTGGGCGCCGGTGAGCATCGTCGTCTGGGTGCCGAACAGGTAGGGCGTCAGGTAGAGCGCGGCGCCGATCCCGATGAGGATCACCTGGACCCGCATCCCCAGGAGGTCCGCGTCACCCTTGGACATGAGCTTGATCAGCAACGCGGCGAAGGCGAACACCGCGGCGACACCGCCGGTGATCGGCAGGCTCTGGCCGGTGACGACGTCCGGGTAGAAGAAAATGAAGCTGCCCAGGAAGACCTGGAGGAGGATCAGGTCGCGCAGGGCGACGTAGATGATCCACCACAGGTCCGCACCGAGCCGCAGGGTGAACTTGCCCGTGGTCCTCGCCATGTACGGCCGGGCGAGGTGCAGCGCCACCGCCAGGATCCAGAGGATCACGAGCGCTGCTGCGATGGTCCCCTCGACAAACGCCTCTCCGGCGCCGAAGAGACCTGAGACCTGGTCGGCGTTCACTGGGGTCCTCCATGTGCAGCGGAGTCGGATGCGGTTGATGGGGTGATGGCCGGAGCCACGGGTGCGACCGGGATGGCACCGCCACCGACACGGCTGTCGGCGGGACCGCGCCCGGCGAGGACGCTGACGGACGGACACCCGTAGACGGCGTCGCAGCGGAAGCAGCGGGACGCCTCGGTCCGCGCGGCCTGCTCGCCGAAGCCCACCTGGGTTGCCTTGAAGTTGCCCGTCTCGACGACCGGGAGGGGTGCGTGCACGCGCGGCCGGTCGGCGATATCGAGCTGGAGCTTCGACTCGGCTGGGGTCCTGACGCGGACGACCTTCATGATCTCCGCCTCGCCATTGCGGACCCCGGCGAGGTGCTCGTGGATGGAGCCCGCGGCGCGCCGTCCGGCGGCCACGGCCTCGATGATGGTCTTGGGACCCGAGACCACGTCGCCGCCGGCGAAGATGCCGGCGCGTCCCGTGGCCAGGGTGTCGGGATCGGCCTTGATGCCGGCCCAGCCGCTGACCTCGATCCCGGCCCCCTCGGGGAGGATCGACGGGTCGGGCTCCTCGCCGATGGCGACGAGGATCGAGGAGGCCGCGAGCTCGCGCGTCTCGCCGGTGGGGTTCCACGGCGTGCGGCCGTCCTCGGCCGGCGCGTCGGCGGGCCTGGTGACGTCGCACCGGAGGGCGACGACCGCCCCGTCCCGCCCGACGACCTCGCGAGGGGCGAGCCCCTCGCGGATGGCGATGCCCTCTCGCTCGGCGGCGTCGACCTCCTCGGCCTGGGCCGGCATGTCGGCGCGGCCCCGCCGATAGACGATGCTCACCGAGCCCGCGCCGCTCCGCTTGGCCGACCGCGCCGCGTCCATCGCGGTGCTGCCGCCGCCGACGACGATCACGTCGCCCGCGAGACGCGGGTTCTCCCCGAGGTTGACCTCCTTGAGGAACCGGGTGGCGGGGATCATGCCCCGCTGGTCGTCGCCCGGGACGCCGAGGCGGCGGGACTTGGACGCGCCCGTGGCCAGGAAGATGGCCTTGTAGCCCTGGCGCTCGAGGTCGGGCAGCGTGAAGTCACGGCCCATCACGGTGTCGAGCCTGAGCTCCACCCCCGCGTCCACGATGCGCTGCAGCTCGGCCTGGAGGACCTCGCGGGGCAGGCGGTACTCGGGGATGCCGATGGCCATCATGCCGCCCGGGATGGGCATGGCCTCCATGACCGTCACCGGGTAGCCCAGGCGGGCGAGATACCAGGCCGCGGACATGCCGGCGGGCCCGCCCCCGACGATGGCGACCTTCTCGCTGCGCGTCTGGACGGTCTTGGGGACGGGCGGCAGCTTGCCGCGCTCGGCGGCGAAGCGCTTGATCGTGCGGATCGAGATCGGCTCATCGAGGACGCCGCGGCGGCAGGCACTCTCGCACGGGGCCGTGCAGATCCAGCCGCAGACGGACGGGAACGGGTTGACCTCGGCGGCGACCGCGTACGCCTCGTCGTACCGGCCGGCGGCCACCAGGCCGACGTACCGGCCGGCGTCCGTGCCGGCCGGGCAGGCCTCCTGGCAGGGGGCGATCGGCGAGGCGGGAGCCACGTCGACCATCGTGGTCCAGGCCTGCCAGGGCTTGGGCCGCGACCGAGTGCGCCACGCGAACAGGGAGCCCCACGGGACGGGCTTGGTGCGCTTGAGGGACTCGCGGCTCACCTCGGACCACGGCAGCCACGCCTCGTCCGCGGCCACGGCGCTCGGCCGATCCACCGGACCCTGGCGCGCCGCGAGCGGGATCTGCTCGCCCCGCAGCTCGACGACCGTCATGACCGCCGGCGGGCACTCCCGCACGCAGATGCCGCAGCCGATGCACTCGCCCACCTGCAGCGGGCTCTCCATCATCCACGGCAGCGGACGGCCGCCGACGGGCCCGGTCTCGAGACCGGGATGGTCGGGCCGGGTCATGTCGAGCGCCTCGACGGGACAGACATCCATGCAGATGCCGCAGGTGATGCAGCCTCCATGGTCGATGTCGATGCGATAGCCCATACGCCGCCTCCTTCTCGCATCGCCAGCATCGGCGGCCGGGATCGCCGGCACCACGTTCGTGCGGGTGGGTAGGCTGCCCGTCATTTCGGGTAGGACCCGGGGGCCATGCAGCCCGGGCCACATGGCCGGCACTCCACTGGCAGCCGAATCGGCCGGAGCCCGTCTGCGAGCCGGTCGAGAGCGGGTCCCGAGGGGTCAGGCGCGCTCGATGAGCCCGTCGCGCATCGCCCGGGCCACCACCTCGGTGCGGTTCTGGGCGTGGAGCTTGTCGAGGATGTTGCGCAGGTGGAACTTGGCCGTGTTCTCGCTGATCCCGAGGTCCGCCGCGATCTCCTTGTTGCGCTGTCCGACGACCACCAGCCTCAGCACCTCGAGCTCGCGGTCGGTCAGCCGATCGGGGTCCGGGCGGTCGTGCCCGGCCCCGGCGGGCAGCGGCTCGGGGCGGGCGAGCTCGGCCAGGATCCGGCCCGCGATCGCGGGTGTGATCGCGGCCTCGCCGCGAGCCACGGCTTCGAGCATCGAGCGAAGCTCGATGCTCTCGAGGTTCTTGAGGAGGTAGCCACGCGCGCCGGCCTTGATCGCCGCGAACAGGTGGTCGACGTCCTCGCTGGCCGTGAGCATCACGATCGCGATCCCCGGCTCGAGCGCGGCCAGCCGGCGCGTCGCCTCGAGGCCCCCGCCGCCGGGCATCGCGACGTCCATCAGGACGAGGTCCGGGTGCAGCTCAACGGCCAGCGTGATGGCACGCGTGCCGTCGGCGGCCTGTCCCACCACCTCGTGGCCCCAGGCCGCGAGAAGGGACGCGATCCCGTCACGGAAGAGCGCGTGGTCGTCGGCGAGCAGGATCCGCATCATGCGCCCCGCGTCTCGACCGCTGCCGGCTCGGTTGCCGGGACCACGCGCGCCGGGATCACGTTCGCCGGGATCACGTGGGCCGCCAGCGGAACCCGGAGGACCACGGCGGTCCCGCGGCCGCCCAGCCCGGGACCCACGTCGAGCGTTCCGCCGATCGCCGTCGCGCGCTCGCGCATCGCCCGCAGGCCGTAGTGCGGCACCGCGGACGGGGCGTCCCCGGCGGCCACGCCGCGGCCGTCATCCTGGACCCGGAGCACGAGGTCCAGCGCCTCGATCCGCATCGCGACCCGGACCCGCCGGGCCGCGGCGTGCTTGCGGACGTTGGTCAGGGCCTCCTGCACGACGCGGTACACGTGGGCCTCCGCATCGGGGTCGAGGCGCAGGTCGCACACGTCTGGTTCGATGTCCGCGTCGAGGGCGAACGTGGACGCGGCCGCAGCCCGGCCGGCGTAGGCAAGCACGGCCGATCCGAGGCCCTGCCCGGGCTCGATGGGGCTCCGCAGGCCCAGGATCGACTCGCGCACATCGACGTAGACGGCGCGTGCGGCGGCTCCGAGGTCGGCCACCTGGACCCGGGCCTCGTCGACGCGCCCCGCCGCGAGGTACTCGTCAACCGCCTGTGACTTGGTGTTCACGTAGCCCAGCACCTGGGCGATGCCATCGTGGAGCTCGCGGGCGATCCGCTCGCGCTCCTCCACCACGGCCAGCTCGCGGAGACGCGCCTCCAGCCGCGCATGCTCGAGCGCGATGGTGGCCTGGTTGGCGAGCGACGCGAGGGTCTCGACCTCATCCGCGTCGAAGCCTCGGGCCATGGAGCAGCCGACCGCGAGCAGCCCGATCGTGGCGTTGCCCCGCTGCAGCGGCGCTGCCAGGCGGACGACCGCGAGCGACGGGTTCACGAATGCGAGCATCGCCGCGGCCGGGTCGCCGGGCTCCGCGGCCCGGGGCGGGACCGGGACGCGGCGCGGCGCGTCCGCCGGCGCCACGGCCCGCAGCTCGAGCCGGCCGTCCGGCCCCTCGAGGAGCAGCACCGCGACATCCGCACCGAGCAGCTCCCGGGCGTGCTTCACGACCGCGTCGAGCACATGCTCCACGTCGGACAGCGACGCGATCGCGAGCGAGACGCGGTGGAGGGCCCGGGCGCTCGCGCCGCGCGACTCCAGCTCGGCGTTGCGGGCCCGCAGGGCGCCGGTCAGCGCGTCGATCCGGGAGAAGGCGACCGCCCCGAACACCAGGCCGAACGCGGCCGTCGCGGCGACCACCAGGAGCGTGTCCCGAGGGAACGGCAGGGCCTCGTCGAGCACGCTGTCCGAGAGGACCTCCAGCACGGCGACCACCGCGATGGGGACGAGGACCAGCAGCCACCGGGCCCCCGGGGATCGTGTCGAACGCGTCACGCACAGCTCCTGGCGGTCCGGGGCCGCCGGACGCCCCGGAGCATAGACCCTGCGGCGCGTCCGATCAGGCGGACGGGGGCTGGCAGCGGGGGCACCAGAACGTGAGGCGCGGCACGTCCGTGCCCTGGTGCGCCACGCGAATGGGCGTCCCGCAACGCGGGCACGGGCGCGCGGCGCGCCGGTAGACATGGCGCGGGCGACGGCCCGCCGAGGCACCCTGGCGGAGGACGTCGCGGCCGAGGTCAACGAGATCGCGGAGCGCGGCGTCGTCCAGGTCTCGAACCGGCGTGAACGGGGAGCGACGCGCCTGCCACAGGACCTCGTTCTTGACCTCATTGCCGATGCCGGCCATGGCCCGCTGGTCCAGCAGGGCGACCGCGATGGGCACGACGGCGCGCGCCGGCTCGCGGAGTCGCCGCACGGCCTCGGCGGTGTCCACGGGCTCCTTCAGCAGGTCCGGGCCGAGCCGCGAGAGCGACGGGTGGATCGCCTCGACCCGCTGCTCGAACAGCTCGACGGTCGGCGCGTCGAAGCAGACCGCGACCGAGCCCTCCACCTCGATCACGAGCCGCGCCCGCGCAGCCGGCCGCCGCCAGCGCTCGCCGGGGCGGTAGCGGTGCCACGAGCCGTTCATCCGCAGGTGCGTCCGGACCTCGAGCCCGGTGTCGAACCGGATCAGCAGGTTCTTGCCCCGCGCCTCGACGGCCGTGACCGTCGCCCCGACGAGGCGCTCCGCCTGGGAGCCCGGCGCCCGCGCGGACGCGGCGGTCACCGTGCGCCCGAGCAGGTACGGACGCAGGCCGTCGGCGGTCCGGACGAGCGTGTCGCCCTCGGGCACGTCAGGCCACCTCGGGTAGCACCCGGAAACCCTCCGCCGCAGCGGCCTCGCGGAGCCGCCGGTCGAAGCTCACGAACACCGTCTCCCCGATTCGTGCTCGCAGGGCTGCGGCCAGGTGGATCGCGTCGGCGGCGCTCAGGCCGCGCCTGGACGTGAGCTCGACAGCCACGGCGAGCGTCTCGCGGTCGAGGTCCACGGCGGCGACCTGCTGCCAGACCGTGTCGGCGCTCCGGCGGGCCACGGCCGCGGCGATGGCCGGCACGCCGCCGGCCCGGCAGGCGGCGGCGACGGCCGCCCCGAGCTCGACATGGCCGATGCATGACGCGGTCACGTGGTCAGATGCCCGCCAGAGTCGCTCGACGACGGCGCTGCCCGGCTCGTCGAGGACGAGCTTCACGAGCGCCGAGGTGTCAAGGTAGCTGTTCACCCTTGGCCCAGTCCACGAGGTCGTCGGTGCCGCCGTCGACTGGTACACGCGGCCAGCTCGACGGGTCCCCCTTCGGCAGGCCCGGCAGGGTAACGATCCCGCGCGCCGCGAGGTCGAGCAGCTCCAAGGAGAAGCCCCGCGGCACGATCGTCGCGATCGGCCGTCCATGCTCGGTCACGGTCAAGGGCGTTCCCGCTCGTACCTGCTGGAGATACTCCGACAGGTGGTCGCGCAACTCGCGGACCCCGACCAACCGTGCGGCACCGGCGGGAGCCTCGGTCCGGGCCGCGGCTCCTCGGGTCCTTGTTGTGGCGCTTTTCATCTCGCTCATGTAGCCATTATACGAGCGCGCGCTCACCGGCCGCTTACGTGCCTCAGCGGATCGGGCGCACGGGCGCCGGACGCGGGTAGGTCCGCTCGACCGAGGTGATGGACCGCAGCGCGTAGCCGCGGTACCCGGTCACGAACCCCGCCGCGAGCAGCGCGTCCCCGAAGCGCGACGCCGCGACCGGCTCGCCGTCCACCTTGCCGATGACGAGCTCGCGCACGCGTCCGTCCTGCACGAGGTCGGTCAGCGAGCGGAGGGCATACGCCAGCGCCTCGGGGTCGTCGCCCGCGGGGAGCACCTGGAGCGAGGTCCCGCCGCGGTCCACGTAGAGCACGGCGGCCCCGTCGACCATCGCCACGTACGCGCCGGCCGCGCGCTGCAACGGGCGCCGGTCCCCCTCGTCGCGGCGCGGCCACGCGAGCGCGGCGCCGTAGGGGTTCGCGGGATCGGCCGCCGCGAGGAGGTGCACGACCCGGCCATGGTCCCCCGCCACCTCGCCCGGCTGGTCCCGCAGCGCCCGGAGCCGGTCCACGGCGCCGGGGAGCGCGAACTGCGCGGCGCCCAGCCCGTCCACGAAGTAGCCGCGCCGGATCCGCCCGCCCTCCTCCAGCAGGCGCAGGACCGGATAGACCGCGGAGAACCCGCCGTCCACGGCCTCTCCCGCGACCGCCTCGCGGGTCAGGACGCCGTGGCGCTCGAGGAGGGCCAGCGCCTGCGCGTGGACGCGCTCCGTGCGGGAGGGGCCCTCGACCTCGTCGTCCGCCACGAGCGACCAGCGGCCCGCGGCCTCCGGCGGTCCCAGCGCGGTCAGGCGGCCGGCGCGCGGCCGGTGGTCCTTGGCCGGGCGCTTCCAGCGCAGCGCCCGGAGCGGGGCGAAGGTGTCGTTGGTGACCTCGCCGGCCCAGACGAGGTCCCACAGCGCGTCCAGGGCCTCGCGGTCCGTCCGCGCCCCCGACGCGCTGAACAGCTCGCGGTAGAAGCACGCCCCGCGCCGGCGCAGGTGCGCGCGGAGCCGCTCGTGGATGTCGCCGCCCGGCCGCTCCACGCCGTCGGGCGGGCCCACCGGCCGCAGCAGCTCCCGGCCCGGGCGCAGGAGCACGACCCGGCCGTCGTCGCGGCCCAGGCTCCCCCGCCCCACCCAGGCCACCTCGCCCATGGCGCCCAGCTCGTCGAGGAGGCGCGGCTGGTAACCCGGGATCCGCGCCGGGAGCACGTCCCGCTCCAGCACGGACGCGGGGATCGGCAGGCCGGCGAGCTGGTCCACGACCTCGGCGAGGCGCTCCAGGGCGGCGGAGCCGCGGAACGGTGAGCCGGCACTCCCCGTGGCGGACGGGGACGGGGCGACGCCCTGCCAGGCGGGCAGGAACCGTGCCAGGGTCACGGGATCGACGGGCTCCACCTCGCGGCGGAGCGTGGCGAGCGATCGGCGGCGCAGGAGCCGCAGCACCTCGGGGTCGCACAGCTCGCGCTCGGCACCGCCCGGCCGGAACTCCCCGGCGAGCAGCGTCCCGGCCTCCACGAGCCGGTGCAGCGCATCGCCCACGACGCCCGCCGGGAGGCCCCAGCGGCGCGCCGGGTCCGCGGCCAGGAACGGCCCGTGCGTCCGCGCGTACCGGGCGAGCAGCCCGTCGAGCGCGCCCGCGACCGGCGCGAGGAATGCCCCCGGGACCCCCGGCGGCGCGCTGACCCCCACGCCGTCCCGGAACCGGGCGACGTCCTCCATCGCGATCCAGCGCTCCTCGCCGGCGATCCGCGCCCGGACCGCGCGCCGCGTGGACGCGAGCTCGGCGAGGAACAGCGACGCCTCCACCCGCCCGCCAACGGTCCGCGCCCCCACCTCGTCGGGCGTGAGGTCGCCGAGCCGTCGCAACAGGTCGTGGACCTGGTCCGCGGTCTTCGCCTGCCGGTCGTCCGCGAGGGCCTGGAGGCTGAGCTCGAGGTCCGCCAGCGCCGCCGGGTCCAACAGTTCGCGCAGCTCCTCCTGGCCCAGGAGCTCCCGCAACAGGTCCCGGTCCAGGGTGAGCGCCTGGGCCCGGCGCTCGGCCATCGGGGCATCGCCCTCGTACATGTAGGCGGCGACGTAGTCGAACAGCAGGCTGCTCGCGAACGCCGACGCGCGCGCCGTCTCGACGCTGTGGACCGTGAGCTCGCGCCGCTGGACCCCGCCCAGGAGCTCGCGCAGCGCCGGCAGGTCGAAGACGTCGGCCAGGCATTCGCGGTAGGTCTCCACGAGGATCGGGAAGCTCCCGTAGCGGCTCGCCACCGAGAGCAGGTCCGCGGCCCGCTGGCGCTGCTGCCAGAGCGGCGTGCGGGTCCCGGGCCGGCGCCGCGGGAGGAGCAGCGCGCGGGCCGCGTTCTCGCGGAACCGGCTGGCGAACAGGCTCGATTGCCCCACCCGGCCGACGACCAGGTCCTCCACCTCGTCGGGGTCGGGGAACAGCAGCTCCTCGACGCCCTCGAGGGTCGCGTCGCCCTCCGGCAGCCGGATGGCGATGCCGTCGTCCGAGTAGATGGTCTGGACCTCGAGGCCGAGGCGCTCCTGGAGGCGTGCCTCGAGCGCGAGCGTCCACGGCGCGTGGACCCGGCCGCCGAACGGGGTGAGGATGACGAGCCGCCAGTCGCCCAGCTCGTCCCGGAACCGCTCGATCACGATCCGCCGGTCGGTGGGGAGCGCGCCCGTGGCCTCGCGCTCGTCCTCGAGGTAGGCGAGCAGGTTCTCGGCCGCGAGGTCGTCCAGGTCGTGCTCCTCGTGGAGCCGGACCGCGGCCTTCGCGCGGCCCTTCGGGCCCCTCGCGAGATCCGCCTCCATGCCGCGCATGAACTCGCCGATGGCCTTGCCGAGCTCCACGGGCCGCCCGACGGCGTCGCCGTGCCAGAACGGGAGCTTGCCCGGGACGCCGGGGGCGGGCGTGACGGTGACGCGGTTGGGCGTGATCTCGGCGACCCGCCAGGAGCTGGCGCCCAGCACCACCACGTCGCCGTGCATGCCGGCCCGCAGCTCGTAGACCATCTCCTCGTCCAGCTCGCCGACACGGCGGCCCGGGGTTCCTGCCTCGCCCTGGAGGAAGACCGGGTAGAGGCCGCGGTCCGGGATCGTGCCACCGCTCGTCACGGCGACGGTGCGGGCGTCGCGGCGCCCCTCGATCACGTCCGTGATCCGGTCCCACGTGATCCGCGGCTTGAGCTCGGCGAACTCGTCCGAGGGGTAGGCGCCCGCGAGCATGCCCAGCACGCCCTCGAGGACCTCGCGGGTCAGGGTCTCGAAGGGCGCCGCGCGGACCACCATCGCGAGCAGCTCGTCCACGGTGAAGCGTTGCTCGATGGTCATCGCGACCAGCTGCTGGGCGAGAACGTCGAGCGGATTACGCGGCATGACGGTGGGCTCGACGCGGCCCTCGCGCATCCCGCGCACGACCACCGCGGTCTCCAGCAGGTCGCCGCGGTACTTGGGGAAGATGACGCCCTTGCTGGGCTCGCCCACCTGGTGGCCGGCCCGGCCGATGCGCTGGAGCCCGCGGGCGACCGAGGTCGGGCTCTCGACCTGGATGACGAGGTCCACGGCGCCCATGTCGATGCCCAGCTCGAGTGAGCTCGTGGCGACCAGGGCGGGGAGACGGCCGGCCTTGAGCTCCTCCTCGATCTCCAGGCGCTGCTCGCGCGCGATGCTGCCGTGGTGGGCGCGGACCAGCTCCTCGCCCGCCAGCTCGTTGAGACGCTGGGCCAGGCGCTCCGCGAGGCGGCGGCTGTTCGTGAACACGATGGTGGAGTGGTGCGCCCGGATGAGCTCCAGGATCCGGGGGTGGATCGCGGGCCAGATGCTGGTCTTCACCTCGCCGCCCAGGACCGGGCCGCCCGGCTGCTCGTCGAGCGGGAGGACCTCGCCCAGCCTGGCCATGTCCTCCACCGGGACGATGACCCGCAGGTCCAGCGGCTTGCGGGCCCCCGCGTCCACGATGGCGACCTCGCGGCCCTCCCCCGCCCCGCCGAGGAACCGGGCGATGGTCTCGAGGGGGCGCTGCGTGGCGCTGAGGCCGATGCGCTGGAGCGGCCGGGCGTCCGCCGGGCGAAGGCGCTCGAGACGCTCGAGGCTCAGGGCGAGGTGGGCGCCGCGCTTGGTCCCGGCGACCGCGTGGACCTCGTCCACGATGACCTGCTCCACGCCGGTCAGGATCTCGCGGGCCTGGCTGGTCAGCAGGAGGTACAGGCTCTCGGGCGTCGTGACGAGGATGTCCGGTGGATGGCGGACGAGGTCCCGGCGATCCGCCGCGGGCGTGTCGCCGGTGCGGCTGCCGATGGTGATGTGCGGCGGCTCCGTGCCCAGGCGCTGCGCCGCGAGCGCGATGCCCGCGAGCGGGGCGCGCAGGTTGCGCTCCACGTCGTAGGTGAGCGCCTTGAGCGGGCTGATGTACAGGACGCGGACGCTGCCGGGGTCCGCCCGGGTGGGCGCCGGGCGCGGGTCCTCCACCAGGCGGTCCAGGCACCACAGGAACGCGGCGAGGGTCTTGCCACTGCCGGTGGGGGCGTGGATCAGCGTGCTGCGCCCTGCGGCGATGGCCACCCAGCCCAGCGCCTGGGCCGGCGTGGGAGTCTCGAACGTCGCTTCGAACCAGGCCCGGACGGCGGGCCCGAAGGGTGCGAGCGGATCCTTGCTGCGCGCGGCCACGGGACGCCGAGTATAGGCCGTCCGTTTGATTTCGTACAGATGTTCGATCCCGCGGGCGGGCGCGGATGCGATCATGCGCGCGGAGGTCCTGCGGACGTGACTGGACATGGATGATCGGCGTTCGCCCGCGGAGCGCGAGGCGCCCGGCGCCGCGTTCGCCCCGGTGCCGGTGGCGCCGGCGCGCAGGCTGGGGCGGGGCCGGATCATGGCCGTGGTGGTGGTCGCGCTGGCGATCGTCGTCGTGGGCCTGGGGGTCGCCGGGCGGAGCGCGGACGAGGCGCCCGCTCCACCGACGGCGGCGGCGGTGATCGCACCCTCCGGCGCGCCGCCGGGCTCGCCCGGGACGCCCGGATCGAGCCCTTCGCCCCGGCCGACGCGCGCGGTGATCCCGGCGGTGCCCTGCAACGAGCGCCCGCCGGTGATGCCGCTCCGGGTGTTCCTGATCGTCGAGGGAGGCCCCGTCGCCCCGGGAGCATCCCCGGGAACCGCCGCGGTGCCCGAGGTGCGGGTCCCGGCCGGCGCCGCTGTGCTCCTGATCCTCGGCGCGGAGGACTGCGCGCTCGCCTGGAGGGTCTGGGCGGAGCCCGTCGTACCGGGCCGCGTCATCGAGCTGGCGCACCAGGCCAACCCTCGTGGGGATCCGTCCTTCGCCTCCCAGAACCGGTGGGCGGTCGCGGGCCTCCCGGCCGGTGACTACCTCCTCACCGCCGACCTCGACCTCGGTGGGGGCCGGACCACGGTGGCAGCCTGGCGACTCCTGGTTGCCGGTGGGTCGCCCGCGCCGGCGGCGTCCTGATCCGCTGGCCCGTCCCGCCGCGTGGCGTGGTGACGGGCCTCGAACAGCAGAACGGCGAACCCGTTGGGGTTCGCCGTTCCGTCTGCCCGTTCGGTCGCGCGGCGGAGGGGGAGGAGAGCTCCGCGCGATCGACGTGTTGAGGGTCTTCACCGGTCCGAGGGGGCCGTCCCGGTGGGGTCCTCGTCTGGGTGAATCCTCGCCGACGCTGCCCGGTCCGCGCGCGGGCCGGTCCGCCCGACGATCGATGACGCCGAGGGACCAATGGCAGGGTGTCGACCCCCCGCCTGTCCCGGACCGAGCGGCCCCCCGTTTTCGGGACCCTGCCGGAGGCGGCCGCGAGAGCCGACGTGTCCCACCGTGGCGACGCCCGGCGCGGGCGCTGCTACCATCTGGCGCATGGACATCCTGGTCGTCCTCATCATCGTCCTGGTCCTGGTGATCATGTGGCGCGGGCCCAAGACCCTTCCCCTGCTCGGCCGCGCGTTCGGCCAGGGCGTGAAGGAGGCCCGCAAGGAGATCGGCGAGATCCGGTCGGACGTGGCCGGCAAGGACGACGACGAGGACGCCCCCAAGCCCTCCTAGTCACGCGCCGGCAGCCGCCGCGACGTCACAGGTCGCGGACGTACGCCAGCAGGTGGATCCCGGGGACGGGCTCGAAGTCGCGCTCGGCGGCGTGGCGGAACCCCAGCCGCTCGTAGAGCCGGCGAGCCGCCGTCCAGTCGGCGCTGGTCGAGATCGCGAGGCCCCGACGCCCGGCGGCGCGCGCCCGCTCCACGCACGCGGTGACCAGCGCCTCGCCCACGCCACGCCCGCGCGCGTCCGCGACGACGCCGAGCATCCGGAACCCCGCCTCACCGGGCTCCTCGAGCTCCGCGTACGGATTGGCGCGGTCCGGCACGTAGGTCACGCACCCGAGCAGGGTCCCGTCCGCGTCAGCCGCGACCAGCACCGGGCAATCGACCGCCCGCCGCCGGGCGTCACGGACGGAGGTCAGATAGGGGCTGGCGGGGTCCATGCCCGGCTGCGTCAGGTACGCGTCCGCGACCAGGGCCCCCGCCGCCTCGAGCTCATCGTCCCGGGCCTGCCGCACCACGAGACGTCCCGTCACGAGCCCACCAGCAGCGCGTCCAGGGCCTCGGGCTCGTGCACCGGCTGGCGGCAGGCGAAGTCACGGCAGACGAACGCCGTCGCGCGCCCATGGAGCGCAAACCGCCCCGCGATCAGGGGCACGGCCGTCGCCGCGGATGACGCGGCTACGGCCAGGACGCGGAAGGGGTGGTAGCCGCGATGGGCCACGCTCACGAGGCGCTGGGTGTCCTCGCCGGCCGGGTCACCGATGATCGCGACCTCGGTGGCCCCGGCGTGGGCGAGCTCCAGGGCGCAGAGCCACTGCGCGAACGCCGTGGGGTAGCGCGCGAGGTCCGGGCCCATGGTGGCGAGGGCGCCCTCCGCGGCCGCCCCGTAGCGCGGGTCCGCGGTCAGGGCGCCGAGGCGGAGCAGCATGATCGCCGCCGTGGCGCCACCCGAGGGCGTCGCGTTGTCCTGCGTGCCCTTGGGCCGGACGACGAGCGCCTCGCCATCGTCCGCGGTATCGAAGAAGCCCCCGGCCGGGTCCGAGAAGCGGGCGAGGATCGCGTCGGCGAGCGAGACCGCGGCCATGAACCACCGCTCGTCCGTGGTGGCCTCGTACAGCGCGAGGAGGCCCTCCGCGAGGTTCGCATGATCCTCGAGCACGCCCGCGGCCGTGGCCCGGCCGTCCTTCCACGAGCGGCGCAGACGGCCGTCCGGGCCAAGCAGCCCGCCGAGGACCGCCCCCGCGGCGTCGGCAGCGGCGGCGCGGTAGCGGGTCGCGAGCCCCGCATGCCCCGGGTCGCCGGTGGCCGCGAGCGCCCGGGCAGCGTCCGCGAACGCCCCGATCGCGAGCCCGTTCCAGGCCGCGAGCACCTTCTCGTCCCGGGCCGGCTGGGGCCGCGCCGACCGGCGCTCCAGCAGCCGCGCCCGGGCGTCGCGCAGGCGCGCCGCCACCTCGTCCGGCGCCAGCCCGAACCGCTCGCCCAGCTCGCGGTCGTCGCGGATCCGCGACAGGATCGTGCTGCCCTCCCAGTTGCCCCCGTCGGTCGCCCCGTACGCGGCGGCGAACAGCGGGGAATCCGGGCCCAGGACCTCGCCGATCTCGGCGGCCGACCAGACGAAGGTCGCGCCCTCCTCGCCCCCGGTGTCGGCGTCCTGGCTCGCGGCGAACCCGCCGTCGGCGGTTCGGAGCTCGCGCAGCAGGTAGTCGAGCGTGCCCGTCGCGGTCTCGAGGTAGGCCGGATCGCCCACGAGTGCCCACGCGTGCACGTACACGCGCGAGAGCTGGGCGTTGTCGTAGAGCATCTGCTCGAAGTGCGGGACCAGCCAGTGCGCGTCCGTGCTGTAGCGGTGGAACCCGCCGCCGAGCTGGTCGCGCACCCCGCCGGCCGCCATCGCGACCAGGCTCCGGCGCGCGATCTCGAGCGGCCGCACATCCCCGCTGGCGATGTGGCGCCGGAGCAGCGCCTCGATCGTCATCGGCTGGGGAAACTTGGGAGCCCCGCCCCAGCCACCGTTCACCGGGTCGAAGGCCTCGTCGATGACCCGCATGGCCTCGCCGAGGACCGACGCAGGGGGCAACCCGGCCGCGGCGGATCCCGCGCGCTGCTGCTCCGCGAGCGCCTGCACCAGCCGCCCGCCTGCCTCTTCGATCTCGGTGCGCTGCTCGAACCACGCAGCGCGCACCCCGTCCAGGACCTGTCGGAACGACGGCATGCCGTGGCGCGGCGTGTCCGGGTAGTAGGTCCCGCCGAAGAACGGTCGCCCCTCGGGCGTCAGGAAGACGCTCATCGGCCAGCCGCCCTGGCCCGTGATCGCCTGCACCGCCCCCATGTACAGCGCGTCGAGGTCCGGGCGCTCCTCGCGGTCCACCTTGACCGCGACGAAGTGCTCGTTGAGGAAGGCCGCCGTCGCGGGGTCCTCGAACGACTCGCGCTCCATCACGTGGCACCAGTGACAGGCGGCATAGCCGATGGAGAGGAAGACGGGCCGGTCCAGCTCCACGGCACGGCCCAGGGCCTCGGGCCCCCACGGGTACCAGTCCACGGGGTTGTGGGCGTGCTGGAGCAGGTACGGGCTCGTCTCGCCGGCGAGCCGGTTGGTGGGCCGCTGGCGCGGGTTCGCTTCGACCATGCCCCGATGGTACGCGGGTCCGGAACCCCGTATCTGGGGGCTGGACGGTGCACCCGGTCACCGCAAGACTGGCCCAGGGTCGACCGGCACGGGTCGGTCGGCTGAACCTCACTTCCCAGCGGGCGATAAGGGTCGTAGGCTACGGTGCACGGCCTGAACGCCCGGCATCCTCGGCAAGGAGACGGATCGCTGAATCGCTGGCTCCGCGCGACGCTCGTCGCGGTCCTTATGGCGCTGGTCGGCGCGACGGGTGCGGTCGCACCCGCCGCGGCGGAATCGCGCGTCCCGAGGGTCGCGGTCATCGTCGGGCCCGCGGGCAGCATCACCGGCGCCTACCGGTCGCTCGCCGACGAAGCGGTCAAGGCGGCGACCGCCGCCGGTGCCGAGGTCGTGACCGCCTACTCCCCGGACGCCACCTGGACGGCCGTGAAGCGCGCCGTGACGGGGGCGTCGATCGTCGTGTACCTCGGCCACGGGAACGGCTGGCCGAGTCGCTACCGGGACGCGCTCTATCCGCCCTCCCAGAACGGGTTCGGCCTCAACCCGCAGGCCGGCGGCGACGACTACAACCACCAGTACTTCGGCGAGAACGTGATCGCCCGCCTCCAGCTCGCGCCCAACGCCGTCGTGGTGCTGAGCCACCTGTGCTATGCGAGCGGCAACTCCGAGCCCGGCCTCGCCGAGGGCACCCAGGACCAGGCGGTGCAGCGCGTCGACAACTATGCGGCGGGCTTCCTGCGGGCGGGTGCCCGCGCCGTCATCGCCGAGGCCTACCTCGGGCCCGCGTACTACGTGAAGGCGCTCCTGCGCGACCGCGGCAACATCGAGGCCATCTGGTCCGCGTCGCCGACCTCCGTCGCACGCCACGCGATCGTCGCCGGCAGCACCCGGACACCGGGCTACAAGCTCCACCTGGACCCGCAGCGCGCCACGGGCGGCTACGTCCGGTCCCTCGTGTCCCGCGGCCTCACCGCCGCCGAGGTCCGGGCCGGGGCGACGGGCACCGGCACGGGCGGCGTCATCGCTCCGCCGACGGAACCGTCCCTCGTGAGCACCGGCGTCCGGTTCGGGGAGCCGGCGTTCTCCACGCTGCCGATCGCCGCGACGGGGACCCGCCTCACGCTGCCACTCTCCAGCGGACGGGCCACCCGCATCCCGGCCGGGGCGCAGGTCTCGATCCGCTGGAACCCCATCCTGCTCGACGCGCCGCCGGCCCCCGACCCGACGGTCGCCCCCACGCCCACCCCGGCCCCGGTCCCCACCCCCACCCCGGTACCGACGCCGGAGCCCTCGCCCACCGTCGACCCCAACGTTGTCGCGCGGTTCGAGCGGCCCAACGCGCCCACCCTCACGCCCGAGCCCACGCCGACGCCCGAGCCCACGCCGACGCCCGCGCCCACCCTCACGCCCGAGCCCACGCCGGTGGCGCCCGAGGTCGACCTCGTCATCCCGGAGCAGGCCGGCACGGTGGTGACGCCGGCGAAGGCCGTCCGCGGTGCGAGCGGCCTCTCGCTCGACGTGACGTACCCACCGGCGCCCGGTCTCTACCGGCTGACGGCCACGCTCCATACCCCCGAGGGCGTCGCGTACGACGCTCCGACGCAGGCCCTGCTGGTGCCGGTGCTGGTCCGCGTGGGCGGCACCCGGGCCGTCGCCTACGGCGCCCCCGCGACCCTCGCTGTGACGGCCGGCACCCCGTCCGAGGTCCCGGTCCGCGTGCTCAACGCCGGCGCGGTGCGCTGGGACCAGATCGTGACCGCGCCGCCGACCCGGGTGGCCAACGAGCCCGGCGTCGTGCAGCGGACGACGACGCTCCCCGCCTATCTCGTCGCGACATGGGTGTCCGGCGATGGCTCCCCGGTCCCGGCTCCCCTCAGCATCCGCCTCGACGAGGCCGTCTTCGCCCCCGGCGGAGCCACGGACACGCTCCTGGTGCTGCAGGCTCCGGATGGCCCGGGCACCTACCTGCTGCTGCTGGACGTGCTCACCCCGGAGAGCGGACCGATGTCCTCCCTGGGCAGCGCGCCGGCGATCATCCGGGTCACGGTCAACGCGGCGCCGCCCCCCCCCACGCCCTCGCCGGCGCCGATCATGCCGCCACTCCGGGGGAACGGCTAGCCCGGATCATGGAGCCGCCGGTCCCCGGCGGCGATCGCAACGGCTTCGCAACGCGGGGTCTCCTCCGCGGAATGGGCCAGTCGCCCGACCCCGTGGTCGACTGGAAGCATGGGAACGTCTGTGGCCCTGATGGAACCGACGGCACCCGCGGTCGGCCAGGGGCGTCTCCGCGTCCTGCTCGTCGCCCCGCCGTTGCTCCCGGTACCCCCGCCGTCCTATGCCGGCACGGAGCGCGTGATCGCGGCGCTCGGCGAACAGCTGCACCGGCGGGGCCACGCCGTCGCGCTCGTCGCGTCGGGCGACTCGTCCGTCCCCTACGAGCACATCCCCACGGTGGCGCGGGGCCTCTGGTCCGCCGGATACGTCGGCGACATGGCCGACGCCATGCAGCACACCGTGGAGGTCACGTTGCTCGAGGCCCCCCGGTTCGACATCGTCCACGCGCACCTGGAGCAGGCCTCGTTCGAGCTGGGCCGGCGTTGCGCGACGCCGGTCATCGCGACGCTGCACGGTCGGCTGGACGCTCCCGGGATGCCCGAGCTGCTCGCGGCGCACCGGGACATGCCCCTGGTGGCCATCAGCGAGAGCCAGCGCCGCTTCTTCCCGGAGCAACACTGGGTGGCGACCATCCACCATGGGTTGCCGCTCGAGGCGATGCCCTTTCGGGTGACACACGGCACCTACCTCGCCTTCGTGGGCCGGGTGACGGGACAGAAGGGCATCCGGGACGCGCTGGAGCTGAGCCGGCGAACCCATCTCCGGCTCCGCGCGGCAGCCAAGGTCCTCTCGCCCGAGGAATGGCGCCACTTCGAGGAGGTCGTCCGACCCGCGATCGAGGCAGACGAGCTCGACTTCCTCGGCGAGGTGGGCCCGGAGGAGCGGGACCCGCTGTATGCGGGCGCGCTGGCGACGATCATGCTCGGTGCCTGGCCTGAGCCGTTCGGGCTCGTGGCGATCGAGTCGATGGCGACCGGCACGCCCGTGATCGCCCGCCGGGCCGGCGCCCTGACCGAGACCGTGGAGCATGGCGTCACGGGCTTCCTGGTGGACGATGTCGACGAGGCCGTGCTCGCGGTGGAGCGGATCCCGGACCTGGACCGGCGGCTGGTCCGCGCGCGCGCCTTGGAACGCTTCTCGGCGGTGCGGATGGCGGACGAGTACGAGCGCGCCTACCGGCGTGTGCTGGCCGAGCGCGCCGCCGCGGGCTAGCCTACGGCTGTCATGCCTGTCAAGCCGGCCGCCACCCATCGCACCGCGGACGACCTCGACGCCGCCCACGATCCCGGACCGGACATCGCCCGGTCGCACCTCGAGGCGGCCGCGCTCGAGGAGGCTGCCACCGATCCGCTCTCCACGCCCGGCGGCCACACGGTCCGGGTCGGCACGGCCTCCTGGACGGACCCCACGATGATCGCCGGCGGCGTGTTCTACCCGCCCGAGGCGGGGACGGCCGAGGAGCGCCTGGGCTACTACGCGTCGCGCTTCCCGGTGGTCGAGGTGGACGCGACGTACGACGCGCTCCCCTCGCGCAGGCTGTCGGAGCTGTGGGTGGCGCGCACCCCGCCCGACTTCGTGTTCGACATCAAGGCCCACGCCCTGCTCACCGGCCAGCCGACGGAGACGAAGCGGCTGCCGAAGGCGCTCCGCGAGGCGCTGCCCGCGACGCTCGCCGCCAAGGCCCGCCTGTACGCGAAGGACCTGCCGGGCGAGCTGCTGGCGGAGGTCTGGCGCCAGTTCGCGGATGGCCTCGCGCCACTCGCCGAGAGCGGCCAGCTGGGCGCGGTGTTCCTGCAATATCCGAAGTGGTTCTTCACCTCGTCCGAGAACCGCGACGCCATCCGCGAGGCGAAGGCGGCCCTGCAGCCGTTCGGGCTGCGGGTCGCGGTGGAGTTCCGCAACGCCAGCTGGTTCAACGAGAAGAACGTGGAGCGGACGCTGCGCTTCCTCGAGGACGAGCACATCCCCCTGGTCATGGTGGACGGGCCGCAGGGCTTCAAGTCGTCGGTGCCGCCGGTGGTCGCGGTGACGGATCCGAGCCTCGCCGTCGTTCGGTTCCACGGACGGCGCACCGCGACCTGGGAGGCCATGGCGGGGCTGCCGACGGTGGAGCGCTTCCGCTATCTGTACGCACGCAACGAGCTGGAGGAGTGGGTCCCCCGGATCGGGTCAGCGGCCGCGTCGGCGGAGGACACGCACGTGCTGATGAACAACTGCTACGCGAACTACGGTTCCACCAACGCCCGGGAGCTGGCGGCGCTCCTGGCGTCCGAGCTCGCGTCCGCCGGTCGGGAGGACTAGCGCCGTGGCGGCCAACGCGGTCACGGGGTTCCTCCCATCGCGCTACGGGCTCCCGTTCGTGAATGCCTTCCCGCCGGGGCCCACCCTGCGTCTCGGGCCGTTCGACCCCCGGCGTCTCGGGTTTGGCGACGCCTCCGCGGGCCTGTGTGGTGGCATGGCACTGACGGCCCGCGACCTGTACGAGGCGGGGATCCCAGCGCCATCCGCCCAGGCGACCCCACCCGCCAACGGCTCGCCCCGGTTCCGGGCCCTCGTCCGGCGCCAGGTGCAGTCCCTCGACTGGCTGCGAGTCCCGCTGCGCTACCTCGACCTGCAGGCCCTCCGCCCAGATCCCCCGGCGGGGTTCGCGCTGCGCCTGCGGCGGGAGCCGCCGCGTGTGGCCACCGTGCTCCGGGAATGGCCCCGGATCCGGGCGGAGATCGACGCCGGGCACCCGTCGGTGGTCGGGCTCATCCGCGCGGCGGGCGGCTCGCCCTGGATGCTGACGCAGAACCACCAGGTCCTCGCGTGGGGCTGGGAGGCATCCGCGGGGCGGATCACGCTGCGGGTCTACGACCCCAACCACCCCGGCCGGGATGACGTGGAGCTGCGGGTGACGGTCGGCGGACGGCCCGGCGCGCCGTGGCGCGACCGGATCGCGGTTGCCCAGTCGACGGGTGAGCCCCTGCTGGGGTTCTTTCACCAGCCGTACCCGCCCAGCCGGAGCGTCGCCGCCTGGCGCTGAGCCGTCGCTGATCCGTGGTGCCGGCCCGGCGCTGACCTGGCCCGAGGCGCCTCATTCCGGTGGGGGCCTAGCCGGTCCGGTTGCGGGTCCGGTTCGCGAGCCCGGCGCTCGCGCCGGGCGGCGTGTCGGCGTCCGGGACCGGGGCTTCGCAGTCCTCCCGCCGCCCGCCGCAGTGGTAGCAGCGCCGGGCGCTGAGGCCGTTCCAGGACGAGCATCCGCTGCAGAACCACGGCGTCGGCGCCAGGCCGGGCCGGCGGTCCAGCGCCCTGCCGGCGGCCACCGGGCCGTAGGTGCGCACGAGGTCGGCGAGCTCGTCGACGACCGCCAGGAGAACGCGGCGGAGCAGGATCGCGATCACCACGACGCAGACGGCCACGAGGATGATCGGGATCACCACCTCGGGACCCGTGTTGAGCGTCTCGGGCGTGGCCACGGGCGTCATGCCCGCGATCCTGCGCCCGGTTGGCCGCCCCCGCAAGGGCCCGATGGGGGCACCGGAACATCGGCAGGGGTGGCGAGACGGGGATCCACGGCGGCCCGCCGTCCCGCGGCGGCCGCGTGGCCGGGGGCGGCGCTCCTCCACCCCCCCGGCCGTTGACGACAGAGCGCCTAGCGCCCCAGCCTCGCTGCGTCCGCGAGGAAGGCGAGGAACTCCGCGGCCTGGTCGGATCGCGGCAGGGCACCGACCACCTCGGAGGCCGTGGCGACGACGTCCCGCAGCGTGGACCGGTCACTCCACCGGCTCTGGCGGAAGACCTCGGCCGAGGCCGCGACGAGGGCGTCGAGCCGGAAGGCGGAATCCGTGGCCTCGAAGCGGTCCGCGAGGTCGCCCACGCGGACGTCCTTGGCCAGCTCCCGTGTCCGACCGCCGTTCAGGTCGGCCCAGCGCACGCGGACGGTCGCGAGCCGGTCGGACGCGCGGCCCTCGCCGGTCAGCTTCAGGGCGTAGAGCGCGGTGCTGGCGTGCCCGGCTCCGATGGCACCCGCCTCGACCGAGTCGTCCGTGAAGCGGTCGTCGGCGACGTCTCGGTTCTCGTAGCCGATGAGCCGGTACGACTCCACGACCGCCGGGTCGAACTCCACCTGGGCCTTCGCGTCGAGCGCGACGGACTGGAGCGTTGACGTCAGGTCGCGGCCGAACAGCGTGCGCGCGTCGTCGAGCGTGTTGACGTACGCGTAGAAGCCGTCGCCCTTGTCCGCGAGCTGCTCCATGGGCGTGTCGTTGTCGTTGCCCATCCCGAAACCCACGGTCACCAGCTGAACGCCCAGCGAGGCGTCCCAGCTGATCCGCCGCAGGATGGACTCGGGGTCCGTGTCGCCCACGTTCGCAACGCCGTCCGAGGCCAGGATCACGCGGTTGATGCCGCCCTCGCGGAACGTGCCGGCGGCCAGCAGGTAGCCCAGGGCGAGACCCGCCTCGGCGTTCGTGGAGCCGTCGGTGTGCAGCCCGTCGATGGCCGCCACGATGCGGTCCGCGTCCCTGGCGGAGGTCGGCTCGAGCTCGACCCGTGCTTGGGACCCGTAGGTCACGATCGCGACGGTGTCGGTGCGGGCCAGGCGGTCCACGAGGAGCGCCAGCGCCCGCTTGACGATCCCCAGGCGGTCTTCCCGCTCCATCGATCCCGAGGTGTCGATGACGAAGGTGAGCGCCGCGTCCTTGCGCGCCTCCTCGTCGATGACCCGCGCCTGGATCCCCACCCGCAGCAGGACCTCGTCCCGGGGCAGGAACGGGCTGGGGCCGCCACCCGCGTGGATCGCGAAGGTGTCGTCACGCGGCGGCGCGTAGCCCTGGTCGAAGGCGTTGACGAACTCCTCGACACGGACCGATGCCGGGTCCGGGAGGTTGCCATCGTGGACGTAGCGCCGGGGGATGGCGTGGGAGGCCGTGTCCACGTCCAGCGCGAACGTCGACTCCCGGTCGCGGTCGGTGGGGACGTAGGGGTTGACGCCCGGGTCGGCGTAGGTCACCCCGTCGTACGGGGTCCCGGCGGGGGCCGCGGCCGCGGGAGCCTCCGACGCGGGCCACGGGTCCGGCGTCCAGCGCGGGTGCGTGGGCGGATCGCCGTTCGCAGGCGCGGCCGTCGCGGCCGCGCTGCCGCAGGCCGAGGTGCCGAGGGCGAGCAGGACGAGGAGCAGGAGCGGCCGACGCATCGCACGTACCTCCCGGGGACCGCCCAGGCAGCCGCACCGTCAACGAGGCGGGGCGCCGTGGCCCCGCGAGGTCCCGGGCCGCCGCCAGTGGGGAGGCGCCGGCCGGGCCGGTCGGCGGTGACGCTCCGGGGCGATCCGCCGCCCCGCATGCTGCGTCACGCGGCGCGCGCCCCGAAGCGGCCAAGCCCAGAGCGGCCGTTGCGGGGAATCCCGGGCCGTGCCGTCCGGGTCGCGGAGGATCGCGGAGGATCGCGGAGCCGCGGGTCAGGCGGCGGCGACGGCCCCCTCGCGGCAGCCGGATCCCGTGCCGGAGCACCCGACGAGGTGGCCCGGCTCGACCTCCACGAGCGGCGGCTCCGGACCGTCGCCGGAGCGGCCCGCCCCGGCGCGATCGTGGACCGGACAGAGGGCGCCTTGGCCGGCGTCGGTCGCCGCATCCGCGGAGCCCCATCGCTCGTGAAGCCGCGGGACCGACGCGAGGAGCATCCGGGTGTACGGGTGGACCGCGTTGCCGAACACGCGCTCGGTGGACCCCATCTCCACGACGCGGCCACGGCGCAGGATCACCGCCCGCTCGCTGATGTAGTTGCCCAGCGACAGGTCGTGGGTGATGAACAGGATGCCCAGGCCGCGGCCCTTGAGGTCACCGAGGAGGTTGAGCACGTCGATCCGGGTGGAAGCGTCGAGCATGCTGATGATCTCGTCGGCCACGAGGTAGCGCGTGTCCAGCAGGAGCGCACGCGCGATCAGCAGTCGCTGGAGCTGGCCCCCACTCAGCTGGTGCGGGTACTTGTGCAGGGTCTGGCCCGCCTCGAGCCCGACGTCATCGAGCGCCGACTCCACGCGCCCGCGCCACTCGGAGGCCGGGACGCCGGCGAAGTACACGCCGTGGACCATGCTGAAGACGTGATCCACCTTGAAGATCGGGTTGAACGAGCTGAACGGATCCTGGAACACGCCCTGGACGTGGCGGTAGTACTCGCGCAGGGTGGAGCCGCGCAGCGTCGAGATGTCGTCGCCGTCGACGTCGATGCGGCCGCCGTTGACCTTGATCAGCCGCAGGATCATCTTGCCGATGGTGGACTTGCCGCTGCCGCTCTCGCCGATGAGCGAGACGACCTCGCCGGGCGAGATGGCGAACGAGACGTCGCGGACCGCGACCAGGTTCGTCCCGCCGAAGGGGCCGGTCTTGTAGACCTTGGAGACGTGGTCGAGCGACAGCATCAGGTGACCTTCCAGCAGGCCACCGAGTGCCCGGCGGCGATCTCGACGAAGGGGGGCTCCTCCTCGCACTGGGCGTCCGCGAGGGGGCACCGGTCACGGAACCGGCAGCCGGTCGGGGGGTTGAGCAGCGAGGGCGGGCTGCCGGGGATGCCGGTGAGCCGCTGGTCCGCGAACCGGACCCCCATCTCGGGCAGCGACGAGACGAGCAGGCGCGTGTACGGGTGCAGCGGCGCCTCCATGAGCGTGTCGGTCGACGCCTTCTCGGCGAGCTTGCCGGCGTACATGATCGCGAGCGTGTCGGCGATCTGGTAGAGGATCGACACGTCGTGGGTGACCACGATCATGCTGGTTACGAACTTGCGGTCCCGGAACTCGACCAGGGTCTGGGAGACGGCGCGCTGGCTGGAGACGTCGAGCGCCGAGGTGATCTCGTCGGCGATCAGCAGCGCCGGGTCGAGCAGGGTGGACATGACCATCACGAGCCGCTGCTTCATGCCGCCCGAGAGCTCGATCGGGTACATGCGCAGGATGGCGGGGGTGAGGCCCACCAGCACCAGCCGGCGCTCCAGCTCCTCACGGATGTCGCCGAAGCTGATCCCGCGCGACTCCACGACCTCCCGGATCATCTGGCCGATCTTGCGGGTCGGGTTGAGGGCGCTCATCGCGTACTGCGGGATGATCGACACCTCCTTGAACCGGAAGGCGTTCATCGCGTCGTCGTCGCCGATGGGCAGCTCGACGCCGTCCAGCTCGACGGTGCCGCCGACATGGCGCATCCGGCCGTCGATGCGGATCAGGCTGTTGCCCAGGGTGGACTTGCCGCAGCCGGACTCGCCGGCCAGGCCCATGATCTCGCCGTCGGCGAGCTCGAACGACACGCCGTCGAGGGCCTTCACGTCACCCGCGAGCGTGCGGTAGTAGACACGGAGGTCCGTGACCTTGAGGCTCACGATCAGGACTCCCGCAGCCGGGGGTTGAAGATCTCGTCGAGGCCCACGTTCATCACGTAGAGCGCCCCGACGACCGCGGTGATGCCGATGCCCGGCGGCAGGAACCACCACCACAGCCCCAGCTGGAGCGCGCTCCAGGCGACCGAGTTGTACATCATCAGCCCGAGCGACACGCCCTCGGTGGGCCCCAGGCCGATAAAGTCCAGGGACGCTGCGATGAGGATCGAGCCGCCGAACATCAGGATGAACGTCATGAACAGGTACGAGCTCATGTTGGGGGCGATCTCGCTGAAGATCACCTTCCGGCTCGGCACCCCGGTGATCCGCGCCAGGTCGACGAACTCGCGCGCGTTGAGCGAGAACGTCTGGGCCCGGATCGCGCGCGCGGCCCACGGCCACGAGGTGAACCCGATGAAGGCGGCCTCGACCAGCAGGCCGCGCGCCTGGAGGAAGGCGGTCACGACCAGCAGCAGGGCCAACGTCGGGATGACCAGCACCACGTTCGTGAAGCCGCTGAGGATCTCGTCGATCCAGCCGCCGCGGTAGCCGGCCACGAAGCCGATGACCACGCCGATGATCGCGGCCAGACCGCCGCCGGCGAGGCCGATGACGAAGGTCGAGGCCAGGCCGTTGACGAACTGCGCGAACACGTCCTGGCCGAAGGTCGTCGTGCCGAACCAGTACTCGGCCGAGGGTGCCTCGGCGATCGGCCCGGTGAAGGCGTTGGGGTCGCCGGGCCGGAGGAGAGGCCCGACGACCGCCAGCGCGATGAAGAGGAGCAGGATGGCGGACGAGATCAGGACCTTGCGGCTGCGCAGGACGAAGTAGCGGATCTCCCGACCGCGACCGACGCCCTCACCGGCGGCCCTGGCCACGGGGGTGCCCACGGGCCCGGGGGCCGGAGCGACGGGTGCGGGAGCGGACGCGGACGAGGCGGGCGTGCGCGACGTGGTCATGCCGTGCCCCCGCTCATGCCCACGCGCGTGCGTGGATCGAGCAGCACGTAGGCGATGTCGACCAGGAAGTTGGCGACCAGGACGCCGACGATCACGAACAGGAAGATTCCCTGGAGCAGGAAGTAGTCCTCGTTCTGGACCGCCGCGAGGAGCAGCTTCCCGAGGCCCGGGTACGAGAACACGATCTCCGTGACCAGGGCACCGGCGACGACCACGCCGAGCTGGAGGGCCAGGCCCGTCACCTGCGGCAGGACCGCGTTCCGAAACGCATACCGGCGGATGAGCCCGGACGGCGCGCCGAGCGCGGCCAGGTACCGGGAATAGTCCGCGTCGAGCTCGTAGATGATCATGTTGCGCATGCCGATCGCCCACCCGCCCAGCTGGACGAGGAACAGCGACAGGAACGGCATGACCCAGTGCGAGAACAGGCTGGTGGCGAACTCGATCGACAGCGAGGGCTCGAGCGCGTAGCCGTAGCCGCCCGAGATCGGGAAGATCCGGAAGATGGTGCCCAGGACCCAGGCGATCACGATCGCGAGCCACATGTAGGGGGTTGCCGTGAGGATGTACCCGATCGGCAGGATCGCGTTGTCGAGGACCTTGCGGCGGGCGGCCATGGCGCCGAACGAGTTGCCCACCCACCAGCTCAGCAGGATGGCCGGGATGAGCAGCGCCAGCGTGTAGGGAACGGCGGCCATGATCGTGTCCACGACCGGCCGGCCGGAGAGGTACACGCTGCGGCCGAGATCACCGTGGAACAGCGATCCCCAGAAGTTGAGGTACTGCTGCCAGATCGGCACGTCGAGGCCGAACAGCCGGTTGTAGTAGGCGATGACGTCCGGGACCGCCTCCGGCGGGATCTGCCGCCGGGAGAGCATGCTCTGGACGGGGTCGCCCGGCATGAAGCGGGGGATCATCCAGTCGATCGTCGCGGCGACGAAGAACGTCAGCGCATAGATCAGGAGCTTGCGGCCGAAATACCGTCGCACGAGATCTCCGGCGGTCGGGCTGGGGGCGGTCCCTCCCGCCGCGACGCGGCGGGAGGGACCGTGTGGTCAGGCGGTCTCTACTGCCCGGCCGGCTTGAGCTCGGTGAGCATCTTGACGGCGCCCATCTGCCAGTACCCGTTCCAGGTCGCGGGCAGGATGTGGGTGCCCTCATCCGACGGCCAGTTGGTCCAGACGACGTTGCTGACCTGCGACCAGAGCCCGTTGTACCAGAGCGGGATGACCGGCATGTCGGTCAGGGAGATCTTCTGGAGCTTGCTCGTGATCGCCTGCATCGCCGCGACGTCGTCGACCGGCGTCTTGTCGAGCTGCTGGACGAGCGCCCAGGCGTCGGGGTTCTCGTAGCTGCCGTAGTTGCGGTTCTTGCCGGCGCCCTCGATGAGCGGCATCCGGAACATGTAGTCGTAGTAGGTCCAGGGCGTGTTGGACATCTGGACCTCGTTGTTCACGACCAGGTCGAAGTCGCCGCTGTTGCGGGCATCGACGAGGCCGTTGTAGTCGACGATCCGGGCCTCGGCGTTGATGCCGGCGGCCTTGAGGCTGGACACGATGACGTCACGAGCGGCCTCCCAGTCGGACCAGCCGGTGGGGACCATGATCGTGAGCTTGACCGCGGAGCCGTCCTTGGCGGTGTAGAACCCGTCGCCGCCCTTCTTGTAGCCGGCGGCGTCCAGGATCGAGGCGGCCTTCGCCGGGTCGTATTTGAAGCCGAGCGCGTCGCACTGGGCGGCGTCGATGTACTTGTCCCAGGTCGGCAGGAGGCCCGTGGGGTCGGCGGCCTTGACGATGTTGCCGTACACCTTGTTGACGATCGTCGGAACGTCGACCGCGAAGGCGATGGCCTTGCGGAACGCCGGGTCGTCCAACGGCTTCTTCTTGTCGTTGGTGACGAGCCACGCCGTGTTGCCGGACAGCATGTACGGCGCGCCCTTGAAGTACGTGGTCACGTAGCCGTTGTCGACGAGCGTGGCGACGCCCGGCAGGAAGTTGTTGGACAGGTCGATCCCGCCCTGCATCAGCAGGCCGAGGGCGACGTTGTTGGCGCCGTTGACGATGTCGACGATGTACTTCGGCTTGACGTCGAGGTTGAGCGCGGCCTTCGCCCACCAGCTGTCGTTCTTGACCCAGACCATGCGGTCCTCGGCGGCGGTCTTGTACATGTACGGGCCGGTGCCGATGCCGTTGGCGTTGGTGTCCTTGAGGATGTCCTCGTTGGCCTTGGCCTCCCAGACGTGCTTGGGGAGGATCGGGCTGTTGTAGGTCCAGGTCGCCCACTCCTGATAGGCCGGGTTGTTGAACTTCACGACGACGGTGTTGGCGTCGGTCGCGGTGGCGTCGGTGACGTAGTCCCAGATGTTGGAGCCAACGGCCTTGATCTTCGCGAGCCCGATGGTGAACGCGACGTCCTCGGCCGAGAACGGCTGGCCGTCACTCCAGGTGACGCCGGCACGGGTCTTGATGGTGTAGGTCGTGGCATCGGTCCAGCTGGCGCTCTCGGCGAGCCAGGGATCGAACTTGTCGGCCAGCGGGTCGTACAGGAACAGGGTCTCGTACTGGAGACCGACGACGCCCATCGCGGAGTTCGGGTCGAGCGGGTTCCACGTCGACGGCGGGCCCCACTGCTTGCCGGTCGTGTAGAGGGTCTCGTTGCGCGGGTAGGACTCCGCGGCAGGTGCCTCGGTCGCGGGCGGCGTCGTGGCCGCCGGAACTTCGGTCGCCGGCGCCGCGCTACCGGGCGCGGCGGTTGCCGGCGCGGTCGTGGCGCTCGGGCTGCCGCAGGCGGTCACCGTGAGGACCGCGACCGCGAGCAGGCTGACCAGCCGTTTGCTGTTTGCCATGTCCCGTATCTCCTCCTTCTACGCTCCAACGGCCGTCCACGACGGCCGACGTCTCATCGATCCCTCTAGGCCCGCACTCCACCTCCCACGGTCGACTGCCGGATGACGAGCTCCGTCGGGAGCAGGACCCGCTGCGGTCCGGCGCCCTGGTCCCGGATGAGCCGGCACAGGCACTGCACGGCCTCCTCGCCCTGCTGACGGACGCCCTGGCGGACGGTGGTCAGCGGCGGGTCGAGGTGGGCCGAGAACTCGAGGTCGTCAAACCCGGCCAGGGCGACGTCCTCGGGGACGCGCAGCCCGCGGGCCAGGACCGCCTCGAGGGCGCCCTGGGCGGTCGCGTCGTTGGCGCAGAAGATGGCGTCCACCCCGCGGTCGAGCAGCCGTGAGGCGCCGGCGAAGCCCGACGGCGCATTGAAGTCGCCGTCCACCACCTCGGGTGACAGCTTCGCCCGGTGCATCGCGCGCAGGTAGCCGGCCAGGCGGTCCTCGGCGTGCACCGTGCGGCGCATGCCCGTGATGTGGCCGATCCGGTGTCGGCCGATCTCGTGCAGGTGCGAGGTGATCCCGTCGGCCGCGTGGACGTTGTCGACATCGACGTAGCTGGCGTTGCGGTCGGCGTTGCGATGCCCGACGAGGACCGTGGGCAGGCTCGACGCGAGCAGGCCATCCACGAGCGGGTCATCGAGGTTGTGCGCCGTCACGATCACGCCGTCGAGGAGGCTCATCGAGAGGATCGTCTCGAGCGTCTCCTCCTTGGACCGGTTGCCGAGCCAGAGCATCATCCCGGTCGCCACGTCCGCGAGGGCGCTGCTCATGCCGTGCATCAGTTGGCCGAAATACGGATCCGTGAACAGCAGGTGGGGGTCCAGGTGCATGACCACGCCCACGACGCCGCTCTTCCCGGACGCCAGCGACCGCGCCGCGAGGTTGGGGCGGTAGTTCGTCTCGACGAGGACGGCCTGCACCTTGCGGCGGGTCCGCTCGGACACGCTGCCGCCGTTGATCACCCGGGAGACCGTCGCCCGGGAGACACCACTCAGTGCCGCGAGTTCATCGATGGTTCGGGCCATTCAGGGGCAACCCAGATGCGGTGTTCGATGGACGCCGGAATGGAAGCGCTTCCAATCTTGGTCCCCTGCCGCAACCCTGTCAAGATGGAATCTGCCCCGATCGGGCAATGACTTCGCCACCCGATCGGCTGAGATCGCTTCCAAGCCGGGACACGGCCGCGACCGCCCCGGGAGTCCGCCCGGCGTCAGGCGGGGGCCACCTCGCCGCGGGTCCCGGCGCCGATCCGCGCGGCGAGGTGGCGTAGCGCCGGGGAGGAGCCGCTCGCGATCATCCGGGGCCGGCTGCGGGAGCTCCCAGGTATGCCTGGACCTCGATCTCGTGGACCCCGGGGGCAGGCAACGGCGCCAGGCTGCCGTCGATCGGAACCCCGTCGACGACGAGGCGGACCACGCGGGACGGACCGCCACCGGATTCCACGCCCGGGTGCACGGTGATGCGGTACGTCGCCCCGCGGAACCGCCGCGTCACGCGGACCGGCGTGGAGGCGGCCGGCAGCCGCGGGTCGACCCGCAGTCCGCCGAGCTCGGGCCGGACCCCCACCAGCCACTGCGTGGCCGCGACATAGTTCCAGGCGGCCGTGCCCGTGAGCCACGAGTTCTTGGCCTCGCCGTGGGTCGGGGCGTCGCAGCCGGCGATCATCTGGGCATAGACGTACGGCTCGCAGCGGTGGACATCCGAGATCGCCTCGCGGGCCGACGGGTTGATCCGCAGGTAGTAGTCGAGGGCGCCCTCGGGGTTGCCCGCCAGGACCTCCGCGATCATGACCCACGGGTTGGTGTGGCAGAAGATCCCGGCATTCTCCTTGTAGCCCGGCGGGTACGAGGAGATCTCGCCCAGACGAAGCTGGTAGGCCGAGAAGGCGGGCTGGACCAGGACGATCCCGTGCTCCGTCGCGAGGCGCTCACGGACGGACGCCAGGGCCGTCGCCGCCCGTCCGTCATCGAGGCCGATGCCGGCCATGACGCACATGCCCTGGGGCTCGATGAAGATCTGGCCCTCGTCGTTGGCGGCGGAGCCGATCGGCTCGCCGAAGAAGTCGTAGGCGCGCCGGAACCAGGCGCCGTCCCATCCGTGGGCATTGACCGCCCCGACCATCGCGGTCGCCGCGGCGCGCAGCCGGGCCGCCTCGACCCCGTCGTCCCGGGCATCGGCGAGCGACGCCAGCTCCCCGGCCGCGAGCACGAACAGGCCGGCGATGAACACCGACTCGGCCACGCCGCCCTCGCGGTTCTGGGTCGTCTGGAACGACTCGCCCGGGGTGGCGGAGAAGCAGTTGAGGTTGAGGCAGTCGTTCCAGTCCGCCCGGCCGATCAGGGGCAGCCCGTGGGGGCCGAGCCGCTCGAGCGTGTAGTCGATCGCGCGGCGCAGGTGGTCGGCCAGCGGCCGCTCGCTGCCGGGCAGGTTGTCGTAGGGAACGGGCTCCTCGAGGATCGCGAGATCGCCCGTCTCCCGGACGTAGGCCGCGACGCCGAGCACCAGCCACGCCGGATCGTCGTTGAACCCGGACCCGACGGCGTCGTTGCCCCGCTTGGTCAGGGGCTGGTACTGGTGGTAGGCGCCGCCCGTCGGGAGCTGCGTGGCGGCGATGTCCAGGATCCGCTCCCGGGCCCGCTCGGGGACCATGTGGACGAACCCGAGGAGGTCCTGGGTCGAGTCGCGGAAGCCCATGCCGCGGCCGATCCCGGACTCGAACAGCGATGCGGATCGCGACAGGTTGAACGTGACCATGCACTGGTACGCGTTCCAGGTGTTGATCATCCGGTCGAGGTCCGCGATGCCCGTCTCGATCTGGAGCGCCCCCAGCCAGTCGGCCCAGCGCGCACCGAGCGCCGCGAAGGCCGCCTCGGCCACGCCCGGGTCGAGGTAGCGGGCGATGACCGGGCGGACGCGCCGCTTGTCGAGCGTGCCGGAGCCTGGCGGATCGAACTTGGCGTCGGCCGGGTTCTCGGCGTAGCCCAGGACGAACAGGATGTCGCGGGTCTCGCCCGGCGCCAGCTCGAGGGAGACGTGGTGGGCCCCGATCGGCTGCCAGCCGTGGGCGATCGAGCCCGACGTGGTCCCACGCTCGACGGCCAGCGGCCGGTCCCAGCCGCGATAGGGCCCGAGGAAGGCGTCACGCGACGTGTCGAAGCCGGCCGACCGCTCCGAGCAGGCGAAGTACGCGAAGTGGTCCCGCCGCTCGCGGTACTCCGTCGTGTGGTAGATGACGCCGTCCTCGACCTCGACCGCGCCGATCGAGTAGTTGCGCTGGAAGTTCGTGGCGTCGTCCTGCGCGTCCCACAGGCAGAACTCCACGGTTCCGAACAGGGACACCCGCGCCGGGGTCGTCCGTTCGTTGGTCACCCGCGCCCGCCACACCTCGAGCGTCTCCGCGGCCGGCACGAAGTAGCGCGTCTCGACCCCGATCCCGGCCCGCCGCGAGGCGATGACCGTGTAGCCCAGGCCATGGCGGCACGTGTAGTCGTCGAGGTCGCCGCCGGTCGGCTGCCAGCTGGGACTCCAGGCATCGCCGGTCTCGTCGTCGCGGAGGTACAGGTAGCGGCCACCGAGATCGAGCGGGGCGTTGTTGTACCGGTAGCGCGTCATTCGGCGCAGGCGGGCGTCGCGCACGAACGAGTAGCCCCCGGCCGTGTTGGAGATGATGCCGAAGTACTCGTCGCTGCCGAGGTAGTTGATCCATGGGAGCGGCGTGTCCGGTCGCGTGATGACGTATTCGCGGTGCTCGTCGTCGAACTGCCCGTAACGCATGATCCCTACTTCCGGACGCTGGTGACGGTCACGCCGGGCGAGGCGGCCCGCCGCGCGGGGAGGATTGGCGACCGGCCCGCGCGGCCGTGGTCGTCCGCGGCTCGGTGTACCGCTCGTGGCGGGGTGCCGCACCGGCGGGGAGCGACGGCTAGCCGGCTCGTCATCCCGCCGGTCGAGAGAGGGCGGGCGTGGTCCGGCCGGGTCCCCGCACGTCGACGATCCAGGCCAGGCAACACACCTCCCGCGACTTCGCGGCGATCGGAGTTCCGTGGGTGAGAGCGCTTCCAAACGCTAAGTCCACCCCCGCACGCGTGTCAAGCACTCCAGGTGCCGATTCATGGAAGCGACGCCGCGAAGATCCGGTCCAGGGCCCGGGTGCGCTGCGCTAGGATATGGGCGCAACAGTCCTGAGAGCGCTTCCAGTACAGGAGGCCGTCATGGCCGGGATGGTCTCGTTTCCGCCGAGCTTCGCATGGGGCGCGGCCACGGCGTCCTACCAGATCGAGGGTGCCGTGCACGAGGACGGGCGCGGCGAGAGCATCTGGGACCGCTTCGCGCATACCCCCGGGCGGGTGGCCGGTGGCGACACCGGCGACGAGGCGTGCGACCACTACCACCGGTACCGCGAGGACGTCGCCCTGATGGCGGAGCTGGGCCTGGATGCGTACCGCTTCTCTGTGGCCTGGCCCCGCGTGATCCCGGACGGCATCGGCAGGGTGAACGAGGCGGGCCTCGACTTCTACGATCGGCTGGTCGACGAGCTGTGCGCCCGCGGGATCGCCCCGCACGTGACGCTCTACCACTGGGACCTGCCGCAGGTGCTCGAGGACGCGGGCGGCTGGACGGTCCGCTCGACCGCGGAGGCCTTCGCCGCCTACGCGGACGTCGTCGCTCGCCGCCTGGGGGACCGCGCCGCGGCCATCGCCACCCACAACGAGCCCTGGTGCGCCGCCTACCTCGGCTACGAGCAGGGTCTGCACGCACCCGGTCGCACGGATCCTGCCGCCGCCAACGCCGCGGCCCACCACCTCCTCGTGGCCCATGGCCTCGCGGTCCCGGCGATCCGGGCGGCCGCCCCGGGAGTCCCGGTGGGGATCGTGCTCAACCTCGAGCCCAAGCGGCCGGCCTCGACGCACCCCCTCGACCTCGAGGCCGCGGGGATCGCGCACGACCGCTACAACCGCTGGTTCCTGGACCCGGTCATGGGTCTCGGCTATCCGGCGGACGGCCTCGCGGCATCCAGCTGGCGGCGCGCGGAGGTGATGGCCGGCGACATGGAGCTGGTGGCCGCCCCGATCGACTTCGTCGGCGTCAACTACTACACCTCGAGGACGATCCGCTCGCCGCTGCTGCCGCCTGAGCCGCCGGCGCCCGTGAAGGAGACGACCGGGATGGGCTGGGAGGTGGATCCGGTCGGGCTGACCGAGATCCTGGAGTTCGTGCGGTCGCGGACGGGCGCCCTCCCCGTGTATGTGATGGAGAACGGGGCCGCGTACGCGGTCGACCGGGCGGACCCGACCCGGGATCCCGAGCGGACGGACTACCTCCGGCGCCACGTCGAGGCGGCCCGCGCGGCCATCGAGCGGGGCGTCCCGCTGCGCGGCTACTTCGCCTGGTCACTCCTCGACAACTTCGAGTGGGCGGAGGGCTACCGGGCGCGGTTCGGCCTGATCGATGTCGATTTCGAGACCCAGGAGCGCCGCATCCGGGACAGCGGGCGGTACTGGACGTCGCTGGCCGCGTCGGCCGGGCCGGTGCCGGCATGAGCGCGCGTCGGCCGCTCCTGCCCGCCGGGCCGGACGAAGGCCCGCCGATCCCCTGGGAGGGCCGGCCCGCGGGCTCGTCGGCCGTCGTCTGGCGCTCGGCCCGCAACCCGGTGATCCCGCGCGACCTGCTGCCCCGCTCCAACAGCATCTTCAACTCCGCGGTGGTCCGCCACCGCGACGGCTTCGCGGGGGTCTTCCGCGTCGACGACACCGCCCGGACGATGGACATCCACGCCGGCCGGAGCGCCGACGGCCTCGCCTGGGAGATCGACCCGGAGCCGATCACGTTCGTCCCGATCGACGAGCGGGTGGCGGAGATCCAGGAGCGGTTCGTCCACGCCTACGATCCCCGCGTCACGTGGCTCGAGGACCGCTGGTACGTCACCTGGTGCAACGGCTACGTCGGCCCCACGATCGGCGTCGCCTGGACCCAGGACTTCGAGACGTTCCACCAGCTCGACAACGCGTTCCTGCCGTTCAACCGCAACGGCGTGCTGTTCCCCCGTCGGGTGAACGACGCCTACCTGATGCTCAGCCGCCCCAGCGACAACGGGCACACGCCCTTCGGCGACATCTACGCCTCGGAGAGCCCGGACATGGTGCACTGGGGCCGCCACCGGCACGTGATGGGGACCCTGCCCTGGACCTGGCAGTCGACCAAGGTCGGCGCGGGACCCACACCCATCGAGACCGACGAGGGCTGGCTCCTGCTGTACCACGGCGTGCTGACGTCCTGCAACGGGTTCGTCTACTCGATGGGGGCCGCGCTGCTCGACCTTAACGAGCCCTGGCGGGTCATCGGGCGCGGGCGGGACTACCTGCTCTCGCCGCAGGCGGTCTACGAGCAGGTGGGCGATGTGCCCAACGTCGTCTTCCCGTGCGCGGCCCTCGTGGATCGGGCCGCCGACCGGGTGGCGATCTACTACGGCGGGGCCGACACCGTCACCTGCCTGGCGTTCGCCCACCTCTCGGAGCTCGTCGCCTTCGCCCGGGAGGCCTGAGCCGGGCGCGACGGAGCCGGGCGCGACAAGCCGGCGCGGGCCCCGCGCCGCGGGCTGGGGGCATCGCAACCCCGGCGAGCCCCAACATCCGGGCGGCCTGCCTGCGAGGCAGCGATCGGGCCGGAAGGGCCGCCCGGCATCCGCGGCTGTAGCGCCGGCGGCGACGTTGCCGCGGCCTGGGCGGCCTGCCAGGCAGGAATCCGGCAGGTCCGGCGTCCTGGCGGCCATCAGTCGGGTCGCGGTCAGTCCACGAGGGCGGTTCCCGGCCTGCAAGGCAGGGGCCGTCAGGTGAGCGCCGTTCCGCGCAGACCCGTGCCGCTCAGAGTGGCGGCAGCCGCTGGCCATCTCCGGGCAGGGCCGCCCACAGGTCGCCCAGCGTCTCGACGCGGGCCACGACCGTGCGCAGGGTCCAGCGGTCGGGGGCGAGGTCGGGGTCGTCCAGCTCCTCCCAGCGGATGGGCGCGGAGACGGGGGCGCCGGGTCGCGGCCGCACGGCATACGGCGCCACGAGCGTCTTGATTGCCGCGTTCTGCGTGTAGTCGAGGCGCGCGCGGCCGCCACGCTCCGCCTTCGCCCACTCCCACGAGACGAGGTCCGGGACGGTCGCCCCGATCGCCCGCGACAGCGTCTCCACCCAGGCGCTCGTCTCCGCGTAGGTGTAGCGCCCGCGCTCGATGGGGATCCAGGCCTGGATGCCGCGGCTGCCGGTGAGCTTGGGATAGGCACGCACGCCGAGGTGCTCCAGCGCGGTCCGGTAGAGGCGCGCCAGCACCAGGGTCTCAGCCCAGGTGGTCGCGGTGCCGGGATCGATGTCGATGAGCGCGTAGGTCGGCGTCCACGGGTCGTGGAGCGTGGACGTCCACGCGTGGATCTCGAACGCGGCCTGGTTGCCGAGCCAGCACAGCGTCGCGGCGTGGTCGGCGACCAGGTGGTCGTTCGGGGCGCGATCCTCGCGTTCGCGGAAGCCGGTCTCGCGCCAGATCGTGAGCCAGCGCGGGGCCGACGCGGGGATGTCCTTCTGCCAGAACCCGGGCGCGCCCGCCCCGTTGGGGAACCGCTGGAGGTTGAGCGGGCGGTCCGCCAGGTGCGGCAGCATCGCCGGGGCGATCCGGGCGAAGTAGGCGATCAGCTCGCGCTTGGTGACGGGCTCCTCGGCCACGCCGTCGCGCGGCGGGAAGAGGACCCTGTCGAGGTTCGTGAGCTTGAGATCCTGGCCCGCCACCTGCCACGTGCCCTCGCCGCGGAGGCGGGCGAGGGCGTCGAGCTCGGCACCGGAGACGAGCCACGAGGGGTCCGCGGGCCGGGCGCCCCCGTCGCCGCGCTCGCCCGATGACGCGACGGTCATCACGGACGGGACCTCCACCGCGGCGACCAATGTGGATTCCGCGTCGCGCTCGGCCTTCGAGGGATCCACCGCCCGCTCGCGGACCACCTCGCGCGGGTCGCGGCCAGGCTCGAGACCCTTGTACGCGGTCTGCCGGACATGGCCGTCGCGCGACCACCCCCCGATCTCGGCCCGGATCACCAGCTCCGGCCGCGCCCAGCGGACGCCGGCGAGGTCGCCGCCCCAGCGGCCCCGGTCGTCCTGCGGTGGCGCCGGATCGAAGGGCGGCGCCTCGGCCTCGAGCGCCTCGAGACGCGCCCGCAGGTCCTTCCGCGCCCGGCCGTCGAACCCGGAGCCCACCTTGCCCGCGAACCGCAGCCGCTCGCCGTCGTAGACGCCCACCACGACCGCCCCGAGCTCCTTCGCGCTCCCCTCCCCCGGCGTCCAGCCGCCCACGACCAGCTCCTGCTCGGGGCGGGCCTTGATCTTGAGCCAGGTCGGGGCGCGCCGGCCCGGCTCGTACCGGGAGCGCCGGTGCTTGGCCACGATGCCCTCGAGCTCCTGGGCCCTGGCCGCCTCGAAGAAGGCGATGCCCTCGGTCTCGATGGGGGCGGCCACCTGCACGCGCGGCGTCGGGACGACGACGAGGGCCAGCAGCCGCTTGCGCTGCTCGAGCGGGACGTCCAGGAGCGATCGCCCGTCGAGGTAGAGCAGGTCGAAGGCCTGGAACACCAGCGCCACGGGCCGGCCGCCACGGCCGGCGCTGATCCGCTCCTGGAGCAGGCTGAAGTCGGGGCGCCCGCGCTCGTCGAGCGCCACGACCTCCCCGTCCACGATCGCCTCGCGCGCCTCGATCCAGGTCGCTGGCGTGAGCAGGCGCGGGAAGTAGACCTCGGCGTCGTGACCGTTGCGCGTGAACAGGCTGACCTTGCCGTCGCGGACGACGGCCTCCACGCGGTAGCCGTCCCACTTGACCTCGAACAGCCAGTCCTCGTCGCGAAACGGACGGGTGGCGAGGGTCGCCTTCATGGGCTCGAGAAAGCGCGGCATCGGCGCCTCCCGTGCCCCCGACAGGTCGATCGCCGCCGTCGCCGGTGGCATCTCCGAGACCCAGTACGCGGCGGCGTTGGCCTTGACCTCGTCGTTGGTCCGGCCCGACCGGACGCTCTGGGGGTGGTCCTCGGCGTCCCAGCCGGCCGCGGCGTGCTCGTCGCGCTTCTTGATCAGCAGCCACTGCTCGCCCTCGTCGTCCTCGAAGGCGGTGCGCGGCGCGGACCCGGGGCGGCGGCTCGTACGGACGATGGTGAACCGGCCGTTGAGCTTCTCGCCGCGGGCGCGGAACTTGAGCTCGCCGTCCTCGATGGCCCGCGTCGGGTCGGGCGTCTCGGCCTCGGGCTCCCAGGTGCCCCAGTCCCAGACGATGACGTCGCCGGCGCCATACTGTTTCGCCGGGATGACGCCCTCGAAGTCGAAGTACTCGAGCGGGTGGTCCTCCACGTGCACGGACATGCGCCGGGACGCCGGGTCGAGCGTCGGGCCCCTGGGCACGGCCCACGAGACGAGCACGCCGTCGATTTCGAGGCGGACGTCGTAGTGGAGGTGCGTGGCCCGGTGCCGCTGGACGACGAACCGGCGCTTCGCCCCGAGCGCCGGCGCCCCGGCGGCGATGTCGCCCGGCGCCCCGGCGGCGATGTCGCCCGGCGCGGGCTCGGGCGTCCTCGCGAAGTCGCGCTTGCGGCGGTAGTCCTCGAGCGGCATGGGCGGAAGTATGCCGGTCGTGCCTGCGGGCGTACCCGCGTGAGGGTCCCAGGGCGGGCGGACCCGCGTGTGGCGTGCGAAGCGGCGATCTCGTGCGGGGCCGGGCGCCCGAACCCGGGCTCGCGCACCTGTCGCCGGCCCGAGCCTCAGCCGCACGGTCATCGCCGTGCGTGTCGGCCGCAGCTCCGCCGGCGGATCAACCCGCGGCCCGCAGCGCCTCCACGACCAGCGAGAACGCCCGTACGCTCTCGAGCCGGTTGGGGCGCAGCTGCACCTGGACGTGGTCCATGCCCAGGTCGCCGTAGCGCCGAAGGCCCGCGGCGATCGCCTCCGGCGAGCCCCGGAGCGGGTCGTCCCAGGAGCCGCGCCGGTCGCGGTCGTCGTCGAGCGCCGGCTCGGCCCCGATCGCCACCATCGCCTCGGCCGAGCGCCGGATCGTGGCCGGGTCGCGGCCCACGGCGACGCACGCCTCGTCGAGGCGGGCCACCAATGGCGCGAGGGCCGCCGGCGTCCGCATCCCCGCGTTCCATTCGTCGGCGAGCTCGGCCGCCAGGCGCAGCATCCGCGGTGCGGCCGCCCCGACCATCACGGGCAGGCCGCCCGGCCGCGGGCCCCTCGGCCGGATCAGCGCGCCCCGCGCATGCTCGAGGTGGCCCTCGTGGTCGGCACGACCGGTCCGCAGCATCGAGGTGATGATGCGCAGGCCGTCCTCGAAGCGGTCAAACCGGCGCTCGAACGGGAAGCCGAACGCCGCGAACTCGGGCTCGTTCCAGCCGGCGCCCAGGGCCAGGACCACGCGCCCGCCGGACACCTCGTCGAGCGTCTCCGCCATCTTCGCGAGCAGGGCGGGGTTCCGGTACGGCACGGCCGTCACGTAGGTTCCCAGCCACACGCGATCGGTGGCGACCGCGAGGGCCGAGAGCAGCGTCCAGGACTCCCAGGCGCCGCTCCACGCCGCATCCGGGTCACCGAAGCCCACGTGGTCCGAGACCCAGACCGCGTCGAACCCGGCATCCTCGGCCGCCCGCGCCATCGCCGCGATATCGGCCCAGCGGGGCGTCTCGCCGTCCATCGATCCCTCGACGTAGGGCAGGTTCAGACCCAGCGACGGCCAGCGCGGCGGTGCGATCGGCATGACGGGCGGATGGGCCTCCGGTGGTGGCAGGGATCGGACCGCCCAGTATGCGCCCGACGCGACGGATGGCCCGTGGCGCGGACCGCCGGGGCCATCCTGCTCGCCCAGGTCCCCGGTGCCATCACCGGTCCGCAGACGCCGGAGGTCTTCGTTGCACGCCCAGCTCCGCCCGTCCGTGTCGCCCATCGAGCGCCCCTGGTACGCCTGGATCGGCGTCCAGCTGGCCCCCGCGGCGGCGTGACGTTGCCACCCCGCCCGTCCGCCCGCCCGTGTCGGACCTCCGGCACTGGCCCTCGACGGCGCCGTCACGCACGATCGGCGGACGGAGCACGGAGGCAACGTCATGAGCCGCATCAGCCCCGCGCGCATCGTCGTCGCGTCGGTCGCCCTCGCCGGGGTCGCCACCGGGGTCGCGTTCCTCGTCGCCGGTCGGCGACGGGCGGGCGGGACGCGGCCGGAGGATGCCGCCATCGGCGACCGCCCGGCAGCTGCCAGCCCGGCCTGGCTGCGCCGGTTCGTGACCCGGCGCTGGAACCCGGTGGTCGAGCGCCTGGCGCTGGTGGGCGGGCGGCGCTCGCCGTGGGCGTACCTCGAGCACGTCGGCCGCTCGTCGGGCGCCCTCTACCGGACGCCCGTGCTGCCGGCGCTCGTCGGTGTCCATGTCTTCGTCCCGCTCCCGTACGGGGTCGATGTCCACTGGACGAGGAACGTGCTCGCGGCCGGGCACTGCCGGCTCCAGGTCCACGAGACGACCTACGAGCTCGACGAGCCGTTCGTCGTCACCGCCGCCGGCCGCCACGATCTGCCGGAGCGGCTCCGGGCCTGGGCCGAGGCGCGGGGCAACCGCTACCTGCGGCTCCACGTGCTGGCGAGCCGGGACGGCCGACTCGACGACGCGCCCGTCGGCGGGACGGCCGCGGAGGCGGCGCCGGGAGAGATCGCGGCGCCGGCCTGATCCGGGCGGCGCGCCGCCGATCGGGGCACGGGCGCCCGCGACGCCGTGTGGGCGGGGCCCGGGTCAGGCGCTCTTGCGGCGGCGCACCGGGCGCGCCTCGGGCTCCGCATCGGGCGCGGCCTCCGGCGCCCTGGCCATCGAGGCCGGCGGGGCCGTCTTGGCCGAGGTGGATCTGGCGGCACGCTCCTTCTTGGCGTCGGCAACGGACACCGGCGACGTGCCCGACTTCGCCTTCTCGTCGGTGGCCGCCTTGACGCTCGCCTGGAGCAGCTTCATCAGGTCGACGAGGTTCGCGCTCTCTTCAACGGGCTCGGGCTCCGCCACCTCCACGCCGTCGATCCTGGCCTGGATCACGGACATGAGGGCCTCGCGGTACTCGTCCTTGAACCGCGCCGGGTCGAACGCGTCGGTCATCGCCTCCACGAGCTGCTCGGCCATCCTGAGCTCGGCCGGCTTGAACTCGAAGGTCTCGTCCGTCAGGTCCAGCTCCGAGGTCGAGCGGATCTCGTCGGGCCAGTGGAGGGTCGTGAGGAGCATCGTGCGCTCGAACGGGTCCAGCGCGGCGAGCGCCTCCCGGTCCCGGATCACGACCTTGCAGATCGCCGTGAGCTCCTTCTCGGCCAGGACCTGGCGCAGGAGGTAGAAGGCCTTGCGGCCGATCTTGTCGGGCTCGATGTAGTACGCCTGCTTGGTGAACTGGGCGTGCGACCGGGTGGTGTCGTCACGCGGCGCGAACTGCTCGATCTCGATGGACCGGATGGTCTTGAGCGGAACCTTGTCCAGGTCCTCGTCGCTGATCACGACGTACTGGCCGGGCGCGTACTCGTAGCCCTTCACCGTCTCGCCCCGGGAGATGACCTTGTCGTCCTCGGGGCACCAGACCTTCATCTGGATCCGCGAGAGATCCGTCTCGTGGAGCATGTTGAAACGGATGGCGTAGTCGGATTCGGTGGCCGTGTAGAGCTTCACCGGGATGGTGACGAGGCCGAACTGGATGGCCCCCTTCCACATCGAGCGTGCCACGGGCTGTGCTCCGTCATCGCGCGATCCGGGGCCTGGACGGGTCCCGGGCCCGCCCGGTCGGACCGGGACGGTGACTCTACCACCCGGCGGCAAGGTCCCCGTGGCGCGCGGCGCGCCGGGCCGGCGGGGCTACGGGACGACGATGAACGCGTCCACGTCCACCCGACTCCGGTGCTTCGTGCCCTGGACCACGAGCTTGAGCGTGTGCGGTCCGGGGCTGCTCCAGGACTTCGCGTAGACGACCGTCCGGTACAGCGGGCTGGACCGGTAGGTGTCCACGGTCGTGACGTGGGTGCCGTCGATGTAGACGCTCACCTTGCCCCGCCTCGCGCTCCGGGTGGTGACGAACGCGATGGCGCGCCCGGTGAACCGCCGCGTGACCGAGGCACCGTGCGCCGTCGCGTACAGGCTCGTGCCGCCGGACATCCTGGCGAGGCGGTAGCGCGTCCAGCCGGATGACCGGACGAGCGTGCGGCTCGTGTCCTGCGAGATGACCGGCCTGAACGGGCCGCCCTCCACCCACGGGCTCCAGTTGCCGGCCGCGTCGCGGGCACGGACCCGCAGGGCATACGTGTGGCCGGGGGTCATGCTCCGGGTCGCCTTGCGGGTTGAGGCCGCGAGCGAGGTGACCGTCCCTAGGGTGCCGTCGACCCGCCAGCGGATCTCGTAGCGGCCGATCGAGCCACCGGGGTCCGAGGCCACCGGCCACGTGGCGAGGGTCTTCACCGACGAGGTCAGGACCGTGCCCGAGCGGAGGGCGATCACCGGCACGGCGGCCACCGGCGCGACGCTGTCCACCATCACCGGTAACGTGGATGTGCGCTCCCGGGTACCGTCCGTCGCCGTGACCGTCAGCGTGTATGTCCCGCTCGACATCCCCGCAGGGACCTTGACCGTCACCGTCGTCGCCACCTGGTCCTGGCCGGCCAGCGTGTCGGCACCGAGCGTCGCGGTCAGCGGGGCGTCGACGGTGGCGGCGAGGGTCACGGCCCCCGGGAAGTCCTCGGCCCGGAACAGGGAGACCGGGACCTGGACCGTCCCGCCGGCCGCCCCGACCAGCGCGTCATGAACGGCGCCGGGGGTCGCGTCCACGGTCCAGTCGCCGAGCGCGACGATGTGCGAGACGTCGAGCAGGGGCTCGTGGACCGAGTCCGGGTCCGTGGCCGTGTTCCAGTCAAGGGTGCCGGCGGCGCGCAGGGCCAGGCGGACCTCGGCGGGTGTCGCGAGGGGTCGCGAGGCCTTGTACAGGGCGGCGGCACCGGTCACGAGCGGGGCCGCCATCGACGTGCCGGAGATGTAGCCGTAGCGGTTGCCGGGCAGGGTCGACCAGATGCACTTGCCGGGCGCGATGAGGTCCACGTCGCCGCCGTAGTTGGAGAAGTCCGCGAAGGTGTCGTCCTTGTCGTAGGTGCCCCACGAGTAGCACAGCGGTCCGCCGAGGCCGCCGGGCTTGCCGTCGGTGTCCGCGAGCGCGGAGACCGTGATCACCTCGTTGTAGCTGGCGGGCTTGAGCTTGGCGGCGTTGAAGCCGTTGTTCCCCGCGGCCGCGACGACGGTCACGCCGGACGCAACCAGCCGGCAGATGGCCTGGTGGATGAGGTCGTTGTTGGTGAGGCCGCAGTTGTGGTCGTCCGTGCCCGTCTTGGCCACGGACATGTTCACGGCCTCGAACAGGGGGCGCGACGGATCGAGGGGGTCGCGCTGGGCCGCGATCCAGTCCAGGCCGCAGACGTACCACGAGATCAGGCCGTCGCCGGCGGAGTCCAGGATCCGCACCGCCCACAGGCGGACGCCGGGGGCGTCGCCCACGACCCCGATGCCGTTGTCCAGCGCGCCGACCGTCCCGGCGACGTGCGTACCGTGGCCGTTCGGGTCGCCCCAGCTGTTGGGGTTCGTGGTCGCGCAGCTGATGCCGCCCGCGATGTTGAGGTCCTCGTGCGACTTGCTGGTGGTGCCGCCGATGCCGGTGTCCACGATCGCCACGTCGGCGTCCACGCGCTCGTCCGACCCGTTGATCCCGGCGATGCCGCTCCCCTGGCCGTTGACGCGCCGCACGCCGGTGGGGATCGACTGGCCGGCGATGGAGATCACCTCGTCGGGGACGACGGCCGCGACATCCGGATCGGCTCGCAGGTCCGCGACCTGGTCCGCGTCCAGCCTCGCCGCGTAGCCATGCACGGCGTTGCGGAAGGTCCTGTCGGCATGGACACCGAGCCGGCCGGCCCGCGTCGTGGCCTTGTCCACGTCCTTGCCGCCACGCAGGACCACGATGAAGCGGCCCGCGGCGGAGAGCGGTGCGCCCGTGTTGGCCGCGTCCTCGGGAGCCGGGACGGCGTCGGCCAACGCCGCGCCGGCAGCGTGGCTGGGTGAGGCGGGGCCCGCGGTCAGGGCGAGCAGCAGCGCGAGGGCCAAGGGCGTGGCGTGACGCATGGGGCCTCCGACTGCGCTGTGGCCGATACCGGAGGTCGCCCGAGGCATTCCGCCGGTTCGCGTCACAGGGTCCATCCCCGTGAACGCGCCGAGTATGGCCCAGTGGTCCCGGATCGCGCCACCCCCCAGCTCGGGAGGCAGGGCGGTACGAATGGGTTGCCGCCCTCCACGTACCGTCGCACCGGGCAGGTGTCAGGCGGCGGCCTTGGCCACCCTGAGCTCCGCCTCGGCCTCCGCGACCCGGGCGAGGATGCCGGCCCGCATCGCGTCGAGGCCGTCCGTCACGGCCTTGGTCACGGTGGCCACCGAGGTGAGCTGCGTCTTGAGCGCGCGGATGGCCTCGAGCTGCTCCTTGACACCGGTCAGGGCGCGGCCGATGGCGAGCGCGTCCACCTCCACCTCGCGCTCGCCGAGCTTCGCCAGGGCGAGGAGCCGGGCGAGGCGTACCGCGGCCTCCAGGAACGCGGCCTCGGGCGCCGCGGGGTCCACGACGACATGCACGTCGTCCCCCAGCACCGCGAACGGCGCGATGCCCGCAGGCGCGTGCTTGGCGCTCCAGGCGGCGACCGCCACGGACGCGCCGCGGTTCTCGCGCGCCTCGCGCAGCTCGTCCCGCATGGCGCGCGGCGACATCACCCGGTCCTTGGCCTCCAGCACGATGCGGACGTCCGCACCGCGCGTCACCCTCGGGTCCAGGGTCAGGACGAAGTCGCCCTTCTTGGAGCCGACCAGCGCACCCGTCTCGGTCCCGGTGCGGTCCAGCAGGTCCCCGGCGCCGCGGGCCAGCTCGCCGAGCATGCCCTCGAGCAGGTCCTCGAAGTCCCCGCCCTTCGCCGCGGACCGCGACCGCTCGTCCGCCCGGGCGCGGCTGGCCGCCTCGATGGCCGCGAGGCGCTCGTGGACGCCCTTGAACCCCTCGTTGATCTCCTGCCGGAACTGGTGGAGCGGCGAGCCGAGGCGGGTGGGGTCCAGGAGCAACGCGAGCCTGGAGGCGTCCCCGTCGAAGTACGTGCCGAGCAGCACGCGCATCCGCCCGATGGCGGAGTCCCGCTTGGTCTCGTCGAACAGCTCGCTGACGAAGGTCTGGAGCGCGCCGCGGTTCCCGAGGAAGCGCTCGAGCGTCCGGGGCAGGCGCCCGTCGCCGTCCGCGAAGTTCGCCCGCAGCACGTCCTCGACGGCGCGGGCCGCCTGGGCGTTGGCCTCGTTGGTCTGGGCGACGAGCTTCTCGAACTCGCGCCGGACGACGTCCGTGTCCATCGATGTCGCGGCGTCCTGGAGCGCCAGCAGGCCGATGCGCAGGGCGCGTTCCACCACGGGCGCGCGGTCCGCCTCGTCGCGCTCTGCAAGGGCCGCGGCGAGGGCGCCGTCCGCGAGGACCAGGCGCTCCACGACGATGCGCTCGCCGTCCACGCGCACGCTCGCGGGTCCGGGGACGGACCGCAGCGGGGCGGCCGAGGGGTTCGTCAGCGGGAGGATTCGGGCTTCCATGCCGCGCAGCCTGGGGCACGGCCGTGCCACCTAGGCTGTCACAAGCAGCGGAGCCGGCGGGCGATCTCGCGCGATGCCCGGCCGGGGCCTAGTGGGCGGCGGCTATGGGCCCGCAGCGCTCGGGCGCCCGGCGCGCGGGGGGCTCGGCGGCGGCGCTCCGGGGCGCGACCGTGAGCTGCCCGGCAATGTCAGCGGCCCAGGCCCGGACACGCCCGTGGTTGACGGCCCCGAGACGCTCCATGAGATCCGCGTCGACCGCAGGGTCGATCGGGCCGAACGCGGCGGACCCGCGGGCGCCGACGGCTCGGGCCACTGCGGCGACGCCGCAGGCCTCGTCCGCGGCCTGCGGTCCCTCCACCGTGCAGCGCCCGCCGCCGATGGGGCCGGCCGAGAACAGCCAGACGGGCCGCGTCGCCAGCTCGGCAGCATGGCGCGCCAGGAACCCGCCCCCGTCCGAGCGGCGGCGCGTCACGAAGACGCCGCTGCCGAGGATCACGGCCCGGTACGGGGTGACGTCCACCACGTCGCCCGCGACGCGGCAATCGACGGAGAGCCCGGCACGGCGGAGCACGGCGGCGATCTCGCCCGCGATCCCGGCGGTCGAGCCCGCCTGGTTCGCGAACGCGACGAGCACCCGCTGATCGCCCATGGCCACTCCCCGTGTACGTGTGGGGATCGTGCGGGCGGCGAGTGGCATGCGGGAGGGCCCTTGGGCCCCGATTACGGGGGGCCACCTCCCGGGAGGACCCGGGCGCCTCGGCCCGGGCCATAGGGATCGGGCCCCCTGGCCCCCAGAGAGGGTGCCGGTCCCGATCGGGCCGCTCATGGCAGCATCCGGCCCGGGTTGAGCAGGCGCATGGGCGAACCATCCACGTCGCCGGGGTACCCTTCGCGCCATGTCGGCAACATCCGCCCGCCGCCGCCGCCGCCTCGCGCGCATCCTCCCGCTGCTCGCCGGGATCGCCCTCCTGGCCCCGCTCGGGTCCACTCCCGCGCTCGCCACGACACCGATGGGGGCGCTCCAGGCGGCGGCACGCCTCGCGGGCGAGGGACCCGTCACGACCGTTGTCAGCGCCACGGCCATCGTCCCCGGGACCGTGAACCGCAGCTCGATGCGGATGACGGCCACCTATGCCGTCGACGCCCGGCTCGCCGTGGGCGCCCGGATCCTCCGCGGGTCGGTGACGATCAGCGCCCGCAACGACTCCGGGGCAGGCGTCGACCGGCTCCGCCTCAACACGACCATGGGAGCACTGGGCCGCCTCGCCCTCGGCACCGTCACGGTCGACGGGCGGGCCGTCGCCGCCGCCAAGCACGACCAGACGATCACCGTGCCCCTCGGTGGCACCCTCCCGGCCGGCGCCGACGTGACCGTCGTCGTCCCGTTCCGGGCCACCCTCCGCTCCACCGCCGGCGGGGATTCCTGGCTGTTCACCCGTTCGAACGGCATCACCGACATGTATCGCTGGGTGCCCTGGATCAGCCGTTCGACCCCCTTCGACCGGCCCAACTTCGGCGACCCGTTCGTGACACCCGTCAGTCCCCGGGCCACGCTGCGGTTCCACACGGACGTGCGCACGCGCGTGATCGTGAACGGGACCCGGACCTCCATCTCCGCCGACGGCCTCACGACCACCTGGACCCTGGTCAACGTCCGCGACATCGTCGTGAACGCGGCCGCCGACTACCGGATGGCGAGCCGGCAGGTCGGCGACACGGCGGTCCGCGTCTACACGCGACCCGGCCAGCCCTCCTCGGCGCTGCTCTCGGCCGCCGTGAACGCCATCACGAAGCTGGAGGCGAAGCTGGGACCGTACCCCTGGCGGGTGCTGCGGATCGTCCAGTCGGCCGGCGGCCTCGGGATGGAGGGCCCGGGGATCGTCTGGATCCCTGCCGGCGTGGCGCCCTCGAACATGCGCTACCTCCTGATGCACGAGGTCGCGCACCAGTGGTTCTACGGCCTCGTGGGCAACGACCAGGCGCGCGAGCCGTTCGCGGACGAGGCGATCACGGACATGGTGGCCCGCTACCTCACCGGGACCCGGCGCGCGCCACGGTGCGCCACGGGCGCCCTGGACAGGACGATCTACGCGTACTCGGCGTCCTGCTACTACGAGCGGGTCTACATCCAGGGCGGCAACCTCCTTGACAACGCCCGCAAGAAGATGGGCACGAGCCGGTTCTTCGCGACCGTGCGCCGCTACCTGGCCGACCACCGCTGGCAGCTCGTGCACACGCGGACGCTGCTCGACGCCCTGGACGCCGCGACGCCCCTCGACCTCGCTTCGGGCTGGCGGTCCCGCTTCCCCACCCTGTACTGAGGACGTCCCCGTGCCCGCGCCCGCCACCCGGCCCCGCGTCTGCCTCGCGACACCCGGGGACGGGGCCGCCTGCGCGGCCATCTACGCGCCCTACGTGACCGACACCGCCATCTCGTTCGAGCTGGTGCCGCCGGACGCGGCCGAGATGGGGGCACGGATCGCGCGGACGCTCGAGCGCACGCCGTGGGTCGTGGTGGAGCTCGACGGCGAGATCCGCGCCTACGCGTACGGGACGCGCCACCGCGACCGGGCGGCGTACGACTGGACGGTGGAGACGACGGTCTACGTCGATCGAGGGCACGCGCGCGCGGGCCTGGGCCGGATCGCCATGAGCGCCGTTCTGGCGATCCTGCGCCTCCAGGGCGCGCATCTCGCCGTCGCCGGGATCACGCCGCCCAACGAGGGATCCGTGGGCCTCCACCTTGCCCTGGGGTTTGAGCGCGTCGGGGCGTTCGCCACGATCGGGTGGAAGTCCGGGCGATGGCACGCCGTGGAGTGGTTCGCCCTGGAGCTGGGGCCGCGCGACGAGGAGCCCGCGCCGCTGGTACCGGTCTCGCGGCTTGCCGGGACAGCGGAGCTGGAGACCGCGCTGGCCGACTGTGTCTGAGGCCCGCTCGCCCTAGCGCGCCCCCATGCGCGCTTCGGCCGCAAGGGCCTGCGGGAACCAGCGCAGGCGGGGCGGCACGAGCGGGCGCCACGCCCGCCATGCCGTCACCAGCCATGCGGCGAGGACGCGGTCCCGGGCGCCCCAGGCGAGCCCGTACTCCCGCCGCACCGAGCCCGGCAGCAGGCCGATCGACGGGACCAGCAGCCAGCTCGCCGCACTGGCCGGCATGCGGTCCAAGGCTCGCCCGAGCGGTCCGGCGAGCGGGCCGATGCGCGCCGCCACGGGGCCCCGGTCCACCGCCGGTCCGAGCGGCGGGTGGAGGATCACCGACGCCAGCTCGCGCGCGATCGGGCCCGGGTGGACCGGACCGGCCGGGCCCAGCATCGCGGCGAGGTAGGCGTCGAACGCATCGATGTCCGCGGGCAGCATGCCGTCCGGGATCCCGAACAGGCGCCCGACCGGCAGCGTCTCCGCGTAGAAGCGCGCCCGCCGCGTGGGCGCCAGGGGCTCCAGCCATGCGTCCACCGTGGCGAGCGTCGAGTCCACCAGCGTCGCGTGCACCCACAGCGCGAGCTCCGGGTCGCGGGCGTCGTAGCCGGGGCCGGTCACCGAGCGGTGAAGGCGGTTCAGCCGCCGGATCTCGGCGCGTGCCGCCGGCGTCGTCCCGTAGACGATCCGCAGGTACGACCGGAGCGTCCCGGCCAGCCGGGCCCAGGGGTCGGCCCGGAAGTCGGAGTGCTGGTCGACGCCCGCGGCGACGAGCGGGTGCGCCAGCTGGAGCAGGAGCGCGCGGGGGCCGGCGCCCAGCAGCAGCGCGGCCTCGCGGTTGAGGCGCCAGGCCTCGGAGGCCGGGCTATAGAGCCCGGGGTCCGGTGTCAGCGGTCGCTCGGCCGCCGTCCGACCACCCACCAGGCCGACGGGAAGACCACCGCGGCCACGAGCAGCTTGACGGTGTCGATGACGACGAACGGCAGCAGCCCCGTGGCGATCGCCTCACCCGCGCTCATGCCGGCTGCCACGGCGAGCCACGGGACGCCGACGGCGTAGATGACGACGGTCCCCAGGAGCGTCGCCCCGATCGCGCCGCCGATCCGCCGGTCCCAGCCGAGCTCCGCGAGCCGCCCGACGAGCGACGAGGCGAGCACAAACCCCACGAGGTACCCGCCGGTGGCACCGGTGATCACGGCGAGGCCGCCCTTGCCCTCGGCGAAGAACGGCAGGCCGACCAGTCCCACCGCCAGGTACACGAGGGCCGCGAGACCGCCGCGCCGCAGCCCGAGCGCCCCACCGACGACGAGGACCCCGAAGGTCTGGAGGGTGATCGGCACGGGGTTGCCGGGGATGGCGATCGAGACCTTCGCGGTGAGGAAGATCAGGAGGCCACCGGCGATGACGAGCCCGAGGTCCCGCAGGCGGGGCGACGTGCGCTCGCCGATGCGGACGGGAACCAGGAAGTCGGCGATCGTCAGGCCCTTCTCCGTGGCGGGCACCCGGGTGAGTGACGGAATCGCGTAGGACATGGTCTCCCTCAGCCGCCGGCCGCAGGGAGCCGACGCTTGGCGGGAGTCTAGCAACCGCCCAGCCGGGCCACCAGCCCCACCCGGCCCGGGCCCGGGAGCCGTCAGTCGCCGCGGACAGCCGAGACGATGGACCGGCGACCGGCGATCCGCGCGGGCTGGGCCGCCGCCAGCATCGAGAGCGAGACACCGACCACCAGGGCGAGGCCGATCGTCGGCCAGGGCAGTCGGATCCCGGCCTCCACAGGCCCGCCCGCCGTGGCGACGAGGACGATCCCGATCGCCACGCCGGCCGCGGCCCCCACCAGCGACCCGATGAGGCCCAGGATCCCGGCCTCCACGAGGACGCTGCGCCAGACCTGGCGGCGGCTCATGCCGACGGCGCGGAGCATGCCCAGCTCCCGGACGCGCTCCCACGTGTCCATCGACAGCGTGTTGACGATGCCGAGGGCCGCGACCACGACGGCGGCCGCGGCGAGGAGGTCGAGCAGCCCGAACACGCGATCCAGCGCATCGCCCACGGCCCCCTCGAGACGGGAGATCGGCGCGACGGTGAGGGCGGCCTCTCGAGCGAGCTGCGCGACGGCGGGCGCGGCCGCGGCCTGCAGGCCGGGTTCGTAGCGCACCGCGATGGCGTCGGCCCCGAGGACACCGAACGACGCCACGGCGTCCGGCCAGCCGACCAGCGCCGTCTCGCCCGTCCGGCCCGGGAAGGAGCGCTCGACGATCCCCGCCACGCGCAGCTCCACCGGTCCGGCGGTGCCGCTCACCACCAGGGCGTCGCCGAGACCCACGCCCATGCGCTGTGCCCGGGCCTGCGGCAGGACGACCGCCCCGCCCGCGTCGAGCGCCGCCAGGGCGCCGGACCGGTCACCGGCCGTGAACGTGAGGCGGCCGTCCGCCGCGAAGTCCTGCCCTCGGATCGCGGTCGCCTCCAGACGGGTGCCGGCGAAGGCGAGGTCGAAGGTCGCGACCGGGGTGGCGAGCCGCACGCCGGCGAGCTGCCCGAGCTGCTCGTCCACGCCCCCCTCGCCGACGGGTGCCGGCGCGATGGCGGTGAGGATCTCGTCGCCCGGCACGACGTCGGCGAGCCATGCGGTCGCGGCGACCCGGGCGTTGGTCGCGACGGCACCGAGCGCGACGACCATCGCGAGGCCCACGACGAGCGCGCCGACGGTGAGGGTCGTGCGGGCGCGGTCGCGCGCGAGCGCCGCGCGGGCCAGCCGCTCCTCGAGGCGGAGAAGCGCGGCGAAGGGGAGCCCCGCCAGGCGACCGAGCGGGCCGAGCAGCACGGGCGTGAGGAGCACGCCGAGGAGCAGCAGCGCATAGACCGCGATCGCCCGGATGGGACCCAGGGGGGTCGCCGCGCCGACCGGCAGCAGCAGCACGGCCAGCAGCCCGACCACGGCGACCACCACGATCAGCCAGCCCACGTGGGCGCGTGCGGCGGCGGTCGGGTCGGAGCGGGCGCGGAGCGCCGTCACGGGACTCACCGAGCCGGCCCGGCGGGCGGGTTCCAGCGCCGCGACGAGGGTCACGAGGACGCCGACACCCAGCCCCGCGAGCAGGACCGGCGGCGTGAGCTCGGGCGCGTCGAGCGCGACGTGGCCCGTGGCGCGGAGCCAGGCGGCCACCAGGAACGCCAGCGCGGCGCCGAGGGCGATGCCGACCAGCGACCCCGCGGCCCCGAGCGCGAGCGCCTGGGTCTCGACGATCCGGACCAGCTGTCCGCGACTCGCGCCGGCGGCCCGCAGCAGGCCCAGCTCCCGGATCCGCTCGACGACGGTCATCGCCGTGGCGTTGAGGACGAGGAAGGCCGCCGCGAACAGGGTGATCGAGGCCAGCAGCGCCATCGTGGCCCGGATGTCGGCCGTGGAGGCGCGCATGGACGCCGCGATGTCCCCCGGCGACGAGAGCACGTAGGGCCCGGTCGTGAGCGCCTTCGCGATCGCGGCCGTGACGGTCCCCGGGTCCGCGCCCGCCGCGAGGACGACATCGATCCGGGTGATGCCGCTGAGCGCCTGGTCCGCGGCGTCCGACCCGTCGGCGAGCGCAAGCTCGTGGGCCCCCGCGATCGGCAGCACGACCGTCCGCCCGGACGACCCGATGGCCGGGCCGTCGCCCGCGAGGATGCCGACGACCCGTGCCCGCAGGGGGGCGCCGGCGCCCAGGATCGAGAGCTCCGACCCGAGCTCGAGGCCCTCCGTGGCGGCCAGGCGCTCCGTGACCAGTGCCGCGCCATCCCCCTGCCCGTTGAGGGGCACGCCCGTGGCGAGGGACAGGTCGCGGACCCGCGGCTCGACCATCGGGGCGATGCCCAGGACCGTCACGGGCTCGGTCACGGTCGGCCGCCCGGGCACGGAACCGAGGAATGACCGGCGCTCGATGGCCGGCGCCGTAAGCGCGACGCCCGGGACGCTGTCGAGGGCGGTCAGCGTCGCGCCCGAGAGCCCCTCGTCCGTGAAGGCGGCGACCCGGAGGTCCGCGCGGCCGACGATGGAGGCGACGGTCCGATCGATCGACGCGTCGAGGCCGGCGTTCACCGCGAGCGCCGCGACGAGCACGGCGACGCCGATCGCGATGCCCAGCACCGTGAGCAGGCTCCGGGCGGGCCGGGCGACGAGGCCGCGCCAGGCGTACGGGAGGAGGCCGCGCATCGGGCGCTAGAGGCCCAGCTGGGCGAGCCGGGTGATCAGCGGGGCGGCGGCGTGGTCCTCGCGGCGCCCCAGCACGATCTCGTCCTGGATCGTTCCATCGCCGATGACGAAGACGCGGTCCGCGTACGCTGCGGCCTTCGCGTCGTGGGTGACGAGGACGATGGTCTGGCCGCGTTCCACGCAGGTCCGCCAGAGCGCGTCGAGGATGTCCTTCCCCGTCCTGAAGTCGAGGTTGCCGGTGGGCTCGTCGGCGAACAGGAGCGCCGGGCGGGTCACGATGGCGCGCGCGACGGCGACCCGCTGCTGCTCGCCCGCGGAGAGCTGCTCGGGCTTGTGGCGCTCCTTGCCCGCGAGGTCCACCAGCGCGATGGCGTCCTTCACTCGCAGCGCGAGATCACCGGTCCGCGGGTCCTGGCCCGCGATCGTGAACGGCAGCCCGACGTTCTCCACGACGTTGAGGAGGGGCACGAGGTTGAACGACTGGAAGATGAAGCCGGTCCGCTCGCGACGCAGGCGCGTCGCCCCCTCGTCGGACAGGCGGCCGATGCTCTCGCCCTCGAGGATGACCTCGCCCGATGTCGGCTGGTCGAGGCCGCCCAGGAGCTGCAGCAGCGTGCTCTTGCCCGAGCCGGACGGGCCCATCAGCGCGACAAACTCGCCGGGCAGCACGCCCAGGCTCACGCCGCGCACGGCCTCCACCATCTCGCCGGGCATGCGGTACTGCTTGGTGAGCTGGCGCGCCTCGAGGATGGGCAGGGGGCTCGTGGCCCGCACGGGGGCGGCGGCGGGGACCGTCTGGATCTGCGTCATGCGCCGGCGTCTGCTCCATGGTTCGGCGGGTCGATTCGTACCCTAGCGGGGCAGTCTTGTGCGGTCACAGGGCCGATGGTCCCGGGTGCCGGTGGGACTCCCGCCGTAGGCCATTGGAGCACGGCGTCGTGCCGGGCGTCGGCACGACGCGGGCTCACCCGCCGAAGTACTGGGCGGAGATCGTCGAGAGGATCGTGTCCACGAGCCCCTGGTCGGACGGCCCGTCCACCACGCGGAGCCCACCGGGCGGCAGGTTGCCGCCGTTCCACGCGACCGGCGGGGCCGGGGCGGGCGACGGGGCGGCGACGACGTCGGGGGTGCGGGTCGGAGCCGGGACCGGGGAGGGTGACGGCGTCGGCGCGGGCGTCGGGCTGGGGCTGGGGCTGGGGGTCGTGGTCAGCGTGGGCTCGGGCGTCGAGGTGGGTCGCGGCTTTCTCGTCGGGCGCGGCGTGGGCTCGGGGGTGCGTGCCGGCTTCGCGGTGGGCCTGGGCGTTGGCTTGGCCGTCGGCTTCGCGGTGGGCTTGGCGGTGGGCTTGGGGGTCGGCTTGGGGGTCGGCTTGGGGGTCGGCTTCGCCGTCGGCTTGGGGGTCGGCGAGGTGGTTCCGCCGCAGCGGTCCGCGAACAGGACGGTCCACACGTAGTGGTCGCCGCCCGTTCGGTAGGCACCCACGGCGACGACGTCCCAGGTCTTGCCCAGGATGTTCGCCCGGTGGCCCGACGAGTCCATGAACAGCCCGAAGATGTAGTTGGTGACGTCCGCCTCGGACGCCCCGGGCCACGATGCCTGACCGATGTTCTCGCCCGCGACCTTGAAGCAGTAGCCGTACTTGTCCTGCATGTACCAGAACACGTTGTGGTCAGCGCCGGGGCCCGGGATCGCGTGCGAGAAGTAGTCCCGGTCGACCATGTCCTTGCTGCGCCAGCGCGCGATCGTGCGCAGCGCCGTGTCGAGCTTGAGGGTGCGCAGCCCCGCCGAGGCGCGCGCCTGGTTCTGGACCGAGATCAGCTGCGACTCGGAGCCGGAGCTGAAGCTGTTGACCTCCCAGCCGCGCGCGACCGGGGCCAGGAACAGGCCGCCCGCGGACGACAGGGCCACGGCGAGCGCCAGGAGCGCGGCAAGACGTCTCGGCGCGACACGCGCGAGGGATAGGCGGAGGGACGTCGCGGTCTCGATCATGCGGTGGAGGGTCTCGCAGGACGCCCGGCGGGAACCGGGCCTGTCCAGACCGTAGCCGGCGCGCGCGGACCGTTCCCCCCTGCAAAGGTCCCGACCGGACCCACCCCTGGTACCAGTCCCCGCTCCGTCACGCACCGGACCCCACCGCACCGCACCCCCGCCCGGGCCCGGGCGGGTGGCGGCGTGGCAGGTGGGTGGCGGCGAGTCGAGGGCGCGGGGCCGCGCCTGACGCCGCGAATCCGGTCCGCCGCGTCGTCGGCGTGTCGCGGGCGGTATCCGCTACACTCCCCTCGCCCCATGGGTCGATGCGCGCCACGAGCGCCTCGGAGCCCGGGCGCTTGGTGGCCTTAGCTCAATGGCAGAGCATCGGATTGTGGCTCCGAAGGTTACGGGTTCGAGCCCCGTAGGCCACCCCAAACCCCTCCTCGATTGGAGTGCCCGAGGCTCGCGTTTCGGGTCATCGGCCGCGAGCTCGATCCTGGTGGGGATGTCACGGACCGCCCCGACGAGAACTTGACGGCCGGGGGCCGCGCAGGACGGCCGGTCCCGCGCGGAACTCGTGCGCGAGCGAAGGGCGTCAGCTCGGTCCGTAGCGGTCCTCCATCCCTGCCGACTCCGCAGCTCGGGCTCGGAGACGGCCCGCGCCGTTGACAGCCCAGCGTGGGCGGTGCCGGGCCGCCCGACGGATGACGGACCGTCATGACGTCCCGGGACCGCTCGACCACACTCGCCTCACGCCCGAGGCGTCTCCGTGGCCCTCCGGGTCGCGGGACGTGCGATGCAAAGGACCATTGCCATGACCATCGACGAAGTCGACCGAACGGTCGTCACCCAGGAAGCCACCCCAGCCACCCCAGCCACGATCCAGGAGCCGCCCGCGAGCCGGCAGACCGTGCGGACGGACAGCCGCCACACCACGACGACCGGGCCCGCGGGAACCGAGCTCATTCGCCGCATCGTGGTCCTCGTGTTCGGGCTGATCCAGCTCGTGATCGGACTGCGTTTCCTCCTGCTCCTGCTCGACGCCCGTGAAGCCAACGGCATCGTGTCGGGCATCCTCAACTTCAGCCAGCTGTTCGTCGCGCCGTTCGAGGGGATCCTCAAGACGGACGCGCTTCATGCCTCGGGCTCAACCCTCGACATCGCGGCCGTCGTGGCCTTCGTCGGCTGGACGATCATCGAGCTGATCGTGCTCTGGGTCCTGGGGATCTTCCGGCGCGATCCCGCCTGACCATTCCACGTGACCGCCAGCGCGGTCTCCGTGCGGGCCGGGTCAGGCCCGCACGCCACGCCGCCCCGATGCGGGCCGGCAGACAGAAGGAACGAGTTCGATGGGCTTCCTCTCATGGATCGTCGTCGGCGCGATCGCCGGCTTTCTCGCCAACATGGTCATGGGCTCGCGTGAGGGCCTGCTGATGATGATCGTGCTCGGAATCGTCGGCGGCCTCGTGGGCGGGTTCATCGCCACGAGCGTGCTCAAGATGGGCTCGGTCGACGGCATCAACGTCGAGAGCATCGTGATCGCCACGCTCGGCGCGATCCTCGTCGTGGTCGTCGTGGGCTTCTTCCAGGGTTCGCGCCGGCTCGGTCGCCGGTGACGGGCGTCCGCGCAGGGGTCGGGCCTTCCGGGTGCAGGGGATGAAGCCCGGCTCGTCCCCTTCGCGTTCTCCGCGCGGGCTCCTCCGGGCCAGCAATCGGCAGGGCCTGCTCGGGGCGCTCGCGCACGCGGCCTCCCGGGCCGTCGGCGCCGGTCGAACGGGCGCGAAAGGGACGACGGGCGCCCTGCAGACGCTGCCGGATTCGACGCTCCTGGGATTCGCAGCCGGCTCGGTCGGTGTCGCCACCGGGTTCTATCTCGCCAAGAAGCCGCGCCTGATCGTGGCGGCGGGGATCGTTCCTGCCCTGGTCCTGGCCGGAGCGATCCTGCTTCGCCCGGTCCCCCGGGCCGCTCCGCGATCAGAGCCCCGCTGATGTCCGGGGGCCGCCCGGGGGCCGCCCGGTGCCCGCTCGAGTCACGGGGACGCGACCGGGATCTATGAGACAATTCCGGTGCCAATTCGGCGCTGGGAGTCTTCGGCATGGTGAGTGACCGGGCGGACCCACCGGACCAGAACGCGCACCGCGCGCTCGTGCTCCACGATCGCCAGCTCGTGGTGGACCTGATCGAGCTGACGCTGAACCACGGCCTGTTCGAGGTTCGGTCTGCGCACGACCTGTCCGAGGCACTGACGATCCTGGACGAGTGGCGCCCGGATCTCACCCTGATCGACATGGACCACGACGACAGCACCGCGCTGCTCGAACGGCTCGGCAGCTCGAACCGCCTGACTCGGCGCGCGACGCCCGCCCTCGGCCTGACGCGGCGCGGGGACCTCAAGACCAAGCTGCGGGCGTTCGACCTGGGTGTCGACGACATCCTGACGATGCCCTTCTCGCCCGAGGAGCTGCTCGCGCGCTCGATCGTGATCACGCGTCGGGCGACCGGCCTGGACCGGCCGATCATCCCGACGATCACCCTTGGCGAGATGCAGATCGACATCGTGAGCCGCGAGGTGCGCACCGGCACGTCGGTGATCCACCTCTCGGGGATCGAGCAGAGCCTGCTCTACCTGCTCGCGAGCCGGAGTGGACGTGTTGTGACCCGCGACGAGATCCTGGATGCGATCTGGGGAACGGACTTCGTGGCCGAGAGCAACATCGTCGACCGC
>JBBSCF010000007.1:0-97452 GCA_038250545.1 Candidatus Limnocylindrales bacterium | reverse complement strand
GGGTAGAGTCAGGCGCAATTCGCATCTCCGAGCCTCCTTGGAGATGCCGTCCGTCACCCTCAGAACCACATCATCTGGTGGTCTACCCTCAGGCAGACCCCAACATGTTGTGGTGTTGGCTGGCGCGCTAGGATTCGAACCTAGAACCCCCTGATCCAGAGTCAGGTGCCATACCGTTAGGCCACGCGCCAGCGACCGTTGCGAAGTCTACCGCAAGTCGCCAAGGGGGGGCCAGCCCCCCCGATCGGGCCAGGTCGGTCCGGTCGCCGGGTTTGCCCCGCCTCAGGGGGCAGGGGCGTTCATGAAAGCGTCGTTCGCCATCTCCACGTAGTAACCCACGCCGGCCTCGTCATTCTCGCCGTACATCAGCGCGTCGACGGTGCCGAAGGTCTCCTTGAGGTTCTCCGCCCCGAAGTTGGTGGCCAGCCACGTGGCGGCCTGCGCCCCGAGGCCGGTGCCCAGCATGGCCGCGAGGAAGCCGCCCAGGTGAGCGGCCGAGGCGGCCTTGTCGGGGAGCTCCGCCCCCGCGGGGTTGATGTAGCCCGCGAAGGCGTTGCCGGTGACCCCGTCATTGCTGACCACGAGCGCGATGATGGCGGTCGTGCCCGCGTCGTCGGTCTTGAGGCAGCGGACGCTGGTGTAGTCCGCCGCCTGGGTGCTGGGCTCGGGATCCTTGCACACGAAGCCCTGGCTCACGTAGTAGTCCAGGACATCGCCGGGCGGGAACGCGAAGCCGCCGAGGCCCTCGGGGTTGCCGGTGGCGGCCGCGGCGGGGGCGTCGGTGGGCGCCGCGGTCGGCGACGGCGTGGGCGCCGGGGTCGCGGTGGGGGCCGGCGTCGCGGTGGCGGGCGCGGGCGTGGGGGCCTGGGCGGACGCCTGGGGGGTGGTGCCCGTGGTGCCGGCACCGCAGCCGGCGATCGCGAGCGCGAGCGTCGTCGCCAGGGCGAGGGTGGGGGCGAGAGCGTGGCCGCCGGTGGCGCGGGCCCGGCGCGCGGAGGAACGGAACGCGGTCATGGGTGCTCCTCAGGCGGGCCGTGTGACGCCGATCGGCGCGGACCCACGTGGGATCGTACCGGAGCGCCGTCCCTACGCGGGCTCCACGACGGGGAAGCCCTCGCGCTCGGCGGCACGCGCCAGGCGGTCGTCCAGGGTCACGAAGGGGAGGGTCTCGGGGCTCCCGTCCGCGGCGATCACGGCAGCCGCGAGCTGCAGGGCATCCGCGGCGCGGAGGGGATGAATGCGCAGCATCCGCTCGGCGATCTTGCGCAGGCGCGACGCCGGCTGGATCTCCTGCCACGACGTGACGTTGGCTTCGAGGCGCTGATACGCCGATGCCACCTCCAGGGGTCGGAGCCGGCCTTCTCGCTGAAGCCGCTCGATCGCCGACGTGCACTCCACCTCGCTTCCCCACCAGGCGACGATCTCGGGGTCGGACGCGAACGCTGCCGCCATGGACTCGCTCGCGGGCTGGGCGATCAGCAGCGGCACGATGGCGGAGGAGTCCCAGAACCTCACCGGTCCGTCCGCCGTTCCTCGAGGATGATGTCCACGGCGCTTGGCCCGTCGCCGCGCAGGGCGGGCCCGGGCGTTCGCATGAGCTCGATGGGCGGCTGCGTCCGGCCCCGGCGGACGAGCCCCGCCCGCTCGAGCCGGGAGAGCCGGTCCTCGACGTCGATGCGCCCGCTGACTGGTTCGATGACGGCGACGGGGATCCCACGATCGGTGACCACGATGGACTCGCCGGCGCGGACGCGGTCGATGATGGCGGAGAGGCCGTTCTTGACCTCGGAGATGCTGGCCGTTTCCATCTGGCTAGAATGGCCATCTCGCGGTGGCCTGTCAAGACCTCTCGGGTCCAGGCGACTCCGAGGCCGCGACCTGCCACGGAGCGGCCCAACGATTAGGTCACCCAACGAGTCGGCCGCTGCATGGCACACCTGATCGCCCGAGGGGCCGCAGGCCGGACAGATGTGCCCCCGGCCGGCTGAAACGTTGAGCCCCCGAACCGTTGCTCCGCGCCGTGGCAGTGGGCCCGGGCCGCGCCGTGGCTCCGACCTGGGCGCGGGCCCCCGGTGACCCGGTCCCGCCGGGCCCCTACGCCGCGCCGGCCGCGCGTGAACCCACCGCGTGCATCCCCCGGCGCGCCGCGCGCGCGATCCCGTCCGCGAGGGCCCCGCCGACGATGACGGCGAGCTGGCCCCACTCGGTGAGGAAGGCGTCGTGGCCCTTGATGGACTCCAGCTCGCGGTACGTGGCGTCCACGCCCGCGGCGACCGCCTCGTCCACGAGGGTCCGCACCTGGACCGGGCCGTAGAGCAGGTCGCCCTCGATGCCCAGGCCGGTGAGCCCCACGTCCCGGGCCGCGAGAGTCCGGAACGCCTCCACGATGCCACCGCGCCCCCGGCCCACGTCGTGGCCGTCCATGATCCGGACGAGGACGCGGTAGGTCTCGGGGTCGAACCGGTCGAGCAGCTTGGCGCCCTGGTGATCGAGGTACGAGCTCACCGCGAAGCGCCCGTCGGCCTGGACGGAGCGCCCGAAGCGCGCCTCGAAGTCCGCCTCGGAGCGGTAGGTAGTCATGGCCAGCTGCCGGGCGAGAGCCAGGCCGTCCGCGCCCAGCCGGTCGATGACCTCGAGCTGGATGTGGTTCCAGGCGATCGCGAGGCCCCCCATGGCGGCCGGCGCCGCGACGGGGAGCACGTGGTCCACCAGGTCCGGCCGCTCCAGGGCGACCTCCTGGGTGATCATCCCGCCGAGGCTCCCGCCGGCGACGAGCGCGAACCGCCCGATGCCCAGCCGGTCCGCGAGGGCCCACAGGACGCGGGCCTCGTCGCGGGCGGAGGGCTGCGGAAAGGCCGTCCCGTACGGCTCGCCGGTGTCGGGGTCCACGGACGTGGGCCCGGTGGACCCGTATCGGCCGCCGAGGAGGTTGGCGCACAGGACGCCCACCCGGTTGGTGTCGAGGGCCCGCCCGGGCCCGATGAGGGGTGCCCACCAGTCGCCGGCCGCGTCGGCCGAGCCGGTGAGCGCGTGGACGACCATCACCTGCGGCGCGTCCGGCCCGGGGCCGTCGTGGCGATAGGCGAGGGTCACGGGCAGGGACACGCCGGCCTCGAGGGTCACGGCCCCGAGGTCGGTGCTCTCGAGCCGTCCGGTCCCCAGGGGGAGCCGGTCGGCGCCCCCCGGGTTGCGTGTGCCGTCTGGCGCCATGGCCGGCGCCCTACGAGACGGCGACCGGCTCGGCCGTGGACGCGGTCGCAGCGCGGAGGGCCTGGTCGAGGTCGGCCAGGATGTCGTCGATGTGCTCGATGCCGATCGAGAGGCGGATGAGGTCCGGCGTGACGCCGGCGCTCGCCTGCTCCTCGGCCCCCAGCTGCTGGTGCGTCGTGGAGGCCGGGTGGATGATCAGGCTCTTGGCGTCGCCCACGTTGGCCAGCAGGCTGAACAGCCTGACGTTGTCGATCAGCGTCCGGCCGGCATCGACGCCGCCCTTGATGCCGAAGGTGATCATGCCGCCGAAGCCGCCCTTCAGGGTCCGCTTCGCGATCTCGTGCGAGGCGTGCGAGGCGAGGCCCGGGTAGTTGACCCACTCGACCTCGGGGCGGTCCTGGAGCCACTGGGCCACGGCGAGGGCGTTCTGGCTGTGCCGCTCGATCCGCAGCGGGAGCGTCTCGAGGCCCTGGATCAGCTGCCAGGCGTTGAAGGGGCTCAGCGCGGCGCCGAGGTCTCGGAGGCCCTGGACGCGGAGCTTGAGGATGTACGCCAGGTTGCCGAAGGCCTCGGTGTAGCTGACGCCGTGGTAGGACGGGTCCGGGGCGACGAAGTCCTCGTGGAAGCGCGGGGAGGCGGCCCAGTCGAACGCGCCCGAGTCCACGACCACGCCGCCGATGACGGTGCCGTGGCCGCCGATCCACTTGGTGGCCGAGTGGATGACGATGTCGGCGCCGAGGGCGATGGGCTGGGCCAGGAGCGGGGCGAAGGTGTTGTCCACGATGACCGGCACGCCGGCGGCGTGGGCGACGTCCGCGACGGCCCGGATGTCCGCGACGTCCAGGCGCGGGTTGCCGATGGTCTCGAGGTACACGGCGCGGGTGTTGTCGTCGATGGCCGCCGCGTAGTTGGCCGGGTCGCTCCCGTCCACGAACGTGGTCGTGATGCCGAGCTTGGGCAGCGTGTGGTGGAACAGGTTGTAGGTGCCGCCGTAGAGGCTGGAGCTGGACACGATGTTCTGGCCGGCGCGGGCGAGGTTGAGGATCGCGAGGGTCTCGGCGGCCTGGCCGGACGCGAGGCCGAGGGCCCCGACGCCACCCTCGAGGGCCGCGACGCGCTCCTCGAACACGCCCGTGGTGGGGTTCATAATCCGGGTGTAGATGTTCCCGAACTCCTGGAGCCCGAACAGCCGCGCGGCGTGCGCGGCGTCGTCGAAGGTGTAGCTGGTCGTGGCGTAGATCGGCACGGCGCGGGCGTGGGTCGTGGGATCGGGGACCTGGCCGGCGTGGAGGGCCTGGGTCTCGGGGCGGAGGGTGCCGAGGCTGTTGGGATCGAAGCTCATCTTGTGGTTCTCCGGCGGTGGGGTTGCGCTGGGTGGTTGGTCGTCGAGGGGCCCTGCGGGGTCTGGCTCGGCGGCTGCCCGTCGCTTGGGCCGGAGAACAACAAAGCCGCGAACCTTCGCTGGTTCGCGGCCCCGGGACCTCGGCTCCGAGATCCCCGTGTCACTCGCTGACGATCAGCGCGGGGAAACCCGGCGCCCGTCCTCCGAACGACGGGGCCGCCCACGCATGCACATCAGCCAGGAGACGGTGGTGTGGCTCATCAGGCTGCGCATGCTGACGGACCGGCCCGCCGCCCGTCAAGCCCCGCGCCGCGCCGCAACCGAAACGCAACGCTGGGGAGCGGCGGGCAATGAGAAGGACCCGCCGTTGCCGGCGGGTCCTTGTGCGCTCGAGAGGATCTGAGGCCTGGTCGACCGGGCGATCAGCTGGTGGGCGCCGGGCTGGCACTCGGGGCGGCGCCGTTGCCGTTGCCGTTGCCCTTGCCGCCGCCGAAGAAGCCGTGGCCCTTGCCGCCGAAGACGTTGCCGTTGTCCTTGCCGATGCCAAGCCCACGCCAGATGCTCTTGAGCTCGTCCGTGGTGATCTTGTCATCGTCCATGAGGGTGGTGACCTTGCGCAGGGCGCTGTCCGCGGGGAGCTTGTCGAACTCCTCCTTGGTGATCACCCCATCGCTGAGGAAGCCCTTGATCTGCTGGAGGTCCGCCTTGGCCTTGTCGCGGGCCGCCTTGCGGGCCTCCTGGCGGGCCGTCCGCTCCGCCGCGAGGGCGTTCAGGATCGCGGTCTTCTGGCCGCTGTTGATGGTGCCCTTGGTGACGAGGTCATCGAGCACGCCGGTCAGGAGGTCGTCCTTGACCGCGGGCTTGACGGTGGTGCCCGGCGACGGCGAGGGGGTCGGCGTGGCGGCCGCCAGGGCCTGGACCTCGGGCGCGGCCGGGGTGGCGGTCGTCGCCATGACGGCTCCAGCCGCGCCGACGAGCAGGGCGGCGGCGAGAGGGATGACGAGGGTGGTCTTGCTGAGCTTCACGCAGTGCCTCCGGTGAGCGGTGCGTCGGGGGGCGACGGCTTGATGGTCACAGGGTTGGCCCTGCGACTGTACGCTCGCCGGGTACTTCCTGTGAACCCGCTGTGATGCCAAGACGCACCACGAACGTTGCGCCGCCGCCCGGTGTGGTCTCGTGCCAGATCCGGCCGCCGTGCGCCTCCACGATGGACGCGACGATGGACAGCCCCAGGCCGGTGCCACCGCTGTTGCGGGAGCGGCCCGCGTCGGCGCGGTAGAAGCGGTCGAAGACGCGGGCGCCGTGGGCCGGGTCGATGCCCGGGCCGTGGTCCACGACGCGCAGCTCCGCCTCCCCAGCGGCCGCGCGCAGGATCACCTCGACCGGCGCCGCGGCGCCTCCGTGCACGCGCACGTTGGCGACGAGGTTGCCCACGACCTGACGCAGACGGTCGTCGTCGCCGGTCACGTTGACCCCGCAGTCGATGGCGCCCACCACGGGCCGGTCGGGGTCGATGGCGCGCAGGTCGTTCACCGCGTCCTCCGCGATGCGCGACAGGTCCACGGGCTCGCTGCGGATGGGCCGGCCCTGGTCCAGGCGGGTCAGGAGGAGCAGGTCCTCCACGAGCGCGGCCATGCGCCGGCTCTCGGTCCCGATGCGATCCATGGCGGTGGCCATCGCGTCCGCGTCCGCGAGGCCGCCGGCCCGGTAGAGGTCGGCGTAGCCGCGGACTGCCGTGAGCGGGGTGCGGAGCTCGTGGGACGCGTCCGCGACGAACCTGCGGAGCTGGGCCTCGGTGCGCTCATTGGCGTCGAGGGCGCGCTGCTGCTGGTCGAAGGAGGTCTGGATCTGGTCCAGCATGGTGTCGAACGCGGTGCCCAGGCGCCCCAACTCGGTCCCGTCGTGGGGGACGCCGGCTCGGTGCGAGAGGTCGCCGGCCGCGATCTGCTCGGCGGTCACGGCGATGCGCTCGAGGGGCAGGAGGCTCCGGCGGATCAGGAGCCAGGCCACCACCAGCACGACGGCCATCGCCGCGAGGCCCACGATCAGCAGCGTCCGGATCAGCGCGCGCTCGGCGGCCTGGATGCTGGTCATCGGGGCCGCAATCGCGATGAGGGCGTTCGGGCGGGCGCCCTGCTCGAGCAGCACGCGGTAGTCCATCGAGCCGCCCACGGACGGGCGCTGGACGATGACGCCGAAGGCCCCCGTCGGGATCCCGCCCGGGTACACGGGCAGGGCGGGGAGGGGATCGGGGTCGCTGGCGAAGCCCGACGGGAAGGCGCGCTGGACGTTGCCCCGGCGGTCGAGGCTCATCACGGCCAGTCGCCGCCCGGCTTCCGAGTCCGTGTCGGTCAGGTCCGTCAGGCGCTGGAGGCGGGTGGAGGCCTGGGCGATCGAGAGCAGCTCCCGGTCCACGCGCTCGACCAGGCTCGCGCGAGTGAGCTCCACGACCAGGACGCCAGCCACGAGCAGCGCGCCGGCGACGAGCACCGCCAGCGACAGGACGAGACGGCTCCGGAGACTCATCCAGGTGGCCTAGCTGGCATCGTCAGCCTGGAGGACGTACCCGAAGCCCCGGACCGTGCGGAACAGGCGGGGCTCGGTGTCGTCGAGCTTGCGCCGCAGGTAGCTCACGTACGTCTCGACGACGTTGTCCTCGCCGTTGAAGTCGTACTGCCAGACGTGGTCCAGGATCTGCTGCTTGGACAGGACGCGCTCGGGGTTGAGCAGGAAGTAGCGCAGGAGGCGGAACTCCGTGGGGGAGAGGTCCACCTCGCGGCCGCCGCGCCAGACCTGGTGGCGGTCCTCATCCATCTCGAGGTCCCGGTAGCGGAGCCTGGGCGCAGGCTCGTCGCCGCCGCCGCGGCCCACGCGGCGCAGGAGCGCGGAGATCCGAAGCGTCAACTCTTCGAGGCTGAACGGCTTGGTCACGTAGTCGTCGCCGCCACGGACGAAGCCCGTAACCCGGTCGTCCTCGCTGTCGCGCGCGGAGAGGAAGATCACCGGGACGAAGTCGCGCGCGGCCCGCAGCCTCCGGCAGACCTCGAAGCCGTCGATGTCCGGGAGCATCACGTCCAGGACGACGAGGTCAGGGGCCGCCGTCGCGGCGGCGTCGAGGGCCGCGAACCCGGAGCTCGCCACGGTCACCTGGTAGCCCATGTACCGCAGGGCCGTGGCCAGGAGCTCCGTAATGGCCGCCTCGTCGTCGACGACGAGGATGTGGGCGGCGGAGGCGCTCATACGCGTATTCCACGCTCCGTTCCTGTGCAGTTGCTGTGAGTCTGCCGTGAACTCGGGGCGTGCACAACACCCGGCGGGGCCCGAGCCCGCGCCGACGCCGCGCGCCCCCGCCCCCGCCCCCCCGCCCCGCGCGCCCCCGCGCCCCGCCCGTACCCACGTGGGCATAGAACCGGGTTCCATCGTGCGGGGCCGCGTGCGCAAACCCGGGTTCCGGCCCACAACCGTGCAGGGACCACTCCATTCCTACCCCCAGGTGCATATGGGCCGGCGCCTGGGCCAGGGCGGGGTGGAACCGAGGCCGGGACTTGGTCTCGGGGAGGACTCCCGCCCCGTGCCGCACACCCCGCGCCCGCGCCCTGCGTACCCTGGGCTACGCACCCGCCCGGTCCGCGCGACGCCCCCATGACGCGCCCGCCCGGCACGTGCATGATCCGTGCATGTCTGACCTGCCCGAAACGTTCCGCGCCTACGTTGTCGATCGCCCCGAGGGCGGCGCCTTCTCCCGCGGCGTCCGCGAGATGACCCCGGCAGACCTGCCGCCGGGCGAGCTGACGATCCGTGTCGAGTGGTCCGGCGTCAACTTCAAGGACGGCCTCGCCGCGCGCGAGGACGGCCGCGTGGCGCGCGGCTACCCGCTAATCCCGGGCATCGACCTCGCGGGGACGGTGGTCGCCTCGGACGACGGCGCGTTCCCGCCCGGCACGACGGTCCTGGCGAACGGCTACGACATCGGCACGGCGCGCCACGGCGGGTACGGGGAGCTGGCCCGGATCCCGTGGGGCTGGGCCGTCCCGCTGCCGGCCGGCCTGACGGCCCGCGAGGCGATGGAGATCGGCACCGCGGGGTTCACCGCGGCGATGAGCGTGCAGGCCCTGGAGGAGCGCGGCCTCAAGCCCGGCGACGGCCCGGTGCTGGTGACGGGCGCGAGCGGCGGCGTGGGTTCCACGGCCGTCGCGATCCTGGCCGGGCGCGGCCACGAGGTCTGGGCGGCCACGGGCAAGGCCGACGAGGCGGACCGCCTCACGGACCTGGGCGCCGCCGGGATCCTGACCCGCGAGGAGGTGACGGCTCCGGGCCGCCCCCTGGACGCAGCGCGCTGGGCCGGTGCGGTCGACACGGTCGGCGCGGCGACGCTCCCGTACGTGCTCCGGACCCTGAAGCTGGGCGCGGCGGTCGCCAGCTCGGGCAACGCGAGCGGCGCGGAGCTGGCCACGACGGTCTTCCCGTTCATCCTCCGGGGCGTCGCGCTCCTGGGCATGGACTCGGCGAACATGGCGATCGAGCCGCGCCGTGCCCTCTGGAACCGCCTCGCGACGGACCTGCTGCCGCGCGGCATCGACGACGGAATCACCGAGGTGGACCTGGACACCATCGAGCCGGCCCTGGACGCGATCGTCGCCGGCCAGGCGCGCGGCCGGTGGGTGGTCCGCGTCTCCGGGTAACCCCCAGCGGTTAGCCCCTGGCGTCTAACCGTCCAGCTCGCCGCGGAGCTGGGCGAGCGCCCGCTCGAGGGGCTCGCGCGCTGCCGGGGCCGGGTACGGCGCCGCCGCGATCGCGGCCTCGAGGTCCAGCCCGCCCGCGTGGAGGCGCGACGCCAGCGAGGCCAGCGTCCGGAACTCCGCGAGCTGCGACGCCACGAACGCGCGCCCCGCCGGGTCGCCGTGTCCTGGCACGACCACCGTCGCGGCGCCGGTCAGCGCGAGCAGCGCCTCGGCCGTCGCCGGCCAGTCCATGGGGTAGCCGTCGCCGAAGGAGGGCGTCGCCCCGTTCTCGACCAGGTCGCCGGCACACAGCACGTCGGCGTCGGGGATCGAGACCACGATGTCGTTGTCGGTGTGGCCGCGCCCGAGGTAGGCGAGCCGGATCTCCCGCCCGCCGAGGTCCAGGGTGGCGGTCTCGGTGAACATGCGGTCCGGCGGGTCGAGCACCACGTCCGCCAGATCGGCCGCCAGGTCGGGGATGTCGCGCGAGACGTTGGCCCGCTGCGTCTCCCCGGTGAGCGTCAGCATCGTGCCGCACCGCTCGTGGCCCCAGATCACGGCCGGCCGGAAGATGCTGTTGCCGAAGGCGTGGTCGTAGTGGCCGTGCGTGTTGACCACGATGCCGACAGGTGGCGAGCCGAGGTCGCGCAGGTCGTCGAGGATCTCGCGCGCCTGCGCCGGCGTGCTGCGCGTGTCGACGATGAGGGCGTGGTCGCCGCCGATGACGGCGACGATGCCCTGGTCGTAGAAGGCATAGCGCCGGACGAACACGCGGTCGCCCAGCTCGATCCAGTGGCTGGTCATGCGCGGATCGTACTCGCGCCGGACGCCGAAGGGCTACGCTGCGGGTCGAGGAGGCACGCATGATCGCCGCACCCGTCTCGGGCATCGTCAGTCCATCGATCGGCTCCGCGCAGGTGACCGATGGCACGAACCTGCGCACGCTCCACTGGGAACCGGTGGGGGAGCCCTGGGCCGTGGCGGAGATCGTCCACGGTCTGGGCGAGCACGGGGGCCGGTACGACGCCGTCGCGGAGGCCCTGACCGGCGACGGCATCGACACCTGGGCCTACGACCACCGCGGCAACGGCGGGTCGGGTGGGCCGCGCGTGTACGTGGAGCGCTGGTCGATCCTCCACGACGACCTCGAGGCGCGGCTCACGACGCTGCGCCAGGTGCATCCCGGGCTGCCGCTGATCCTGTACGGGCACTCGCTGGGCGGCCTGGTCGCGTGCGGCTACGTGCTGTCCGGGCGGGACCGGCTGCTGCCCGACGCTCTGGTGCTCTCCGCCCCCGGGCTCGAGGCGGACCTCCCGGCCTGGAAGAAGCGGCTCGCCTACCTGCTGACCGGCATCCTGCCCAAGCTGCGGATCGCCAACGGGCTCCCGGACGGCGGCCTGTCACGCGACCCGGCCGTGGGCGCGAGGGCGGGCACCGATCCGCTGTGCGCGAACACGTCGACGGTCCGATGGGGCGCCGAAGCGTTCCGCGAGCAGGACCGGCTCCGCGAGATCCTGCCTGGGCTGGCCGCGATGCCGGTGCCTACCTACGTCCTCCACGGTTCGGCCGACCCGATCGTGCCGGTCCGGGCATCGGCGGTGTTCGAGGGCATGGCCAACACGACACGCGTCGTCCACCAGGGGCTGCGCCACGAGTGCCACCACGAGCCGGAGCACGCCGACGTCCTGGCAGAGGTGGTCGAGTGGCTCCGGGCGACCCTCGGGGCGGACACCCAGGCACCCGCCCCCACGGCGCCGGCCGCGGTCGACGCCCCCACGAGCCTCGTCCCCGTGGGGGTGTAGACTCGCCCGCACAACCGCATATCCGCCTCCGGGGAGCGCTTCGGCGCTGAGAGTGTGGCCAAGGCCACAGACCCGCGGAACCTGATCCGGCTCGTACCGGTGTAGGAAGCAGGCCCGCTCGGTTTCGATGCCGTCCCCGGCTCCCGGGGGCGGCATTCTCGTGCTCTGAGAGGAATCGCGCAGCCCCATGACCCACGCCATCCGCCGTCCCCGCGCCGCCACCGGCGCCGTCCTGGCCCTGACCCTCGCCGTCGCGGGGTGCTCGGGATCGGGCGCCACCGGCTCGCCGTCGGCATCGTCGTCGACATCGGCCGCGCCCGCGTCCGAGACCCCGTCGACCGCCGCATCCGAAGCCCCGTCCGCGGCGGCCAGCCCGTCGGCGGCCGCGGAGCCGACGAAGGTCCGCCTCGCGCTCGACTGGACGCCGAACACCAACCATCTCGCCTTCTACGTCGCCCAGGACCAGGGCTGGTACCGGGATGCCGGCATCGAGCTCGACGTCCTGCCGTACGGCGGGACGGCCCCCGAGTCGATCCTCGCGGCCCACCAGGCCGAGTGCGGCATCAGCTTCCAGGACAGCCTCACGTTCGCGGTCGCCGCCGGCGCCCCCATCGTGAGCACGATGGCGATCCTCCAGCACACCGCGCAGGACATCGCGGTCCTCGCGTCGTCGTCCATCACCCGGCCGAAGGACCTCGACGGCAAGACGTACGCGGGCTTCGGGTACCCCAACGAGGTGCCCACGCTCCAGGCCGTCATCCGCAACGACGGCGGCGCGGGCGAGTTCGAGACCGTCACGCTCGACACCGCGGCCTACGAGGCGCTGTACGCCAAGCGCGCCGACTTCGCGATCACCTTCAGCGCCTGGGAGGGGATCGAGGCCGGCCAGCGCGACATCGCGCTGCGCACGTTCAAGTTCACGGACTACGGTTTCCCGGACTTCTACCAGGTGGTCCTCGCCTGCGACCGCGACTGGGTCGCCGCCCAGCCGGAGGCGGCCAGGGCGTTCATCGGGGCGACGGTCAAGGGCCTCGAGTTCGCCGCCGCCAACCCCGACGAGGCCGCGGCGATCCTGGTCGCGCAGAACCCGGGCGTGTTCGACGCGAACCCCGCGCTGCCGAAGGCCTCGGCGGAGTTCATGGCGAAGGAGGGCCTGCTCGTCGATGCCTCCGGCAGGGTGGGTGTCCAGACGCTCGACATGTGGACCGGCTACTCGTCGTTCCTGTTCGAGCGGGGCCTGCTGACCGACGCCGACGGCAAGCTGCTGGCGGCCGCGCCGGACTACGGGTCGCTGTTCACGAACGACCTCCTGCCGTGACGACCGCCCGATGACGACCCTCCGGGAGCGGCTGCCGACGTTTGCGCTGATCGGCGCGATCCTGGTCCTGTGGGAGGCGTACGTGCGCTTCGCCGGGATCTCGCCGGTGGTGCTCCCGGGGCCGGTCCGGGTCGTGGAGCAGCTCTGGGCGTTCCGCGCCGACGCGGTCCGCCACACGATCCCCACGCTGATCGAGACGGTGCTGGGGTTCTCGCTGGCCGTCATCCTGGCGATCGCGGCAGCCGCGGCGATGGACCGCGTGCCCGCGGCGCGGCGCGCCGTCGAGCCGATCCTGGTCGCCACGCAGACGATCCCCGTGGTGGCGCTGGCACCCCTGTTCCTGCTGTGGTTCGGGTTCGGGCTGGCGCCCAAGGTGCTGGTCGTGATCCTGGTCACGTTCTTCCCGATCGTGGTGGCGCTGCTCGACGGGTTCCGCAGCACGCCCCCGGAGGCCACCGAGCTGCTGCGCTCGTACGGCGCCACGGACGGGCAGGCGTTCCGCAAGCTCCGCTGGCCCGCGGCGCTGCCCGCGTTCTTCACCGGGTTGCGGATTTCCGTGGTGTATGCGGTCATCGGGGCGGTGTTCGGCGAGTACGTGGGGGCCCGCGAGGGGCTGGGGATCTGGATGCAGCTCAGCCAGAACTCGTTCCGCACCGACCTCGTGTTCGCGGCGATCGTGGTCACGTCGGCGCTGTCGCTCGTGCTGTACGGGCTCGTCGGGGCGCTGCGGCGGCTCGTGATCCCGTGGGCGCCCGGGGTGCGGCACGAGATCGACATCGAGGAGCGGCCGTTCTAGGTTCCGCGGCCGCTCCTCGTTCCGCGGCCGCGGCCCGCTCCCGGTCTCCGCGTCCGCGCCCCTGGTTCCTGCGTTCGGCCCAGCCTCGCCTCAGCTACGCCTGCCTGGGGTGGCAGCGACGGCGAAGGCGCGAGTTCCCCGCAGGTACGCCTCCCGGTGGTGAGCGACGGTGGCCGGCCGCACATCGACCGCCGGCCCGTCCTCAGCACCACGGCCAGGCGCACATGAGACTGCGCCGCGGGACCCGCGCCGGAATACTGACCCGCGCGCCACTCCGCCGGCCCGCGCGCCGGAACGCAGGACCCGGCCCCGCACCCCCGTGCGATCATCCGCGCCTCGAAACCCTGACGACTCCACGAGGTGCGAACGGTGGGCGAAGGCCGGACGATCGTGTTCTTCCCCGAGGGCGCCTACGGCCCGACGAACAACTGCGTCGGGATCGGCAACGTCCTGCGGGCGCGCGGCCACCGCGTGGTGTTCATCATCGAGGAGAGCTTCGCCGGCAGCCTTGAGGCCAAGGGCTTCGAGGAGCGCCTCATGCGCCTGGGGCCCGCGCCCGTGGAACCCGAGGTCCCCGGCCAGTTCTGGATCGACTTCATCCGCGACACCGCGCCGGTCTTCCGCAAGCCCACGATCGAGCAGCTGGGCGAGTTCATCGCGCCGACCTTCCAGGCCCTCATCGACGGCGCGAAGTACGTCGCGCCGCGGCTCGCGGCGATCATCGACGAGCTGGGGCCGGACGCCGTCGTCGAGGACAACGTCGTCAGCTTCTCCACGATCATGGCCACGCGCCGCCCGTGGGTCCGCCTCCTCTCCTGCAATCCGGCCGAGATCAAGGACCCGCTCGTGGCGCCGTTCTCGTCCGGCTACCCGGCGCCAGACACGACCCAGTGGCCGGCGTTCCTCGAGGAGGTGCGTCGCACCCACGGCGACATGTGGGCGGACTTCGACACCTTCTGCCGCGAGCAGGGTGCCGGCGGCCTCGCCTGGGGTCCCAGCGGCCCCGACTTCATGCACGAGAGTCCGTTCCTGAACCTCTACTCGTACCCGGCCGAGGCCGACTACGCCCGCGCGAACCCGCTCCCGCCGACCTGGCACCAGCTCGACTCCACCATTCGCGCCGCCGACACGACGTGGACGCTGCCGGAGCCGCTCGCGAGCCGCGACGGGGCCCTGATCTACCTCAGTCTCGGCAGCCTCGGCTCGGCCGATGTCGGGCTCATGCAGCGCCTGGTCGACATCCTCGGTAGGACGGAGCACCGCGTGATCGTGTCCAAGGGGCCGCTCGCGGACCAGATCACGCTCCACGACACCATGACCGGTGAGGGCTTCCTGCCGCAGCCGGCGATCCTGCCGATGGTGGACCTCGTGATCACGCACGGCGGCAACAACACCGTGGTCGAGTCGTTCCACCACGGCAAGCCGATGATCGTGCTGCCGCTGTTCTGGGACCAGGTCGACAACGCCCAGCGCGTGGACGAGACCGGGTTCGGGCGGCGGCTGGCGACCTACGACTTCGAGGACGCCGAGCTGTTGTGCGCGCTCGGCGGCCTGCTCGCCGACGATGGCCTACGGGCGCGGATGGCCGCCATCTCCGCCCGGATGAAGGCGGCCGATGGGACGACCCGAGCCGCGGACCTCATCGAGCGCGTCGCGATCACGGGGGCACCGGTGACGCGCGGGTGAGCCCGGCGTGACCCAAGCCCGCGGCGCTCTTGCGTGGCCGAATCCAACATGCGTGGCCGAATCCTTCTGACGCCGCGGCCGCGGTCTCGTATGCTCCCGCGATCCCGCTGGCGTGCCCCGGCGATCCTCGTCGCGGCCGCCCGCATCGACCAGGAGTCCGCCGATGACGGTCGCCTCCCGCGATGACCGGATCCTGCCGCTGACGCGAGGCGTGGCGATCCTCGTCATCCCGTTCCTGCTCGTCGCGTTCGGGCTGCTCTACGTCCGCTCGGAGCTGGCCGCCGACCTGTTCGCGTGGGTCATCAAGCCGCGGATCACCGCGATGCTCCTCGGCTCGGCGTACCTCGGCGGGGTGGTGTTCTTCGCGTCGGTCCTCTTCGCCCGCCGATGGCATCGGGTGGCGCTCGGGGTGCCGGCGGTCGCCACATTCGCGTCGCTGCTGCTGGTCACCACGGCCATCCACCTCGACCTGTTCACCTTCGACCGCGTGGCGGGCTGGGTCTGGACGCTGATCTACGTCGTGGCCCCGCCGCTGGTCGTCATCGCCTGGGTCCTCAACCGGCGCCTGGATCCCGGGCCTGGTCCCGGCGACGCGCTCGTCCCGCCGGCGGTCGTCCGCCTGCTGCTGGTCATCGGGTTCGGGGCGATGGCGTTCGCCGTGGCGCTCTACGTCGTCCCGACCGCCTTCGTCGACCTGTGGCCCTGGAAGCTGACGCCATTGTCCGCCCGCGTCCAGGCGCCGATGCTCTGCCTGCCCGGCGTCCTCGCGATCGGGATCGCGCTGGATCGCCGCCGCTCATCGCTGCGGGCGCCCCTGCTCGCCCAGGCGGCGGCCCTGGTCGCGATGCTCGGCGCCCTGGTCCTGCGCGGCGAGGACCTCACCGGGCCGCCGGTCTCCGTCGCGCTCGCCTGGCTCTTGCTGGGCGGGTCGCTCGCCGGGACCACAGCCCTGCTGATCGCGTTCTCGGAACGAGTCGATAGCGCCTGAGGTCGTCGAGTCTGGGACGGGCCTGTTCACCTGCGAGTTCGCCACCGTCAACCGGCGCAGCGACTGTATGTCGATCCGGCAGACGGTCATATTGCCTGTGCCGCCGGGCCGGGCCCGGAGTGATCGCGATCTGGATCAGATCCGCCGTGCCTACGCGGGGGTCGCGCGACGAAGAGCCCGCTTTGGGTCCTGGTCCCCGTGTGGGCGGGCCGAGCCTGATGCAGATGACGATCACCGCACCGTGGGGGCCGCCGCATCCCGGGCGCCCCGCAACCGGGCGGGCGATGGCCCGACCCGGACCCTCACCGTCGGCGTCCGTCGCGCGCCGTGCGCTCGCGCTGGTGCCGCGCCCCGCCGTGACGCACAATCTGCGCACATCACCGGATCAGCGGCAGCCGCGCCCGGCCGGGCGCGCATGGAGGGCCTCGTGACCGACACCATCCCCGCCGTCAAGGCGTATCAGCAGTTCATCAACGGGCAGTGGGTGGACGCCGCATCGGGGGCCACGCTGACCGTGGAGAACCCGGCCTCGGGCGTGGCCGTCGCCACGGTCCCGGCCTCCGGCCAGGCGGACGTGGATCGCGCCGTCGATGCCGCCGCGGACGCGTTCGAGACCTGGTCGCTCACCACCCCGCAGACGCGCAGCCTGGCGCTGCTCAGGATCGCGGACATCCTCGACGAGAACGCCGACGAGCTGGGGCGCCTCGAGTCCCGCCAGACCGGCAAGCCCACCCAGGCGGCGATCGACGAGATGGCCGTCAGCTCCGACCTGTTCCGCTTCTTCGCCGGCGCCTGCCGCGTGATGGAGGGCCTCGCGGTCACCGAGTACCTCGAGGGCCACACCTCGATGGTCCGCCGCGACCCCGTTGGCGTCGTGGCCAGCATCGCGCCCTGGAACTACCCGCTGTACATGGCGGCCTGGAAGCTGGGCCCGGCCCTCGCGACCGGCAACACGGTCGTGCTCAAGCCCGCCGCGCGCACGCCGCTCTCCGCCCTCCGCTTCGCGGAGCTCATCTCGGAGGCGCTGCCGGCCGGCGTGCTCAACGTGCTGACGGGCTCGGGCGGCGACATGGGCGACCTGCTCGTGGGCCATCCGAAGGTCCGCATGGTGTCGATCACCGGCGACACGGTCACCGGCAAGCACATCGCGACCGTCGCGGCCGGCACCGTCAAGCGGCTCCACCTCGAGCTGGGCGGCAAGGCCCCGGTCATCGTCTTCGATGACGCGGACGTGGAGCTTGCGGCCGAGATCCTCAAGTCCGCGAGCTACTGGAACGCGGGCCAGGACTGCACCGCCGCCTGCCGCGTCATCGCGGGCCCCGCGGTCTACGACAAATTCATCGCCGCGCTGTCGGACCAGGTCAGGACCATCAAGTGGGGCAACCCGGCCGACGCCGATGACCTGGACATGGGCTCGCTGATCGCGGCCAACCACGCGGACAAGGTCGAGGGCATGGTCAACCGCGCGCTCGAGGCCAACGCGGAGCTCGTGCTCGGCGGCAAGCGGCCGGACCGCCCCGGTGCCTACTACGAGCCCACGATCATCGCCAACCCGGACCAGCGCTCCGAGATCGTCCAGGACGAGGTCTTCGGGCCCGTGGTCACCGTCCAGCGGTACGCGGACGAGGAGCAGGCGGTCGCCTGGGCGAACGACGTCAAGTTCGGCCTCGCGTCGTCGGTGTTCACGGGCTCGATCGGGCGGGCGATGCGCGTGGCCCGGCGGCTCCAGTTCGGGACCGTCTGGATCAACGAGCACTTCACGCTCGCGTCGGAGACCCCGCACGGCGGCGTCAAGGAGTCCGGCTACGGCAAGGACGGCTCCAAGTACGCCCTCGAGGACTACACGACGATCAAGCACATCACGATCAACACGAGCGTCTGACCCTGCTCGATCGTCAGGCCGTCGCGGCGGCCGTCGGGGCCCTCGACCTCGACGGACTCGCCGCGCGGCGCTGGTATGCCGCCAAGGGCGAGGTGCCGTCGTCGGCGCGCCTCGCCCACGCCTTCGCGCTCTCACCCGATGCCGTGCTGGCCCTCGTCGACCTGCGCTCGGGCGAGCGCGGCGAGCGGACGGACCGCTACGCGGTCCCGTTCGTGCTCCGTAAGGGCACCGTTCGCGAGGCGGTCGAGGGCGATGGCGCATGGTGTGCGCTCGCGGCCGCGATCGCCGAGGGGCGCACGATCCCCGCGATGACCCGGAGCGGCGCCGGCATGTCGCCCTCCACCGGCGCGAACGGCGGCGGGGGCGGTGCCGCGGTCGAGGCGGCGCTGGTCTGCCGTCCCTCGCCCGGGTTCTCGGAGGTCTGGGGCGGGGATCCCTCGGCGCTCGCGACGGCCGGCGAGACGGCGCTGGGTCGCGACCAGTCGAACACGTCGACCGTCATCGGCGGGCGGCTCCTGCTCAAGGGCTACCGCCGGATCCAGCCGGGGCTCAACCCGGACCTGGAGCTGACGGCGTACCTGTCGGAGGACGCCGCGTTCGCGGGGGTGCCACGGCTCGCGGGCTGGGCAGAGGCCGTGACCCGCGATGGCGGCGTGGCCACCGTGGCGATGCTCCAGGCCTTCGTGCCGGGGGCCGAGGACGTCTACGAGCGCACCGCCGAGTTCCTCGCGGACCTCGTGGCGGCGCCCGGCTCCGCGTCCCTGGAGTGGGCGACGGAGGTCGCCGCGGATCTCGGGACGCTGGTCGCGGGGCTGCACGCGGCCCTCGCCACGCCCCCGCCGGACGCCCACGACCTCGCTCCGCGCCCGGCGACCCGCGACGAGCTCAAGGCCTGGCGCATGGATGCCCACCGCCAGCTCAACCTCGCGATCCCCGCGGTGACCGCCGTGGACCCGGCCGCCGGCGCGGAGCTCCGGCGCGAGGCGTCGGCCATCGCCGCGCGCGCCTCGCGGTTCGAGGCGGTTGCGACCGCGCCGCTGGTCATGCGGATCCACGCCGATCTCCACCTGGGGCAGATCCTCGTCAGCGACGATGACTATCGCGTCATCGACTTCGAGGGCGAGCCGCTGCGCTCCATCGAGGACCGGCGCCGCCCGGACTCCCCGCTGCGCGACGTCGCGGCGCTGCTCCGCTCGCTGGACCATGTCGCGCGCAGCGCCCGGCGCCGGGCCGAGCGACGCGCCGGTGGCCCGATCGAGCGCCCGTCGCTCGACATCGACGCCTGGATTGAGCACGCCCGGGCCCGGTTCCTCGAGGCCTACGCCGAGGGGCTGCGCCGGTCGGGTGCGCCGGTCACACTGGACCTCGACCTGCTCGACGCGTTCGAGGTGGCGAAGGAGGCCTACGAGTTCGTGTACGCAGCCACGGTCCTGCCGTCCTGGCTGTGGGCGCCCCGGGAGGGGATGCGCTGGCTCCTCGAGCACGGAGAGCCCGGGTGACCGCGGCCGACCGCGTGGAGGCGCTGCTGGCGGACATCGACGCCGGGCCGGCGGAGCTCGCGGCCATCCTCCACGCCCAGCGCGAGGCCATCGCGGACGTGCCGCTGGGCGCGCTGTCGAGGCCCACCTGGCGGTTGATCGGCATGGGCAGCTCACGGTTCGCCGCCCTGGACGCCGCCGCGCGCCTGCGGGCCGTCGGGCGTGACGCGTTCGCGGAGACCGCGTCGGCATCCGGCGGCTCCCCGGGTGGGCGGGACACGCTCGTCCTCGCGATCTCCGCGTCCGGGCGCACCGCCGAGGTGATCGCCGCCGCGGACCGCCACCACGGAACCGCCTTCGTGCTGGGGCTGACCGCCCGCGCCGGCTCCGGTCTCGCCGCAGCCGCCGACGCCGTCGTCCCGCTGGCCGCCACCTACGTTGAGACCGCCGGCATCGCGACGATGACCCACCGCGCGACGATCACCGCGCTGTTCGGCCTGGCGGGGGAGGGCGAGCCGGACGACCTGCGCCGCAGCCTGGGGGCAACCCCGGCCGCGCTCCGCGCGGCGATCGACGGGCAGGCGGCCTGGCTGGACGATGCGGCACGGGTTCTCGACGGCGGGCGCCCCGTCCACGTCCTGGGCGACGGCTATCGCAGCGGGGCCGCGGAGCAGGCCGCGCTCATGCTGCGCGAGGCCCCGCGCCTGCCGGCGATGGTCTTCGACACGGGCGACTGGCTTCACACCGGGCTCTACACGCTGCACCCGGGCGACCCGGTGCTGCTGTTCGCGGGCTCGGCCGCGGATGCGGAGGCGATCTCGACGATCCACCAGCGGGGCGGGCGTGTGGTGGTCGTCGGCCCGGAACGGGATGGCGCGGACGTGCACGTCCCGCTGCCACAGGCCGCGGCCGAGGACCCGGTCGTGCGTGCGGTGGTGGAGCCGGTGGTCGCCGAGCTCGTCGCCGCGGAGCTGTGGGGCCGCACCGGCGCCGTCACGCTGGGCGAGCAGCGCACGAAGTAGGGCCTGGGCTCAGTCCTCGCCGGCGACCGCCGGCTGCAATCCACGGAGGTTCGCGCAGCAGCCGGCGGCGCACACCCCCGGCCACGGCCCGAGTGGGCTCAGCGCCACCGCGGGGCTGCCGCTCCGCCGCTCCTCCACGAGGTCCACGAGGCCCGCCACGAACGCCGGGTGCGTTCCGGGTGTGGCGACGCGGACCATCCGGACTCCCAGCTCGTCGCAGGTCGCGCGCGCCTCCCTGTCCAGGTCCCAGGCGACCTCCACGTGGTCGCTCACGAACCCGATCGGGACGACGACGACGGCGCGCATCCCCGAGCCGTGTTCCTCGCGGAGCGCGTCGTTGATGTCCGGCTCCAGCCAGGGGACGGTCGGGGAGCCGCTGCGGGACTGGTAGACGAGGCGCCAGGGCGGGACGGCTACACCGCGGGACGTCGCCTCGGCGACCACAGCCTCGATCGCGGCTTGGTGCTGGGCGACGTAGGCGCCGTTCTCGTCGAACCTGCCGCGCGGGCCGGACGTGGCGGCCATCGCGAGCGGGATCGAGTGGGTCGTGAACAGGACCCGGGTGTCCCCGGGAGTTCCGCCACCGGCCGCGACATCGGCGATGGCGGCGGCCAGGCCCTCCGCCACCGGCCTCACGAACCCCGGGTGGTCGAAGAACAGGCGGACCTTGTCGATAGCGAGCTCGCCCCCGAGGCCCGTCTCGTCGAGCGCCCGGGCCAGGTCCTCGCGGTACTGGCGACAGCCCGAGTAGGAGGCGTAGGCGCTCGTCGCGATCGCGAGGACGCGGTGCCGGCCGTCGGCGTGGATCCGCCAGAGCTCATCCCCGAGGAACGGATCCCAGTTGCGGTTGCCCCAGTAGACCGGGAGGTCGATTCCGCGCACGGAGAGCTCGGCCCGGAGCGCCGCGAGCAGCGCGCGGTTCTGGGCGTTGATGGGGCTCACGCCGCCGAGCGCGAGGTAGTGCTGCGCCACGGACTCGAGCCGTTCGCGGGGGATGCCCCGACCGCGGGTCACGTTCTCCAGGAACGGCATGACGTCGTCCGGGCCCTCGGGCCCGCCGAAGCCGGCCAGGAGCAGGGCGTCGTAGGTCACCGAAGGACCTCGACTGCCTCGGTCCAGGTCACGCGGCGGCCCGTGTGGAACGGGACCTCCTCGCGCACGTGCCGCCGGGCCTGCGTCGAGCGCAGGTCGCGCATCAGGTCCACGAGGTCGTGGAGGTCGTCTGATTCGAGCGCGAGGAGCCACTCGTAGTCGTTGAGCGCGAACGCGGCGACGGTGTTCGCCTGCACGCCGGTGAAGGCGCGGCCCGCCAGGCCGTGCTCGCGGAGCATCTCGCGGCGATCGTCCTCGGGGAGCAGGTACCACTCGTAGGAGCGCACGAACGGGTAGACGCAGAGCCAGCCCTTGGGCGCCGTACCCAGCATGAACGAGGGCACATGGTCCCGGCTGAACTCGGCAGGCCGGTGGGTTCCGAAGGCGGACCAGACGAGGGCGGTGGCCTCGCCGGCGGCCGTGCGCCGAAACCCGCGGAGCGCGGCCTGGAGCCCTTCCGCCGTTGGGCCGTGGAGCCACAGCATCAGGTCGGCGTCGGGGCGCAGACCCGAGACGTCGTAGGCGCCACGCACGACGATGTCGCCGGCGGCGAGGTTCGCGGACCAGGCCTCCAGCTCCCCGGCTGCAGCCGCGGGGTCACCGGGCGCCGGACCGGTCCGCGCGTAGACCGCCCACGCGGTGTAGCTGACGACCTGGTTGAGGGCGGCGGGGTCGGTCATGGGACGCTCCTTCGGGTCCGGACACGGTAGCGCGGGGCCCGGAAGCGTGTCGCCACCTGCCCTGGCACCTCCGGTCGGGTGCGGGAACGCGGGAGTCGCCCGCCGGCGGGGCCGTCCGCCCCGGCTTCTCGCCCGCGAACCAGCGTGCCTTCGCCGCTGAGGGAGCGCCCGGCGACCGACCCACGATGGCGATCGCGGTGGCACAGGCCACGTGCCCGGACCAGGCGCCTACGCGATCCCGAGCAGGCGCGCCAGGACGGCGCCCAGCCCGATCGCGAGCGCGAGCGACGCGTCCGAGATCCCGACCGCCGCCCGCGTGCCGAGCTCGCCCCGGAGCGCCGCGAGCGTCGCCACGCACGGGATCGAGAGCGACGACACCACCGCGTACACGAACAGCTGCGATGGGCTCATGAGCTCGCCCAGGGTCGCCGCCCGGCCCAGCTGCACGGCCGCGAAGACCGGCAGGAGCTGCAGCGCGAGCGCCTTGCGCAGGAATGCGAAGGCCATCGCGACACCCGCGATCGCGGGCAGCCCCAGGAGGGCCTCGGTCGAGGGGCCGATGGCGTCGGCGATGCCCCTCCAGAGCCCGGCCTCGTAGACGAGGCCCAGGACCAGCGACCCGACGAGCATGATCGGCGCGGCCGAGAGGACGAAGCCCTTGAACCGCCACCCCGCCTTGCGCGCCACGTTGCCCGGGATCGGGGCCCGCAGCGGCGCGAGCTCCAGGACCAGCGACGGCTGGCGTCCGGGGATCATGGCGTTGGCGCCGATACCCGCGGCGACGGCCGCCAGCCCCACGACGCCGAACGCGGCCACCGCGACCGGCACGCCCGCGTACGGTGCGAGTGCGGCGATGACGACCGCGGACCGGGCGGAGCACGGGGTGAGGGTGACGAGGAACGAGGCCAGGACCCGCTCGCGGCGCGTCCGCAGGACCCGCGTCCCGTAGATCGCCGGCGCGTTGCAGCCGGCGGCGGCGAGCAGCGGGATCGCGGCCCGGCCCGGCAGCCCCAGGACGCCGAAGACGCGATCCATCAGGACAGCGGCGCTGGTGAGGTACCCCGAGTCCTCGAGCGCGGCGAGCAGCAGGTAGAAGGTGAGAACGTACGGGATGCCCACCGAGAGCATCCCGAGCATGCCGCCGTCGAGCGCCCACAGCAGCGAGCTCGAGAGGATGGGCCACGGGACGAGGGCCGGCACGGCCGTCGCGAGGAACGGCGAGACGGTGGCTCCCCAGGCCGCGCCCAGCAGCGCGGCGAGGAATCCGCCCAGGGCGATGACCGCGAGGAACATCGCGACGGAGACCGCCAGGAAGGCCGGATCCCGGGCCACGGCGACGTGGCCCAGCGCGCGAGGCGATCCGCCGGCGGCTCCGGCACGTCCGCCCGGTGTTCGACCTGGGCCGCCCAGCCCGCCGCGATCGACCAGCGCGCGGCCTCCAGCGCCGACGCCAGCCGCAGGGACCCGCCGCCGCGCGGCGAGATGAGGCCGGTGCGGACGCTGACGCCGAGCGGGTCGGGCATCGCGGCGGCTCCGAGGGAGCGGGGTTCGGTCGAGAGCGCGGCGGCCTCGCGGGCGAGGTCGGCCTCCACGGCGTAGGCGTAGACCGGTGCCGGGATCGTCGCCCGCGGCGAGCTGAGGCCCGACCTCACGGCCCGCCGCACGGTCGCGAGCCGCACCGCGTCCGACAGGGCGGCGTCCACGCGTTCGCCCGTCCGACCGCAGGTCGCATGCGCCGGCGCGTTGAGCAGCTGGCAGAGGCGGCCCGCGTCCACGGTGACGCCGCGTCGGGCGGCCTCGTCGGCGAGGTTGGCGGCAAGCACCACCGGCAGGCCGAGGTCGCGGCAGGCGATGGCGATGGGGAGATGGCGGCGAGGTTCCCCGCGTCGGCGACGACCAGGAGGGCGTCGGGCCCCGCCGTGGGCAGGTTCGTCCAGAACGGGTTGTCGCCGGCCGGCTCATCGTCGAGCGAGCGCGTCCCTGGCAGGTCCACCAGCCACGCCTCGCGGCCGCCGGCGGTGACCAGGCGGCGCTCCAGGCCGACGGTCGTGCCGGGGGCGTTCGCGGTCTCGACAAACCGGCGGCTCGCTCGGGCGAGGAAGGTGGACTTGCCGACGTTCGGCCGGCCATCGCCACGACCGGCCGGAGGTCGGCCTCGCCGCTGCGACCGGCCCCCGGGGACGCGGGGTGGCAGGCCGGCTCGGGCATCAGCCGGGCTCGCCGCCGGCGGGGAACGGGCGCGTTGCCACCTGGGCGGCAACGGCGGCCGAGAGGGCGAGCCGGGCGCGACCCAGCTCCACGACGACCGGACCGCCCAGGGGCGTCCTGGCCGTCACCACGACCACGCTGCCGGGAAGCATGCCTTCGCGCTCCAGCTCGGCACGGTCGGGTCCGTCGACGTGCTCGACGACGCGGCGCCACCCGACGGCGACGCGCGAGAGCGGGATGGGGGTCTCTTCCTCGTGGCAGGGGAACACGGGGCTCGACGGGGCGACCGGGACGCGGTTGATCATGCCCGGAGTAGACGGGATCAAGCAGCCTTGATGACAGGGACCAAGGACACCGGATGCCCGGGACCATGGGTCCGGACGGCCCGTCCCGGGGGTCGTGCAGCCCGACCTGAATCTGGGTGATCCGGAACCGAAATGCCCAGATTCAGGCCACTGCTGGGTCGTGGGACCACGAGGGGTCCCGGGCCGGATGGGACGGAGGGTGGGCCGAAGGACCCTGCCGTGTGCTGGGGGAGATGCAGGTAAAGTAGGCGACGTTCGACAAGGTTTGGGAGATTTGAGAGGTTTGCGGCCCACATGACCACCCGGACGAGCACGAAGGATCCCGACTGGGTCTCGCTCACCGAGGCATGCACCATCCTCGGCGTCTCCCCCTCGACCGTCCGCCGCTGGGCGGACACGGGCATGGTCCGGACCTTCGTCACGCCCGGCGGTCATCGCCGCTTCTCCCGTGTCGGCCTCCACGCGCTCCTGCCGGACCGGCCCACGACCCGCCCCTCGCTGGGTGACCTCGGCGAGACGCCGGGCCGGATGGCCCGGGGGTACCGCCGCGAGGCGACCGACGACCCGGGCCGCATCCCGTGGGTCGCGGAGCTCGACGATGCCCAGCGCGAGCGGTTCCGCACCTACGGCCGGAGCATCGTGGCATCGCTGGTGGCCGCGCTCGACTCCGAGGATCCCGCCCGCCGGGCCGACCGGCTCCGTGAGGCCGGCGACGCCTGCGCCGAGTACGGCCGCATCGCCGGCCGCGAGGGCCTGGGCGCCCCGATGACCGCCGACCTGTTCCTCCGGTTCCGCCGCCCGTTCCTGGGCGAGCTGGGTGCCCTCGCCCGGCGCCGCGAGTTCGACGCCGCCGCCACGTCGACCCTCATGGCCGAGGCCAACGCGGCGCTCGATGGCCTGCTTCTCGACACCCTCCGTGGGTGGGAGGCCGCCGCCCTCGCGGACCGCCGCAGCGAGCGCGCCTCCGGCTCGTCCGCCGTCCCGTCCACCGCGTCCTGACGTCCCCAGGGAGCACCATCGTGATCGATCCGTCCGCCGAGCTGGGCATCATCGCGCTCATCGCACACGCCAGGAGGGTCCATAGCGAGGCTCGCGAGGCATTCGGTGACGCGGCAGCCATCGTCGCCGCCGACCCGCGCGCGATCCTGGTCCGCACCTGTCACCGCGTCGAGCTGTACGTCTCCACCCACCCCGGCGAGGGCGCGCACGGTGTCCCGCTGCCCGCGCTTCCCGAGGGTGGCCGGCGCCTGGACGGCCTCGCCGCGGCGCGGCACCTGTTCACGGTCGCCGCCGGCCTCGACAGTGTGGTCGTGGGCGAGGACCAGATCCTGCACCAGCTCCGCGAGAGCCTCTCGGACCGCCATGTGCCGGGGGCGACCGCCTGCCCGGTCGACATCGGCAGCCACAGCCCCGGCGCGACCGGCCTCGACCCGGTCCTGGAGCGGCTGTTCCAGGTCGCGCTCCACCTCGGGCGCGAGACGCGGTCGTGGCGCGAGGGGCCGCCACGCTCGCTCGCCGACGTGGCCCTCGATCGCATGGTCCCGCTGACCGGGCCGCTGCTCGGCAGGCGGGTCCTCATCGTTGGCGCTGGGCGCATGGCCCGGCTGTGCGCGCTGGCCGCGGCCCGGCAGGGCGCCCGGGTCCTTGTCGCCAACCGCAGCGGCGACCGCGCCGCCGCCCTCGCGTACGACGCGAACGGCGAGCCCGCCGCGTACGGTCCCGAGGCCTCGCTCCCCGAGGCGGACGCGGTCCTGCTCGCCATCTCGGGCCGCTGGCCGCTCGCCATGGAGGCCCGCTCGGCACTCCTCGCCGGCCCCCAGCCGGTGGTGGACCTGAGCTCGCCGCCGGCCATCGACGCCGAGCTGCGCGAGGCGCTGGGCGCGCGCTACACCTCGGTCGACGACATGGCCCGCAGCCCGCAGGATGCGCTCCGCAGGCGCCTCCGCCTCCGCGTCGAGCGCGTCCTCGACGACGCCGAGCAGACCCTGGCCGGCTGGGCCCGCGCCAGGGACAGCGTGCCCGCGATCCAGGCGCTCGCCGACGCCGCCGAGACCCGCCGCGCGGAGGAGCTCGAGCGGCTGTTCCGGCGGGTCGCCCTGGACGACCGCGAGCGCGAGCTCGTCGAGCAGATGAGCCACCGCCTCGTCGCGGGGCTCCTCCACCAGCCCCTCGTCGTCCTCCGCGAGGACGGCACGGGCGAGGCCGAGCGCGCCGCCCGCACGCTCTTCGCGCTGTAGGGAGCGACCGGTGACCCGAACCTTTCGCATCGGCACCCGCGGCAGCGCCCTCGCGCTCGTCCAGGCCAACTGGGTCGCGGCCCGCCTCGCCGAGCACGGCCTGGCGACCGAGATCACGATCATCCGCACCGAGGGCGACGACCGGCCGGTCGACACCGGCTGGGGCGAAGGCGCCTTCGTGGGCCGGATCGTCGCGGCGCTCCTCGACGGCTCGGTGGACCTCGCGGTGCACTCCGCCAAGGACGTCCCCACCGACGAGCCCCCGCGCCTCGCGATCGCCGCCTACCCGCCGCGCGAGGACCAGCGGGACGCCCTCGTCTGCCGCGAGCGGGGGACGACCCTCGCGACGCTCCCCCAGGGCGCCCGCGTCGGGACGGACAGTCCGCGCCGGGTCGCGTTCCTGCGGGCGCTGCGCCCCGACCTCACGATGCACCCGCTCCACGGCAACGTCGACACGCGTCTGGCCAAGCTGGACCGCGGCGACTCCGATGCCCTGGTGCTCGCCGTCGCTGGGCTGACCCGCCTGGGCCGTGCGGACCGGATCGACGACATCCTGCCGCTCGACGCCGTCGCCTCCGCGCCCGGCCAGGGCTCGCTCGCGGTCCAGGTCCGCGCCGACGACGCCGAGGCGATCGAGGCCGTCGGGCTCCTCGACCATCGCCCGACGCGGATCGCGGTCGAGGCGGAGCGGGCCCTCCTCAACGGGACCGGCGGCGGTTGCCGGTCGCCGATCGGGGTCGTGGGCACCGTGACCGGCGGCAGGCTGACCCTGGTCGCCGCCGCCGAGCGCCTGTTCGTGCCCGAGCCGGGCGCCGCGCTCGCCATCGCGCCCGTGGGCTGGGTCCGCGGCACGGCGGACGGGGCGGACCGCCTCGCGCTGGCCGCCCGGCTCGCTGAGCGCGTCGTGGCGCTGCGCCACCGGCCGCGCGCCCTCGTCGCCCGCCCCGCGGCCCAGGCGGAGGAGCTCCTCGCAGCGCTCGACGCGGTCGGCGTGGACCCGGTCCTCGTCCCGGCCATCGAGATCCGCCCGGTCGCGCCTGGCGGACCGCTCGACACGGCCGTCGCCCAGGTCGCCGCCGGCGACATGGTGGTGGTCACCAGCGCGAACGCGGCCCGCGCGATGCTCGGCGCCGCGCGCCGCCTCGGCATCGAGCCCGCGCACCTCGGCTGGGCCGCGGTGGGGGAGGCCACGGCCGCCGTCCTCGCCGAGGCCCGCATCGACGGTGCCTTCGTCCCGTCCGAGCCCACCGGCGTCGCCCTCGCCCGCGAGCTGCCGCTGCACCCCGGCGCCGGGGTCCTGGTCCCGCACGCGGACATCGCGGACGGCGCCCTCGCGGACGCGCTGCGCGCTCGCGGCGCCCGGGTGACGGACATCGTCGCGTACGAGACGGTCGAGGCGCCCGAAGGCTCTCGCACGCGCCTCGTCACCACCCTGGACGAGGGCCCCCTCGACGTCCTGGTCCTCACCAGCGGGTCCACCGCGCGCGGGCTCCTCGCCCTCGCCGACGGGCCGGCCCGCGCCCGCCTCCTCGCCACGCCGGTCGTGGCCGGCGGGCCGGCCACGTTCGCGATCGCGCGGGGGCTGGGCTTCGCCACCGTGCTCCGGTCGCCCTCGCCGGGCGGGACACGGCTCGCCGCGTTCGTCGTCGCGGCGCTCGGCGTGCCTGCCAAAGCCCCCGACCCCCAGCCCGCCCCCACCGGAGAGACCCGATGAGTGTCCTGTTCGACCACGCTTCGGCGGCCTCCCCCGACCTCGTGGACCCGGCCCACCGTCTGCGCCGCACGCGCCGGACCGAGACCCTGCGCGCGTTCGTGCGCGAGACCCGGATCCACCCCCGCCAGCTGGTGGCCCCGATGTTCGTCCAGCCCGGCCGCGAGGGCCGTGAGCCGGTCGGCTCGATGCCGGGCGTGAGCCGGGTGACGCCGGACGAGGCGCTGCGTGACGCCCGGGCGCTCGAGGCGCTCGGGATCGGCGGCGTGATCCTGTTCGGTCTCCCGGCGACCAAGGACGCTTTGGGGACCGGCGGCTGGATCGACGACGGGATCGTCCAGGAGACCCTGCGCCGGTTCCGGGACGCGGACCTGGACCTCGTGCTCATCGCCGACACCTGCCTGTGCGAGTACACGGACCATGGGCACTGCGGCCCGCTGCTCGCCGACGGGCGCGTCGACAACGACGCGAGCATCGACCTGTTCGCCCGCACCGCCGCCTCGCAGGCCGCGGCCGGCGCCGACATCGTGGCCCCCAGCGGGATGATGGACGGCCAGGTCGCCGCGATCCGGGCGGGCCTCGACGAGGCCGGGCACCGGGACGCGGCGGTCCTCGCCTACGCGGCCAAGACCGCCTCCGCCTTCTACGGCCCGTTCCGCGACGCCGCGGGCTCCACGCCCGCGTTCGGCGACCGCCGGGGCTACCAGATGGACCCGGCCAACGCCCGGGAGTCGATGCGCGAGATGGACGCGGACATCGCCGAGGGCGCGGACATGCTGCTGGTCAAGCCGGCGATGCCCTCGCTCGACATCCTGGCCGCGGCCCGCGCGCGGTACGACGTGCCGATCGGCGCCTACCAGGTGAGCGGCGAGTACGCGGCGATCGAGGCTGCCGCCGAGCGTGGCTGGCTGGACCGTCGCCGGGCCCACACCGAGGCCGCCACCTCGATCCTGCGCGCGGGCGCGGGGTTCGTGATCACCTACGCCGCCGCGGACCTCGCGGCCTGGGTCCGGGAGTCCCGCTGATGTCATCGAACCTCCACGTCACGCCCGCCGGCCAGGTCGCGAGCGGCCACCAGGCGCTGCTCCGCCAACGGGCGGACAGCCTCTTCCCGGGCGGGGTCAACAGCCCGGTGCGGGCGTTCCGCTCCGTGGGCCGGCCGCCGCTCATCCTGGACAAGGGCAAGGACGCCCGGGTCCGCGACGCGGATGGCACCTGGTACCTCGACTACATCGGCTCCTGGGGCCCGGCGATCCTGGGCCACGGCCGCCCCGAGGTCGTGGAGGCCGTCCGCGAGGCGTCCCTCGACGGCTTCGCGCTGGGCGCCACGTCTCCCCGTGAGATCGAGCTGGGCGAGCGGATCCGGGCCGCGATGCCCTCGATGGAGCGGATGCGCTTCACCTCGTCCGGCACCGAGGCGGTGATGAGCGCGATCCGCCTGGCGCGCGGCGCGACCGGCCGCGACCTCATCGTCAAGTTCGCGGGCGGCTACCACGGCCACGGCGACAGCCTCCTCGTGGACGCCGGCTCCGGCCTCGCGACGCTGGGTATGCCGGGTTCGGCGGGCGTCACCGCCGCCACGGCGCGCGACACGGTCGTCGTGGGCTACAACGACCCCGAGGCGATCGCCAACGTCTTCGAGCGCCACATCGACCGGGTCGCCGCCGTGATCGTGGAGCCGGTCGCGGCCAACGTCGGCGTCATCGCCCCGCGGCCGGGCTACCTCGAGTGGCTGCGCGAGACCACGGCGGCGAACGGCGCGCTGCTGATCTTCGACGAGGTCATCACGGGCTTCCGGCTCGCGAAGGGCGGCGCCCAGGAGCGCTTCGGGGTCCGGCCGGACCTCACGACGCTGGGCAAGATCATCGGTGGCGGCCTGCCGGTGGGCGCCTACGGCGGGCGCGATGACCTGATGCAGCATATCGCCCCCGAGGGCGGCGTGTACCAGGCCGGGACGCTGTCCGGGCACCCGCTCGCGATGGCCGCCGGCGTCGCGACGCTCGACCTGCTGACGCCCGACGTCTACGGCTCGCTCGAGGAGACCGGCGCGGACCTCGAGGCCGGGCTGCGCGACGCGGCCGCGGCGGCGGGGCGTGACGTGGCGATCGCCCGCGTGGGCTCGCTGCTGACGGTGTTCTTCCGGTCCGGGATCCCGCGCGACTGGGCCGAGGCCGGCACCGCGGACCGCGATGCCTACGCCCGGTTCTTCGGGGCGATGCTGGACCAGGGGATCCTCCTCCCGCCGTCCCAGTTCGAGGCGTGGTTCATCGGGGCGTGCCACGGCGCGACCGAGGTGACCCAGACCATCGCGGCCGCACGCCGGGCGTTCGACGCATGACCGCGGACACGCTGGGCGCCCTCGGCGGGGCCGGCATCCCCGGCACCCCCGCCACGGCCCCGACCGCGCGCTACCTGCGGGCCGCGCTGGGCCAGGCGGCCGACACGACGCCGGTCTGGTTCATGCGCCAGGCCGGTCGCGCGCTCCCCGAGTACCGCGCGATCCGCGAGCGCGCGACGCTCGTCGAGATCACCCGCGACCCCGCGCTGTGCGCCGAGGTCACGCTCCAGCCGGTCCGCCGCCTCGGCGTGGACGCCGCGATCCTGTTCGCCGACATCACGACGCCCTTCCACGGGCTGGGCGTGGGCTTCGACATCGTGGAGGGCCGCGGCCCCGTGATGGAGCGCCCGGTGCGGACGATGGCCGACGTCGTGGCGCTGCGCCCGTTCGACGCGGCGGCGAGCGTGCCGGGGCTGCTCGAGGCGATCCGCCTGGTCCGCGCCGAGTCGCCGGTGCCGCTCATCGGGTTCGCCGGGGCGCCGTTCACCCTCGCCTGCTACCTCGTCGAGGGTGGGCCGTCGCGGGACTTCGTCAACACCAAGCGGCTGATGCACGCCGAGCCCGAGACCTGGGCCGCGCTGCTCGACCGGCTCGTGGACGCCACGATCGCCTATCTCGGCGCCCAGGTTGCGGCCGGCGTGCAGGCCCTGCAGGTCTTCGACTCCTGGGTCGGCGGGCTCTCGCCGCTCGACTACGAGCGGCGGCTGTGGCCCTGGATGCGCCGCCTGTTCGAGGGCATCGCGCCGCTCGGCGTCCCGGTGACGCACTTCGGCGTGGGGACCGGTGGGATCCTGGGGCTCCAGGCGTCCGCGGGCGGCGACGTCATCGGCCTGGACTGGCGGATCGCGCTGGCCGAGGGCCGCCGGCTGGTGGGCGACCGGGCCGTCCAGGGAAACCTGGACCCGGTGCTCCTGCTGGGGCCGTGGGACGGCGTGGAGGAGGCCGCCCGCTGGATCCTCGCCCAGAACGGTGGGCGTCCCGGCCACATCTTCAACCTGGGCCACGGCGTCCTTCCCGGTACCGACCCTGACAACCTCAAGCGCCTCGTGGACCTCGTCCACGAGGAGGGAGCGACGCTGTGACCGATGCCGTCCTGCTCATGGCCTACGGCTCCCCCGACCGCCTGGACCAGGTGGAGGCGTACTACACCGACATCCGCCGGGGCTCGCCGCCCCCGGCGAACCTGCTCGAGGAGCTGCTCGGCCGCTACCGGGCGATCGGCGGCGGGTCGCCGCTGTCGCGGATCGTGGAGGAGCAGCGGGCCGCGGTGGAGGCGGAGCTGGCGGCGCGCGGCATGCCGGTCCGCGTGTACGCCGGGATGCGCCACATCGCGCCGCGGATCGGTGACATCGTCAAGGGCATGGCCGCGGACGGCGTGACCCGGTTCGTCGCGATCGCCCTCGCCCCGCAGGCCTCGTCCAACGCCGCGGGCTACCGGCGGGCGGTCGACGCGGCGCTGGCCGAGCTCGGTGATGCCGCCCCGACCGTCGCGTACATCGGCTCCTGGCACGACCAGCCACGGTTCATCGAGGCGCTCGCCCAGACCACCCGCGAGGCGTACGAGCGGTTCGAGGACCCCGACGGCGTACGGTTCATGTTCACCGCGCACAGCCTCCCGGCGCGCGTCCTCGCCGACGGCGACCCGTACTCGGCAGAGCTCGCGGCCACCGCAGCCCTCGTCGCGGAGCGCCTCGGCATCGACGGCTACACGTTCAGCTACCAGAGCGCCGGCCGGACCGGCGAGCCGTGGCTCGGCCCGGACATCCTCGACGAGATCCGCCGCCTCGCCGCCGAGGGTGTCAAGGGGCTGGTGATCCGGCCGGTCGGCTTCGTCGCCGACCACCTGGAGGTCCTCTACGACATCGACATCGAGGCGCAGGGCGTCGCCCGGGGGGCCGGGATCCGCCTGGAGCGCGCCCGCTCCATGAACACCGACCCGCTGTTCATCGCGGGGCTGGCCGACATCGCGGCCGCGTTCCTCTCCACCCCCGCGGCGCCTGAGCCGGCCGAGGAGACCCAGCCATGACCACGACCATCGATCCCATCCCGACCGGCAGGCCCGCGGGGCACCCGGGCGGCCATCCCGGAGGGCACCCGGGCGGCATCACCGGCGTCGGCGCCGTCCGTGCCGAGGGCTACGTCTACACCCGCGCCCCGATGCTCGTGTACTGGGAGACGACCCTCGCCTGCGGCCTGGCCTGCCGCCACTGCCGCGCGGACGCGATGGCGGAGCGCAACCCGCTGGAGCTGAGCACCGAGGAGGGCTACCGGCTCCTCGACGAGATCACGACGTTCGGCCGGCCGTTTCCGCACGTCGTGTTCACCGGCGGCGATCCGCTGAACCGCCCCGACCTCCACGAGCTGGTCCGCGCCGCCACGGAGCGGGGGATCGGCGCGTCGCTCGCCCCGGCCGCGACGCCGCTGCTGACCCAGGAGATCATGGAGAGCCTCCGCGACGCCGGGGTCCAGAACATCTCGCTGTCCATCGACGGCTCCAACGCCGAGCGCCACGACGGCTTCCGCATGGTGGAGGGCACGTTCGACAAGACGCTGCAGGCCGCGAAGTGGGCCCGCGCCGCCGGCCTGCCGATCCAGGTCAACACGCTGGTCACGGACGAGACGCTGGCGGACCTGCCGGCGGTGTACGAGCTCCTCCTGGGCATGGACATCATGCGCTGGAGCCTGTTCATGCTGATCACGACCGGGCGCGGCAGCGGCCTCAAGGAGATCACCGCGGGCGAATCCGAGAAGCTCAACGCCTGGCTGTTCAACCTCGGGCGGACCGCGCCCTTCCAGGTCAAGACGACCGAGGCCACCCACTACCGCCGGCACGCGATCCGCGAGTGGGAGGCCGAGGGCAAGTCGCTCGAGGAGATCCTCCAGACCTCCGTGGGCCGCGGCTTCGGGATCCGTGACGGCAACGGCATCGTGTTCATGAACCACGAAGGGACGGTGAACCCGTCGGGGTTCCTCCCGATCCCCCTGGGCAACGTCCGCGAGGCGTCCATCGTGGACCTGTACCGCGACCACCCGGTGATGCGCGGGCTGCGCAACCCCGAGGGCTTCAAGGGCCGCTGCGGCGCCTGCGAGTTCGCGCGGATCTGCGGTGGGTCGCGGGCACGGGCCTACGCGTGGACGGGCGACCCGCTCGAGTCCGATCCACTGTGCCCCTACGTCCCGTCCGGGCACGCCCCGGCCTACGGGATGGCGTAGGACCCCGGCCATGAGCGTCCTGGTCATCGGCGGCGGGATCACGGGTCTCGCCGCCGCCCGCGCCCTGGCCCGCGATGGCGTGCCGGTCACCCTCGTCGAGGCCGGCCCGCGGCTGGGTGGCAAGATCGCCACCGAGCACACGGGCGACCTCGTCCTGGAGATGGGTCCCGACTCGTTCCTCGCGACGCGCCCCGCGGCCGTCACGCTGGCGCGCGAGCTGGGTCTCGGCGACGAGCTGATCGGGACGCGCGACCCGCGTGCCGTCTACATCCGGCACCGTGGCGCCCTGGTGCCCATGCCCGAGGGCCTGGGCCTGGTGTTGCCGACCAGGGCGATGCCCTTCGCGCGGACGCGCCTGTTCTCCTGGTTCGAGAAGCTCCGCATGGCGCGCGACGTGCTCTCGCCGCGGATGCTGCCCGCCGATGACATCGCCGTGGGCACGTTCCTCCGGCGCCGGCTGGGCTCGCCGCTGGTGGACCGCCTCGCGGGACCGCTGGTCGGGGGCGTGTACGGCACGCCGATCGACGAGCTGTCGCTGGACGCCGTCGTGCCCCAGCTCCGGGTCGCGGAGCGGGAGCACCGGAGCCTCCTGTTCGCGGGGCTCGCGGACGGGCGGAAGATGCGCGAGATGGTCGCCAGGCGCCCGCCGGGCGCGAAGCCCCTGGGCGTGTTCGTCTCGTTCCGTGGCGGGATGGGGACGCTGGTGGACGCGCTCGAGGTGTCCCTCGCGGCGAGCGGCGTGGACCTGCGCACGGGCGTGCGGGTGCGGTCCCTGGATCGCGCCGGGACGACGGTCGCGGCACGCTTCGACGACGGCGCGACCGAGCGGTTCGACGGGGTCGTCCTCGCCGTCCCGGCCCCGGTGGCCGCGCGGCTGCTGGAGGGCGAGGTTCCCGGCGCGGCCGCCGCGCTCGGGACGGTGCCCCACGGGACCAGCATCCTGGTGACGCTCGCGTACCGGCGGGACCGGGTCGGCCACGACCTCGTGGGGCACGGCTATCTCGTGCCGGCGTCGGAGGGCGGCCCGATCTCGGCCTGCACCTGGTCGTCCCAGAAGTGGCCGGGCCGCGCACCGGACGAGATGGTGCTGCTCCGGATGTTCGTGCGTGACGAAGGGCCCGCCACGTCGCTCCCGGAGGCGGAGCTGGTCGCAGCGGCACGGGCGGATGCCGAGCGGACGCTGGGCATCCTCGGCGACCCGCTGCTCGTGCGGGTCTCACGCTGGGACGGCGCCATGCCGCGCTACACCGTGGGGCACCTCGACCGTGTCGCGCTGATCGAGGACGCGGTCTCCGCGTGGCCCGCCGTGACCGTGGCCGGGGCCTCGTACCGGGGCGTGGGTCTGCCCGACTGCGTGACCCAGGGCCAGGCGGCCGCGGCCCGGATGCGGCTCTGGCTGGGCGCGAACGCCACGGATGTCGCGGATATCGCAGACCTGGACGCGGAAGCCGAGGAGGTCGGCGCCGTCGCCTGAGTGCCGGTAGCCGATCTCGCGAGCGGTCCAGTGGTGATCCCGTGAGGGACAACCCTCATTGACGACCCGCGGCGGTCTTGCGAACGTGGACGCACGATGCGCTACCTCGCAGTACTCGTGATCTGCCTCACACTGGCCGCGTGCGGGGCCAAGCCGACGCCAACGCCTCCCCGTGCGCTCGGCGTGGGCGAGCAATGGCTCCCGGCCGCCAACTGGGGCGACAACATGCTGTGCGCTGGGACGGGCTACGTCGGCGAGTTCCGACTCCACGGCGCCGCGGGCGATTCGCGTTTGGCCTGGATGATCCGTCCCGACGGAACCCGCACCGAGTTGGCGTGGCCAGTCGGATTCAGCGCGCGTTTCAACCCAGCGCTCCAGGTGCTGGACGGACAGGGCCGAGTCGTCGCATCGGAGGGGTCGATCGTGCAGGGCGGCTGTGGCACCGCGGATCCTGGAGTGACGTCTCCCGATTTCACCACGCCGGCGCCGTGATGGGGGGCGGCGACCGGCTCCCGCTCTGGCAGTACCTCGTCTACGGGGTCACCCACGGGATCGGGCAGTTCACCGAGGCCGCCATCCTGCTGACGCGCCTCGGGTCGTCGCCGGGCGAGATCGGGTTCCTCACGTTCGCGACGGACGGCCAGCACGCGGAAGGGGCGTTGACACGGACGAGCCTGTAGGCCGTCGCGCGCTCCGTCCGCCGACCTGTCATGCCGGGCTCACCGCTCAGCCCTGGCCGATCACCGTCACCTTGCCCGTCGATTCGTCGACGAACAGGACCATCGCCGACAGGTAGCCGTCAGGCAGGCCCGCCAGCACGATCCGGCCGTTGATCCCGACCTCCCAGCCGGCCCGCCCGTCGTGCGTGGTCGTGTGGATGTCGGTGATGACGACGTCCGCGGGCGGGTTGTCGCCCTCGTGCGGAGCCGTCATGAAGTAGTTGGTCGCCGCCTTGCGGGCCGCCGCCTCGTCCAGCGGAGGAGCACCGCACGCGGTGAGCAGCAGCAGGAGCGCGACGGACAGCGCCAGGAGCGCCCGTATCGACCGCCCCCTGTTCCTCGTCTCCACGGGGATCCTCCTCATGCGTCCAGCGCGGTCCTGAGCTCGGGCAGGCGGTCGATCGTCTCGAGGTCCCAGGGCGTCCGGAAGATCAGCACCGGGTGGCCGAACCCGGCGTCGGCGTAGCGGCGCAGCGACGCGGCCACCTCCGCGACCGGCCCCGCCGCGTTGAGCCGCTCCTCGCCGTCCTGCGGCCGGTGGACGCGCGCCCAGTCCGACCAGGCCCGCTCGGCCTCCGCGCGGGTCGGGCGGATCACGATGTTGACGTTCACCGTGCGCTCGATCTCGCGCTGGTCCCGCCCGACGGCCTCGCAGGCCGCCCGCAGGTTCGCGTCGTGGGCGCGCAGCTCGTCGGGCGTGCCGTAGGCGTTCCACAGGTCCGCGTACCGGGCGACCAGCGGGATCGTCTTGCGGGGCCCGGTGCCACCGATCAGGATCGGGAGGCGCGGCTGGATCGGGCGCGGGGCGCACAGGGCCTCATCGAAGCGGTAGAAGCGGCCCGCATGCGTCACGGTCTCGCCGTCGAGCAGCCGGCGGATGAGGGGCACGGCCTCGCCCAGGCGGTCGAGCCGCTCGCCGACCCCCGTCCCGAAGTCGAAGCCGAACGCCGCGTGCTCCCGCTCGAACCAGGCGGCCCCGAGACCCAGGATCATGCGCCCGCCGCTGATGTGGTCGAGGGTCGTGGCCGACTTCGCCGTGAGGCCCGGGTTGCGGAGGGTGTTGGCGACGACCATGTGGCCGATCCGCGCCCGCTCCGTGACCGCCGCGACCGCCGCGAGGGTCGTCCAGCCCTCGAGCTTGGGGTCGTGCCAGTCTGCCTCGTCGGAGAGGAGGTGGTCGTCGATCCAGAGGTCGTCGAACCCGGCCGCCTCGGCGTGCAGCACCGCCTCGCGCAACTCCGGCCAGCCCGTGCGCTGGACCCAGAACCCCGCCCCGAACCGCATCGCCATGGGCCTGTCGCCTCCTCCCCGTATCGTAGGCGACCGCCGGGGCCGTCAGGCGGCCGCTGGACCCCCGAAGCGGCGCGTCCGGAAGACCCACAGCTCCGTGCCGGTGTCGCGCCAGGCATCGGGCCGGAGACCCGCCTTGCGGCAGCAGGCGTCGAGCATGCCGGTCGGGCCGGGATCCACCATGCCGGCGACCTCGGGCAGCAGGAGCCCGCGCCGGCGGTCCCTCGCCACGACGAGCCCGTCGATCCCGGGCCGGAACGCCCGCGGATCGCGCAGCGGGACGAGCGGTCCGAGGATCGAGACGTCGATCTCGATGACGGCCAGCTCCGCCGGGTCCACGCCGGGGAACCGCGGGTCGCCGCTCGCCGCCCACCGGGCCGCCTCGACCACCGACGCCCAGGCGGGCTGGTCGGTATCGAGGCTGCCCATGCAGCCGCGGAGCTCCCCGTGCTCGGTCAGCGTGACGAAGGCGGCGGCCGCGCGATCCGGCAGCGGGCCCTCCGAGAGCGCCTCTCCGAGGGCGGCCGCGGGTCTCGCGCCCGTGGCGACCGCCACGGCAACCCGGGCGAGGCGCAGGAAACGGGCCTGTTCGGCCTCGGGAACCTCGACCGGCCGTGGGGCGGCGGGATCGCCGGCCTCGGGATCGGGGCCGGGACCCAGGCCCGTGGCGGGGCCGGGGCCGGGTGTCGGGGTGACGGTCTGGCGAGTCATGGCGATGCCCTCCGGCGGTGCCCTCCGGCGATGCCCGGATCGTGCCGCGGGGCGGCCCGGGAGCACAGGGCACAAGCGCCTCCATTCGGGCCCCGCCGGCACTTGGAGCCCGACCGCATCCGCGCGAGACTGTGCATACATCGTCATGCCGCTGCACGCCCGCTCCAACGTCGACGCCGTCCCCTCGATCCTCGCGGAGCCCCTGCCCGACGGGAGCGTCCGCTGCGGCGTCTGTGCCCACCGCTGCCTCGTGCGGCCGGGGCGGACGGGGATCTGCGGTGTGCGCGAGAACCGCGACGGGACGCTGTGGTGTCGGGCCTACGGGGCGGTCGCCGCCACGGGCCTGGACCCGATCGAGAAGAAGCCGCTGTTCCACGTGGAGCCCGGGTCGCTCGCGTATTCGATCTCCACGACCGGCTGCCCGTTCCACTGCGTGTTCTGCCAGAACTGGGAGATCGCCCAGGGGCCGCGGCTGGGCCTCGAGGCGCCGGCTCGCCGGATGACGCCGGCGGACATCGTCGATGGGGCGCTGCGCGCCGGGGCGCGGTCCATCGCCTACACCTACGTCGAGCCCACGGTGTTCCTGGAGTACGCGCTCGACATCGGGCGGCTGGCGCGTGCGGCGGGCCTGCGCAACCTGTTCGTGACCGACGGCTACGCGACGCCCGAGGCGGTGGGCCTCCTGGCCGGGATGCTCGATGCCGCCAACGTGGACCTCAAGAGCTTCGACGACGGGTTCTACCGCCACCTGTGCGGCGCCCGGCTGGCACCCGTGCTGGACGCCATCACGGCCCTCCACCGGGCGGGCGTCTGGCTGGAGCTGACGACGCTCGTCATTCCCGGGCACAACGACGGCGACGACGAGCTGCGGGCCCTGGCCGGCTGGATCGTGGCGACGCTGGGGCCCGCCACGCCGTGGCACGTGAGCCGGTTCCTCCCCGCCTACCGGCTGCTCGATGTGCCACCGACGCCACGCTCGACGCTGCGCCGGGCCGCCGAGATCGGGCGGGAGGCGGGCCTCCGGTACGTCTATGTCGGGAACGCGCCCGAGCTGGGCCTGGAGGACACGCGGTGCGCGGGGTGCGGCCTGGTGCTCGTGGAGCGCAGCGGGTGCCGGTGTCATTCCGTGCTCGGGCCCGGCGGGGCGTGCCCGGGGTGCGGCCGCCTGCTGGAGGGGCGCTGGGATCCGGCGGCGGACCCGGTGACCGGTGGTCCGGGCCGCGCGGGGGCGATCGCGTGACCGGGCCGCTGCGGTCCCCGTCCGTGGCGGGCACGTTCTACCCGGGCGCCGCGAGCATGCTGCGCGACCTCGTCGAGTCCCTGTTCGCGGCGGCCCGCCGGCTGCCGGGGGTCGCGGCGGACCGCGCGGACCGTGCCGGGCGGACGGCTGCCCCGGCGCTCCCGACGGGGATCCTGGTGCCGCACGCCGGCCTCGAGTACTCGGGGGTGCCCGCGGCGGCGGCCTGGGCCTGCCTCGGGCGTCGGCCGCCCGAACCGGGACGACCGGGGCCTGTGGTGGTCCTGCTGGGCACCAACCACGTGGCGGCCTGGCTCGACGGCATCGCCGCCTGGGACGGTGGAGCGTGGTCGGTGCCGACGGGCGAGGTCGCCATCGACGAGGCCCTCGCCGCAGAGGTGGTGGCGCTCGGGCCCCCGTTCCTCGTCGACCGGGACGCGCACCGGGGCGAGCACTCGATCGAGGTCCAGCTGCCCCTGCTCATCGCCGCCGCCCCGGGGGCCCGGATCGTGCCCCTCGCGGTCTCGGCGGGGACGGGACTCGCGGCGGTGGCCGCCGGCACGCGCCTGGGCGAGCTCCTGGCGGCGAGGCGCGCGGCCGGCGAGCCGGTCGTCCTCGCGATCAGCTCGGACATGGCGCACTACCCGCCGGCCGACGCCTGCGCGCGGGCGACGGAGGTCCTCCTGCCGGCCATCGCGGCCGTGGACGCACCGGGGGTCGCGAGCCTGGAGCGGGCCCTGCGCGAGGCCGACATCCGTGGTCTCGCCTGCGGCATGTGCGGAATCGAGCCCGCGGTGGTGGGCCTCGCGGCCCTGCGCGCGATGGGCGCCACCGTGGGCACGCCGCTCGCGAAGACGACATCGGCGGACGCGGGCGGGCCGCGGGACCGCACGGTCGGCTACCTCGCCGTGCGTTTCGACGCGCCGCACGTATCGTAGGGGCGTGGCACCGCCCCCGGACGCCGACACCGCCGTCCCCCCCGCGCTGCGCGAGGTCCTCCTCGCCTGGTACGACCTGACCGGGCGGCCACTGGCATTCCGCGGCACGACGGACCCGTACGCGGTGCTCGTCAGCGAGCTCATGGCCCAGCAGACCCAGGCCGAGCGCGCGGCGGAGTCGTGGGTCGCCTGGATGGAGCGTTGGCCCACGGTGCGTGACCTGGCCGCCGCCCCCGTCGCCGAGGTGCTGCGCGCCTGGGCGGGCCTGGGCTACAACCGGCGGGCGCTCAACCTGCATCGGGCCGCGCAGGTGATCGTCGCCGAGCACGGGGGCCAGGTGCCGTCCACGATCGAAGGGCTGGAGTCGCTGCCGGGCGTCGGCTCCTACACGGCGCGCGCCGTGGCGGCGATCGCGTACCGCGTGCCGGTGGGGGCCGTCGACACGAACGTCCGACGCGTCCTGGGGCGGGTGGCGGCGGGCGGCCCCGAGGCATTCACCGGAGCGGAGATGCAGGCCCTCGCGGACACGGTGGTGCCCGCGGATCGCGCCGACGCGTGGACCCACGCCCTGATGGACCTGGGCGCGCGGGTGTGCAAGCCCGCGAAGCCACGGTGCGTGGACTGCCCGATCATCGCCTGGTGCCGGTACGCGGCCGGGGACCGGCCGGTGGCCATCGAGGGTGGGGCGCCCGCCCCGCGCTCCAACCCCGTCTTCACGTCCACGCGTCGCTGGCTGCGGGGCCGGATCATCGACCGGGCCCGCAACGCCGGTGACGAGGCCTGGGTCACGTACGGCGAGGCGATCGGGTCGCACCCGGCCTCCGCCGTCCGCGAGGCGGTCCTGGCGCTGGCGTCGGAGGGGTTGCTCGAGGCACGCGAGGGGCCCGACGGTCCGGAGGCGCGGCTCCCCGGCTGACGGGGCCATCCGGACCTGGCCAGATACCGATGGGGTGCGTGGTATCAGGCGATCCGCGCGCCGCGTGCGGCATCGGGGACCGTCCCGGTGTCAGGACGGTGCTCGACCCGATGGCGCCCTCTGCCGATCAACGATGCGGCGCGTCGTTGGCACGGCGCACCTGCCGAGCACGCACCTCATCGGTGTGTGGCCAGGCCAGGGCTCGCTCTCGCTGGCACGGACGCACCGGGTCGTTTCGTGGCCACCATGCCGGAGCGCCGCGGGCCCGGCAGGCGCCGTCGCCGGCCGAGGCGGGCCCCGCCGCCCCAGCCCCGCCCGCGCGGTACCCTTGCGACGATGCCCACCCGGTCCGTGCCTCTGCCCGCCGACGACCCCGACCTCGCCACGCTCACGCTCGACGAGCTGGAGCTGCGCTGGGCACCGGCCGCCGCGCGCACCGCGATCACCGCCGAGGCGATGACCGGCGCGGACCGCAAGGCGCAGGCCCTCGGCACCCCCGGCGAGCGGCTGATGGAGCACGCCAGCACGGCCGTGGCCGCCGCCGCACGCGCCCTCGTGGAGTTCAACGGCCGCGAGGGCAGGCCCGTCCTGGTCCTCGCCGGCCCCGGCAACAACGGCGGCGACGGGTTTGTGGCCGCGCGCAGGCTCGCCGAGTGGGGGACCCCGGTGATCGCGGTCCTCGTCGCCCCGGGCGAGCGCCCCAAGACCCCCGATGCGGCGAAGAACTGGAAGCGCCTCGACGACATCGACGGGGTGACCAAGATCCACGCCGGGGTCGCGCGCGACGTGGCGATCCTCGCCCAGGGCATCGACAAGGCATCGATCGTCGTGGACGCGCTCCTGGGCACCGGCGTCCGCGGCACCCTGAGAGAGCCGGTCCGCACCGCCGTGGAGACGATCCACAAGGCGCGTGAGGCGGGCATCCCCGTCTTGGCAGTGGATACGCCCACTGCGGTCGACCTCACTTCGGGCGACCCGTCCGACCCGGTCGTCCGCGCGGACCTCACGGTGACCTTCCACCGCCCGAAGACGGGCCTCCGCTCCCGGATGGGCCGCGCGCTCGCCGGCCGGATCCTCGTGGCCCCGATCGGCATCCCGCCCGAGGCCGACCGGAGCTAGGGGATGACCGACGCCCGCCAGCCAGGCCTGCGCGAGGTCCTGCTCGTCGGTGCCGCGGTGGTGCTGGTCGTGATGGCGGCCGCGGGAGCCACCGCGCTGCTGCCGAGGGGCGGCCAGGACGTGGTGTTCCACACCCCGCTGCTGATCCTCGTGCTGATCGGTGGGACGGGAGTCGTGCTGTGGCGGATTCTGCGCAGGCCGGGCGCCTGACGGCGGACGGGCCGAGACCAGCCCGCTCGATCGCCGCGCCGCGGACCTCGGCCGGCAGGCGGACGAAGCCGCGCGGTATCTCGACGGCGCCCGTCGCGAGTTCGGGATCCCTCGCCCGGACTAGGGCCGACAGGCCCGGAATCGGCCACGCAAATAGGGATCGCCACGGTTGCGATCACCGCGTAGACTCTCGCTGCGCGGGCGACCTGCGCATGCTCATTTCTCGTTCGCACGTTCGACACTTGGTCTCCTCCGGAACGCACCACGCACACTCGAGGATCCCGGGCAAGAGGCGGCGACAACTGGAGGAGATCGGCACGTGGCCGACAAGACCCTGACCTGTTCGGACTGCAACATGGAGTTCGAATTCACGGAGCGCGAACAGGCCTTCTACGCCGAGAAGGGATTCTCGGAGCCCCGACGCTGCAACTCGTGCCGCGCCAGCCGCAAGGCAGCGCGCTCGGGTGGCGACAGCGCGTACAGCGGCGGCAGCTCGTACTCGAGCGGCGGCGGCTACGACTCCGGGTACGGCGGCGGCGGCGGCTACTCCGCCGGCGGTGGGTACAGCAGCGGCGGCGGCGGCGGTGGCTACGGCCAGCGCAGCAGCGGGCCCCGCGAGATGTTCGCGGCGACCTGCTCGTCCTGCGGCAAGGAAGCCAAGGTTCCCTTCCGTCCAACCAATGGCAAGCCGGTCTATTGCTCGGACTGCTTCCGCGCCCAGCGCGGCGGCTGAGCTCCAGCGCCACTCCTGATTGCCGGGCCGCGGTCTCCGCGGCCCGGTTTTCGTTTTCCGGGCCCGGGACCGGCCGCCCGAGCGACCGCCGGTGTAGCATCGATCCGATGCCAGACCCCCTCACGCGGCCCCGCGGCACCCGGTCCGCCCGTCCGCCCGTGACACCAGCGGAGAACACCTGACTGATGGCCGTCGGCTCCTCGAACGACTTCGACCTCATCGTCCTCGGCGCCGGCACGGGCGGCTACGCCGCCGCGTTCCGGGGAGCCCAGCTTGGGCTTCGCGTCGCCCTCGTGGACGAGGACAAGCTCGGTGGCACATGCCTCCACCGCGGCTGCATCCCCACCAAGGCGATGCTCGAGTCGGCGTCCCTGGCCGAGCGGATCCGCCACGCCGCGGACTTCGGCCTCGTCCTGCCGGGCCCGGCCGCCGTCGAGTTCGCGGCCATCGCGAAGCGTCGCGAGATGGTCGTGACCCGGATGTGGAAGGGCCTGACCAGCCTCGTCAAGAAGAACGACGTGACCTGGATCGCCGGGCGCGGCCGCCTCGAGGGCCCGACCAAGGTCCGCGTCCGCCTCGCGGGCGAGGACGGCACGCCGGGCGCCGGCGGCGAGCGGGTCCTCAACGGCACGGACGTCGTGCTGGCGACGGGCTCCCGCGTGAAGAGCCTCCCTGGCATCGTGACGGACGGGAAGCGGATCGTCACCTCGGATGACGTGCTGAAGTCGGACACGATGCCCGCGAGCATCATCGTCATCGGCGCCGGCGCCGTCGGGGTGGAGTTCGCCTCGATGTACCACGACCTGGGCGCGAAGGTCACCCTGCTCGAGTACCTGCCGGCCATCGTCCCGCTCGAGGACGCCGAGGTCAGCCGCGATCTCGAGCGCACGTTCAACCGGCGCGGGATCAAGGTCATCACCAACGCCCGGTTCGATGCCGCGAGCGTCATCACGGATGACGAGGGCGTCCGGATCACCGTAGGGCCCGAGGGCGGCGAGGCGAGCGAGCTGCGGGCCGAGATGCTGCTGGTCGCGGCCGGCCGTGCCGTCAACACCGAGGACGTGGGCCTCGAGACCACGACGGCCGAGCTGGACCGCGGGTTCGTCAAGGTGGACGGCCACCTTCGGACACGCGAGCCGCACCTCTACGCGATCGGCGACATCGTGGGCGGGCTCCAGCTCGCGCACACGGCCGCGCACGAGGGCATCATCGCCGTCCACACGATCATCGGCGACCCGGACGTCCACGCCATGGACTACGAGAAGCAGCCCAAGGCCACCTACTGCCGCCCCGAGATCGCCTCGGTCGGCCTGACCCAGCAGGAATGCGAGAAGCGCGGCCTGCCGATCAAGGTGGGCAAGGTCCCGTTCCAGGCCGTGGGCAAGGCGATCATCGGCGGCGAGTACGAGGGCTTCACGAAGATCATCGCCAACCGGGACACGGACGAGACCCTCGGCATCCACATCATCGGCCCGCACGCCACGGACCTGATCGCCGAGGGGTCGCTCGCCATGACCCTCGAGGCGACGCCATGGGAGATCGGCGCCACGACCCACGCGCACCCGACCCTCTCGGAGATCCTGGGCGAGACCGCGATGGCGGTCGACGGCCGGGCGATCAACTTCTAGGCGCGCGCGCGGCGCCGGCAGGGGCCGGCTCGCGGGTCCCCAGCGCACGGAGGACGCGATGACGGTCACGGGCGACGGACGCGACGCCGCGGCGAGCCCGCTCGCCGCCTCGGTCGGCCTGGCCGACGCGGACCTCGTGGCGATGTACCGAACCGTGGCGCTCGCCCGCGCCGTGGACGAGCGGATGTGGATCCTCAACCGTGCGGGCCGGATCCCGTTCGTCATCAGCGGCCAGGGCCACGAGGGCGCCCAGGTGGGTCTCGCCTGGCCGCTGCGCCGGCAGCACGACTGGATCGCGCCGTTCTACCGCTCCATCGCCACCTGTCTCGCGTTCGGGATGACGGCGCGGGACCTGATGCTCGCCCAGTACGCCAAGGCATCCGACGCGGGGTCGGGCGGCCGCCAGATGCCCGGCCACTACGGCGGTCCCGCGTACAACATCGTCAGCGTCTCCTCGCCCGTCGCGACCCAGATCCTGCATGCCGTGGGGATCGCGCTCGCGGCGCGGATCCGGGGCACGGATCAGGTGGCCGTCGCGATCATGGGGGAGGGGAGCTCCAACCAGGGCGATGTCCACGAGGCGCTCAACTTCGCCGCGATCCACAGGCTCCCGTTCGTGTTCATCGTGGAGAACAACGGCTACGCGATCAGCGTCCCGGCCGACAAGGAGATCTCTGTCCCCGACGTGGCGATGCGGGCCTCCGGCTATGGGATCCCCGGCGTCGTCGTGGACGGGACGGACGTGCTCGCGTGCTACCGGGTGGCGCGCGAGGCGGTGGAGCTGGCGCGCTCCGGCGGCGGGCCGACGCTGATCGAGGCCAAGGTCACGCGCCTCACGGCGCACAGCTCCGACGACCAGCAGACCAAGTACCGCTCCGAGGACGACCTCGCCGAGGGTCGGGCGCACGACCCGCTGCCCATCTTCCGGGCGCAGCTCCGGGAGGCCGGGGTCCTCACCGACGCGATCGAGGCGGCCCTGGCGGCCGAGATCACGGCCATCGTGGAGGACGCGACCGACTTCGCCGAGGCGGAGCCCGACGCGGACCCGTTCACCGCGCTCGACTGGGTCTACGCGGACCCGGCCGCGGGTGAGCCGCCGCCGCCCTGGCACCCGCTGGGTCCGGGCGAAGCGGGGGGTGGCCACTGATGCCCATCCGGACCTTCATCGAGGCCATCCGTGACGGCATGGCCGGCGAGATGCGGCGCGACGGCAACGTCATCGTGCTGGGCGAGGACGTCGGCAAGAAGGGCGGCGTCTTCCTCGCGACCGATGGCCTGTGGGCCGAGTTCGGCGACGAGCGCGTGATCGACACGCCCCTCACGGAGTCGATGATCATCGGCGCCTCCATCGGGGCGGCCATGAACGGGCTGCGCCCGATCGCCGAGATCCAGTTCGCGGACTTCATCCACCCGGCGTTCAACCAGCTGGTGTCGGAGGCGGCGCGGATGCGCTACCGCTCCAACAACGGCTTCGGCGTGCCGATGGTGGTCCGGGCGCCCTACGGGGGCGGCGTCCACGGAGCCCTCTACCACTCGCAGTCCGTGGAGGCGTTCTTCACCCACGTCCCGGGCCTCAAGGTGGTCATCCCGTCCACGCCCTACGACGCGAAGGGGCTCCTGCGCTCGGCGGTGCGCGACGAGGACCCGGTGCTGTTCTTCGAGCACAAGAAGATGTACCGCTCGGTGCGCGGCGAGGTCCCCGACGGGGAGTACACGGTCCCGCTCGGCCGCGCGGCCGTCCGCCGGCCGGGCCGGCACGTGACGCTCATCGCCTACGGGCTGATGGTGGCATACGGCCTGGAGGCGGCTCAGCAGGTCGCGGCCGAGGGCATCGAGACCGAGGTGGTGGACCTGCGCACCCTGCGGCCGCTGGACCGCGAGACGCTCCTGGGCTCCGTGCGCAAGACCGGCAAGTGCCTCATCGCCTACGAGGACAACCGGTTCGGCGGGTACGGGGCGGAGATCGCGGCGATCGTCGCCGAGGAGGCGTTCGACTACCTCGACGGGCCCGTGTCGCGGATCGCCGGCCCCGACGTGCCCGGCGTGCCCTACAACCACGCGCTCGAGGATTGGTTCATGCTCAATCCGGCCAAGATCGTGGACGCGATCCGGAGGCTGGCGGCCTACTGATGGCGGTGTTCTGATGGCGGCCTCCACGGCGGAGGCGCTCGCGGCGATCGAGGCGCGGCTGCGCGCGATCCTGGCACCCTACGAGGACCGCCTCGAGACGGCGTCGATCTACACCATCCCGACGCTGCGCCGCCCGGGCGCGAAGGCCCACGACTGGTTCGCGTTCGTGAAGCCCGCCGCGAAGCACGTCTCGTTCTTCCTGCTGCCCGTGTACACGTTCCCGGCGCTGCGCGAGGGGCTCTCGCCGGCGCTGGCGAAGCGGCTGACGGCCAAGTCCGCGTTCACGTTGGCGTCACTGGACGAGGAGCTGGCCACGGAGCTCGAGGGGCTCGTGGCGCGGGCGTACGAGGCCTACACGGCGGCCGCCGGCGGGGGGTCAGGGGGCCCAGGTCGGCGGCCGGGCGTGCCGGCCCTGAGGACGGCGTGTCAACGGCCGCCATGCCCGAACACGGGACGGTCGGGGCGGGGCCTCATCCGGGCGCTCACCACGATGCGCCGCCGGCGCCTCGCCGTCAGCCCGGGCCTGCCTCCACCCAGGGGAGCGCCAGGACGCCGGCCCGAATCCGCGGCCACAGCCGCTCCGGCCCGAATCGGAACGGGTCGTCGCAGGGCAGCCCGGTCTCGGCCTCGGTCGCGGCGATGACCCGCCGCGCCTCGTCCGGGTCCGGGATCAGCGACGTGTTGAGCGCCACGGCCACGACCTTCGAGGGTGCGACCAGCCCCGCGAGCGCCTCGTGCGCCGCGATGAACCCGGGCAGCGGCGCGAGCGGGAAGGTGCGGTCCGGGACGTGCTCGAAGTCGTGGTCGGCGAGGCCCGGTTCGTGGACCAGGATCATCGCGTGTGGCGTGGCCCCGTGGATGAGGCCCACGGTGACCGCGGAGTAGGCGGGATGGTCGATGGACCCCTGGCCCTCAACGAGCAGCCAGTCGCCGCGGTCCTCGCCCTCCTCGACCAGCGTCTCCACGGTGCCGTTGAGGAAGTCGCTGATCACGCGGTCCACCGCCACGCCCCAGCCCGCGATCATCATCCCGGTCTGGCCCGTGGGCACGAAGACGGCGTCGTCGCCGGACTCGCGGGCCGCGCGCAGGAGCTCCAGCGCCACGGACATCTTGCCCACCGCGCAGTCCGTGCCCACCGTGAGGATGACCCGCGACCCGGCCCGGTGTCGCCGACCCAGGGCGGTCTGGCGCCGCTCGGGCGGCCGGCGGTAGTCGGTGATCGAGACGCCGAACGCCGCGGCCGCCGCGGCGATCTCGGGGTCATCGCCCAGGAACGTGTGGAGCCCGGAGTGGATGTTCAGGCCGGCCGCGATCGCCGCCAGGATCGATGAGCGCCAGCTCTCGGGCAGCGCGCCGCCGGTGGGCGCGATCCCGATCACCAGCGCCGTCGGCCCGAGCGCGAGCGCCTCGTCGAGCGTGGCCACGATCGGCACGTCGTGCTCGGCGCCGATCCATTCGCCCACGTTGCGCCCCGCATTCGCCGAGTCCACCAGCGCAAGCACCGGGTCCGGGCCGTAGCGGATGACCCCGAGCGCCGTCTTGGCGTCGTGATAGGTGAGCTGGCCCTCGGCGAGGATGACGAGGCGGCGCGGAACGGTCATCGGGCACCTGGCTTGGCCCGGGCGCCTGGCACCGGGGCGGGATGGGCGTGGATGGGCTGGCCGGCCCGCGGAGGACCGGCCACGGGTCACAGGATCTTGGACAGGAACAGCTTCGTCCGCTCGCTGGTGGGATTTGTGAAGAACTGCTCCGGCGTGGCCTGCTCCACGACGAGACCCTCGTCCATCATCACGACCCGGTCCGCGACCTCCTTGGCGAACCCCATCTCGTGGGTGACGACGATCATCGTCATGCCCTCCCGGGCCAGCTCCTTCATCACGTCCAGCACCTCGCCGATCATCTCGGGGTCCAGGGCGCTGGTCGGTTCGTCGAACAGCATCAGCGCGGGCTTCATCGCGAGGGCCCGGGCGATCGCGATCCGCTGCTGCTGGCCGCCCGAGAGCTGGGCCGGGTAGACATCCTCCTTGTGGGCCAGCCCCACCCGCGTGAGCAGCGCCCGGCCCATCTCGATGGCCTCGTCCTTGGGCAGGCCCCGGACCTTGATCGGCGCCTCCACGATGTTCTCGAGCGCCGTGAAGTGGGGGAACAGGTTGAAGCGCTGGAAGACCATCCCGATCTCCTGGCGCTGGCGGGCGATGTTGGCTTCCTTGTCCTCGACCAGCTTCCCGTTGACCTCGCGATAGCCGATGAGGTGGCCGTTCACGAAGATCCGGCCCTTCTGGATGCGCTCGAGGTGGTTGACGCAGCGGATGAAGGTCGTCTTGCCCGAGCCGGAGGGGCCGAGGATGACGACGACCTCCTGCCGCTTCACCTGGATGCTGACGTCGCGCAGGACCTGGAGCTTGCCGAACCACTTGTCGACGTTGTGGGCGTCGACCACGACGTCCGTGGCAGAGACGGGCGCGCCGCCGATGGCGCCGAGGAGGTCATGGGAGATCTGGACCATCTCAGTGGCCTCCCTGTCCCTCGCGCGACCTGGCCAGCCCGAGCATCCTCGCCCAGACGCCGGGATACTCGTTGCGCTGGGTACCCGCCCCCAGTCGACGTTCGATGCGGGACTGGATCAGGCCCCAGATCGTCGTCAGGATCAGGTAGTAGACCGCGGCCGCAAGCAGCGGCTCGAAGTACTTGAAGGTCGCCGACGCGATGGACATGGAGACGCGGTACAGCTCCTCCACGGCGATGACGCTCAGCAGCGATGTCGTCTTGAGCATGTTGTTGAACTCGTTGCCCAGCGGCGGGATGATGACGCGGAGCGCCTGTGGCAGCACGATCCGGCTCATCGTGAGCCGGTAGGTCATGCCCAGCGATTTGGCGGCCTCGGACTGCCCCGGGTCCACCGACAGGATGCCCGCTCGCACGATCTCGCTCATGTAGGCGCCTTCGTTGACGCCGAGCGCCAGGATGCCCGCGATGATCGCGCCCCGGAGGTCGATGAGGCCCGTATGCATGACCGTCGGGAACAGGTCGATGCCCAGCAGATACGGCGTCCCGAAGTACAGGAGTGAGATCTGGACGAGCACGGGGGTGCCCCGGAAGATCCAGACGTAGATGCCGCTGACCGATCGGAAGATCGGGTTGCGGGCCATGCCCCCGAGGGCTGAGAGGACGCCGAGGACCACGCCCAGCACCTGGGCAATGATGGCGGCGTAGACGGTGATCCAGAGGCCGTTGATCCAGGCGGTGGTCGGGTGGAAGATCAGCTCGAAGAGCCAGGGCAGGTCAAGGTGGCCTGCGGCGGCGAAAACCGGTAGGTGGATCAACGGGGATCACCTCTCCACGGGCGGGAAACGCAGGCGGCGCCGCGGCGCCGCCTGCAGATGGTCGGGTTGGGACGCGTCGGGAACGCGACTACTTGAGCATCACCACGGCGTCGGTCATGCCCCACTTGTCCACGATGGCCTGGAGCGCGCCGTCGGCGTACATCGCGTCGATCGCGGCCGTGACGGCGTCCTTCATGCCTGCATCGTCCTTGCGCATCGCGATGCCGATCGGCGCCGGGTCGATCGGCGTCCCGCCGACCTCGAACTTGCCCGCGTTCTCCGGCAGGCTGTTGTAGTAGGCGACCACCGGCGAGTCAGTCGAGAACGCGTCGACGCGCCCGAGGGCGAGCTGCTGGAAGCCGTCGGTGTCGGCCTGGTAGGTCTGGATGTCGATCTTGGCCTTGCCGGCGGCAACGAGCGCATCGTTCGCCGCCGCGAGGGCGTCGGCGTTGGTCGTGCCCAGCTGGACGGCGACGGCCTTGCCGGAGAGATCGTCGAGGGTCTTGATCCCCTTCGGGTTACCCGTCGCGACGAGGAGGCCCTGGCCGACCTTGAGGTAGTCGACGAAGTCGACCTGCTCGGCTCGCTTGGGGGTGTCGTTCATCCCCGAGATGACCAGGTCGCACTTGGTGGCGAGCAGGGCCGGGATGATGCCGTCGAACCCGGTGTTGTCGATCTGGACCGGGACGCCCAAGCGCTTGGCGATCTCGGTGGCGATGTCGACGTCGGAGCCCTGCGCGGTGCTGCCGTCGGCCGCGTAGAACTCCTCCGGCGGATAGCTCACGTCCACGCAGAACACGAGCTTGGCCGCCGTCGTGATCCGCGCCGGGGCGACGAGGGTCGCCGAGCCGGCCGCCGGCGCGCTGCCCGCCGAAGCGGCCGCGGACGCGGCCGGCGAGGCGGAGCCACCGCCGGAACAGGCGGCCACGGCAAGTGCCGCGACGCCGATGAATGCGATTGCCCGATTGCGCAGCATGGGGGTTGAGCCTCCTGGGGCACGGTCGGGACCCTTGCCCGGCGTGCGCGTGTCGTCCGCCCGCAAGCGCGAGCGCGCCATCCGGGACGGGATGGAGATGGCAATGTACCCCCGCCGCGCCCGCGGACCGGGAAGCGGGGGAAGCGCGCAAGGTGCGCACCGGATGCGGGCGGGATCCGATCCGGGATCGGCGGCGCGCGTTGCGTCAGCCGGGATCGGCCACGATCGTCTCGAGAGGAACGCCGGGGGCCAGGAGCGCCGCGACCCGGGCGGCCTCCACCTCGACCGCCACCCGCTCGGCCCGGGCCAGGCGTTGCCACGGCGCCAGGTCGATCCGCGTCCGCTTCGGGCCGAGGGCGTGTCTCCACGTGCCGATGACCCGGCCGCCCTCGAGGACCACCGCGCTGATCCAGCCGGCCTCCCGCGACACGAGTGGGCGGCGGGCGAGCGGCAGCAGCGGCTCGGCCTCCTTCTGGAGCGAGAGGGTGTACGGGTCGAAGCCGCCCAGCAGGCGGATGGACCCGGCCGGCTCCGCGGCGGTCAGCTCGTCCAGGTCGGCGGTCCGCGCGTAGGCCTTCGTGCCCTCGACATCGACCACCGTCAGCCGGTCCCCGAGAGCGGTCAGCGGCGCCCGCAGCTCGCCCGGGCTCACGCCCCACCAGCGCGCCAGCTCGCCCTTCATCGAGCCCGGGAACGCGGCCAGGTGGCGCTCGATGACCGCGCCGATCGCGCCGGGGTCCGGGGCCGGCATCTCCCGTCCCAGCCAGGGGGCCGGGTTGACGAACGTCACGATGCGCCCGTCGTCCGGCCCGAAGCAGAGGAAGCCTCGACCCGCGGCCGGCTTGAGGAAGGTGCCCCAGCTCCCGGTGACCTTGCCGGCGAAGGCGGGGTCTCCCAGGTTGGTCGCGAGGGCCTCCGCCAGGGCGGCGCGGGTCATCGGCCGGTCGCTCAGGACCTCGTCGATAGCGTCCTGGAGGCGGCGCATCTGGTCCGCCGTCACCCCGAAGTACCGGAGCCAGACGGGCTTGAGCCAGTTGAGGCGAGTCCCCAGGGCGGCCACGAGCTCCGGCAGCTCGTCCGCGCCAACGAGATGGAGCGTGCCACGCCTGGCCCAGGTCTTGACCAGCTCGCGGTCCCGCCAGAGCGCGCTGGCGACGTGCTCCCGCGTCAGACCGGCCACGCGCGTGCCCAGCGCGAGCTCCGCAGAGCTCATCACCTGGGCCTGGATGCCGACGTGGGCCCGGACGATGTCGAGGAACGCGCCGCGCGGAGCGGCCTCGTCCAGGTGCTGGCGGCGGAGGCGCAGGGCGGCGACGCTGGCCCACGTGGTCTCGAACATGGGCGCACGGTAGCGCGGGGGCGTGTCAGGCCGTGACAGGTTTGCGCTGCGCCCCGGAACGCTGAGCGGTGGACCACGTGCGCCGGGACGGCCGGGCATCGCGGCACGTCTCACCGACGCCTGGCGAGACACTGTGGCGCCGATGCCCGAGTGGGCATGGACGGCCGGGATGCGCGACACTAGGCCCAGCGCGTTGTCGCGTCCCCGCGAGCCGTATCCATCGGAGGAGCAGACCCAGTGGCCAAGGTGACGATGCCCCAGCTCGGCGAGAGTGTCGCGGAGGGGACGATCGGACGCTGGCTCAAGCAGCCCGGTGACACGGTCGCGAAGTACGAGCCGCTCCTCGAGGTGATCACCGACAAGGTGAATGCCGAGGTCCCCTCGCCGTTCGCGGGCATCCTGCGCGAGATCCTGGCGGAGGAAGGGGCGGTCGTCCCCAACAACGCCGAGATCGCGATCATCGAGACCGAGGACGAGGCCGCCGGCGAGGAGACCGCGCCCGCGGCGGCCGCCGACGACGCGCCCGCTCCGGAGCCCGCCCACGGCCCCGCCGGGTCCGATGAGCGCCCGGTTGTGGCGCCCGCGCCCGCGCCCGCAGCCGCAACCGCACCGGCCGCCGTGTCCGCGCCAACGGCGCTCGCCGCCGCACCCGCGGTCCACGACCCCAACGCGCGCATGACCCCGGCCGTTCGACGCCTGCTCCGCGAGCACGACCTCGAGCCCGCCCAGATCGCCGGCACGGGCGGCGGTGGCCGGATCACGCGGGAGGACGTCCTGGCCCACGTCGAGGCGCTCCGGACCGGCGCCATCCCCGCTGCCGCTGCCGCCCCCACAGCCTCGACGCCCGCCGCGCCGGCCCCGTCCGCGCCCGCCCCGGCTGCCGGCGCTGCGAAGGTCGCCCCCGGCCCGATCGCCTTCCCGCCCGGCGCGGACGAGGTCCTCGTCCCGATGACCCAGATGCGCAAGGGCATCGCGGCCCAGATGACCCGCGCGCTCGCCGCGCCCCACGCCTACGTCCAGATGGAGATCGACGCGAGCCGTCTCGTGCGCCTCCGCGAGGCCATCAAGAAGGCCTATCAGGCGAAGGAGGGCGTCGGCATCAGCTACGTGCCGTTCGTCGTCAAGGCCGCGGCCGAGGCCCTCAAGCGCAACCCGACGTTCAACGCCCACTGGACGGACCAGGGCCTGCTCGCAAGGCGGCGGGTCAACATCGGCGTGGCCGTCGCGATGGACGAGGGGCTCATCGTCCCGGTCATCCGCGACGCGGACACGCTCTCGATCCACGACCTCAACCTGGCCATCGCGGACGTCGCCAACCGGGCCCGGGCGAACAAGCTCAAGCTCGACGACTTCGGCGGCGGCACGTTCACCGTCGACAACACCGGGTACCTGGGCACGAACCTCGTGATGCCCATCCTCAACGTGCCCGAGGTGGGCATCGTCACGATGGAGGCGATCACCAAGCGCGCCGTGGTGGTCAGCACCCCCGACGGCGACACCATCGCCATCCGGCCGATCATGAACATGGTGCTGGGCCTCGACCACCGTGCCAACGACGGTGCCGGTGGCGCCGCGCTCCTGCGCGACATCAAGGACTGGCTCGAGTCCGTGGGCCCGGAGACGTCGGTCTACTAGCCATGGCACGCGAGCTCCCCGTCTTCGATCCCAACCCCGCCCACGCCCATGCCCCCGCCTCGTCGATCTCGATCGCGATGGGCGGCGGCGAGGGCTTCGTCCCCGCCGCGACCGGCACCCGGCCCCTGCGCCGCCACCCGGACTGGATCAAGTCCCGGATGCCCTCGGGCGAGAACTACCAGGACCTCAAGAGCCTGCTCTCCGGGCTGAACCTCAACACGGTCTGCGCCGAGGCGGTCTGCCCCAACATCGGGGAGTGCTGGGACCAGCGCACCGCGACGGTGATGATCCTGGGCGACGTCTGCACCCGCGCCTGCGGCTTCTGCGCCATCAAGACGGGCAAGCCCACCTGGTTCGACGACGACGAGCCACGGCGGGTCGCGGAGGCCGTCTCGGCCATGCGCCTCGACCATGTCGTGGTGACCAGCGTCGCGCGTGACGACCTGCCCGACGGCGGCGCCGGCGCCTTCGCCGCGACGATCCGCGAGATCCGCGCCCGCAGCCCGCTCATGGGCGTGGAGGTCCTGATCCCGGACTTCAACGGCGAGGAGCAGCCGCTGCGGACCGTCATGGAGGCGGGGCCGGACATCCTCAACCACAACCTCGAGACGGTGCGGCGCCTCCAGAGGCCCGTCCGGAAGCGGGCACGCTGGGACCGGACGCTGTCGGTGCTCGAACGGGCCAAGGCCTACGCGGCCGAGTACGGGCGCGAGGCCCACACCAAGAGCAGCCTCATGGTGGGCCTGGGCGAGACCCGCGAGGAGATGACCGAGGCGTTCGAGGCGCTCCGGGCGGTCGACGTCGACATCCTCACGATCGGCCAGTACCTGCGTCCCACGCTCGACCACCTGCCGCTCGAGCGGTACTACACCCCCGCCGAGTTCGTCGAGATGAAGGACGAGGCCCTCGCGCTGGGCTTCAAGCACGTCGAGAGCGCGCCGCTGGTCCGCTCCAGCTACCACGCGCGGGACCAGGTGCCGGGCGCCGAGCTGCGCAACCAGCGCCGCCGCGCGACCCTGGACGCCGAGGGCCGCGTCGTTCCCGAGGTCGTCACGGGCTGACGCTCGCCGCCGGGGACTGACTGCCATCGGGTCCGGGAGGCGCGCTCGGCTATCCTTCCGGCATGCCCTCCACCATCAGCCGCAAGGTCCCGCTCGCCGAGCTCCACTGCCACCTCGGGGCCGCCGTCACGCCGGCCATCATGTGGTCCATCGCCCACGCGCAGGGGATCAAGCTGCCCACGCGCGACTACTGGGAGTTCCGCGACCTGATCACGGTCCATCCCCGCCGGCCCAAGAGCTTCGACGGCTACCTCCAGCTGTTCCACTGGACGGAGCTCATCCAGTCCAGCCCCATCGCCGTTGAGCGGGCGGTCTACGAGGTCATCGGCGGCGCCTACCGCAAGAACAACATCACCACGACGGAGTTGCGCTTCAACCCGATGAAGCGAAACCGCGGCGGTGAGCAGGACCTGGACCACATCATCGCGGCGGCGGCCCGCGGCATGGACCGGGCCACCCTGGAGTACCCGGTCAAGCCCGGGCTGCTCTTCTGCCTCGACCGCGCCTTCCCCTTCGAGCTGAACGAGATCATCGCGGAGAAGGCGATCGCCTGGCGCGATCGGGGTGTCGTGGGCATCGACATCGCCGGCCCCGAATCCGCCACCTTCCGGGTCGCGGACTACCGGCGCCTCTTCCGGCGGGCGCGCCAGCACGGCCTGGGGATCACGATCCACACGGGCGAGTCGGGGCCGGTCGAGGAGATTGCGCGCGTCATCGAGATCCTGGAGCCCGACCGCATCGGGCACGGCGTCAAGGCCGCCTACGACCCCCGGACGATGGCGATGCTCCGTGAGCGCGGGATCGTGCTCGAGATCTGCCCGACCTCGAACCTCAACACGGGCGTCGTGTCGGGCTGGGACGAGTTCCGCTGGATCTTCGACCAGTTCCACCGCAACGGCGTCCGCTACACGATCAGCACGGACGGCCCGGAGATGCTCAAGACGTACATCCGGGACGAGCTGGCCTCGCTGAGCCGCCTGGGGATCCTGTCCCTGGAGCAGCAGGAGCAGATCGCCGCGACGTCGATGGCCGCGTCCTTCGTGCCCAACGTGTCCGACGTGCCGCGGCTCGGCCGTGAGCCCGCCCGGCGCCAGGTCGTGGAGCGCGAGGAGGGCTAGGCGTCCCGGCCCGCAGGCCTACGCGTCCGCGGGCCCGGCGACCCGGTACTCACAGCAGCGGTCGCCGGCGGCGATGTGCCGCTCGCGGACCAGGCCCACGCCCAGCACCCGCTGGAACAGGTCCAGCTCCGCGCGGCACGCGGCCGGCATGCCGCGGGCCACGTCGAGGACGGCGCAGTTGTGCTCCAGCAGCCGGATCCCGCCGTCGTCCATGCGCGACTCGGCGATGTAGCCCAGCTCGTCCTGCAGGCGCGCGAGCTCCCGCACCCGATCCTCGAGCGGGGCGTCGGCCGGGAGACTGGCGGCCATGCGCTCGCGCAGCCGGGTCTCGGCCTGGCGGCGCCGCGCCGCGAAGACCTCGTCCACGAGGGCTTCGCCGCCCACCTCGAGGATCGCCGCCAGGAGGCCCGTCGCGAGGCCGTCGTAGTTCGATGGGAACAGATCCTGGGCATCGGCCGTGATGTCGTAGAGATGGCGGGGCCGGCCCACGCCATGCCGCACGGAGGTCCGCGTTGCGAGGCCCGCGGTGTCCAGGGCCCGGAGCTGTTGCGCGACGCCGCTGCGGCTCGCCCCGATGGCGGCGGCGATCGCGTCGGGCGCCGACGGGCCGGCGCGCCGCAGGTGGATCAGGATGGCCCGGCGCAGGACCGACGCGCTGGGGGCCGCGCCGTGAGCCGCCGCCGGGACGGACGGATCGACCGAGGCGGCGGGGACGGCGGGCTCGGGCATGAGGGGCAGAGGCTAGCAAAGAACCGGTGGTGCGTGCCGGGGCCGGGCTCCGTCCGCGGCGGGTCGGGCCCCGGAGCGCTCGCGGCTAGCGGTCGACCTCCAACAGGCGGACCATCAGCCGGTACTCGCTGTTCTTGCCGACGCAGGTCTGGAGCGTCATCGATGGCACGCCTTGGCCCGCCCACGCCCAGGCCGCGTCGGTGGTGGGGCGCGTGATCTTCCACCACTTGACGGCGTACACGTGCACCTTGCCGTTGGCGCCCGCGTAGTAGGCCTTCATGCCTGCGTGGAGGCGACCCGCGACGTACGCGTCGTGGAGGCCGTTCATGACGCTGTAGGCGTGGCCCATCAGGTAGACGTTGTTCGCGCCCGCGCAACCCCAGCGGTACATGGCGTTGTCGGGGGGTCGCTGCCGGTCGCACGGGAACGAGCGCACCGACCGGTTGATGCCCAGCTCGGGGATCCAGACGTGGTTCGTGCCGGCGAAGCTGACGGCGCGGGTGCCCTGCTTGGTGGACGTCTTGGCCGGCGTGGCCTTGGCCGGCCTGGTCGTCGGCGTGGCCTTGGCCTTGGCCGGGCTCTTGGGCCTGGACGCCTTCGCCTTGACGGGCGCGGCCTTCTCGGGGGCCGGCTTCGCCGCCTTCGCCGGTGCCTCGACGGGCTCCACGATGGCGGGCGCCCAGGCCGGCGCGGAGAACCGCGGGGCGGGGGCGGGGACCTGGGGCGTGACGGTGGCCTCGGCGGCGAGCACCGCACCGGCAGGTGCCTGGGCCGGGAGCGGGTGCGTGACCGTCGCCGTGGCGGCCGCGGCGGCCACGGCGGACACGGACTCGACGGCGAGGAAGACCGCCAGGAGGGTGGTGATGGTGCGCCGGGTGCGGGTCGAGAGCTCCATGCCCGGAGCATCCGGGCCGGGCCCCGGGAGATCGACGGCCCGGTCGTCACCCGGTACCCAGGAGGGCGGTCACGGTACCGGTCGGGTCGCGTGGGGTCGTGTGTGGTCGTGGGCAGTACTCGCCCAGGACCCCCACCTCCGGGGTTCGGTGGTCGTGTGTGCGGTCCGGTGGCCGGGGCGGCGGTGGCGGCCGGTGCGTCGGGGCGACGGTCAGCCGCCGGTGCCCGCGGCGGCCTCCAGCGTCGCGCGCAGCGCGGCCTCGAACGCCGGTGCCCACGGCCCCTGGCTCGCGAGGACGTACGGGGACTGTTCCACCTGCTCGAAGGTCGCCGGATCCGTCACGAACGCGGCCGCGCAGGGCGGGACGGCTTCGCGGTTGCGCTCGAACGCGTCGGCGTTGCGGAAGACGTAGAGGTACATCGTGACCGGCTCGGCCTGGTCAAGCCCGCGCGCCTCGAACCGGATCGCCGCCTTGGCGAGCTCGGGGTCGTCGCAGCCCGGATCGCCGGACACCCAGTCCGCGAGCTTGATCCCGGCCACGTTGAGGCGGCCGGCGAGGCCCGGGAAGTCGGTGGGGGTCGCGGGCGGCGGTGACGTCGAGATCGTGCCGCAACCCGCGAGCAGCACGGGCGCCGAGACCAGCAGCGCCGCGAGCAGCGGCGCCACGAACCGGCGGGGATGCCGGCGGGCGGCGGTGGTGGGTGCCATGCGATGGAGGCTAGCACCGGTCCCCGACGCCCGCCGGAGCGTGGTTAGCGGAGGACGACGAAGGCGTCCACGTCGACGCGGCCGGAGACCACGACGAGCTTGATGCTGTGGGTGCCCGTCGACGAATACGTGATCGCGTAGGCGATGTTGCGGTACCTGGTCGCCGCGCTGGTGAGCCTGAACGTGCCCCGGAGCTTGCCGTCGACGTAGATGCGGACCCTGCCCCGGGACGAGGCCTTCGTGGTGACGAAGCCGAACGAGCGCCCCGTGGTCTTGAACGTCGCCGAGGCGCCGGCCCTCGTGCTGTACCTGGTGCTGCCGCCGCTGTACGAGCGGCCTTTGAGGGTTCTCCAGGAGCCCGCGTACCTGAACCCCGACGTCTGCTGGTACACGAGCGGCGTCAGCGCGGGACCCGCGACCCATCCGCTGGCGTTCTGCGCGTCGTCGTACGCGACGACGGCGTACTGGTAGTCGCTGTTCCACGTCGCGGACGGGGCCCGCCACGTGTGGTACCGGATGCTGCTCGTCGCGGTCGTCCGGAGGGCCGAGCCAAACCCGCTCCCGTGGTCCGCGACGTCCAGGACGAACCGGTTGATGCCGCTCCCGGTGTCGGCGCCGGTCCAGGTGACCTTGACCGGCACGGTGGGGATGCTGGCGCCGGGGCCGCTGCCGCTCGAACTCGCCGTTCCGAGCGTGCTGCCGGCGATCAGCGCCTGCCTGGGACCCGTGACGCCGGTCGGCGCCGTCAGGTCGAGAACCAGCCTCGAGACCACCGTCATCCAGCCGCCATCCGCATCGGCGACCTCGTGCGTCTGCCATACCGCGTCCGTGCCGAGGGGATCCGCGGCGACGCCCGCGAAGTCGCCCCAGCGGTCGCCGTCGTAGCTCCCCCCGCTGGTGGCGAGGACGATGGACCCCGTCACGCCGAGCGTCGGATGGACGGCGACGGCGAGCAGCGACGGCGCCTGGAGGGAGCTCGACTGCGAGTACGTGATGAACGCGGTGCCGCCCGCCGAGATCCCGATCCCCGACGAGAACTCGTCGACGCCCGTCGCGCCGCCGACCAGGGCGCCGTCGATGACGACCACGGGATCGGCCGAGTGGCTGGTGGCGAGGCGGTAGTACTGGACCGCCATGTCCGCATCGGTCCCGTTCCAGGCGTAGGCGATCGTCCGGGTGAACCAGAGCTGGTTGTTCCACCAGACCGCGTCAGCGATGCGGCCGTCATCGGCCCGCGCGATGCCATCGGTGTCGCCGGGTTGGCGGGGGGCGATCGTCACCTCCGCGCCGTTGGAGATGGGGAGGCCGATGTCGTCGATGCCGGGTGATCCCGCCGAGCCCCGGAGGCGGAGGTAGCGCAGGTTGCCCGTGGGGCCCGACTCGTAGATGAGGTGCAGGTCAGGGGTCGTCCCGAGGATGCGGCCGGGCCGCAGGTTCCATGCGTCGGGCGCGATGCTGTAGGTCGCGTCGAAGGCGGCGCCGGACAGGATCGACGACCACGGCAGGAGGAGGAAGCTCGACCCCGCGTAGTCGACCCCGTCCACGTACTCGTTGGCGGTGACGACGATCTTGTCCGTCGACGAGGCGATCGCCGGGTAGTCGGGCTGGTAGCTGCCATAGGGGAAGGTGTACGTGGCCCAGGCGCCGAGCGGGTCGGAGGACTGCGACACGATCACCGAGAGGTAGTGGTCCTGGAACGTCGGGGAGTCGTACCAGAGGAGGCTGCCCAGCCAGCGCTGGTGGTACTCGTCCCAGATGATCCGGGGGTCCGCGTCGGCGTAGCTCGGCCAGACGTTGAACATCGCCCAGGTGGCCACGGCGGCCTTCTCCACCCCGTTCCGATCCGTGATGCGGACGAGCCCGTTGGTGGACTGGACGATGTACGACCTGTTCACGGCCAGCCAGGGGTCGGGCGGCTCCGGGTTCCCAGCGAGCGCCATGTCGATGCCGTCGAAGCCTCGCGTCGACAGGAGGTCGGCGGGGGCAACCAGCCGCGACGCGTGCGACACGTCGCGCACCCACGGGGTGACGGTTGTGCCGGCGAAGCGGTCCGGGCGCGCGGCGGCGTGCGACGCCCGTGCCGGCCTCGACTGCTCCCGGGTCAGGCGCACCGCACGGGCGGTCGTGGTCGAGCCCACGTCGATGGGCGCCCGGCGCGACAGGCTGAACCCGGTGCCCGAGTGGTCCCCGGACACGGCCCCGGCCGCCGCGGGAACCGCGAGCGATCCGGCCACGAGGACGATGGCGCCCACGAGGGCGACGGCGCGTCGCGCGATCAGGCGACCTCTGGGCATGTCCACTCCCGGCGAGTCGGGGCGCGGGCGCGACCAGTGGGCCCCGGTTCCCGGAGCATTGATTGTCGCAGGGCGGGCGCGGTCCCGGGCCCCGTTTGCGTCCGCCCACGGCGGGCCGGCCGTCGTGCCTCCCCCTAGCCGCGGGTGCGCCTCTTCGCCTCCCGGAGCCGGGCGAGCGTATCGTCGTGGCCGGACACGCCAGTCGGCGCTGGCGGTGCAGGCGGTGGCGCGGCGGGCCGCGCCACCGGCGCCGCTGGCATCGGGGCAGGCCCGGCAGCGGCCTCGGGCACCGTCGCCGCGTGCTCGTCGGCCGCCTTGGCGGCGGTCACCGTGTCCGCGGCCCCGGCCGCCGCGGTCCGGTCCGCTGCCTGCCGCAGGATCGCGGACCGGGCGCCCGCGGACCCCGCGCGCCCGCGCGCCGCGAGCATGCTCTCCGAGGTCTGCGTGCGGGCCGCGACCCGCCGGCCGCTCAGCCGGTCGGACACCCAGCGCCGGCCGTCGGCCAGCTCGCGCCGCCCGAGCGACACCCGCCGCAGCGCGATGTCCAGCGGCCACAGGAGCAGGGCCAGGACCAGCAGCCAGGGCCAGGTGTCGGTGTAGTGGCTCGTCGTCCGCAGGTCGTGGACCCAGACGGCGGCTGGATCGTCCACGACCTTGCCGCCCGTGGCCGAGCGAATGGCGCCCAGCAGCGGCTCGTTGGCGCCCAGGAGCCGGTACTCGGCGGCCGTCGGCGCCACGAGCCCGAGCGTCCGGGCGAGAGGCGGATCGCCGGGCCGGGTCTGGGTCACGCGCACGGCGTAGGCGCCGCTCTGGAGCGACGCGACGGGCGACTCGTACACGCCCGGCGCCACCTGTGAGAGGTCGACCGTGGCGGGCTCCAGGTCCGGCCCCACGAGGGCCACGCTCGTCGCGTAGAAGTCGCGTGGCGACCCGTCGGCGTTGACGCTCTCGACCCGCAGGTACGTTCGCCCTGCGCGATCCACGAAGGCGGCCTCGATCCCGCCGCTCTCCTCGCCCGGGAACGTCCAACCCACCATCTGGCTGAAGAACCGGGAGAACCCCGCCCAGCCGATCCAGCTCTTGGCCCAGCGCCCGGTCGTGTCAGAGGTCCAGGCGACCGCGCGGCCCAGGCCATACTGCCACTGGGCGAGGAGCGGGTCGTCGCGGGCCGTGACCAGCACCGTCTGGGCGGCGGGCTTGGCGGTCGTGCCGTTGTAGCCCTGGAGCGACGGGAGCCCGCCCTCGATGCCCCGCAGGATCGGGGAGGTGGAGGTCAGGATCGGGAAGAAGGTCTCCTCCACGATCTGCTGCCCGGAGACCTGCTGGGTCTCCTTGAGGAAGATGTCCGGGATCGCCGCCGGGTTGGCCGCCGCGTAGAACCGCCCGCCGCCGGCGCGCGCGAGCTGCTCCAGGAACGGGTTCGCGCCGCCGCCGGCGCCCACGGTGGAGAGCGTGATGCCGTCGGCCTTCATGGTCTTGAGGATCTCGTCGTACTGGCCGCTGCTGGACCAGCCGTCGGTGAGCAGGATGATGTGGCGTCGCGTGGCCTTGGCGTCCTTGAGCGACTGCACCGCCTGGTCCAGGCCGGCGTAGATGTTGGTCTGCCCCAGCGGCTGGATGGCGGCGATCGCCCCCTGCAGATCCGCGATGCCGCCCAGCGGGGCGGTCTTGACGACCCAGTGGGCCGCCTGGTCGAACGCCACGACGCCGAACTCGTCTCGAGCCGTGAGCGCGGAGGCGGCGCGCAGGATGGCCTCCTTGCCGATGTCGGTCTTCTTGACCCCCGCGATGCCCGAGCCGCCGCCCATGCCCCCATTGAAGCTGTTGCAGTGGCAGGCGTCCATCGAGCCCGACTTGTCGATGACGACGACGAGGGCGACGTCCGGCTGCTTCTGGCGGTCGCGCACGCCCATGTCGACCGGGAGGGTCTCCTCGAGGGGCGTGTCCGTGTAGCCGCCGGCGCCGTAGGCGCGCGGACCGCCGATCGTCACGAGGCCGCGGCCGAGGTCCCGCACGTAGACCTGGAGCGCGGCGAGCGCCTGGTCCGTGAGCCGGAGCCGGGGCACGTCCACGAGCACGATGGAGTCGTAGTCGGCGAGCCCGGCGAGGTCCGAGGGCAGCGCCTCGGGGATCACCGTGTCCACGGTCTGGCGCTCGGTCTGGAGGGCGGCGACCAGCTGGGCGGCGACGTCCTCGTCGCCCTTCACCACCAGCACCCGGGGCTCGCCCTTGACGATGGTGTTCGCGTCCGCCCGGTCGTTCTCGTTGAACGTGTCCCGCGCGGCCTCGACGGCGATCCGGAAGCGCAGGAACCCCGCCTCCTTGGCCGTGAACAGGAAGTCGACACGGTTGGCGCCCGCCGCGAGGTCGAGGGGCTTGGTACCGGCGAGCTCGCCGTTCACGAACAGGCGCGCGGTCGCGGGTTGCACGACGGTCGAGGTGATGTCCGCCGTGACCTGGACCTGCTCGCCCAGGCGTGCGGTGGAGGGCGCCGTGAGCCGCTCCACGAGCACCTCGTCCGCGCCCGCGAGGCCGGTCAGGTGCGTCTCGACCTGGATGCCCCGCGCCGCGGCGAGCGCCGCCTCGGTCTGGCCGGAGCCCGTCGTGTCGTTGCCGTCCGAGAGCAGGACGATCCGCTTCTGGGCGTCGTCCGGGAAGAGCGCCCCGGCGAGGCGGAGCGCGGCGCCGATGTCGGTCGCCCCCTGCACGGGCGTGGACGCGATGCGGTCGATCTCGGCGAGCTCGGATGGAAGCCGCTCCACGAGCGCGTCCGTGCCGAACGCGACGATCCCGGCGATGTCCTCGTCCCCCTTGGCCGCGAGGCTCTCCCGCAGGTACGCGAGGGCCTCCTCGCGGCCGGCCGTGCCCACCGAGTCGGACAGGTCCACCACGTAGACGACCGAAAGCCGGTCCACGGGCAGCACGAGCTGGAACCCCGCGAGCGCGAACACGAGCGCGGACAGCAGCAGGACCCGGATCGCGAGGGCCGCCCGTCGCCGGCCCACGCCGAGGCGCCTGCGCGAGGTCAGGTGCAGCGCGACGACGATCGCGACCAGCGGCACCAGGAGCAGCAGCGCCAGCGGCGCGTCGAAGGTGATGCCCATCAGGCGCCCCGACCGGCCGGGCGGGTCCCGCGCAGCCGCTGCACGATCGAGCGGCGCAGGCGGGCGAGCGTGTCGCGCTCGTAGACGAGCCACTCGACGGTGAGGACGAGCAGCGCGACCAGCACGATGGGGATCCAGATCTCGTCGCGGGCCGCGGGACGGGCCGCCGCGGCGGGGTTGCCGCCACCGGTCCCGGCGCTCGCCCCCGGAGCGGGCGAGCCGCCGCTCATCGCCTGGAGCCGGGCGGGATCCCCGGGGGCGATCCGCGACTCGTCGACGTCCAGCAGTGCCACCGCGAACCGGACCGGGGCGTTGGGATCGGCGGGGCGGAACGTGGGCGAGGCGCCGGGGGATGCGGGGGCGGCCGAGGCTGCGCCGGACGGGGAGCCGCTGGCGCCTGGGGTGGGCGAGGGCGTCGCCATGGGATCCGCGATGGGGGTGACGGTGTAGACGCCGAGCAGGTCGGTGCGCGCGAAGGTCACGGACGGGGCGCTGCCGGTGGGGGCGATCAGCTCGTCGGCGCTGCCGTCCGGCCGCTCGACGCGGACGCCGATGGCCCCGGCCGGGATCGCGAGCGTCACGGGCGCGCCGGGCGCGATCGCGTCCTGCGGCGTCTCCGAGCCGCCCAGCAGCTCGCCCGCGAGGTTCGCCAGCAGCACCGGGAAGGCGACCTGGAGCGGCAGATCCGAACGGCGCGGCTCGAAGGCCAGCACCGCGGCCGGCCGCCCGGCCAGTGACCCGGCGTACAGGAGCGGGGCGGTCCCCGGACCCGGGATGACGGGGCGCGCCCACGCGGGCAGCTCCAGCTTCACGGCCTCGCCGATGTGGACGGTCGTGAGATCGACGTAGCGCAGGATCGGGTCCGCCGCGTCGAGGCTGCCGATGCCCGGGTTCGCGAGCGTGCCGGTGACCGTGCCCAGCGGCGATGAGGCCGGTGGCGCGATCGCGAGGATGGGCGTCGTGGGCAGGACGGCGGGCAGGGAGCCCTCGAAGATGACCAGGTCCCACGGGCTGCCGTCCGGGCGACGGACGTCGTCGGCGTAGCGCGCCGGCGTGGTGCCCCACAGCTCCGTGTCGGGCAGATACGAGAGCGCGGTCTCCAGGTACGGGTCGCCCTCGCCGACGAGCAGCACCGAGCGGAGGCGCGCCGGGGGCACGACCGCCCACGCGCGGTCGTCCACGCCGAGCGCGTCGGGTGCCGCGGTATCGGTCTCATCCTTGGCCACCAGCCGCACCTCGATGACCGACGCCGGCGTCTTCGGATCGTCGATGTCGTCGATGGAGATGTCCGTCTTGCGCTGCGGGTCCAGGACCAGCACCCGCGAGTCGCGAAGGACGCCGTCGGCGTAGAGCTGGACCCGGCGCTCCGCCATCGCCAGGCCGACGTTCGCGATGGAGACGAACGCGGAGTGCGAGAGCCCGCTGGGCGACGTCCGGACCGCGAGCGCGACGATCGCCTCGTTCTTCGCGTCGCGGCCCACCTGGAGCACGCGCACCGGGGCCTCGAGGGTCCCGACCGGCGGCGTCGCGAGGGCCGCGTCCGTCGCGACGAGGATCTCCGCGTCACCGGAGCGTGCGGCCAGCGCCGAGGCCAGCCGCAGGGCATCGCCCAGGTCGCCGATGTCCGAGGTGGGCGCGATGGCGTTGATCGCCGCCCGCACGTTGCCGAGGTCGTCCGTGCCGTTGGCGACAACTCGCGCCGTTCGCCCGGCCGCGATGACGCTGACCCTGCCCCCGCCGGGCAGGTCCTTGAGCGCATCGATGGCCGCGGCCTTGGCCGCGTCGAGCCGGGACGGTGACACGTCGGTCGCCTGCATCGACGCGGAGGTGTCGATCACGAGCACGATGTCGCCCGCGAGACCCGCTGGCCGCTCGACGAATGGCCGCGCCGCGAGGAAGGCCAGGATCAGCACGAGCAGCAGCTGGAGGAGCAGCAGGAGGCTGCGGCGGAGCTTCTGCCACGGCGCGTTGGCCTCCACGTCCGAGACCAGCTTCAGCCACAGCATCGTCGAGGGCACGACGGCCTCGTCGCGGCGCAGCTTGAGCAGGTACATCGCGACCACGACCGGCAGGAACGCGAGGCCGGCGAGCGCGAGCGGGGCAAGGAAGCTCACGTCAGCCCACCACCCGCCGCCGGCGGAGCTCCGCGAACACGAGGTCCGCGAGGGGTGTGTCGGTCGAGATGGGCACGTACGAGGCGCGCCGCTTCCGGGCCAGGTCCTCGAGGCCCTCCTGCCACGCGGCGAGGCGCGCCTTGTAGGCGTCGAGCGCCGCGAGGTCCACGGTCACGTCGATGCCCTCGCCGGTCTCGGCGTCGACCAGCTTGAGATCGCCTTCGAGCGGCGGGTCCAGCTCGTCGGGCGAGAGCGTGTGCAGGACGATCAGCTCCGAGCCCGTCGCCGCGAGCTCGCGCACGACGCGCTCGGCGTTGGGGTCGAGGAGATCCGAGAGCAGGACCACGACACCCCGGCCGGACAGCATCGCGGCCGCATGGCGCGCCGAGGCCAGGAGGTCGGTCGGTCCCTCCGCGGGCACGATCCCCGACAGGTTGCCCAGCAGCCGGAAGATGCGCCCGGACCCGCGCAGGCCGCTGTGGCGGCGGGTGCTCCGACCCGCCAGGGCCGTGGTCACCACGCGGTCCTCGCCGGCCAGGGCGATGTACCCGAGGGCGGCCGCGGCGCGCTTCGCGAACAGGAGCTTCTGGGGTCGCCCGAAGGCCATCGACGGGCTCGCGTCGAGGAGGAACGTGATCGTCACGTCCTCCTCCTCCACGAACAGCTTCACGAACAGCTTCTCGAGGCGGGCGTACACGTTCCAGTCGAGCTGGCGCAGGTCGTCGCCGAGGCTGTAGTCGCGGTAGTCCGCGAACTCCACAGATTGGCCGCGCTTGACGCTCCGCCGCCCGCCCTTGAGCCCGCCCCGGACCGGCTGCTTCATGAGCACGCCGAGCCGCTCGAGCTGGCGCAGGAACCCCTCGTCGAAGACCGTCGGGTCGAGGTCGTTCGGGAGGAACGCACGCACGCCGATGGGCTTGCCGGGCGCCTCGTGGGCCGTGGGGGCGGCCTCGGGCACCCGGTCCGCGCCTGGGTCGTGCGGCGGCGTGGGAGAGAGGGCCATCGTCGACGTGCGCCGCTACTCCACGGAGGGCGGCGCCACCTCGTCCAGGATGGAGCGGACGACCGCCTCGGAGCTGATGCCCTCCGCCTCGCCCTCGAAGTTGAGGATCACGCGGTGGCGCAGCGCCGGCAGGGCGGCGGCACGCACGTCGTCCACGGAGACGTTGAACCGGCCGTCCATGAGCGCGAGGATCTTGCCCGCGGTCACGAGCGCCTGGGCGCCGCGCGGCGACCCGCCGTAGCGCACGTACTGGCGCACGAGCGATGGCGCGCGGTGGTTGTCGGGGTGCGTCGCCGCGAGGACGGAGACCGCGTAGGCCGTGATGTGCGGGGCGATCGGCACGGCGCGAGCGAGGCGCTGCATCTCCACGATCTCGGCCGCGGTGGCCGCGGGTTGCGCCTGCGGGGTGTCGGTGCCGGTCGTGCGATCGAGGATGGCGATCAGGTCCTCCTCGGACGGGAACGGGACCATGACCTTGAGCAGGAACCGGTCCAGCTGGGCCTCGGGCAGGGGATAGGTGCCCTCCATCTCGAGGGGGTTCTGCGTGGCGAGCACGAAGAACGGCGGGTCCAGCGGGTAGCGGTTGCGCGCGACCGTGACCTGGTGCTCCTGCATCGCCTCGAGCAGCGAGGACTGGGTCTTGGGCGTCGCGCGGTTGATCTCGTCGGCGAGGACCAGGTTGGCGAAGATCGGACCCGGCTGGAAGCGGAAGACCCGGGCGCCGTTCTCCTCGATCAGGATGTTGGTGCCCGTGATGTCGGCCGGCATCAGGTCCGGGGTGAACTGGACACGGCTGAAGGTGCAGTCGATGACGTCCGCGATCGTCCGCACGAGCTTCGTCTTGCCGAGGCCGGGAACGCCCTCGAGGAGGACGTGGCTGTTCGCGAGCAGCCCGACGAGGGTGTGCCGCACCAGCTCCCGCTGGCCCACGATGACCTTGCCGATCTCGGCCTCGATGGCGCGGGCGCGCTCGGCAAACGCCTCGGGGGCGATCCGGTGCGGCTCGGCGGCGGCCGCGTTCTGGGCGGTGGGAGCGTCCATGGGTCCTCCGGGAGGCGGGCCGTTGCCGGCCGGCCGCGCTACTTGCTGGGATCGAGCGAGCTGAAGTAGTCGCGCACGTAGTCCTTGACCGAGATCGGCACGTACGAGCGGTCCAGGGTCGTCAGCGCGTAGTCGTAGAAGTCGCCGTAGACGGTGTCATAGGGGACGTAGGAGCCGTTGTTGCTGCCCTGTCCCTGCTGGCTGCCCTGCTGGGTCTGGCCGTCCCCGCCGCTGCCCGCGACGTACGACGGGTCGCCGGGCTTGCCGAGCCGGTCGAACGGGGCGAACACGGAGCCCAGGTCCGGACCGAGCACGCTCGGTCGGTTCGGGTTGCTGGGTCCCGGCGGCGGACCGCCCGCGGAGGTGCCGCTCCCGAGGCGCGCCGCGCTCGAGCCACCACCACCGATGGCGCCCTGGCCCTGCCCCTGCCCTTGGCCTTGCCCCTGGCCTTGCCCCTGGCCCTGCCCCTGACCCTGCCCCTGACCCTGGCCCTGCCCCTGACCCTGCCCCTGACCCTGGCCTTGCCCCTGACCCTGCCCCAGCCCGGACGCGCTCGGGTTGGGGCTCCCGCCCTGCCCCTGCCCGCTGCCGGACGCGCTCGGGTTGGGGCTTCCCTGCTGGCCGGTCCCCTGCTGCCCCTGGCCGCCCTGCTGGCCCGTCTGGCCCTGCTGGCCGCCCTGCTGGCCCCCGGCGTTCGCGAGGTCGCGGCGGGCGTCCTGCAGCCCGGAGGCCGCGCTGGCGAGATCGCGGTTCGTCTGGACGCGGGTGCTGGCCCCCTCGAGGGCCTCGCCGAGCCGGTCGAGCGCCGCCTTGGCGCCGGCGCTGTCTCCTTGCGAGAGGCTGGCGACCGCGTCACGGAGCGCCTGGCCGGCGGCCCCATCGGCCTGGCTCGCCTGGCCCTGGAGCTCGGCGAGCCGGCGCGCGAGGTCGTCACGCTGGGCCTGGGTCATCTCGTCGACCTTCTCGCCGAGGCCCTTGAGGTCCTCCTTCGTCAGCTTCGGGTCCCCGCCGGGATTGGCCTGCGGGTTGCCCGTCGACGTGCGCGACAGCGCGCGCGAGAGGGCGGCGATCGAGGCGGCCTTCTGCTCGTTCGAGGGATCCAGCTGCGCTCGGACGCCGTCCTCCACGGAGCCGAGCTGGGCGAGGTTCTTGTCGAGCTCGCCCGGGTTGGTCCGGAGCCGCTCGGCGAGCTGGCGGAGTTCCTCGGCCAGCTGCGTGCGCGGGTCGTTCGCATTGGCGCCCTTGCCCTCGAGGTTCCTGGCGATTTGGTCGATGCGCTCCGCCTGGCGCTGTGCTTCGTCGCGGATCTCGCGGTTCTGGGCGATGACCTGGTCCATGGGGTTCGGGATGAGGATCGCGGGCGCCACGAGGGCGACCGCGATCAGCACCACCAGGGCGGGCCGCCGCTCGAGGCGCGGCCGGAAGAGCGACGGCTCCACGGCCCGCAGCCGGGAGACCGCGTCGCGCCGCTGGCGGCGGACGAAGCGCGTCTCGGCCTCGACCATGTCGAAGCTCCCGTCGACGGCGATCGTCTCGTCGGTGTCGCCGGTCGGGCCCGCGGACGCGGGGAGTGCGCCGGCGAACGCCAGCGCGGAGGCGACGGCATCGCCCGCCCCGCCCTCGGCATCCACGGCGAGCGCCGTCTCGCCCAGGCTGGGCCGGGCGCGGACCACCACGGCGAGGAGCACCAGCAGGCCGAGCATCGGGAGGGCGAGCGCCACGAGCGGCGCCTCCTCGAGCGGGAACAGGCGGGAGGCCACCGCGACGAGCAGCTCCGCGACAGCGACGGCAGCCGCCACGTACCAGAGGCGCCGGACGGCGCGCCGTATCCAGAGGCGCCGGCGGTGGGCGGCGAGCCCCGACCGGATCTCGACAAGCGCCGGGTCGAGCGCGACGCCCAGCGTCGCCGGGTCGACGGGCACGAAGGCGGCGGGCGCGGCGGGCGCGGCGGGCGCGCCGCGCCCTCGCCTCCGTCGGGGCGATCTGATCGTCGGCATCACGCCTCACTCCCGGCGGGCCGGCGGCGTGAGCGTGGCAGGTGGATGCGCCAGCGTCGGGTCGGCGACACGAGCTGGACGGACAGGACGATCAGGACCAGGGCAGTCCCGAGCATCGCGGCCAGGCTCACCGGCCAGTAGGTGTCCTTCGGAGCGCCGAGGTCGTTGGCCACGGGGTTGTTGATGCCATTGATGAAGCCGTTGTCGTTGGTGACGGCGGCGACGATCTGACAGGACGAGCCGAAGCCCGTCTCCGTGCCGCACATGACGTCCACCTGGGCGACGAACGGGTTGAACCACATGAGGGCCTCGGGCGGGCGCTTGGTGAGCGACTCCAGGGGGCCGTCCTTGCCCCCGTTCTGGTCGGGCAGGAACCCGGAGCTGCCGGTCATCGCCGTCCAGAAGATGAAGACGAAGGCTGTGCCGGCCGTGAGGGCGATGACGGCGACGAGGTTGATCACCGTGGCTGCCTGGGTGCGCCGCACGAGCGCCGACACGAACAGGCCGATCGCGCCGTACGCGAAGGCGGTGACCAGCAGCACCACATAGGCCTTGATCACGTCGTCCGGGCCGACCCCGCCGAACGTGAACACGAGCGCCACGACCGGGATCGACGCGAGCAGCAGCAGCAGGATCCACGACAGGGCGGACAGGAGCTTGCCCAGGACGATCGCGAGCGACGAGATCGGGGTCGTGACCAGGAGGTCGAGCGTCTGCTTCTCCCGCTCGAGGCTGATCGCGCCGGCGGTCGAGGCCGGGGCCAGGATCAGGGTGATGAGCGTCAGCAGGAAGATGATCCCGAGGAACAGTTGGCGGCCGATCTCCGAGGACGCCGAGAAGGACGAGTTGAACCCGCCGGAGAACGAGCGCTCTGACAGGGACTCGATCATCCACGCGAAGCCAGCGACGAGCAGCAGATGGATCGTAAGGATGACGAAGGCGCGCCTGCCGCGCATGCGGCCGCGGAGCTCCTTCACGCTCACGGCAGCCATCCCGGAGCCGATGTCGCGCAGGGCGCCGAAGCGGTGCCGCAGCACGGTGGGGGTCGTCATGCGGGGACCTCCGCGGGGATCGGTTCCGGAGCCGTGACCTGGAGGAAGAGCTCCTCGAGGTCGCTCGCCGCACGGGAGAAGGAGGCGACCCGGAGGCCGGCGCCCACCGCATGGGCGAGGAGCCGGGCGGTGCCGTCCTCGTCGCCGTGGAACCCGATCTCCACGGTCCCGTCGGCGAGGAGGTCCGCGGTGACCACGTCCTGCTGCCCGGTGAACCATGCGCGGGCGGCCTCGTGCTCGTCGGTGTCGCCCAGGATCCGCGCGCGCAGCACCGCGCCCACGCGCAGACGCCTCTCGATCTCGGCGACCTTGCCGTGGGCGAGGACCTGGCCGCGGTCGATGATCGCGACCGAGGTGCACAGCTCCTCGAGCTCGGGGAGGATGTGCGAGGAGACGAGGATCGTCTTGCCCAGGCTTCGGAGCTCGCGCAGGAGCTCGCGCAGCTCCACCCGCGCGCGCGGGTCCAGGCCCGAGGCGGGCTCGTCGAGCAGCAGGACCTGCGGATCGTGCACGAGCGTGTGCGCGAGGCACAGACGCTGCTGCATGCCGCGGGAGAGGCCCTGGACGTAGACGTCGCGCTTGGAGCCGAGGTCCACGAGCTCCAGGAGGTCGCCGATCATGCGCCGGCGGCGATCGGCCGGGATGCCGTAGCAGCGCGCGAAGAAGTCCAGGTACTCCCAGACCTTCATGTCGTCGTACACCCCGAAGCTGTCCGGCATGAACCCGAGGACGCGACGCACGTCGTTGGGGTTCCTCCGCACCGACGCCCCGGCGATCTCGGCGTCGCCACGGTCGGGGACGAGCAGCGTCGCCAGGATGCGCAGGGTCGTGGTCTTGCCGGCGCCGTTGGGCCCCACGAGCCCGAAGATCTCGCCCGCGGCCACATCGAGGTCCAGGCCCGCCACGGCCAGCGTCTTGTCGTACCGCTTCACGAGGCCGGTCGCCCGGACGATGCTGGTCATCGGACGGACCCCTCGATGCGGACGGGGAACTGGAATGAGACCTGGTCCTGGCGTTCGTTCACGAACTTGACCTGGAGCTCGCCGCTCGCCGGGTCGACCCAGCGCGACGCGTCGGCGAGCTCGTACGGGGTGTTCTGGGCCATGTGCGAGAACTGGACCCAGGCGCCCGTCCTCACGTCCAGCACCTCGAGGTCCGGCAGCCCATCCTGCGGGACGAGGCAGCCCTCGGTGCCCGGCTTGCAGCGCTCCTTCTCGGCCAGGGCCTTGGGGCTGCCGGCGGGCACCGACGGATCGCCGCCGAACGTGAGCGACACGACGACCCGGGACGGGCTGAACGTGCCCTCGAAGGGGATCGGGCGGTAGGAGACGCGCGCCGTGCCGGGGCCGAGGTTGAGCGACCACGGATCCTTGGAGAAGAAGTTCGCGCCCACGTCGAGCACCGAGCTGCGGAGCAGGTCGTTGGCGAAGACCGTCTTGCCGGTGATGGTGAACGGCATCGGGATCTCGGTGAGGATGTTCGCCATCCGGCGCACCTTCTGGCCCTCGATCTCCATCGGCACCACGGGATCCGTGCTCCATGCCATGAGGGTGGCCGAGTCGGACGGGATGGCATTCGGGAAGCCGGTCATCGGGTCGTACGAGATCTGGTCGATGACCGAGCGTCGCACCAGCGTCCGCTGCTGAGCCTCGTCCAGCGCGGAGCCATCCCAGTTCTGCGGGCCGAAGATCCGTTCCGAGAGCGACACGCCGTTGAAGGGGTTGCTGGTGATCGCCAGGTCCACGTTGACCGAGGCGCCGGGCGCGATGTCGCCGAGCCTGGCCGCGGACGTGCCCACCACGATGGCCGTCGCCTGGAGCGTGCCGGCCGACCGGTTGGTGACCGTGCCCTTCAGGCGGCCGTCGACGAGCGCCAGCGACCCGATGACGTCCGGTCCCGTGGCGCTCGCGTCCGCCCGGATCGTGCGGATGGAGCCGAACCCCACGTCGAGGTCGCGTACCCGGGACGGGTCGCCCTGGAGGACGTTGAGCGCGGTCGAGGTGCCGCTGCCGAAGACGTCGCCGTTCATCGGCGGGGCCAGGAGGGCGTCGCCCGGGACCCGGACCTGGTAGGTGGCCCGGGACGGGCTGAAGATGCCGAGGTACGACTGGATGGTGGCCTCGGTCGTCCCCGGGGCGCCGCGGACGATGCCGACCTCGTGGATGATCACGTCCGAGCCCCGCAGCAGCCCCCCGATGCCAAACGAGCCGGCGGTGAAGACCACGATCAGGGCGGGCACCGTGACCCACGCCCACTCCCGTCGGTCAAGCCGGCGCAGGACCAGGTAGTTCACGGGCCCCACGAGCAGGATGTAGCCGAACAGCAGGACGATCAAGCCGCCGATCGGGGGCAGCGCGAGGCTGGGCAGGTTCATGACCGCGGACACGATCGTCGAGTCGTCCACGAGCGAGGTGCCGTTGGGGACGCGGGCCGGCAGGAGGCTGCGCCAGAGCGGCGTGTCCCAGGCGTCGCCCTCGGCGATCCAGGACGTCGTGGGGTCGAAGCCGAGCAGGGTCACCGAGCCGTTGCCGATCCGCAGGTCCGCCGCGATGACCCGATCCCCGGAGGTGGCAAGGACGCGACCCGCGCCGGCGGTTCCGGCGTAGGCCGTGAGCGTCGCGGACCCGTCCGGGACCCCGCCGAGGATCGGGCGCAGGACGGCCGGGTCGATGTCGAGCACGGCGTCCGGGCGGTAGGGGAGCAGGTCGTCGGGGAAGCCCGAGAGCGCGTCCGCGCCCGCCGTCCCGCCGACGATGACGAGGCGGCCGCCCCCGGCGAGCCACCCGCGCAGGCAGGCGATCTGGGCCGGGGTGAGCCTGGCGGCATCCACGTCCTGCCACACGATGCGGTCGAGCGCGGACCAGGCCTGGATTCGCTCGGGCAGATCGGCCGGGGTGAGGGCCACGATCGCGGGGGCCGCGCCGGACTGGGAGGGCAGGAGCTTGAGCTCGCCGATGATCCGGGCCGGGTTCTCCGACACCACGCCCACCACGAGCTGGGCCTGATCGTGGAGCGCTGTCGCGACCTGTGCCTCCGCGACGACCTGGTCGCCGCTCACCAGCTGGACCTTCAGCTTGCCGCCGAACGTGGGTGGCTGGGCGTACAGCAGGTAGGTCTTGCGCGACCCGGTGGCGAGCTCGACCGGGGTGCCGAACCGCGTCCTGGAGTCCGCGCCGCCGGCCACGCGGAGCTCGCCGGTGACCGTGGGCCCGGCATTCTCGAGATCGACGGCGATCGCGAACCAGGAGCCCTGGCGCACGTGGCCCTGCAGGAGTGCCCGGGCCGCCATCGTGGGGCCGTCGCCCGCCGCTCCGACCAGGCTCGGCGAGACGACGCCGAGCAGGAGGAGCCCGACGACGACGAGGGCGAGGGCGGCACGCGCCGGGCGGGCGATGCGGGGCAGCGGCACTCGGACTCCTCGATCACGGGCAGGGAGACGGTCGGAGCCATGACGCCCCGGGCCCGCGATAAGTTGCACGGCTTCCCCCTGACGACGGCCACCCTCGGTGGCCGTTCGGCGGCGCCTATCGTACGATGCACGAGCCCCAGGTTCGTCGGCGTCGCACGACCGTCGCGTCGCCACGCACCTCCAGACTCGCCCAGAGGATCCCGTGCCCGAAATCCGACCGTTCCGTGCCCTCCGCTACGACCCAGAGACGGTGGGGGACCCGGGCCAGGTCGTGGCGCCGCCGTACGACGTCATCGGCGCGGACCTCCAGCGGGCCCTCCTGGCGCGGCACCCCAGGAACGCGGTGCGGCTGGACCTGCCACAGGGCGAGCCCGGCGAGGACCCGGACGAGCGCTACCGCCGCGCGGCAAGGACCCTCACCGCGTGGCGCTCCGACGGCACGCTGCGCAAGGACCCACGCCCGTCGGTCTATGTCTACGAGCAGGTCTACCGGGTCCCCGGCACGCACGTGGAGCGGACCGAGCGCGGCTTCTTCGCCCGGCTCCGGATCGAGCCGTTCGGGCCGGGGTCGTCGGTGCTGCCGCATGAGCGGACGCTCTCCGGGCCCAGGGAGGACCGCTACCGGCTCCTGCGCGCGACCGGGATCAACACCTCGCCCGTCGTCGGCCTGTACGAGGACCCGTCCGGCGGCGCCCGTGCCGCCCTGGCCGCCGTCGCCGCCACCACCCCGGTCACCGACATCAGCGACGACGACGGCGTGCGCCACCGCCTGTGGGTCGCCCCCGACGAGGGCGAGGGCTCGGCCGCCGCCACCCTGGTCGCCGCGGCCGCAGCGGGACCGGTGTTCATCGCCGACGGGCACCACCGTTACGAGACCGCGGTCCGCTATCGGGATGAGCGCCGGACGGCGTCCACCGAGCAGGACCCGGCGTTCGACTTCCTGCTGATGTTGTTCCTCGACGCGGCGGACCGGCTCACCGTGCTGCCGACGCACCGCGTCGTGCGCGGCATCGGGCCTGACGGTCTCGCGCACCTGAGCGGCAGGCTGCCCGGCCTGTTCACGGTGACCGAGGCCACTCCGGAGGCCATGGTGGCCCGGTTCGAGGCGGCCGGCGAGCTGGCCGGCGGCGCGGGCCGGTTCGGACTGGTGACGCGCGAGGGGTCCTGGCTCCTCGAGGCGTGCCGTGACGCGTTCACCGCCCTCGCGACGACCGGCAACGAGGCCGTGCGGGCGCTCGATGTCAGCCTCCTGGCGGCGACCCTGGACCACGTCCTGGGGATCGACGCGGCAGCGGTCGCGGGCGGCGAGCGGATCACGTACACGAAGTCCGCGGCCGAAGCGGTGGCCCTCGTCGCGTCCGGGGCGGACGGCGTCGACGCGGCGTTCCTCCTGGAACCCACGCCGGTCGCGTCGATCGTCGCCGTCGCGCGCGATGGAGACGTCATGCCGCAGAAATCGACGTACTTCTACCCCAAGGCCCTCACGGGCCTCGTGCTCAACCCGCTCGAATGGTAGGCGGACCGACCCGATGACCGACCTCACCTCCGACCGCATCATCCCGCGCATCGCGACGGGCGGCCGCCCCGTCCGCAAGGACGAGATCGAGCTGGCCGAACGCGGCCTGTACGTCGAGTCCTGGCTCCCGGAGCGCCGCTCGCGGCGCAAGCCGATCCTGTTCGTCCACGGCGAGCTGGGCGGCTCCTGGGTCTGGGAGCGGTTCCTGCACCACTTCGCCGGCCGCGGCTGGGAGGGGCACGCCCTCAACCTGCGCAACCACTTCTGGTCGCAGACGGCCGATCCCGCGACCCTCGACATCGAGTCCTACACCGAGGACGTCGTGGCGGCGATGGAGCGCCTCGGCCCGGGCGCCGTGGCGGTGGGCCACGGCATGGGCGGTCTGGTCGTGCTCAAGGCCATCGAGCGGGCGCCGGTGTCCGCGTACGTGCTGGTCGCGCCGGAGATGCCCCGGGAGCTGCGAGAGGTTGCCCGCCCGCACGTGGTGCGCGACATCCCCGACGCCTACGGCCGCGCCGAGCTGGGCTGGGAGACGCTTCCCGAGAAGCTGGTCCGGGACCACCGCGACCTGACGATCGGCGACGTGCTGCGGATCCAGCACCTCCTGGGCCAGAAGGCCTTCGAGTCGGGCCGCGCCAAGCGCCAGCTCCTCTCGGGCGTGGCAGTGGACCGCTCCGCGCTCCCGGATGTCCCGCGCCTGGTCATCGGCGGCGGTCTGGACGTCCAGGTCCCCGAGCCGGACGTGGAGCGCCTGGCCGAGTGGCTGGGCGCACTCTACGAGCCGTTCGGGGCCCACTCGCACTACGGCCTGGTCCTTGGGGAGCACAGCTATCTCCAGGTCGCGGAGACCCTCCGCGCCTTCCTGGAGGCGAACCGGCTGTAGCCTCACAAGGGGCCCCCTCGGTTGCGGGCCCGGCGATGGTCCGCTATCCTGCATCGCCGTCGGACGATCGCGTCCGGCCCTCTCGCCGCATTCGTCTAGAGGCCCAGGACACCGCCCTCTCAAGGCGGAGACCACCGGTTCGAATCCGGTATGCGGTACCAACTCAGAAGCACCAGCGCCTCCGGTCCGCCGGGGGCGTTCTTCGTGTCCGCGCCACGCGTGGACCGGTGGGCGCGCGCACCCCGGCCCGCCCGCGGGCGCGCGATCGCCTAGACTCCCCGCGGGGGTCCGCAGACCGAGCACAGGATGGGTTGATGCCAGCCGCACCCGATCGTCGCCTCGTGATCCTCGCCGAGGGCAACTTCGGCTTCCACCACGGGAAGACCGCGATGGGGGTCATCCGGTTCGGCTCGGACAGGGTGGTCGCGGTCGTGGATTCGACCCAGGCCGGCCGGAACGTCCGGGAGTGGCTGGGCGACTCGGGCCGCTTCGACATCCCGATCGTGAGCTCGCTCAACGCGGCGCTCGGGTTCCTCCCGCGGGCGGACGCCCTGCTGATCGGGATCGCGCCCACGGGAGGCCGGCTCCCTGACGACTGGCGGGCCGTGATCCTGGCCGCCATCCGATCGGGCCTCGACGTCCTGTCCGGGCTGCACACGTTCCTGGGCGACGACCCGGAGTTCGCTGATGCCGCGAAGTCGGCGGGCGTGCGGCTCGTGGACTACCGCCGGCCGCCGGAGCGGATGGAGACCGCCGTGGGGCGGCTCCACGCTCCTGGCAAGCGCGTGATCCTGACCGTGGGGACCGACTGCGCGATCGGCAAGATGTCCGTCGCGCTGGAGCTGCGGCGCGCGGCCGTGGCGGCCGGCAAGGCCGTGTCGTTCGTGGCCACGGGGCAGACCGGGATCATGATCGAGGGCTGGGGAGTCGCCATCGACCGGGTGATCTCGGACTTCGCGCAGGGCAGCGCCGAGTGGCTGGTGGAGGAGGGGGAGAAGCGCGGCGACTGGGTGATCGTGGAGGGACAGGGGAGCCTGGACCACCCCGCCTACAGCAGCGTGACGCTGGCCCTGATCCACGGGACGACGCCCGACGCCATGATCCTCGTCCACAAGCCCGGCATGGCCGACCACGACCTCGACGGCCTCCCCGAGCGCCGGTTCCCGATCGCCTCCCTGCCGGGCTTCATCCGTGCCCACGAGGACATCGCCGGCCTCGTGGCACCGTCGAAGGTGGTCGCGATCGCGCTCAACACCTCGCTGATCGCGGACGAGGACGAGGCCCACCGGATCATCGAGGCCATCGCGGCGGAGACGGGCCTGCCGGCCGCGGACCCGGTCCGCTTCGGCGGCGACGCGCTGTGGCGCCAGGTCGAGGCGGCCGCCGACGCGCTGCCATGGGTGCTGGCGAACGACGCGAGGGCCTCGGCATGACGCTCTCGCTGCGCCTGCGCACCCTGGAGCTGCCGCTCCGCGACCCGTTCATCATCGCCCGCGAGCTCCACACTGAGGGCCGCCTGATCACGACCGTCGTGGCCGAGCTGCGCGACGTGGCGGACGGCCCGGACGGGCCGGTCGGTCTCGGCGAGGGCTACCCCGACAGCTACTACGGCGACACGCCCGGGACGATGTCCGCGGTGGCGCCGCTGCTGCTCGACGCGCTCTCGCCGATCGAGGCGGACCTGCGCGGGTCGCTCGACGATGTCCGCGCGGCGCTCGAGGTCGCCGAGGGCCTGATGACGGCGGCCATCCGCAACCACGGCGCGATCAAGTGCGCCATCGACATCGCCCTCCACGACCTCGCCGGCAAGCGGCTGGGCCTGCCGGTTCGGGAGCTGATCGGGCTGCCGGGCGAACTCCCGCCGACCGACTTCACGCTGGGCATCGACGCCCCGGCGGTGGTCGCCGAGCGGGCACGTCGGGCGGCCGACTTCCCGGCGCTCAAGATCAAGGTGGGCGGTCCCGCCGACGTCGAGACGCTGGAGGCGGTGCGCGCCGTCTTCGGCGGACCCATCCGCGTTGACGCCAACACGGCCTGGACCCCGGAGGGTGCGCTCGAGCTGCTCCAGGACCTCGTCCGCCTCGGCGTGGAGCTGATCGAGCAGCCCTTCCCGGCCCGCCGGCTCGACCAGCTGCGCTGGCTCCAGGAGCGGTCCGAGCTACCGCTCGTCGCGGACGAGAGCGCGGTCACCATCGAAGACCTCGACGCCCTCGTGGGTGTCACGGCCGGCATCAACGTCAAGCTGGCCAAGTGCGGCGGGATGGGTCCCGCGCGGCGGATGCTGGAGCGGGCGCGCGAGCTCGGCTTCCGGACGTTCCTGGGCTGCATGGAGGAGACGTCGATCGGGATCGCCGCATCGGCCGCGGTCTCGCCGCACGTGGACTGGGTGGACCTCGACGGCTGCCTGCTGCTTGCCGACGACCCGGCCACGGGCCTCGAGATCGGGCCGGACAAGCGCTGGCGGCTCGCCGACCGGCCCGGCCTGGGCGTCGAGCTGCGGGCCGACGCGCGTCCCTGACCCACAGCTAGCCGGTCCGGCCGTCGGCGTCCAGAGGCAGGACGGACATCGCGTCCACAGGTTTCGCGAGGTGGGCAGGAGCTGTCCACCCATGGTTGCGGCCTGTGGACAAGTCGGTGGGGGAGTTCGTGGAGAAGCCCCTTCCGGGTCCGGGGGCCAGCCCGTAGGATTCGGGGGTCGCCGAGACCCCGGGTACCAGGACCCGGAACCGGACCCGGCGGCCACCGAGATCAAAGCCGCCGTCGGCCGGGCCAACCCCGCCCGCCCGTCGCCCAGACGCCCGCACCCCAGGACGAGGAGGACCTGTATCGATGCTGCCCGCCGGCCCCGACTGCACCGTCACGCCCGAGGCCGAGGCCTTCGTCCGGTTCTGCTACCAGCGGCGCCGCGTCGGCTGGCCGGAGCTGTACGACGAGATGTGCGCGGTCGCGACGCGGGGCCTGTTCCGGGGCATGGGGCACGAGGCCCTCACCGAGATCGGCGTGGGGTTCAGCCTGTTCGAGACGCCACGGCTCGCGGCGCTGGTGACACGGGTCGCGACGGAGGAGCAGGCGGCCCGGCGCGCGGCGCGTGCCGCCGCCCTGGAGGCCGTTCGCAGCGAGGCTGAGGCACACCCGGCGCCTCTGGCGGCCAGCGCAGCCTGACCCACGCCGGGGCTCCCGAGCGTGCTCGTCGACGCGACGCAGCTGCGGCAGGTCGCGCTCAACCTCGTCATCAACGCCTCCGACGCGCTGGACGACGGCAGGGGACCATCACCCTGCGGACGGGTCTCATGCGCATCGACGTGGAGGACACGGGCCGGGGCATGGACGCCGCCACCCGGGCCCGGATCTTCGACCCGTTCTTCACGACCAAGGCGGCGGCCCGGGGCCTCGGCCTCCGCGGCCACGCTCGGGATCGTGAAGGGCCACGGCGGGGTGCTGCGCGTCCAGTCCGAGCCGGGCCGGGGGACGCGGGGCCCGGGCCGTGCCGCCCGTCAGGCCCGGATTCGCCGCCGGGCCATCTCGCCCTCGATCTGGCGCTCGGCCTCGACATAGCGGTCGATCCGGTCGCGGAGCTCGTTCGCCTCGGGTGTGTAGAGGTGGACCTGCTGCTGGAGGATGTACGACAGGCGGCGGCTCGTCATCCGGACGTGGTCCAGGTTCTTCATCAGGACCAGCGGATCCATGGAGGCGAGATCGGACGGGGGGTACATCTGGTTCATCGGTCCGTCATGCTAGCCCAACCGTGGCCGGCCCGGGGGCCGTGCGGCGCACGGGAGACGCGAGACCATCCGGCTCGACGCTGCAGCCCGATGCCCCGGGCATGGAGAAGGGGCCGCTCGCGCGGCCCCTTCGGGACAGGCCGGGAGTAGTCAGGCCGGGGTGTCGCCCGATCCGATCGCCGGGGCACCGGAGCCCAGCGCGGGACCCTTGAGCTCGGCCAGGCGCGCCTCGACCTCGAGCTCGTCCTCGCCGCTCTCGAGCTCCGCGAACTGGTCCTCGAGGGACGAGGTGCCGACCTCCTCCATGCCGCGGGCGAGGGCCTCCTGGCGGCGGATCTTGTCCTCGAACCGGTTGAGCTCGGACGTCGGGTCGAGCACCGACACGTCCTTGAGGGTCTGCTGGACCTGCATCTGCGCCTGGGCCATCTTGGCCCGGCTGACGAGCTCATCGCGCTTCTGGACCAGCTCCTCGCGCTTCACGCGGAGCTTGTTGAGACCGTCCTTGAGCTTGTCGGTCAACTCGGTCTGCTGGGCGATCTGGGCGTCGAACGTCTTGATCTGCTCGTCGAAGGAGATCTGCCGCCGGAGTGCCAGCTTCGCGAGCCCGTCGAAGCGGTCGGCCTCGCTGGCATTGCCCTGGCCGCGGAGCGTCTCGGCACGATCGGAGGCGGCGCGGGCCTTGCCCAGCCACTCGGCCGAGGCGCCGCGGGCTTCGCGCGCGTCGTCCTCGAGCAGCCGGAGGTTGCCGACGGTCTGGGCGACGGCCTGCTCGGCCTCGGCGATGTTGTTGGTGAAGTCCCGGATCAGCTGATCGAGCATCTTCTCGGGATCCTCGGCCGAATCGAGGATCGAGTTCACGTTCGCGCGGACGAGCTGGCCGATGCGTCCGAGGATCGAGGTCTGCGCCATGGTGTCCTCCCGGTTGCGTTGCAGGTGCCTGAGTGTGATGCCCGCTCGGAGGTTCCGCCGGGCCGACCATCTGATGGGCGCGCTACCAGCGCCCGCCGCGTACGCGGCCGCCCCCGCCCCCGCCCGACGGCATCGAGAAGCCGCCGCCGCGCGACCGGCCGCCGCCGCTGCGGGTGGGCCCGGACGGAAGGCCGAAGCCGCCGGTCATCGTGCCGCTCCCGGACGTGCCCCACGGGCTCCCGCCCCAGCCGCTGCCGTGACCGCGCCCGGAGCTCGCCGCGCCGCTGATGACCGCCCCGATGATCCCGCCCAGCACGGCACCCACGATCTCGGACCCGGCCCCCTGGCTGTACGGACCGGCGACGGGTCCCGTGCTCTGGTTCCAACCCTCGAACTGGCCCGCCGCCAGGCGGTAGGCCTCGTCCGCGAGCTGCGTGGCGCGGTTGGCGGTCGTGGTCGCGCCCTCGGGGCTGGTCGCGAGCTGCGCCCGGGCCTCGTCGAGGCGGACCCCGGCCTCGGCGGCGCGGGTCCGCGCCGCCTCCCCGACGCCGTGCCGACGGGTCGTGATGTAGTCGGTCGCCCGGGTGATGTGGCCCTGCGCGGTGGCGATGGCCGTCTCGGCGACCTGCCGCCGCCGTGCGAGCTGCGCGTTCACATCCGCGACCTGGGCGACGATCGCGTCGGCCGCCTGGTTGGCGGACACGGCGCGCTGGAGGGCCGCGAGGGGATCGAGGGGCCGGGCCTCGGTGGCGCGGCGGGCCTCGCCGAGGGCAACCTCGGCGGCACGGAGCGCCGCAGCCGGGTCGGTGGCCGGGGCACCGGGTGCGCCGGGGGCCGTCGGCGGGACCTGGGGTGCCCGGGCCAGCCCCGAGACCGCCGTCCGCGCGGCCTCGACGTCCCGGGCCGCAGCGTCGAGCTCCGCGGCAAGTCGCCCGGCGGCGTCGTCGAGGCTGGCGCCCAGCCGCTCCACGCCCTCCACCAGCTGGGTGGCCCGGGCCATGGCCTCCTGCGACCGGCGCAGCGCCACGACACCCTCGGAGGGCTTGGTGGCCACGACGCCGGCGCCCCGGGTCGCCTCGGCCGCCGCCGCGTCGAGGGCCTTGGCGGCCTCCTCGAGGTTCCCGCTGACCGACGCGGTCGCGGACGGGGCGTAGTCGGTGCGAATGTGCGCGGCGACGGCCTCGGCCGCGGTCCGTCGCGCGCGGAGCGCCTCGACCAGCGGCGGCAAGGTCGCCAGTTGGGCTGGAGCGGCGGCCTCGAGGTCGCGCAACTGGTCGAACCGCTGCTCCTGGGCATCGATGAGCTGGCCGCCCCTGGTGCAGCGCGCGATGATCTCGCGCAGCATCGCATCGCGCTCCGGGGGCTTCTCCGGATGGGCGTCGTCCAGCTTCTGGCGCAGCGCGAACGCGGCGCGGAGCTCCTCGTTCGCCTGGCGGATGGCGTCGCGGTAGGGGCCTACCTCGGCCTCGCCCCACTGGGCCGAGGCGAACTCCACGTCGTTCGCCGCGTCCTTGAGCCCCTCGTCGGCGGCCAGGAGGGCCCGGTTCGCCTCGGTGTTGAGGGTGTCGAGCCCGGCGGTCTGGACCGTGCCGAGCCGCCGGCGCACCAGGATCGTCCGGCCGACGAGGAACAGCCCGCCCGCGACCAGCAGGAAGGCGATGATCGGGGTCACGTTGAGCCCGCCACCCGACGAACCGGACCCGGTCCCGGCGCCGGTGCCTCCGGTAGCCGCCGTGGGCGCGGGTGTCGCCGCACGAGCCGTCGCCGGCGCCTGCGTGATGATGGGGGCCCCGCCCATCGCGGCGCCGACCGCCTCGGCCGACGCGATCATCGCGCCCGCGTAGTCGCCGTCGACGAGCCTCGGCTCAAGGGTGTCCGTGAGGATCGTGTCGATCTCCGCGTCGCTGATCTCGGTGAGCGAATCGCCCACCCACATCGAGTAGGAGCGGTCCTCGATGGCGACCAGGATCAGGGCGTCGTTGCCGCCGAGCGAGCTGACCTGGGCCGTGGAATCGGTGAAGGCGTTGACGTCCTCGGCGCCCGTCGTGTCGATGTAGGCGACGAAGAGCTGGACGTCATGATCGGTGCGGAGCCGGTCCAGCGCCGCCTGGACCGTGCGCTCCTCCGACGCGCTGAGCACGCCGGCCTGGTCCGTGACTCCGTTGCGGAGCCGGGGCGGATCGCCGAGCGCGAGGGTTGCCGTCGCGGAGAGAGCGAGCAGCAGCACGGCGCCGATGAAGGTGCGAAGGGCGCGATTCGTCACGCGAGGATCGTACCCCGACCCTCCGTGGTGGGACAGTCCGATCAGGGCGCCTTCGCGCAGGTCGTCCGCAGCGCGGCGTCAGATGGCGCGCAGCCGCGTCGGCGGCCATGCCCAGTCGATGGGCAGGTCGGCCGTGGACAGCGCGCGTCGCCGGCCCGCCTCGGAGGCGCCAAGGACCAGGATCCGATCCGTCTTGGTGGCCTGCCCGGCCTCCACGCCCCACAACCGGGTCATCTTGCGGTTGGCGGCGACCTCGTCGCGGACCAGGCCGGCCAGGCGGTAGCCCGCGGGCAGCGCGGCCTCCTCCCAGGCGCGCTCGGCGAGCCCGATGCCCTCCGACGACGGCTTGCCGCGGTCCATCTCCACGTCACCGATGACCACGACCGCGATGCCGTCGTCCGTCATGGCCGGCCGGAGATCGGCGAGCACCTCGCGCAGGAACGCGAGGTAGGGCTCCCGGCGGTGGGCCGAGTCGAGCTCGGCGTCGATGGCCGCGGCGTCGAACCCCAGCAGCCAGGTCCGGAGCCAGTTGTAGTAGCCGTACTTGAGCACGCGCAGGTAGGGGGGTGACGTCACCACGAGCCGGGCGCGGTCCGGGAGGCCGTGGGCGCGCAGGGCCGCGCGGGTGCGGCGGCCGGCGGTCCGGGCGTCACCGTGGAGCGCGATCCCCGTGCCGGTCGGGAGTGGCTGGCGGTACAGCCGGTCGAGCTTGGCCGAGAGGCCGTCGAACACGTCGCGCTCAGGGGCCTCGTAGCCCGTCCTGGTCACGAACGAGCGGACGTAGCGCGGGGCCATGCTGAACGTGTTGGGCATGATCGTGGACAGGTAGGACGGTGTCTTGCCGTGGAGGATCCCGGCCAGCGCGCCGGCGAGGAATCGGTCCGCGCGCGCGTCCATGCGCAGGTGCGAGCGCACGAGCAGGATCTGCGCGAGGGTGCGCGGGTGGAACGCGACGGCGACCTCGTCCGGGACGGGCTCGGTGCGGGCGGAGGGGCCGTCGCCGGAGCCGGCCGCGGGGACCTGCGCCGACGGGTGGCCCGGATGCGTCTTCACCTGCGCGGCCAGCGCGAGCCAGGCCGGTGCGTCGGCGGCCCACGCGAGGCGGAGCGTGGCGAGGCGGGTACGGGCATCAGCGGGCGTGCCGGGCTCCAGCTTGGCCGCCGTGAGGACGTGGGCGAGGGGATTGAGGTCGTTGCCGACGCCGATCCGGCCCTCCGCGGCGGCCTGGAGCGGCGCGGTTCCGCGGCCGCTGAACGGGTCCAGGACCACGTCGCCGGGGCGCGAGTAGCGGGCGATGAAGGCATGCGCGAGCGACGCGGGAAAGCTCGCGAGGTACGAGCACATCGGGTGGAGGCTGTGGCCCCACAGGCGGGGCTGGGCCTTCCACTCGGGCTCGATCGCGAGAACGGGGAGCACACTCGGCAGCTCGAGGGCGAGCTGGCCGGCGGCGATGGGCCTGGATCTGGGTGTCTGGTCGGGCATTCCCGGGCTCGACGGGCGCGCCGGCTTGGGCTCCGGTGCGAAGGCCCGCGAGCATAGCACCGTGGTGCGCGCGGGCAACTGGGACGATCGGCCTATCGACCGGCCACCAAACAGGCATCGGGAGGTGGCCCGGCTGGGCCGCCGCGCTAGACTCCGAAGGTGCTCCGCCCCCGTAGCTCAGCGGATAGAGCAGCCGCCTTCTAAGCGGTTGGTCGCAGGTTCGATTCCTGCCGGGGGCGCCACTCCAAACGGACGATCTCGGGCAGGCCGCCACCCGATGGCGCCCGCCTGTCGCCCACCAAGACGAGGGAGGGGCTCGTCGGCAACGTCGTCGGTGCCGCCGTGGGCCTCGCGCCCTTCGCGCCGGCGCTGCTGACGCCCCTGGGCCGGCCGATCGGCCTCTCCCTGGTGGCGCTCGTTGCCGCGGGCTCCCTCTGGGGCGACCTCCTCGAGAGCGCGGCCAGGCGGGATGCGGGCGTCAAGGACGCGGGGGCGTGGCTACCGGGCTTCGGCGGGATCCTCGACCGGATCGATTCGCTGCTGGTCACGGTCGCGCTCGGGTAGTGGCTGCTCGTGCTGGCGGGCGCGCAGGCCTGACCCGCCGGTCGTGCGCGACCACACGTAATCGGTTGCGCGAAACCCTGCGCCCACGGCGGGCCAATGGTCCCGGCCCCCGGGACCGGGCGGCCCCCGGGCCCCTTCACAGCGGCCCATCGAGACGTGCCTCCCGGCCCCGGACCGCGGTTGACGGCCCATCTACGCTCGCACCGACGGACCCGGCACGGTCCGCGGCTACCCGGTGAGTTCGCGCGCGACGCACCGCGCCATTCCGGCCAACGCATTCTGGAGGGTGGGGATGCCCGCTCTATACGCGAAGCCAGCGCCGCCGAGCGACGACAAGCGCTGGAAGATCGTCGAGACGCGGATGCGCCGTATGGGCGATCGGCCGGCGGCCTTGATCGAGGCGCTCCACGCCGCGCAGGAGGCCTTCGGCTACCTGGACGACGACGCGCTCCACTACGTCGGCGACACCCTCGGCGTGCCCCACTCCCGCGTGTACGGGGTCGCGACGTTCTACTCCTTCTTCACCCTCAAGCCCCAGGGCGAGCACACCTGCGTGGTCTGCACCGGGACGGCCTGCTACATCAACGGCGCGAAGGACATCATGAACGCGCTCGAGAAGCAGCTCGGCATCAGGCCCAAGCAGACGAGCCCGGATGGCAAGATCTCGCTGCTCACGGCCCGCTGCCTCGGCGCCTGCAGCCTGGCGCCGGCGGTGATCGTGGACGGCGAGGCCAGGGGCAAGGTCTCCGCCGCCGACCTGGTGGCCCAGCTGGAGGCGATGTGAGCGAGCAGCCTGCCGCGGCGCGGCCCATCCGCCGCCGCGTCATCACCGAGGAGATCCACGAGGGACCGGTGCGCGCGCACGCGTACGTGTGCGAGGCGGCGTCCTGCATGTCCTCCCAGGCCCACGACGTCACGCTGCGCCTGGGTGAGGCGGCCGCCGAGGCCGGCCTGTCCGACGTCATCATCAAGCGCGTCGGCTGCCTTGGGCTGTGCGCCGCGGGCCCGCTCGTCGAGATTCCCGAGACGGGGCGCCTGTTCCGGGCCGTCACCCCGGACGGCGTGGACCCGATCGTCGAGGCGCTCAAGGCGGTCAGCGAGTCCGACACGCCGCAGCCGCAGGGACCATTCTTCGAGAAGCAGCTGCGGGTCGCGACCGAGAACATGGGCCGCGTTGACCCCGAGAGCCTCGACGACTACCTCGAGCGGGGCGGCTACGACGCTCTCAAGACCGTCCTCGCCGACATGACCTCCACCGAGGTCCGCGAGGTCGTCACCACGAGCGGCCTGCGCGGCCGCGGCGGCGCGGGCTACCCGACCGGCCTCAAGTGGACGACGGTCGCCAAGGCCCCCGGCACCCAGAAGTACGTCATCTGCAACGCGGACGAGGGCGACCCGGGCGCGTTCATGGACCGCAGCGTCCTCGAGAGCGACCCGTTCCGGGTCCTCGAGGGCATGACGATCGCCGCCTTCGCGGTCCACGCCACGGAGGGCTACATCTACTGCCGGGCGGAGTATCCGCTCGCCGTGGCCCGGCTGCGCAACGCCATCAGGACCGCGCAGCGCGCGGGCTTCCTGGGCATGAACATCGCCGACACCTCGTTCAACTTCGACATCCAGATCCGCCTGGGCGCGGGAGCGTTCGTGTGCGGCGAGGAGACGGCGCTCATCCAGTCCGTCGAGGGGAAGCGCGGCACCCCGCGCCCGCGGCCGCCCTACCCGGCGGTGAGCGGCCTGTTCGGCTGTCCAACCCTCATCAACAACGTCGAGAGCTTCGCCAACGTCCCGACGATCCTGCGCAAGGGCGCCGAGTGGTACTCCGCGATCGGCATCGGCAAGAGCCGGGGCACGAAGGTGTTCGCGCTCGCCGGCCGGATCGTGAACACGGGCCTCGTCGAGGTCCCGATGGGCACGACCCTCCGGGAGATCATCTACGACATCGGCGGTGGCATCCCTGACGGGCGGCCGTTCAAGGCCGTCCAGACCGGCGGCCCCTCCGGCGGCTGCATCCCGGCCGAGTTCCTGGACACCCAGGTCAGCTACGAGTCCCTGATCGAGCTCGGCTCGTTCATGGGCTCGGGCGGCATGATCGTGATGGACGACACCTCCTGCATGGTGGATGTCGCCCGCTACTTCATGGACTTCTGCCGCGACGAGTCGTGCGGCAAGTGCGTCCCCTGCCGCGTGGGCACCACGCAGCTCTGGATGCTCCTCGACAAGATCTGCCGCGGCCAGGCGGACATGACCGACCTGGCCCAGCTGGAGCGCCTCGCGGGTGTCGTCCGGCGGATGAGCCTGTGCGGGCTCGGCCAGGGCGCCCCCAACCCCATCTTCAGCACGCTGCGCTACTTCCGGGACGAGTACCTCGCCCACATCGTGGACAAGCGGTGCCCGGCCGGCGTCTGTGAGATCGAGCAGCCGTCGGAGGTGATGGCATGACCGTCTACACCCTTCGAATCGACGGCAGGGACGTCGCGGGGAACGAAGGCCAGTCGATCATGGAGGTCGCGGAGGAGAACGGGATCGACATCCCCGGCCTGTGCCACCTCCCCGGCATCCACGACCGCGGCGCCTGCCGCATGTGCGTCGTCAAGATCGCCGGTTCGCCCCGCCTTGCGGCCGCGTGCGTGACCCAGATCACCGAGGGCATGGAGGTCACCGCGCACGACGACGAGCTCCAGGAGTACCGCCGCGCGGCGACGGAGATGATCTTCCTCGAGCGCAACCACGTCTGCGCAGTGTGCGTGGCCAACAACCACTGCGAGCTGCAGAACACGGCCGAGGAGCTCGGCGTCACGCACTTCGATCTGCCGCGGATCAGCCCCAAGGTGGACGTCGACGCGACCCACCGGCTGTTCACGCTGGACCACAACCGCTGCATCCTGTGCCTGCGCTGCGTCCGCGTGTGCGACGAGATCGAGGGCGCCCACACGTGGGACGTGATGCACCGCGGCCTCGAGACCCGGATCCAGGCGGACATGGGGATCCCCTGGGGCGAGTCGCCCACCTGCACGAGCTGCGGCAAGTGCGTTCAGGTCTGCCCCACGGGAGCCCTCTTCGAGAAGGGACGGCCCGTGGCCGCAGGCTCCAAGACCAAGCGTCCGTTCCTGCCCTGGATGCGGGTTCACACCGAGGAGCGTGGGCTGTGACCAAACCGCGTGTCGCCACGGTCTGGCTCGACGGCTGCTCGGGCTGCCACATGTCCCTGGTGGACCTCGACGAGCGCCTGCTCGACATCTTCGAGCGCGCGGACCTCGTCTACGGCCCGCTCGTGGACGTCAAGGAGTTCCCGGAGAACGTCGACGTCTGCCTCGTGGAGGGGGCCGTCTCCAGCGAGGACGACCTCGAGCGGATCCACACGGTCCGTGCCCGGACGAAGGTGCTGATCGCGTTCGGCGACTGCGCCGTGACGTCCAACGTCCCGGGCATGCGCAACCCGATCGGAACCCAGGCGCTGCTGGATCGCGCCTACATCGAGAACGTCGACATCAACCCCATGGTGCCGAACCGCATCATCCCGATGCTCCTCCCGACCTCGCAGCCGATCAACCGGTTCGTGGACGTGGACATCTTCCTGCCCGGCTGCCCACCCAGCGCGGACATCATCTACACCCTGCTCGACGACCTGCTGTCCGGACGGACCCCCGCGGTCGCCGGCGCCCGGTTCGGGCGCTGAGGGAGCCCGACGATGAGCCAGACGATCACGATCGATCCCGTCACCCGGATCGAGGGCCACTCCAAGATCACCATCCAGCTCGACGACCGCGGCGAGGTCGTCGACGCCCACTTCCACGTCACCCAGTTCCGCGGCTTCGAGCGGATCACCCAGGGTCGTCCCGTTCACGAGATGCCGGCGATCATGGCCCGCATCTGCGGGATCTGCCCGGTCAGCCATCTCGTCGCCTCGTCCAAGGCCGTGGACGACATCATGGCCGTGGAGCCGACGCCGACCGGCGCGGACCTGCGGCGGATCATCAACCTGGGCCAGATCGTCCAGAGCAACGCCCTGTCGTTCTTCCACCTCAGCTCGCCCGACCTCCTGTTCGGGTTCGACGCCGACCCGGCGATCCGCAACATCGTCGGCGTGGCGCGCAAGAACCCGCAGCTCGCGATGGACGGGATCGGCCTGCGCAAGTGGGGCCAGCAGATCATCGAGTGGCTGGGCGGCAAGCGGATCCACCCGACGGGCATCGTCCCGGGCGGCGTGGACTTCCAGCTCACCGTCGAGCTCCGAGACCGGATCCTCGCCGGCGTGCCCGAGGCCATCGCCGCCACCGAGCGGGCCATCGCCTGGTACAAGCAGGACATGATCCGCTGGGAGGAGGAGGCCAGCACCTTCGGCAACTTCCGCTCGGCGTTCATGGGCCTGGTGGACCGCGACGGCAACGTCGACCACTACGGCGGCTGGATCCGCGTCGTCGACGCCGACGGCCACTTCCTCGCCGACAAGGTCGATCCCAAGACCTTCAACGACTACATCGGCGAGGCCGTGGAGCCGTGGTCGTACCTCAAGACGACCTACTGGAAGCCGATGGGCTACCCGGACGGCATCTACCGCGTCGGACCGCTCGCGCGGCTCAACGTCGCCGAGCGCTGCGGCACGCCCCGCGCCGACGAGGAGCTGGAGAAGTTCCGCTGGCGCGTTGGGCGGGTCGCCGGCTCGTCCTTCCACTATCACTACGCGCGCCTCATCGACACGCTCAACGCGATCGAGAAGATCGAGGAGCTGCTCAAGGGGCCCGAGATCCTGGGCAAGCACACGCGGTCCATCGCCGGCATCAACCGCAACGAGGGCATCGGCGTCTCCGAGGCCCCGCGCGGCACCCTGATGCACCACTACAAGGTGGACGACGACGGCCTGGTCGAGTGGGCGAACCTGGTGATCGCCACGGGGCACAACAACGCGGCCATGAACCGGGCCGTGCTCCAGGTCGCCCGCAAGCACGTGAAGGCGGACCGACTCGAGGAGTCGATGCTCAACCGCGTCGAGGCCGTGATCCGCTGCTACGACCCGTGCCTCTCGTGCTCCACGCACGCCCTCGGCCAGATGGCGCTGAAGATCCAGCTGCTGGCCCCGGGCGGGACGGTCCTGGGCGAGATCGCCCGATGACGACCACGGGCGTGGCCACCGGCGACACGCCCGCACCGCCCCGGGCCGGAACCACGTCCGGCCCGGTCCTGGTGGTGGGCTACGGCAACTCGCTGCGTTCCGACGACGGCGTCGGGCCGGCGGTGGCCGCGCGCCTTGCCGGGGATCCGCGCCTCGCCGGGGCGGACATCCGGGGTGAGCACCAGCTGACCCCGGAGCTCGCCTACGACGCCAGCCGGGCCTCGCTCCTCGTCCTGGTGGACGCAGGGGTCGGGGAGGCGCCGGGCGAGGTCTCCCTGCGTCGCCTGGAACCCGCCGGGGACCCCGGCACGGCCTGGACGCACCACCTGGACCCGGCGGGTCTCGTGGGGCTCGCCCGCGAGCTCTGGGGCACGGCGCCGCCCGTCGTCATGATCAGCATCGGGCCCGCTTCGCTCGAGGTGGGGGAGGAGCTCTCGGATGTGGTGGCGGCGGCGGTGGGCCGTGCCGCCGACCTCGTCGCGACCGTCGTGGAGGCCCATCGCCGTGCATGAGGTGGGGCTCGTTGCCCAGCTGGTCGACGCGGCCGTTGACCGGTCCGGGGGCCGGCCCGTGGCGCTGATCCGGGTCCGGCGGGCCACGACCATCCCGGAGGACGTGCTGCGCCAGGCGTTCGAGATGCTGGTGCCCGGCACGGTCCTCGAGACGGCGGCGCTCGAAGTGGAGCCGTTCGATGTCCGCCTGGCCTGCCCCTGCGGGTTCGACGGCGCCCTGGGCCACGACGACGTCATCGGTCCCTCCCAGGCCGTGTGCCCCGGCTGCGGCGAGCTGCGGGGCATCCCGCCGACCGCGGAGCTGGAGCTGCTCGAGGTCCGCCCTCGGGGAACACCCTGAGATCGGGGAACACCCTGAGATCGGGGCGCTTGCGCCCTCGCCCCCGTTACGTTCGCCCTATTGCCCCGGACGGCGCGCCGAGGGAGCATCCCCGCATGGGACGGCCGCCCGGCCGTCGTACCGGATGAGTGGGTGAGATGCAGCACTCCACGCATGTCTCGGTCCACGCCCGCCCCGACGGCAAGATCGCCGCGGAGCGTCCGCACCGCCACGGCCAGTCCTGGGAGCCCGAGCCGACGAGCCCGCAGCGGCAGATCGTCAAGCACGCCACGGCCCGCAAGCGCCGCCAGCACGACCGCGTCGAGATCGACGACATCGAGTGAGGCGATCCGGGCGATCATTGTGCCCGGATGACGACACCCTTCCCGGCGCCGACCCGGCGCCCGCATCGGATTCTGGCCATCGGGCTGCTCTCCGCGGCGGCGGTCCTGGGCGCCGCGCCGCGCCCGGCCGCCGCGGCCGACCCCGCGCCCGTGCCCGCTTGCGTTCGTGCCGATGATCCCGCCCCGTCGCGCGCGTACGCGGCCTGGGCGTCCACGCTCCTCGATACCCGCTACCGGGTCGCCCGGTCGTACGTGCCGCCCGGTCTCGTGTCCACGGCGAACGCCGGCATGAACGGCGGCTACCGGGTCCGCCGCCTCGTCATCGGCGACCTGCGCGTGATGGTCTCGGCGGCGCGGCGCGCGGGCGTGACGCTGCGGGTCACGTCGGGCTACCGCAGCTACGCCACGCAGAAGGCGCTCTACCGGTCCTTCGTCGCCCTCCTGGGGCCCGACGCCGGGGCCCTGCGCGCCGCGCGCCCCGGCCACTCGGAACACCAGTTGGGCACGGCCCTGGACCTCGCGAACCGTCCGGGCGCGTACGCCTGGATCGCGCGCAACGCGTGGCGCTACGGGTTCGTGGTGTCGTACCCGCCGGGGGAGCGGGCCGTGTCCTGCTACCGCTCCGAGCCGTGGCACGTCCGGTACGTCGGGCGGCCCCGGGCCGCGACGATCCACGCATCCGGGCTCGTCCCGCGGGCCTGGCTCTGGGTCAACGTCATCGCCGGGCCGTCCTGAGGCGTTGCCGCGCCGCACCACAAGCTTCGCCCGGGACGTGCAGGTCCACCCGCCGGGGACGACAATGCCACCGTCGTCCCCGTCCGGCTCTCCGGACCGGCGGCGTGCTCGCCCGGGGCCGGCGATCGCGATCGATCGACGCATGGATGTGCCCCCAAGCGCCGGTCGCGCGGTCCCGGCCCCAGGCTGGGCCCCGTCCCGAGTTCGCTCCGCCCGCGGGCGCGCGCGCCGACGCGTCGCCCCATCGTCCCCGAGCCGTACCGGACCGCACCGCTGGTACCACCGGGTAGACGAGAGTACGGCTTGGCGAACCCCCTCTGCACTCCGACACTCCCATCAGCAGCGAGCCGCACCGCACCGCAGTGCCCTGAACGGGCGATCGGCTCACCAAGTGACAGAGGCTTGATCCTATGGCGTCGATGGCAATCAACGATCTCGGGCCCATGCTCACGGCGAGCGAAGTGGCCGAGATGCTCCACCTGCACGTGAATACCGTGAAGCGTCTCGGCGACCGCGGTGAGCTGCCGTTCTACCGGGTGTGCAAGCGCGGTGACCGCCGCTTCCGCCTCCAGGACGTGATGGCCTTCCTGGCACGCAATCGCTGATCGGCCCACGGGCAGCCCCATCGCGGGCTGACCTCCGCCGGCCTCCGGCGCGCGCATGCCGCTCTGCTGCTGGCGGCTGCGCGGCCCGTCCCGCCGGGACCGATCCTCGACGACGACGGTCCGCCGCTCAGCTGAGACTCGGGCGCCGGCCGGGGACAGGCCGCTCGGACCTGACCGGTCTAGCCCGCCAGCGCCCCTTCGAACAGCCGCAGCGCCTCCTCGACCTCGGGGACGGTCACGTTGAGCGGCGGGATCCAGCGGATCACCTGGTGCTGCGGCCCGCAGGTCAGCAGCAGGAGCCCGGCGTCCACCGCGCGCGCCGCCACCGCGTCCGCCGTCGCCCCGTCCGGCTCGTGCGATGACCGGTCCCGCACGAACTCGACGCCGATCATGAGCCCGGGCCCCCGGACGTCGCCGATGATCGCGTGCTCGGCCATGAGCTCGCGCAGCCCGCCGGCGAGCTCGGCGCCACGGAGTCGCGCATTGGCGACGAGATCCTCCTCGAGGATCGTCTCGAGCACCGCGACGCCGGCCGCGCACGCGACCGGGTTGCCGCCGTAGGTCGTGCCGTGCGCGCCGCGGCCCCAGCGAGCCTGGAGCTCCCGGCGCGTCACGATCGCCGAGAGCGGCAGGCCGTTGGCGATGGCCTTCGCGATGCACACGACATCCGGGACGATGTCGGCGTGCTGGAACGCCCACATCTCGCCGGTGCGCCCGAACCCGGACTGCACCTCGTCGGCGATGAGCAGGATGCCGTGCTCGTCGCACAGTGCGCGCAGCGCCGCCAGGAACGCCGCCGGGGCCGGGTGGTAGCCGCCCTCGCCCTGGACGGGCTCGATGAGGATCGCTGCGACCTGCGACGGGGCGATGACCGTGTTGAGCAGTGACCCGAGGATCGCGAGGCTCGAGCGGGTCGCGGCCTCCTCGTCACCGCCGAAGTCGGGGTACGCGGCGGGATACGGCGCGAAGTAGACGCCCGGCAGGAGCGGCTCGTAGCCGGTCCGGTAGTTGATGCTGGACGTCGTCACGCTCGTCGCGCCGATCGTCCGGCCGTGGAACCCTCCCCTGAACGCGATGATCCCGGGCCGGCCCGTGACCCGCCGCGCGAGCTTCAGCGCGCCGTCGATCGCCTCCGAGCCCGAGTTGAGGAACAGGACCGTGTCCAGCGGGTCCGGGAACGTGTCCGCGAGCATCCGGGCCAGCGTCACCGTGGGCTCGGCGAAGCCGATCGCGTGGACGGGCCCGATCAGGCGGTCGACCTGGGCATGGATCGCCGCCGTCACCCGCGGGTGGGCGTGGCCCAGGGCCGTGACGGCGATGCCGTTCGCGAAGTCCAGGTAGCCGCGGCCGGCCGTGTCGTACAGGCGGTGGCCGATGCCGTGCGACCAGCTGCGGTCCATGTACCGCCCGAGGACCGGCGACATGTTGGGGCCGGCGAGGGCGGCGAGGTCGAGGGCGGGGGAGGCGTCGTTGGTGTCCACGGGTCGAGTATAGGGAGCGTGGACGGCGCGGAGTCACCGGCGCATCAGCCTCCGCTCACGCCACGCCCGCGAGGCGCGCGGCCGGAGCCCGGCGGTAGCATGGCCGGACGTCCGCCCTGCCCGCCCAGTCCGCGGGATTCCACGTCGAGGCTTCCACCCCGTGATCGACTTCACCCTGACCGACGAGAACCGGCTCGTCCGCGACACCGCCCGCGCGTTCGTGGAGGCGGAGATCCTGCCCAACATCCGGGAGTGGGATGCGGGCGGTGACGTCCACCGCGAGATCTTCGAGAAGATGGGCGAGCTCGGGTTCCTGGGCGCGCCGATCCCGGAGCAGTACGGCGGCCTGGGCATGGACTACGTCAGCTTCGCGCTCCTGTGCGAGGAGCTGGAGCGCGCCGACACGGCGTTCCGCGTGGTCCAGAGCGTTCACGTGGGACTCAACAGCCTGACGCTCCTCCAGTGGGGGACGGAGGAGCAGCGGCAGCGCTGGCTGGTGCCCCAGGCGAAGGGCGAGAAGCTGGCGACCTTTGCCCTGACCGAGCCCGGCGTGGGGACCGATGCGGGCAGCCTCGCGACCACCGCGCGGCGCGACGGCGCTAGCTACGTCCTCAACGGGCACAAGATCTGGATCTCGCTGGCCGATCTCGCCGACCACGTCCTGGTCTTCGCGTCCGTGGACCGGGCGAAGAAGCACAAGGGCATCACGGCCTTCATCGTGGAGCGCGGGATGCCCGGGCTCACGACCGGGACGCTCCACGGCAAGCTGGGCATCCGGGCCGGAAACACGGGCCTGATCGACTTCGAGGACGTGCGCGTCCCCGTGGAGAACCGCATCGGCGACGAGGGGGAGGGCTTCCTCATCGCCATGAGCGCCATCGACCAGGGCCGCTTCACGGTGGCCGCGGGCGCGGTCGGCCTCGCCCAGGCCTGCCTCGACGCGTCCGTCAGGTACGCGCACGAGCGCGAGACCTTCGGGCAGGAGATCGGCCAGCACCAGCTGGTCAAGCAGATGATCGCCACGATGGCGAGGGGGACGGAGATCGGCAGGCTGCTGGTCCTCCAGGCGGCCTGGCTCAAGAACCAGGGCCTGCGGAACACGCGCGAGACGTCGCTGGCGAAGTGGCATGCCACCGACCACTCGGTCCAGGCCGCCCTCGACGCGATCCAGATCCATGGCGCCAACGGGTACTCCAACGAGTTCCCGGTGGAGCGGTACCTGCGCAACGCCAAGGCCGCGGTGATCTACGAGGGGACCAGCCAGCTCCACACCCTGATCCAGGCCGACTACGCCATGGGCTACCGGGCGGACCGCCCGCTCCGCTGCGAGCCGTGGCCGGCCCAGGGGTACTCGCGCCCGGGCTGAAGCGTGGTCGCCCGGTGTCCGCGTGCACCGGTCCCAGGACCATCGGCGCGGCGGGCCACCAGAACGGTGAGGTCCTGTGCGGTGGTGTCACCAGTCGCAAGGCGTTTCGTTAGGTGCAAAGTACCTAGATGTAGGTACGATCGAGCGGTCCTCATCTACCGGCGAATTGGACCGCCGGAACCGGCGGCGTGAGCGAATGCTCCGCCGACCGGGGCAATACCGGGGAGGTTTGACATGGTCCTGGGAACCGGCACGCGCCGGGCCCGGCGTGGAGGAGTGCGCTCCACGCTCGCAGCCCTGACAGCCGCCGTCATGCTCCTGGCGTTCTTCGCCGGCAGCGTCGTGGCCCACAACGCCGTCGCCACGTGCGGTGGCTACCTGCAGCTCGACTATCCCAGCAAGACGGCGGACATCATCCGCACGTCCGACAATCCCGACACGCTGGTCTGGGACAACGTGAACGGCGGCGGCAAGTACGCCGTAACGCCGGGGACCTACAAGGTCGTCTGGTCGGACGGCTTCACGAAGTCGAGCATCGTGGTCGCGGCTTGCCCGACGCCCACGCCGACGCCCACGCCCACGCCCACGCCCACGCCGACGCCCACGCCCACGCCGACGCCCACGCCGACGCCCACGCCGACCCCGATCCCCGAGGTCACGCCGACCCCGATCCCCGAGGTCACGCCGACGCCGGCCCCCTCGGGCACGG
>JBBSCF010000006.1:0-111185 GCA_038250545.1 Candidatus Limnocylindrales bacterium | reverse complement strand
CGCCGACCACGTAGAAGTCGGGCTTGTGCTTGTTGGCGCCGTAGATCGCGATGTCGAACTCGCTGGACGACCCGGACGACCAGCGGCCCCAGGTGTTGACCGCGAAGATCAGGCCGCGATCGCTGGGATCGGGGGTACCGGTAAGCACCTCGGCCGGGATCGACTGGACGCCGACGGCCCGGATGTCGTCCGTTGCGCGGGCAATGGACGGCAGGTCCTGCGGGTCGGAGAGACCCCAGGCGTAGACGTCCGCGTAGCCGGCGTGCAGCCCGCTGTTGGTGAGGGGCACGGTCGCGGTCGCGATGCCGTTTGCCACGGTATACGCGGAGCGCGTGCCGGCCGTGACACTCGACAGCGCTCGCGGCACCGCGACGAACGGGATGCGCAGCGGGTAGATGCCGCCACCGGATGTGGTCGGCGTGGCGACGATGGCGCCGGTGCGGGAACGGACACCGCCCCAGAGGACGCCACCGAGCAGCACCGAGGTCGTCGGCTCCGCGGCGAGCGCGGCGGCGTTGAGGGACGCGGTCGCGGCCACCGTCACGCTGCCGTGCGCGGGCACGGTCACGCTGGCCGAGGACAGCGAGACGATGCTCGCGCCGGTTAGGTTGTATGTGATCGGCGAACCGCTGTTGTTCCAGAGCGTGATCGGCAGGGTCTCGCTGTAGGCCGCCGACAGCGGGTCGTAGCCGAACGACAGGCTGGCGGTCAGGCTGCCGGTCGTGGCGAGCCCGACGGTGTCCATCGCCCGCCGCGGTTGCACGAGGCCCGCGCCCCAGACGCGCGTGACGTATCCGGAGGTGAGGCCCGTGCCGACCGTGGCAGTGTTCATGATCGCGGCCTTGACCTGGAGCGCGGTCCATGTCGGGTTGGCGCCGTGGACGAGCGCGGCGACACCGGCCGCGTGCGGCGACGCCATGGACGTCCCGGACATGGTCGTGCCCTTGTTGCCGCTGCCGACGAGCGTCGAGACGATGGACACGCCGGGGGCGGTCACATCGGGCTTCGCGGCGCTGTCGCCGTTGCGCGGGCCGCCTGAGCTGAACGAGGCGATCTTCCTGTAAGTCGGGTTGCTGATGGTGCCGCCCGGCTGAAGCGTCACGGCCTGCCCGTCGGCGGCGATGATCTCGGCCTTGACGCCCCGCCCGACGCCGATCATCGGGATGTCGAAGATCTCGGGGTTGTACCCGATGAACGTCGGCAGCTCGTCGGGGTTCGCGATGTCGTCACGATTGATGTCGATGACCCCGATCGCGCCCGCGGCCTGGGCGGCAGCGCCCTTGTCCACGAACGGGCAAGAGCCGCGCTGGATAGCGACGATCGTGTTCGCCGGGAGCGTGCCGTAAGCGGCCTCCGTGCAACCGAGGCTGACGACGCCGGGGGCGCTGTAGATCACTTTCAGGGTGCCGTTGACGGGGAGGCGCGGCCAGGCGTTCTGGTTGTTGGCGTTGGTGATGTCGGTCGCCGTCGCGAAATCGATGACGGCACCGGGGAAGCTCGCCATCGTGTCCTCGGCCGCGACGGAGATCGCGCCGTCGGCCGCCGCGGGCGAGCCGGTGATGTAGGCGTTGGGGCCAGAGTTGCCGGCGGAGGCGACCACGACGACGCCCGAGGTGACGAGCGCGTTCGTCGCGACCGCGTCCGGGTCGTCGCCGCGGCCGAAGGACGAGCCGAGCGACATGTTCACGACGTCGATCGCGTCGTCGTGGGTCGCGTTGTAGCTCCCGACCCAGTTAAGGGCATCGACGGTGAGGTCGGTCGAGCCCGAGCAGCCGAAGACCTTGAGCGCGATCAGCTTCGCGGAGGGGGCGACGCCCGGGCCGATGGCGAAGCTGTTCGAATAGGTCGTTGAGTCGTAGGGTCCGGGGTAGGTGGTGCCCTCCGCGCTGACGCCGTCGCCCGCGGCCGTGCCGGAGACGTGCGAGCCGTGGCCGTAGCAGTCGAGCGGGTCCGGGTCCGGTGCCGGGTCCGGCGAGCCGGTCTCGTTGCTGGCGTCGTAGTTGTTGCCGGCGAAGTCCCAGCCGGCGATGACCTTGGCGGTCGGGAAGGTGCCCGGCTCGATGACGGTCGGGTTGTTCGCCGCGAAGGCTGCGGCCGTGCCGGCGCCGCCGAAGTTGGCGTGCGTGTAGTCGATGCCGGTGTCGATGACCGCGATCGTCTGGCCGGCCCCGGTCTCGCCGAGATCCGCCCAGCCGGCCGGCGCACCGATGAACGGCACGCTGCTGACGTTGTCGATCGTGTAGATCCGCACGGCGCGCACCGAGACCACGTTCGGCAGCGCGCTGAGCGCCGCGACGTTACGGCCGGCGATCCGGACCTTGACGCCGTTGTACGCGTACTGGAACCTGGCGAGGATCTTGCCGCCGGCGGTCCGGATGCCGGCGTCCAGGCGGGCCTGGTTGGCCCTGAGCGTCTTCGCGACGGCAACGCGCTCTGCGTTGGACAGGCCGGCGCGCGCGGATGCCGGATCGCCCTTGAGCTGCACGATCACCGCCACGTCGCGGTTGGCGAGCAGCGCGGGGCCGAGCTTGGGGTCGATCTTGCTGATGTCGAGTCGCTCGAAGTGGCGCGTCGGTGACGCCGCGACCGCTGTCAGGGGCATCACCGTTGCGACGATGACGGCCGATGCCGCAAAGGCAGTGAGCAGCCTCCGGTTCATGGTCCTCCTCAGGCGATACCTGACTTCGTCCGCGTCGGAGGGCCGACGCGACTCCTGGACAGATCCGCGGGTAGCGGATCTCCCGGCAAGCGGAGCCGGGAAAACGATCTTCCGGTGCGCCCAGAGCGTTCCCGCGTGATCATAACAACGACCCTGACGAGGCGGGATCGCCCGCGTCCATTGGCGGTGCATCGGGCACCGCACGTTTTCCGGCCAGCGGCGCGCCCTTCAACTGGACGAGCGCGTAGGCCTGGTCAACGGTCGCCTTCGTGGTGGTTCCATCGGTCTGGACCCGGGGGCTGACCGCGAGCGCCCCACCTGGTGCTGCCGCGATCAGGGCCACGGTCACGGCAGCGGCGAAGGCGAGCCCGAGGCGTCGCACGATCTGGTCTCCTCGCGGTGGTGGGCCCTCGGCGACGCCCGCGCGGGCGCGAGCCCCGACGACTGGTGGGACTGTAGCCCAGAAGGACTACACGCGAAACCGCCGAAAGTCACCCCATGGTGCACCCGGGCACCGCTGCGTGCATGCGGCGACAGCGGCCGGGTGCCGTCCCGACCGCTGCGCCCACACCGGTCAGGCGGGCAGGGCCGCCACCAGCTCCTTGACAGCGTTGACGGACTTCTCGAAGGCGGCCTGCTCGTCCGGGGTCAGGTTGATCTCGAACACGCGCTCCAGGCCGCCGCGACCCAGGACCACCGGCACGCCGACGTAGTAGCCGTCGACCCCGAACTCGCCCTGGAGGAACGTCGCGCACGGGAGGACGCGCTTGCGGTCGTTGAGGATGGCATCGACCATCTCGTACGCCGAGACGGCCGGGGCATAGAACGCGGAGCCGGTCTTGAGCAGGCCCACGATCTCGGCGCCGCCGTTGGCCGTGCGGTCCTCGAGCGCCTTGACGCGGTCCGCGGGGAGCAGCTCGGTGATCGGCACACCGGCCACGGTGCTGTAGCGGGACAACGGCACCATCGTGTCGCCGTGGCCGCCCAGGACGAACGCGTGGAGGTCCTTGACCGAGACGCCCAGCTCCATGGCGATGAACGTCCGGAAGCGCGCGGAGTCCAGGACGCCGGCCATGCCCAGCACGCGCTCACGCGGGAAGCCGGACGCCGTCTTGGCGACGTGGCACATGACGTCGAGCGGGTTGGTGACGACGATGATGATCGCGTCGGGGCTGACGGCCGCCGCCTGCTTGACGACGCCCCCGACGATCCCCGCGTTGGTCGCGATGAGGTCGTCGCGGCTCATGCCGGGCTTGCGCGGGATGCCCGAGGTCACGACGATGATGTCCGACCCCGCCGTATCCGCGTAGTCGTTGGTGCCCAGGACATGAGCGTCGTGGCCCACGACGGGCGCGGCCTCGGCGAGGTCGAGGCCCTTGCCTTGGGGCATGCCCTCGACGATGTCGACCAGGACCACGTCGGCCAGCCCGGCCTCCGCGATGCGCTGGGCGGTGGTGGCGCCGACGTTGCCGGCGCCGATGACGGTGACCTTGTTGCGGGCCATGCTGTCGTTGCTCCTCACGTACCAGTGGAGGGCCGACGCGCCCCGGCGGTCGGGCCCGGGGATTGCCAGCGGTTGGCTAGACCTCGACCGAGGTGTCCACCACGATGGGGCCGGCGGTGCGGATGCCTTCGGACACGCCCTCGGCGTACTTGGCGAAGTTCTCGTGGAACATCGCGGCGATCCGGCGGGCCGCCTCGTCGTAGGCGTCCTTGTTGGCCCAGGTGTTGCGCGGGATCAGGACCTCGTCCGGCACGCGCGGGACGGCGACCGGGACGGCGACCCGGAAGATCGGGTCCATCACGGTCTCTACGCCGTCGAGCTCGCCGTTGATGGCGGCGCGGACCATGTTGCGGGTGTGGTTGATGTTCATCCGGTGGCCGACGCCGTAGGGGCCGCCGGTCCAGCCGGTGTTCACCAGCCAGACGGGAACGTCGTCCTTCTCGAGGTGGTCCATGAGCATGTGTGCGTACTCGCCCGGGTGCCGCGGCAGGAACGGAGCCCCGAAGCCCGCGCTGAACGTGACGCTGGGCTCCTTGACCCCGATCTCGGTGCCGGCGAGCTTGGCCGTGTAGCCGCTGATGAAGTGGTACGCGGCCTGCTCGCGGGTCAGCCTGCTGATCGGCGGCAGGACGCCGAAGGCATCGGCGGTCAGGAACACGACGTGCCTCGGCCCCGGGGCCACGCCCGTGGGATCCGCGTTGCCGATGAAGTGGAGCGGGTAGGCCGCCCGCGTGTTCTCGGTGAACCGCTCGGAGTCCAGGTCCAGCTCGCGGGTCTCGGGGAACATGTCGGTGTTCTCGAGGATGGTTCCGAAGCGCTTCGTGGTCGCGAAGATGTCCGGTTCGTACATCGAGGACAGGCGGATCGTCTTCGCGTAGCAGCCGCCCTCAAAGTTGAAGGTGTAGCCGTCGCCCCAGCCGTGCTCATCGTCACCGACGAGGCTGCGCAGCGGGTCGGCGGACAGCGTGGTCTTGCCGGTGCCGCTGAGGCCGAAGAAGATGCAGGAATCGCCCGCGGCGCCGACGTTGATCGAGGAGTGCATCGGCAGCACGCCCTCGTCCGGCATCAGGTAGTTCATGACCGTGAACGCGGACTTCTTGATCTCGCCCGCATACATCGTCCCGACGATGATGATCTCCATCCGCTGGAGGTGGAGCAGGATCGCCGTGCCCGTCCGCGTGCCCTCGGTGGCGGGGTCCGCCTGGAAGCTGGGCACGTTGATGATCGTGAAGTTGGGGACGAAGCCCGCGAGGTCCTCGCGCGGCGGCCGGCGGAACAGGTTGCGCGCGAAGATGCTGGCCCACGCCGTCTCGGTGTAGACGCGGAGGCTGCGCCGGTGCGCCTCGTGCGCGCCGATGTACATGTCCTGGGCGTAGAGGTGCTTGTCCGCGACGTACGCCATCAGCCGGGCGCGCAGCGTGTCGTAGTGCGCCTCGCTGATCTCGTGGTTGACCTCGCCCCACCAGACTTTGTCCTGGCTCCAGGGCTCGCGGACGATGAACTTGTCCTTGGGCGAGCGGCCAGTGTGGAGGCCCGTGCGGACGACGAGGGGGCCCTCGGCGGCCAGCGTGCCCTCGCCCGCGCGGATGGCGAGCTCGTACAGCTCGGCGACGGGCAGGTTGGCGACCACGCTTCCGCCGATGGGGACGGCTGGGACGGGGCTGGACAGGGTCACAGTCGGGTACCTCGGCTGCGGCACGGGCGCACACGCCCGCAGCGATTCGTGACCGGCCGCGCGTGACGGACCCGTGGGGGCCCGGGAGTCGGCTTCCGCAGTCAAAGGTTGCGATTCAGGTGGCGGGCATTGTACCCCGGCGATGAGCGGCCCCCGCGCAGGCCGTTCTGCCTGCCGATGGCGCGCCCTCCGGCCCGTTGGCCGCCCCGGCCCGTCGGCCGCCCCGGCCCGTCGGCCTGGCTGCCGGCGAGCGTGCCGATCCGCGCGGTCCGGCGACCCTCCGGGTCAGGGGGCGCCGGTCCACCAGGCACCGACCGTGCCGGCGCCCGGCCGGGCAGACCCGGTTACGCCTCGTCGAGCGCCCGCGCGAGGTCCGCGACGAGGTCCCCTGACGCCTCGATCCCCACCGAGAGCCGGACCAGCGCCGGGTCCACCGCGAGCGTCGAGGAGGCCACGGACATGTGGGTCATCGCCGCCGGCACCTCGATCAGCGATTCCACGCCGCCCAGCGACTCGGCCAGGGTGAACAGCCGGGTGGATTCGCAGATCGCGATCGCGCGTTCCGCCGCGGTCCGCCCGTGGGCTCCACCGGCCGCCGGGATGAACGAGACCATGCCGCCGAACGCCGGGGCCCCGGCCAGCGCCATCTGCCTGGCCGCGACCGCCGCCTCCGGGTGGGCGTGCGGCCCATCGGCGAGGCCGGGGTAGCGCACCCAGGCCACGTCCGGCCGCGAGGTGAGGAAGCGCGCGACCACCAGCGCGTTGGCGGAGTGCCGCTCCATCCGGATCGCCAGCGTCCGCAGGCCGCGCAGGACCAGGAAGCAGTCGAACGGACCGGGCACGGCGCCCATCGCGTTCTGGAGGAACCGGAGGCGCTCGGCGACGGTGTCGGAGGTCGTGACGGCGATGCCCAGGATCGTGTCCGAGTGGCCGCCCAGGTACTTGGTCGCGGAGTGGAAGACGACGTCCGCGCCCAGCTCCAGGGGCCGCTGGAGCGCCGGTGAGGCGAACGTGTTGTCGATGACCAGCAGCGGCGCGGGGCTCCCCGCCTGGGCCGCCCACTCCCCGATCGTCCGCGCGACCGCCGCGATGTCGGTCACCTTGAGCAGCGGGTTGGACGGGGTCTCGAGCCAGACCAGACGCGTTGCGGGGGTCAGCCCCTCCCAAAGCGTGTCCGGCCCCGAGGCCAGGTCCGCGTAGCGGGCCTCCCCCGCCCCGGCCGGCCGGTGGACGCGCTCGAAGTAGCGGTACGTGCCGCCGTAGACGTCGTCGCCAACCAGGATCTCCTCGCCGCCGGCCGCCAGCTGGGCCAGCGCCGACGTGGTCGCGGAGCCGGACGCGAAGGCGATGCCGTGCCGCCCGCCCTCGAGATCCGCGACGGCCCGCTCGAGGCGTGCCCGGGTGGGGTTCTGCGTCCGCGCGTACTCGTAGCCGGCGCGCGGGCGCCCAACGCCGTCCTGAGCATAGGTGGAGGTCTGGTAGATCGGCGGCGAGACGGCACCCGTGAGCTCGTCGGGCTCCGCGCCGGCGTGGACGGCGCGGGTGGCGATGGCGTCGCGGTCGTCGGGTTCGTGCATCGCCGGATCATCGCACCACCCTCAGATGGATGTTGACGTGGCCCGGTACAGTCACGGTCCACGGGAGGCCGGCCACGGGGGCAGGGCCACCGGAGCACCAGGTCAGTCATGTCCAGCGAACCTCGTCCCAGGTCCGCCGGCGACGCCGCGGAGGCCACGGGCCACCTCGCGGTGCTCGACGCGTCCCCCAACGCCATCGTCGCCGTGGATTCGCAAGGCCTGATCACGTACGTCAACCCGCAGGTGCATCGGACCTTCGGCTACCGGAGCGAGGAGCTCCTGGGCAAGCCGGTCGAGACCCTCCTGCCCGATCGTGTGGCCGCCGATCACCACGGACGTCGTCAGCGCTACTGGGATCGCCCGGTGGCGCGGCCGATGGGCATCGGCCTGGATCTCGCCGGGCGCCGGCGCGATGGCACCGAGTTCCCCGTGGAGATCAGCCTCTCCCCTGTCGAGACGTCCGAGGGCCGCCTGATCTTCGCCACCGTGGTGGACATCACCGCGCGCAAGACCGCCGAGGCCCAGCTGCTCCAGGCCCAGAAGCTCGAGTCGATCGGGCGGCTGGCGGGCGGCATCGCCCACGACTTCAACAACATGCTGTTCGCGATCCGCGGCTACGCCGAGATGCTGGAGGAGGACCTGGCCCCGGAGCGGCGGACCGAGCTGGACCCGGACCTCGCCCACGCCAACGCGACCGCCATCTCGCACGTGGTGGAGCGCGCGACGCTGCTCACGACCCAGCTGCTCGCGTTTGGCCGCCGGGGCCAGATGAGCCCGCGGGTCGTGGATCTCAACGAGGCCACGACGGCGCTGGCCCCCATGCTCCGCCGGCTCATCGGCGAGCAGGTGCAGCTGGTCCTCTCGCTCGACGAGGATGCCGGGCGCGTCCGCGTCGACCCCGGGCAGCTGGACCAGATCCTGGTCAACCTGATCGTCAACGCGCGGGATGCCATGCCCGACGGCGGCCGCGTCACCATCGCGAGCGGCAACGTCGTGTTCGACGAGCCATATGCCCTGGAACACTTCGACGTCCAGTCGGGCGCCTACGTCATGCTCGCGGTCAGCGACACGGGGATGGGGATGGACCGGGAGACCCGGGCCCACATCTTCGAGCCGTTCTTCACCACCAAGCAGCCCGGCAAGGGCACGGGCCTCGGCCTGGCCACCATCTACGGGATCGTCCGCCAGGCCGGGGGCCACATCTGGCTCTATTCGGAGCCCGGCCAGGGCTCCACGTTCAAGCTGTACTTCCCGCGCGTCGACGCGCCCGCGACCGACGAGGCTGCCCCGAGCCACGGGTCCGCGCCTTCCCAGGGCACGGTCCTGGTGGTCGAGGACGAGCCCGCCGTCCGCGACATGACCATCCAGGTCCTGCGGCGGGCGGGCTGGACGGTCGTCGCCGTGGCCTCGGGCGACGAGGCACTCGCGCTGGTCGACTCCCGGGCCCAGCCGTTCGACGCCATGGTGAGCGACGTCGTCATGCCCGGCATCTCGGGGATCGAGCTGGCCAGCCGCGTGCTTGACCGCCAGCCCGGCATGCGCATCGTGCTGCTTTCGGGCTACACCGCCGAGACGCTGGATCTCGAGCGTGTCGTCAAGCGTGGCGTGCGGTTCGCGGCCAAGCCGGTCACATCGCGGCAGCTTGTCGCCGCGCTCTCGGACGCCGCGCCGGCCGACTGAGCCGGGGGTCGGCCCGGGTCTAGGTGTCGCGGTGGGCGAGGAGCTCCAGGACGTCCAGCCGCGAGATGACGCCCGCGGGCCGCCCGTCGCGGATCGCGAGCAGCGCCGGGGCGCCGTCCGAGAGGAGCGCGAACGCCTCGTCGAGGCTCGCGGTCACCTCGAGCGAGGGCAGCGGCCGGTCCATGACCTCGCCCACCGTGCGCTCGACCGTCTCCGGGTCCCGGTAGGCGCGGTCGAGCAGGCCCTTCTCGCTCACGGAGCCCACGATCCCGGCGAGCGCGTCGCCGTCCGCCTGCTCGGACACCGGCAGCTGGCTCACGCCGAACCGCTGCAGCGTCTCGATCGCCTGGCCCACCCGGTCCGTCGTGCGGGCCAGGATCACCGGCGGCAGGTCGGACCCGTGGTGGCGGTCGCCCAGGAGGTCGCCGACCCGCAGGACCGCGCCCGTCGTGGCGAGCAGTCCGTGGGTACGCATCCACTCGTCGTTGTAGAGCTTGGACAGGTAGTTGCGGCCGCCGTCGGGGAGGATCACGACCAGCACCGCGTCCTTCGCCGTGTCGGGCTCCTCGCGGACGAGGCGGGCCGCCTCGTCGAGGGCCGCGAGCATCGCCGTCCCGCACGACTCGCCGGCCAGGATGCCCTCCTCGCGGGTGATGCGGCGAGCCATGGCGAAGGCGTCGCGGTCGCTGACGCGCACCCAGCGGTCGATGACGGCCGGGTCGTGGGTGCCGGGGACGAAGTCCTCGCCCACGCCCTCGGTCAGGTAGCTGCGCGCCGTGTCGCCCGACAGGACCGAGCCCTCGGGGTCCGCGCCGATCACCCGGATCGCCGGGTTCCGCGCCTTCAGGTAGTGCGCGGTACCCGAGATCGTGCCGCCGGTGCCGACGCTGGCAACGAGGTGCGTGATCCGGCCCGCGGTCTGCCGCCAGATCTCCGGGCCCGTCGTCCGCTCGTGGGCGGCCGGGTTCTCCATGTTCCAGTACTGGTCCGGCTTGAAGGCGCCCGGGATGTCGCGGGCGAGCCGGGTGGCGACCGAGTAGTAACTCTCGGGCGACTCGGGGGCCACGTTGGTCGGGCACAGGACGACCTCCGCGCCGTATGCCCGAAGCAGGGCCTGCTTCTCGGGTGACTGCTTGTCGGCCATCACGAAGATGCAGCGGTAGCCCCGCAGCGCGGCGGCGATCGCGAGGCCGTGGCCCGTGTTGCCCGACGTGGGCTCGATGATGGTCCCGCCCGGCCGGAGGAGGCCCGCGCGCTCCGCGGCCTCGATCATCGGCAGCCCGATGCGGTCCTTGACCGAGCCACCCGGGTTCAGCATCTCCAGCTTGGCCAGCAGCAGCGGCTGGCGATCGATCGGGCCCAGGTCCCGCGTGAGACGCGAGATGCGGACGAGGGGCGTGCCACCAACGAGGTCGAGGATCGAGGACGCGTACTCCATCGGGGCAGCATAGCGGGGCCCGGGCGGGTCCCCGGGGTGCGGCCGGGCGGGTCCCCGGGGTGCGGCCGGGCGCTCGCCGCGCGCGCTCGCCTGGCGGCCCAACGGTCGCCCGCGATCGGCGTATCGCTCGCCCTGGCGGCCGGGAGGGCCCGCGACCGGCCAGATCGGTGCCCGTCGTCGCGCCCGGCGAGCAGGATGACGTCGCTCGGCCGCGGATGGGCCGCCAGGCGGCCGGTGGGGCGCCGGAGCCGGCACGCGCCCGGGCGGACCGGCCTGCGGGGCGCGGGGCGCGTCAGGCGTCGGCGCGGTCCAGGCGCCCGGGCCGCAGGAAGAGCCAGGTGAGGCGCTTCCGCAGGCGCCGGGGGTGAGACGGCGGGTCCTCGGTCCGTGGCTGGAGCGCCTCCACCTCGGGACCCAGCAGCGCCTCGAGCCGCTCCGTGAGCCGCTTCGCGAGCCCCAGCTCCTCGCGGCTGCCCTCCACCGGGAGCGCGTCCGGCCACGCGTCCCCGATCAGGGCGCGTGCGCTCGTGGGCGCGAGGATGCGCGAGGCCATCCGCCGGCCGAGGTAGAGCTCCTCCGTCCCGGCCATCGCGAGCGGCACGATCGGGGCGCCGGTCCGGATCGCGATCAGCGCGGCGCCGGGACGGAACGGCCCGATCCGGCCCGGCGGCCCCGACACGGTCCCCTCCGGCATCTGGACGAAGACCCCGCCGTTGCGCACGACCGCCCGCGCCGAGGCGACGTGCCCCTCGACCCCGAGGCCGCCGCGCCAGACCGGCAGCAGCCCGCCCAGCCGGTGGATCAGGCGTTCGCGCGAGCGCGAGGTGAACGTGGATGGGCCGCTGCCCAGGAACCAGGCGCGAGGCTCGACCGGCAGGGCGTGCATGACCACGAACGGATCCATCCAGCCGCGATGCGCCGCGCCGACCAGCAGGTACGCGCCCCGGGGCAGCCGCTCGCGGCCGGACGTCTCGATCCGGAACCGGAAGACGCCGAAGAGCAGGAACCGCGCGAGGAGGCGCAGCAGCCGGTACAGGAGGGAGGCCTTGGACTCAGGTTCCCGGCCCAACCAGTCGAGTCCCTCGCGCGCACCGGCGCGGCGGGCGGCCTCCAGGACGTCGGGACTCAGGCGCGAGCGCGGGCGCCGCCGCGGCGCGCGTCCCGGCGCGCTCGACGCGTCGGGTGTGGCCGGTGCGTCCGACGCGTCGGGTGTGGCCGGTGCGTCAGGCTCCGCCACGGGGAGCATCGTCGTCGTCCACGATGTCGACATCGTCATCGTCGGCGGGAGCGCCGGCATCGGCCGGGCGGCCTTCTCCCGGAGGCTCGGCGCCGGTGGCCTCGTCCTCGATCTCGTCGTCGACCTCGACCTCCTCAACGACGTCCGCGTCGTCGAGGCGTTCCGGGGGCTCGCCCCAGCGATCGCCACCCGCGGCGCCCGGCCGATGCCGGACCGCAAGGAGGAGCAGCGCGCCCAGAATGGCGAGAACCGAGATGATCATGGCCGTCGGGAGACCGAAGACGGTCCAGTTGCCGGTGCGCAGGGTCTCGAGGGCGAACCGGACCACGGCGTACCAGACGAGCCACAGCAGGAAGATGTCGCCCGGACGCATGCGCGGGCCCCAGCCTCGCGCAATCCAGAGCAGCGTGATCGCGCCCAGGATCCCGCTCAGCGACTCGTACAGGAAGAGCGGCTGGAACCCCGTGGTCTCGACGGGATAGTCGGCACAGGGCCATTGGGGGATCCCGTGGTCGCCGACGCGGTGGGCGCAGTCGATGGCGATGCCCCACGGCAGCGTCGTGGGCGGCCCGTAGAGCTCCTGGTTGAAGAAGTTGCCCCAGCGCCCGACGGCCTGCATCACGAACACGCCGGGAGCGATGACGTCCGCCCAGCGCCAGAAGGGCTGCCGCCGCCAACGGATGAACAGGAACGCGGCGATCGTCCCGGTCGCGATCCCTCCGTAGACCCCCAGACCGGAGTACGGGGGCAGGACGATCAGGAGCAGGTTGTCCTGGAACCGGGGCCACTGGTCGATGACGTGGTACAGCCGGCCGCCGACCAGCGCCGCAACCGCGACGAGGATGATCCCGTTGTCGACCAGCCGAGGATCGAGACCGCGGCGCCCTGCCTCGCGCGTGATGACCATGTAGGTCGCCGCCAGGCCGACGGCATAGCACACGCCGTAGAAGTACACCGGGATCGGCCCGAGGTTGAAGGCGATCGACGGCGGCAGCACGTTGATCAGCGCGATCAACGGCGCGAGGAAGGGAGACAGCAGGTTGGGCATCGGCGGGAGTGTAGCCCGACCGCGCGTCGGGACGGTGTCGGTTATCCTCGGGCGCGACGCAACCATCCCTCCCCGCCCGCAGGACCGCGCGATGAGCACCGACTTCAACTGGTGGCTCCTGATCGTCGGCGTCGTCGCCGGCGGCGCCCTCACGTGGCTCGTCCTGGCCGATTCGCGCCGGCACGAGGACGAGGTCACCGAGGAGGAGCTGACGGCCGAGGCGGGCTGGATCGCCCGGACCCTCAACGACCCGGGGCTCGAGACGGACCGGGTGGAGCAAGTCCTGCGGTCGCACCGCCGCTACCTCGGGTTCCCGCCCCCCGACACGCTCGTGGATCCCACCGAGCTGCGGGCGCTGGAACGCGACCGGGCCGCCACCAGCGACCCGGAGACCACGACCTAGGCGCGGCGGGGCGCGCGAGCGTCCGCCGGTCAGAGCCCGCCGGTCAGCATCGGCTCGCCGGCCCCGGCGCCGCCGGTCGCCACGAGGGACACGCCGAACACCGCGTCGGGTGGCAGGTCCGCGAGACCGTCGACCGGGCCCGCCCACGACTCCAGGTCACCGCCCGGGTCCATCGTCCCGATGCGGCGGCGCTGGCCGTTCGCCTCGATCCAGCAGCCGTATTCCTGGCCGGGCCCCGGCCGGGCGAGTCCGCTCGTGACCATGACCAGCTCACCGCTCGAGGGTGAGAAGAGGAGCGTGCCCGCGGAGCCGGTGCCGGCGGTCGTCGCGACGAGCTCGACGCGCCGCGCGTCCGGCTGCGTGCCGAGGCGCCGCATCGCCTCGGTCGTGCCCTGGAGGACGGCGATCTCGCGGCCGGCGGTGTCCGGCGAGTTCGCCTGGCCGGCCACGAAGCCGAGGCCGACGGCCAGCACCAGGGCCGCGGCGATGCCGCCCAGCGCGGCCCACGTGGGCAACCGCGACTGCGTCGCGGCGCCCGCGATGGCGACCGGCTCGGGGGCGCCCGCGGGGGCGGGCGCGGGCTCGGGGGCGGGCACGGACTCAGGCCCGGCGGCGCCGGGGGACCGGTCGCGGCCAACCTCGCGCACAAAGGCGAGGGTCCGGGCGCGCAGCGCCGGGTCCGGCTGCTGCGCGATGACCTCGCGGACCAGCACGGACGAGCGCCGGATGCGCGCCAGCTCGGCGACACAGTCCGGACAGCCGGCGAGATGGCCGGCGACGGCCGCCGATTCCGGTGTGTCGCCCGCCATCAGTCGCTCGAGCCCGTCCGGCTCGACCGCCGCGAGCTCGATCAGCTCCAGCGCCTCAGCGTGATCCATGTCCATCCTCGCGGTCCGCCGCGCCGGCTCCGGCCGGCGCCTCGTCCGCCTCGAGCAGCTCCCGCAGGCGCGCCAGCGCCCGCCGGGTCCGCGTCTTCACCGTCCCCAGCGGCCAGGCCAGCCGCTGGGCGATCTCCTGTTGCGTCAGACCCTCCCGGTAGGCCAGCACGATCACCGTGCGCTCCGCCTCGGGCATGGCTGCGAGGGCCGTCGCGATGGCCGCCCGCAGCGATGCCGATTCCGCGGCGTCCTCCGGGCTCGGGTCGGGCGCCGCACCCCCCAGCACCGTGACGTCGGGGCCCAGCCGGCCGAGGCCCGAGTCCGCGTCGTCGGCGTCCCCGTAGCCCCCGAGCGATACGAGCGTGGGCCGGCGCCCGATGGCGCGAAGCCGGTCCACGGTCCGGTTCCGCGCGATCGACCGGAGCCAGGTCCCGAGGGACGCCAGCGCCGGGTCGAACAGCTCGGCCCGGTTCCAGAGCGCGAGGAACGTCTCCTGAACGACCTCCTCGGCGATCCGGCGATCGCCGGTGAGCCGGAGCGCGACGGCATGGACGCCCTCGACGTGCCGGTCGTAGAGCGCCGCGAGGGCCTCCTCCGAGCCGCTGGCCACAGCCCGGACAAGCGCGGCCTCGTCGGCTCCACCCACGCGGCGCTCTGTCACGCGTTACGCGCCCCCGGGCCGTCCGGTTTCGGGCGCCTCGCTGCTGGGGGACGCGATCGGCAGCGGCCGACCCTCGAAGCCCGTGCTGAACACGACGTCCGTCTCGGTCGAGAAGACGGCCTTCGTGGTCTGGATCTGCCGGACGATGCCCCCGAGGTGCTCCATGTCGCGCGCCCGGATCTTGAGGATGTAGTCCGCCGCGCCCGTGATGTGGTGGCACTCCTCGATCTCCGGGATCGCCGCGAACTCCGGGGTCAGGTCCTTGCTCACGGTGCCCGGCGCCTGGGTGACCCAGGTGAAGGCGAGGACGGACAGCCCGACGGCCTGTGGGTCCACGTCCGCCGCGTAGCCGCGGATGACGCCGCGGGTCTCCAGCTTCTTGACCCGCTCGTGGACGGAAGGGCCCGCCATGCCCAGGTCCGTGCCGAGGTCTGCGTATGACCGGCGTCCCTGGGCCTGAAGGATGTCCAGCACGCGCGCGTCGTTGTCACTGAGAGGGGCGTTCTTGCTCACGTAGTACCTATTCGTTAGGCCATGCGATTGTCAATGCCAACAATCGTAGGTATAGTGAAGCCTACATGGGTACCACGGGGTGCCGACCCCGCCGGATCTTCGGCGGGACCCGAGACGGTCCGCGGCCAGGCCCCGCTAGCGCAGGTTCACATACATGGTGCTCGTAGCCGTGTTCACCCTCCTCGCCCTGTTCTCGATCGTCAGCATCGTGATGAGCGCCGACGATCCCGATCGCGCGAGCGATCCCCGCGAGAATCCGATCTTATGGGCCACACTCGGCCGCCGGTAGGCGCCCCGACAGCCTACCCCACCCGACACCCCGGCCCCGGTCGGGGTGTCTTCATGTCCGGCCGCTCACCAGGTGCCGGCCGCCCGCCGCTGCAGTCGCTCCAGGGCCCCCGCGGGCAGATGCGCCTCGAGGCAGGTGACCCCCTCGCGTCCCACCACCGCGTCGTGGCGGGTGCCAGCGGGCAGGTCCAGGCGGTCGCCGATCTCCAGGTCGATGGTCACGCCCCGGTCCGGGAGCCCGAACCGGATGGACCCCGACGCGCACACCAGCACCTTGTCGTCGTCGTGCAGGTGGGGCGAGTAGCGGTCCAGCGGGCCGTTGGACCACGAGCCCGGGGCCAGGCCCTCCGACCGGAGGCGCTCCGGGAGGTCGTCGGCGCTCATCCGGCCACGCCCACGCCGATCAGCGTGCCGACCGCGTAGGTCACGGCCGCCGCCGCCGCGCCGAGCCCGAGCTGGCGGAACCCGCTGAACAGCAGGCTCCGGCCCGTGAGCATGCTCACCGCCGCGCCGACGCCGAACAGCGCGACCAGGCTGAGCCCGAGGCTGAAGGCGAACGCCGAAGCCCCGGCCCCGACCAGGTACGGCAGGACCGGGATCACCGCCCCGACGGCGAACGCGAGGAACGACCCGAAGGCGGCACCCCAGGGCGAGCCGAGCTCGTCCGGGTCCAGCCCAAGCTCCTCGCGGACGAGCGTGTCGAGGGCCGTCTGCGGGTCCCGGAACATGCGCTCCGCGATGCGGTCCGCCTCCTCGCGCGGCAACCCCTTGGCGACATAGATCGCGGCGAGCTCGCGCTGCTCCTCCGCGGGCATGGCCTCGAGCTCGGCGCGCTCGAGCTCGATCTGGCGTTCGAACAGCTCGCGCTGGCTCTGCATCGAGATGTACTCGCCCGCGGCCATGGAGCACGCGCCGGCGAGCAGCCCGGCGATGCCGGCGAGCAGGATCAGGCCGCCCTGGCTCGAGGCGCCGGCCACGCCCATGACCAGCGACAGGTTGGAGACGAGGCCATCGCTGACACCGAAGATGATGGCGCGGAGGGTCCCGGAGCGGGCGCTGCGGTGCCAGCGCTCGCCTTTGGTCACGTCCTCGGCGGCGCCGCTCGCTCCGTCACCCACCGGCGGGTGATCCCTGGCGGTCACGATGTCGACGGCCGATGCGCGGCGAGCGGCCCGGGCCTTGCCGTTGCCCTTCGCGTCGGTGCGCGGGGCCTCCGGCTCCCCGTCAAGGCGCTTCCAGATCTCGGTGTGCTCGCGCTCGTCCGCCGCGATGCCCTCGATCGCCGGGTTGGCCTCCTGCGCGTCGTAGGCCTCCACCTCGTCGCCCTCGAGCGCCTTCACGAGGTCCGACACGGCACGGGTGCCGAAGAGACGGGCCCCCAGGATGATCAGGCGGACGCGGGCCCGCGGCCGGGCGGGCGGCGGGACGGTGGCGCCCAGCTCGCGGAGGCGGTTCGCCCAGATGTCCGCGTGGCGCCGCTCGTTGTCCGCGATGTGGGCGAAGGCGGCGGCGCGACGCGGCTCCTTCTCGATCGCCGCGAGCGCGTCGTAGAGCGCGATGGCGTCCTGCTCGAGGCGCAGGTTCTCGAGGCTCTGGGCGATGTTCACCCGCCTAATCTACCCGGCCCCAGCCGACCCGGGCACGCGCCTACACTTCGGCCATGACGGACCTGCCGCCCCTGCGCTATCTCTCCGGCGCCGACGTCGCCGCCGCGATGCCAACCCTGCCCGAGCGCCTCGCCCTCGCCGAGGCCACGTTGCGCGGCCTCGCCGCCGGTGCGGAGCTGCCACCCAAGATCGGGGTCCACCCGCGCGGCGCGTTTTCGTTCGCGCACGCGATGCCCGCGCTGCTGCCGGGTGCCGCCGAGGATGGGTCCGGGGACCGGCTCGGCATGAAGTGGGTCTCCGGCAACCCGGCCAACAATGCCGCGGGTCTCGCCGGGATCTACGGCCTCCTGCTGCTCAACGACCCGGTGACGACCGTGCCGCTGGCGATCCTCGACGCCGGGCCCATCACGGCTGAGCGGACCGCAGCGATCAGCGGCGTCGCGATCCGCGCATTCGCTCCGGCCGTGGCGATGGCACCGGGCGCGAAGCCGCGCGTGGCCCTCATCGGGGCAGGCATCCAGGGCCGCAGTCATGTGCCGGTGATCGGATCCGTGCTGCCGGGAACCGTGCTCGCGGTCTACGACCGGGACCCGGCGCGAGCCGCATCCCTCGCGGACCTCGCCGACAGCACCGAGGGGATCGCGTCCGTGCGCGTGACCGCCTCCGCGCGCGACGCGATCGAGGCTGCCGACGTCGTCGTCACGGTCGCCTCCTTCGTCGCCCCGCCCGAGCGCCAGGTCATGACCAACGACTGGCTGGCGCCCCACGCGCTCGTGGTTCCCGTGGACTACGCCACCTACTGCGCCGCCGAGGTCGCCCGCGACGCGGACCTGTTCCTCGTCGACCACACGGCGCAGTTCCTCGCCAACCGCGACGCGGGCAACTTCGACGGCTACCCCGATCCGGCCGCGATGCTGGGCGAGGCGCTGGCGGCGGGGACACCGAGGCCGGCCGGGCGCGTGGTGACGACGCACCTGGGCACGGGCCTCGCCGACGTGGTCTTCGGCTCGGCGATCCTCGAGGCCGCCACGGAGCGGGGGCTCGGCACGCTCCTGCCGCGCTGAGGGTGGGGTCCGGCGCGCGGCTCGGCGAGCGGCCCGTTGCGTGGCGAACCGCGCCACGCGCGACCACCCGGCGCGCGACCCCGCCACCCGGTAGCCTGACGCCCGCACCGCCCAGACCGCCACGGAGCGGCCGGGCAGCGGGCCAGGAGGAGGAGCCTGTGGGACGCGTGCTGCGTGGCGCGCTCGTGGTCGTGGTCGTCGTCATCGTCGCCGCCGTCCTGTCGGTGGGCGGGTTGCTCGCGGCCCTGACCGCATCGGGCCAGCCCAGGCTCTCGGGATCGGTCACGGTCCCCGGCCTGGCGGGCGAGGTCCAGGTTCGCCGCGACGCCGCGGGCGTGACCCAGATCACCGCCGGCACGACGCACGACCTGCTCTACGCGCAGGGCTGGGTCCACGCGTCGGAGCGCATGTGGCAGATGGAGGTCTGGCGCCGCATCGGCGCCGGCCGCCTGTCGGAGCTGTTCGGCGAGAGCCAGGTGGCGACCGACACCTTCATCCGGGCGCTCGACTGGCGAGGGGCCGCGGCCCGTGACCTCGCCGCGATCTCGGACGAGACGCGCTCGTTTCTCCAGGCGTACGCCGACGGCGTGAACGCCTACCTCGACGGCCACCCGGACTCGCTGGGCGTCGCCTTCAATGTCGCCGGCGCCCTCAGCGGCAACGCTCCGTTGCTGAGCGGCCTCCGGCCGGAGCCGTGGACGCCGCTCGACACGCTCACCTGGGCCAAGGTCCAGGCCTGGGGCCTGGGCGGCAACATGGACACCGAGATCTTCCGGATGCTCGTCGACGCCCGCCTGGGCGACCCGGCGCTCACCGACCAGCTCTTCCCCGCCTACGCCCCCGACCAGCCGATGATCGCCGCGCCCGAGACCCCGTCGGCCGGCGCGCTCTCGCCCACAGCGATCGGGCCGGTCTTCGGCCGTGACAGCGTCGGCCGGGCCGATGTTCCGGACGCTGCCGCATGGACCGAGCTCGCCCGGGCGGCCAACGCGATCCCCGCGATCGCCGGTCTCGCGCCCGAGCGCGGCCTGGTGGACAGCGGCGGCGTCGGCTCCAACAACTGGGTGGTCGCCCCCTCGCACACGGTGAGCGGCGGCGCCCTGCTCGCCAACGACCCGCACCTGGGCTTCAACATGCCGTCGGTCTGGTACGTGAACGGCCTCCACTGCCGCCCGGTATCGGACGCCTGCCCGTTCGACGTCGCGGGCGTGACCTTCCCGGGAACCCCGGGCGTGATCGCGGGCCACAACGCCCGCATCGCGTGGGGGGTCACGAACGTGAACCCGGACGTCCAGGACCTCGTCGAGGAACGGGTCGACCCGGCCGACCCCAACCGCTACCTGACCGAGAACGGCTCCGAGCCGTTCACCGTCCGCACCGAGACCATCAGGGTCGCCGGCGGCGACGACGTCACGCTGACGGTCCGCGGCACGCGTCACGGCCCGATCATCAACGACACGGACGACCGCCTCCGGGGCGCCACCTCGCTCTACGCCCTCCGCTGGACCGCGCTCGCCGAGCCGGACCAAGTCCTCGAGGCCTTCCTCGCCGTGGACCGGGCGACCGACTGGACCGCGTTCCGCGCCGCCCTGTCCAAGTTCGGGGCGCCGTCGCAGAACTTCGTGTACGCGGATGCCGACGGCCACATCGGCTACCAGCTGCCGGGCCACATCCCCGTGCGGACGCTCGCGTCCGACCGTGGCGCCCGGCCCGTCCCGGGCTGGGATGGGCAGCACGAGTGGACGGGCTACGTCCCCTTCGACGACCTCCCCTCGGTCTTCGACCCGCCGTCCGGCCGCATCGCCACTGCCAACAACGCGGTCTACTCCGCCAAGGCCTTCATCGGCGACGAGGTCGACCGCGGCGACCGCGCGGCGCGAATCCTCGAGCTCATCGACAAGGCGGGCGACACCGTCACGCTCGACACGCTCGCGGCCATCCAGGGCGACACGACGCTGCGCCGCGCCGCGCGCCTCACGGCGGCCCTCGCCGACATGGCCCCCCAGCCCCGGACCCTCGACGGCGCCGCGGTCCTGCGGCTCATCGAGGGCTGGGACGCCCGCTGCGACACGGCGTCCACGGGCTGCTCCGCCTTCACCGTGTTCGAGCTGGCGCTGGGACGCGCGATCTTCGACGACGATCTCGGGCCGCAGGCACGCGACTACATCGGCTCCGACTACGCCCACGACCTCGCCACCTCGCTCGTCGGCACCGCCGAGGGGCGCGCCTCGGCTTGGTGGGGCGACGTCAGGACCGGCACCGGCGCCTCGGCGACCGACGTCACGGCGGCGGCGCTCGACACCGCGGGCGCCTGGCTCCGGCGCGACCTCGGGGACCCGGACCGCTGGGCCTGGGACCGCATCCACACGATCGCCTTCCGCGAGGCGACGCTGGGCGCCAGCGGGATCGCGCCGCTCGAGGCGTACTTCAACAGCGGCACCAGGCCCGTCGCCGGCGCGGCCGGGGCCGTGGACAACACGTTCTACCGCCTGTCGCGCGCCTACGCGGACCCGTACGACCCGGAATCGACGCCCGTCACCTCGCTGGCCGGGCTGTTCGACGTCACCAACGGGCCGTCGATGCGGGCGCTCTACGACATGAGCGACCTCGACGCCGGCCGGATCATGACGACGACGGGCCAGAGCGGCCAGCCGTTCAGCCGGCATGCGGACGACTGGATCGACGAGTGGCTGGCCAACGCCACGGTCCCGCTGCCCTTCTCGGAGGCCGCGATCGCCCGAGGCACCGCTGCGACGCTGGTGCTGACGCCGAACCCCTGACGCGTCCGGGCGATACTCCGGGCATGCAGGAATGGATGCACTGGGAACCGACGAAGGCGCGGCGCTTCTCGTCGCTGCTGCTCACGCCCGCGCGCGTGGTCGTGGGAATCGGGGCCGGGCTCGCGATCGTGACCGGGTTCATGCCCTGGGCGGATGGCATGGCACCGGCGTTCCGGGGCATCGAGCCCGTCTTCTTCAGCGGCCTGGGCGGAGCGGGTGACGGCGTCGTCATGGTGCTCGTGGCGGCCGCCGCGGCCGGGCTGACGCTCCACCATTCGCCGGCCACGTCGCGGATCCGGTTGCTGCGCGCCGCCCCAGCCGTGCTCGTCCTGCTCGAGGCCTTCACCTGGCTCAACGGGCACCGGGCCGCGCTCGAGGCGATCGTGGCGTGGGAACGGGGTGGCGGGACCGGGCAGATCGCGCCCGGGCTGTGGCTGGCCGGGCTGGGGATCCTGCTGCAGGCGGCCGGGACCCTGTGGCTGCTGCCCGAGGTCATCCGCTGGCGACGGCGGCATGACGACCCGTCGGACCTCATGCAGGTCGGGCCGCGGGAGGTCGCCGAGGTGCTCGCCGGCATCGCCGGCGTGTTCGTGGGCGGCGCCTTCGGGATCGCCCTGGCGATCTCGCTGACCGGGCCGATGCTGGTGGGGGCGATCGCCCTGGGCGCCGTGTTCGAAGGGCTGGTGGGCGCCTACGCCGGGGCGTGGGTCGCCAGGGTGGCGGCCGACCGGCTCGCGGAGCGCAAGACGGGCGCCTGAACCGGCGCGTGGCCCGCGCCCGGGTCTCCCGCGCCCGGGCCTCCCGCGCCCGACGCGGGGACGCACGACCCGCGTGCGATCGACTGGTACCATGCCCGCCATGTCCCGTGACCGCGACCCGCTGGTCGGCACGCTCGCCGCCGTGGTGGCGGCGTCGCTGTTCGGCATGCTCGGGCCGCTGGCCCGGTTCGGCGCCGACGCGGGCGTCGAAGGCGTCGCGTTCACGGCCTGGCGCGCGATCCTGGGCGTGACGTTCCTCGCCGTGCTGATCACCGCCCGCGGCGCGGCCGCGTCGTCGGTCGCCGCGATCCGCGGGCTCTCGCGACGCGGCCGCCTGGCGCTCGCGACGGCCGCGCTGATGGGCGTGACGCTCAACGTGTCGATCTTCACGGCGTTCGGGCTCATCCCGATCGCCCTGGCCCTCATGCTGTTCTACACGTACCCCGCGGGGGTCGTGGTGGTGGACCTCGCGCTGGGCCACGAGCGGATGACCGCGCCCCGGCTCGCCGCCCTGCTGCTCTCGTTCACCGGCGTGGTGCTCGTCCTGTTCGGCGGCATGGACGCCCCGTCCGGCGAGTCGGTGAGCCTGCTGGGGATCGCGCTGGGCCTCGCCGCGGCGGCCAGCCAGGTGGTGTTCATCACGGTCAGCCGCGGCGACTATGCCTCTGTGCCCGCGGATGCGGCGACGCTCGTGATCCTCGCGACGTCCGTCGTCGGCGCCTCGACCATCGGCCTCGCCGTCGGACAGGGGGACGGCCTGGTCGCGCCCCTCGGCTCGCTCGATCCATGGCCCGTTCTGCTGCTCGCGGGCGTCGTGGCGGCCGGGGTGTCGTCGGTGCTGTTCCTGACCGCGATCCGCACGATCGGGGGCACGCACACCGGGATCCTGATGCTCCTCGAGCCGGTCGTAGGGGTGATCCTCGCGGCCCTCTGGCTCGGCGAGGCGCTGCTCCCGCTGCAGGTCGTCGGCGGGGCGCTGGTGCTGGCCGGCGCACTCGTGCTCCAGCTGCGCTCGGCGCCCGAGCTCGAGCCCCTCACGGAGACGGACGCCGGCCCCATCGTCTGACGGGCCGCGCCGCGATGCCTCCGCGCCGCTACGCCTCCTCGTTCACCTCGAGCGGCCCGTCGGACACCTCGATCGTCACCCGCCCGTCCGTGACCACCACCTCGTAGACCGCGAGTGGCAGCTCAGCCGGCGGGTCCAGTGGCTCGCCGTCGGAGAGGTCGAAGCGCGACAGGTGCAGGGCGCAGGTCAGGGTCCCCGCGGTCAGGAACCCCTGGTCCAGCTCGAAGTACTCGTGCGAGCAGGTGCCCTGGAGCGCCGTGAACTCGCCATTGTTGTGGATGATCAGCACCGGATCGGTCTGGTCGACCCAGACCATCTTCATCTCCCCCTCGGCGACCTCGTCGACGCCGACGAGGTCGATGACGCGGCTCAGGCCGCCGTCGCGGGACCCGTCGCGGCGAGCCCGGAGGACCACTTGGCCTCCAGGGCATCGCGCAGCCGGTCCTGCGCCTCCACGAGCGGCACCCGGGCGACCACCGGCTCCAGGAACCCGAGCACGATGAACTTGCGGGCGTCGTCCGGCGCGATGCCGCGGCTCTCCAGGTAGAAGAGCTGGCTCTCGTCGATGGGGCCGACGGACGAGCTGTGCGCGGCACGCCGGCAGTCGGGCTGGTCGATCTCCAGGCTCGGGATCGCCACGGCCCGCGCCGCCCGCGACAGGTTCATCCCGAACTCGCCGAGGTAGCTGTCCGTGCCGATGGCCGTCTTCTCGATCTGGATCAGGCCCTTCATGTACGTCCGCGCCCGGTCGAACAGCACGCCCTTGCTGAGCAGCTGCCCGGTCGTGTCGCGACCGATGTGGCGCGTGTAGCTCGTGAGGTCGTGGAGCTGGTCCGCGGCACCGAACACGATCTCGGTCTGCTCGACCGTGCTGCGGTCCCCGGCCAGGACGTTGTCCACGCGCGAGCGTACGAGGCGGCCGCCGAGCTGGGCGAGGGCCCAGCGGAGGTCCGCGCCCTCGCCGATCACGGCGTGGCGCTCCTGGAAGACGACGTGGTCCGGGCCCAGCTCCTGGAGACTCGCCATGGCCAGGCGGGCGTGCGCGCCGAGGCGGATCTCCGTCGTGGCGCAGAGCATCCCCTGGGCGCCGGGCTGCGCCGCATCGCTCGCGACGAGCTCCTCGACGACCGTGGCCTCCGCTCCGTCCTCCAGGACGATGAACGTGCGCCCGACGAGCGTCCGCGGGGCGCCCAGCCGCCAGCGCACGACGATGGGGCGGTCCACCCGAACGCCGGCCGGGACGTGGATGACGGCCCCGGTGGTCCAGGCGGCCCGCGAGAGCTCGGCGAGCTTCTCCTCGGACGGGAGGAGCGGGGCGCCCTCGATGAGCGAACGCGCGAACGCCTGGTCCGTGGCGACCAGCTCGCCGAGGGTGAGCAGCCGGACGCCCGCACGGGCCGTGGCCTCGTCGAGCGAGCGGGTGGCGACGCCCTCCTCGCGCAGCTCCAGGAGCCCGGCGATGGCTTCGTCGGGGGCTGCGGTGCTCCCGCCGGCCGCGACCGCGGTGTACGGCACGGCCCCGTCGAGCGAGGCGGCGCGCAGGTCCACGTACGGCGTGTAGAGGCGGTTGCTCTCCACCGGCAGCGCCTCGAAGGCGGCCAGCGCGGCGATCCGGTCCTCGCGCAGCCAGGCGGGCTCGCCGTTGCCCCCGGCGATCACGTCGACCAGCGCGCGGTCGACGAAGGCGAACGGGAGGTCCGTGGGCCCGCGCCGGGAAGCGCGGGCGGGGCGGGCGGCGGGGGACGACGGTTCGGCGACCTCGGTCATCCGAGCGAGCCCTCCATCTCCAGCTTGACGAGCCGGTTGAACTCGATCGCGTACTCCATCGGGAGCTCCTTGGTGAACACCTCGAGGAAGCCCTGCACGATGAGGTTCGTCGCCTCGTTCTCGGTCAGGCCGCGGCTCATCAGGTAGAAGACCTGCTCCGCCGAGACCTTGCCGACGGTGGCCTCGTGGGTCATCGTCGTGTCGTCTTCCTGGATGTCGATGTACGGGTAGGTGTCGCTGCGGCTCTGATCATCGAGCATCAGGGCATCGCAGCGGACGCTCGCCGTGACGCCCGTGGCACCGGGAGCAACCCGGAGCTGGCCGCGGTACGTCGCGCGCCCGCCGTCCTTGGACACGGACTTGGACACGATGCGGGACGTCGTGTTGGAGGCGAGGTGGACGGCCTTGGCGCCGGTGTCCTGGTGCTGGCCACGGCCGGCGACCGCCACCGAGATGACCTCGGCCGTGGCGCCCTCGCCGCGCAGGTAGATCGCCGGGTACTTCATCGTCAGCCGGGAGCCGGTGTTCGCGTCCACCCACTCGACGGTCGAGTTGGCGTACGCGTGGGCCCGCTTGGTGACGAGGTTGTAGACGTCGTTCGACCAGTTCTGGATGGTCGTGTAGCGGACCTTGGAGCCGGCCAGCGCGACGACCTCGACCACGGCCGCGTGGAGCGAGTCGGTCGCGTAGATCGGCGCGGTGCAGCCCTCGATGTAGTGGACCTTGGCGCCCTCCTCGACCACGATCAGCGTCCGCTCGAACTGGCCCGTGTTCTCGCCGTTGATGCGGAAGTAGGCCTGGAGCGGGAGCGGGACCTCGACGCCCTTGGGGACGTACACGAACGAGCCGCCGGACCACACCGCGGCGTTGAGGGCGGCGAACTTGTTGTCCTCGGCGGGGACCACGGTCCCGAAGTACTTGCGGAAGATCTCCGGGTACTCCTTGAGCGCCTGGTCCGTGCCCATGAAGACCACGCCGATCTTGCTGAGCTCCTCGCGCACGGAGTGGTAGACGACCTCGGAGTCGTACTGGGCGCCGACGCCGGCGAGGAACTTGCGCTCCGCCTCCGGGATCCCCAGCTTCTCGAACGTCTTCTTGATCTGCTCCGGGACATCGTCCCAGGACTTCTCCTCGCGCTCGGACGGCTTGCGGTAGTAGACGATCTTGCCGAAGTCGATCGTGCCCAGGTCCCCGCCCCAGTTCGGCATCTTCCGCTTCTCGAAGTGCTCGTAGGCGCGGAGGCGGTACTGGAGCATCCAGTCCGGCTCGTCCTTGAAGCGGCTGATCTCCTCGACGGTGTCGCGGGTGAGCCCGCGCTTCGTCTCGCGCAGATAGACGATGTCGTCGTGGAACGCGAACTGGTCGCGTTCGTCCTTGACGAGGTCGCGGGTCGAGGTCATCGCTGCTCCGATCGCGGCCGGCGGGCCGCCGGATGAGGGGTTCACGTGGTCCGGGAACGCCGCGACCGCTGGCGGGACGACGGGTCGCGGGCTAATCCCTAGCAGAATTATCGGAATTACCGGGCGATCCGTCAACGAGGGGTTGCCGGAACGGGTCGATGACGGCGTTCGAGCCCCATCGTCGCGTCCGCCGCACTCGGTCTGCGGGCGTGGAACCGGTACCGCGGCGGGTATCCCATGCCGACCGAGGCGAGGAGGCATCCTGCGGATCACCATCGGCGACGTCGCACAACGGGCGGTCACCGCCCTGCGGCGGCTGGGCCGCGCCCCGGCGGCCCTTATCGAGCATCAGCCACCCCGTGCCGACTGAGCCACGACCAGCCAGGCGGCCGTGTCCGGCGGCAGCGGCCGGCGCCCGGCACCCGGCACCCGGCACCCGGCACCCCGACCGCCTCATCGCTGCGCAGCAGGACCCGTCCCGCGGCCGGCAGGGACACGAGCCCGGCGGACACGTTGACGAGGCACCGGAACCCGTCCTCACGGTCGAAGGCGAGGACCCCCGCCGCGGCCGCGATCCAGGCCAGCCGCTCCCCCGCCAGCCCGGGGTGTGACCGCCGGATCCGGAGCGCCGTGCGGTAGAGCACAAGCATCGATGTCCCGTCGCCCCCCGGGGCGGCCGCCGTGAGCGCGGCCCACGCCGCCGGCTGCGGCAGCCACGTGGGCGTGCCCGCGACCGTGAACCCGAACGGCGGGGCGTCACCCGACCACGGGAGTGGGACGCGGCATCCGTCGCGGCCGCGGATGGTGAAGCCGGAGCGGCGCCAGACGGGATCGTCGATGACGTCGTCGGGCAGGTCGTCGACATCGGGAAGGCCGAGCTCCTCGCCGGCGTAGAGATAGGCGGACCCGGGGAGCGCCAGGAGCAGCAGCGCCGCCGCGCGGGCGCGCCGCGTCCCCAGCGCGAGATCCGCCGGATGCGACCGGGCCTGCTCTTCGCGGGATGGCGCGGCCGTGGACGCGCGCCCGTAGCGGGTCACCTGGCGCGGCGTGTCGTGGTTGCCCAGCACCCAGGTCACCGGCGCCCCGACGGTCACGTTGGCCCCGAGCGGGGCCTCGATCGCGGCGCGGAGCGCGTCCGCGTCCCAGGCGGCCGCCATCAGGTCGAAGTTGAAGACCTGGTGCAGCTCATCCGGGCGCACGAAGCGGGCCATCCGGGCGTGCCGGTCGTCCTCCGTGGGCCCGACCTCGCCGATGAGGACCCGATCTCCCGGGTACCCGTCCGCGACCGCCCGCCACCGCCGGTAGATCTCGTGCACGCCGTCCTCGCCCCAGTAGGGGTGGCTCATGCCGCTCACCCACGGTCCCACGCCGTCGGACACGTCCGGCAGGCCGTCCGCCTTGACGAGGCCCTGCGCGACGTCGATGCGGAACCCGTCGATGCCGAGATCGAACCAGAACCGCAGGATCGCCTCGAACTCGGCGCGGACCTCCGGGTTCGACCAGTCCAGGTCCGGCTGAAGCGGGTCGAACAGGTGGCAGTACCACTGCGTCGGCCCGCCCTCGCTCCCCGGCGCCCGGGTCCAGGCGGGCCCGCCGAAGATCGAGCGCCAGTTGTTGGGCGGCTCGTCGCCGCCCGGACCGCGGCCGTCGCGGAACAGGTATCGCGCCCGGGCCGGCGATCCCGGCTCGGCCGCGAGCGTCTCGCGGAACCAGGGATGCTCCGCGGAGGTGTGGTCGGGCACGATGTCGGCCAGCACCCGGAGGCCCAGGGCGTGCGCATCGGCGAGCAGCCCTCGCACGTCGTCGAGCGTCCCGAAGCGCGGGTCCACGGCGCGGTAGTCCGCGACGTCGTAGCCGCCGTCCACCATGGGCGACGCGTACCACGGGTTCACCCACAGGGCGTCGGCGCCGAGGTCCCGGATCCACGCCAGACGGGCGCGGAGCCCCGCGAGGTCCCCGATCCCGTCGCCGTCCGCGTCGGCGAAGCTGCGCAGGTAGACGTGGTAGACGATCGCGTGCCGCCACCACGGGCCGGCGGCCTCGACAGCCACGGGGGCGTCAGCGGGGATCGCGTCCATCGGCGGCTCCTCGGACCGGCCCCGTGGACCAGCCCCGGATGAGGTCCTAGAAGAACGTGGAGCAGTGCGGGTCGTCGTCGGTCCGCAGGAGCGCGTCCGTATCGGCGAGCGCACCCGGCCGGTGCTCGTCGACGCCCAGGGCCAGGGCGAGATCGCGCAGGCGCGTGCCGCCGAGGTAGGCGCCGCCGAGCGCGGCCACGGGCAGCGTGATGTCGGCGGCACGGTCCGTGGGCCGGCACGTCGCCCCGTCCGGGCCGGCATCCAGGAGGAGCCGCCGGGTGCCGCCCCAGGCCTCGTCGTCGACGACCTCGAGCACGACCGAGGCGGCGCAGTCGTAGGTCCGTGCCTCGAGGGCCCGCGGCACGTCGAACAGGCGCACCCAGAGCCCGTCCACGGCGTCGGTCGGCCGGGCGGCGCGGGCGTTCGTCAGGAGCCAGCGCACCGGGTCGCCCCACGGCCGGGCCCCGAGCTTGACCTTGGCGACGAGATCGATCTCGAGCAGGTAGCGGAGGATGGCGGCGTAGGCGCCCGAGGTCAGGGCGATCAGCTCGGCGACCTCCACCTCGCCCGTCGGGCCATGGCTCTCCCACTTCGGAGTGGCCTTGTAGCGCGCGTAGCCGTCCACGACGCCGTCGTCGTCGCGATGCAGCACGAGCCACCCTTTCCAGCGCTCGCCCCACGGCTCGTCACGCAGCCCGAGTCGGAGGTCCCAGCCGACCTCGCGGCGGCTGATCTCGCCGGCACGTCGCGCCCGCCAGGTCTCGAACACCGCCTTGATCGTGTCCTTGGCCGCCGCGTCAGGTGTCGCGAGCTCCACGGCGCCCGGAACCGGGCCGCGTATCCGGGTCGCCCGCGGATTGAGCAGCCAGTCCACCATGGCCGTGCCGGGCGCGTAGCCGAAGCGTCCGTAGATCCCGTACTCGGAGGCATACAGGAGGCCCATGGCCTCGCCCCGCTCGACGAGGGCGGCGTGCTCGCGCGCGGCCATGCGGGTGAGGATCCCGCGCCGACGGTGCGTCGGCAGGACCGTGACCGCCGAGACCGCGGCCGCAGGCAGCAGGGCGCCCCCAGGCACCGTGAGCTGTGTGCCCAAGGAGCGGAACGTGCCGCACGCGCGGTCGTCGTCCCAAGCGACCCAGCTCCGGTCCGCGTCCCAGTCGTCCACGAACGAGGCCGCGACGGCCGTGATGTCCGGCCGCTCAAGGAACGCGGTGCTGATGACGTTGACGGCATCTTCGAGCTCGCCCGGCGCAACGTTCCGGATCTCGATCCCCATGCGGCCGACTCTAGCACTACAGACCACCGCGCTAGACTGGCCCGGCGACGGAGGACGACGAGGAGGAGCGTGTGACGGACGAGACCGCCGAGAGCCGCGGGCTGCTGTTGCCCGAGGGCACGCGCCTGCTCCACGTGGGTCCGCACAAGACCGGCACGACCTCGCTCCAGGCGGCGCTCTGGGCGGCGCGCCCGGCGATGCTGGCCCAGGGCGTCCGGCATGTCGGCAAGACGCGCAATCCGGCGGTCGCCGTCCGCGCCGTGACCCAGCAGCGCAGCCCCACCTCGGACGACGCGCCCTCGCCGATGCGCTACTGGCGCGACCTCGTGGGGGAGTTCCGCCGGGCGAAGGAGCCGCGTGTGGTCCTGTCCAGCGAGTTATTCGCCTGGGCCACGCCAGAGGTCATCGAGCGCGTCGCACGCGACCTCGACGCCAGTCGTCTCCACGTCGTCGTGACCCTCAGGCCGCTGGGCCGAATCCTCCCCTCGCAGTGGCAGCAGAACGTGCAGGCCGGCTTCAAGCGGCCCTATGAGACCTGGCTCAAGGGCTTGTTCTCGCCGAAGCCGAATGCCATGGGCAGGAGCTTCTGGCAGCTCCACCGGCACGACGAGCTGGTCGCCCGCTGGGCGGCCGTCCTTGGCCGCGACCGCGTCACCGCACTCGTCGTGGACGAGCGCGACCACGAGATGCTGCTGCGCGTGTTCACCGACCTCCTGGGCCTCCGCGAGGGCACGCTCGCGCCGGAGCACGACCTGTCCAACCGGTCCCTGACGCTCCAGGAGGTCGAGGCCGTCCGCGCCTTCAACGTCCTCGCCGCGGAGGCGGGCGTCGGCCGGGCGGTGCACGCATCGACGATGCGCTTCGGGGCGGCGATCCACATGAAGCAGCGCGCGCCCGAGCCGGACGAGCCCCGGATCGACACGCCGCAGTGGGCGCTGGACCATGCTCGCGAGGCGGACGAGGGGATCGTCGAGGCGCTCGCCGGGTCCGGGGTGAGGATCGTGGGCGACCTCGCCTCGCTCGCGCGACCGCTGGTGAGCCGCGGCCAGGCAGACGCGGCGGGACCGATCCTGGTGCCGGCCCAGGTGGCCGCCGAGATGGCGATGGGGGTCGCGCTCGCGAGCGGGCTCGCGAGGCGCGCGGGGGCACGCTCGGACGGGACCGGCGACGCGGCAGATGGTTCCGGCGAGTCGCCCGACCTTGCCCGCGTCTCCACCTGGCAGCTCGCGGCGACGGTGAAGAGCCGGGTCGTCGCGGCCGGGACGGCCCGGGCAAGCCGCCTGCGGCGCCGCAGGGCCGCGCCCCAGGCTGCGACCGGGCCCGGGCCGAGCACGGCGTCCAGCGCCATCGTGGCACCTGGGGCCGCTGCGCCCTCGACGCCGGCGGCGCCCGCGGCGCCCGTCGACGGGCTGCCGGGCAGGGTCCCCGACGGCACACGGATCCTGCACATCGGCCCGCCCAAGACCGGGACGACCTCCGTGCAGTCGGCCTTCTGGGCGGCGCGGGCCTCGGCCGACGCCCAGGGTGTCCACTACGCCGGCAAGTCGCGGCACTCGGCCCGGGCCATCTGGGCGGTCACCGGTCGGCCGTCGTTCGACGAGGACCGGGCTATTCCCCCGATCAGCCTGTGGACCGAGCTCCTCGGCGAGATCCGATCGGCGCCCCAGCCGCGGGTCCTCCTCAGCAGCGAGGGTCTCTCGTACGCCTCGCCCGAGGCCGTCACCCGGGTCCTGGGCGACCTCGACCCGGCACGCACCCACGTCGTCGTCACGCTGCGACCCCTGGGCAGGCTGCTGGCGTCGGAGTGGCAGGAGCACGTCCAGAGCGGCCTGGCCCTCTCGTTCAACGCCTGGCTCCACACCCTGTTCGACGACCCGACGGACCGGTCGGCCATCTCGTTCTGGCGACGGCAGCGGCACGACCGGCTCATCGAGCGGTGGGCCGAGCATGTCGGACCCGGCAACGTCTCGGCGATCGTGGTGGACGATCGCGAGCCGCACCACCTGCTCCGCGCGTTCGAGGCGCTGGTCGGCCTCCGGCCCGGGACGCTCGCCGGGGACCGCTCTCCGGTCAACCGCTCGCTCACGCTCGGCGAGGTCGTGGCGATCCAGGCGATGCGGACGCGCTGGGCGGCCGAGGGCCTGAGCATGCCGAGCTTCCACCGCTTCGTGCGGGAGAAGGTGGCGGCCCACATGAAGGCCCGGGTTCCGGGACCCGACGAGCAGCGCATCGAGACGCCCCGGTGGGCGCTGGATCGCGCGGCCACGATCTCGCGCGAGATCGTGGCCGGGGTCGCCGCGTCCGGGGTCCGCGTCGTGGGCGACCTGGACCGGCTCGTGGCGGTGCCGGGCGGGATCGACGGCGAAGCGGCGCCCGAGCCGCTGGTCGCGCCCGAGATCGCGGCGTCGATGGCGATGGGCATGCTGGTCGCCGCGGGCGCGACGCGGGGGCCGGGCGGGCCGGGGAGCTGGATCGAACCCGTCGAGACCGCCCACATCCTGACGCGACACCTCGTGCGGATCGTCGCGCGGCGCGCGGCACGCACGGTGACCCGTCGCGGGACTCGGTCCCTCCCGGGCTGAGCGCCCCGCGGACTCGGTGCCTCAGACCGGCCCGGAAGCGCGTCAGGCCTCGAGGCGCGCCTCGAGCAGGACCCTGATCGCCGCCACGGCCTCGTCGACGGTCGCGTCGGTCGTGTCGATCACCAGATCGGCGTCCTCGGGCGGCTCGTAGGGCGACGAGATCCCGGTGAAGTCCGCCACCTCGCCTGTCCGGGCGCGGGCGTAGAGCCCCTTCCGGTCGCGGGCCTCGCAGACCGCCAGGGGCGTGCTCACCCAGACGAGGATGAAGGGCCCGTGCGGCTCGGCCATCGCCCGGACCCGGGCCCGGGACACCGCGAACGGCGCGATGGGCGCCGCGACCGCGATGCCGCCGTGTCGGGCGACGAGGGCCGCCACCCAGCCGATGCGCTCCACGTTCCGCTCCCGCGAAGCGGCATCGAAGCCGAGCTCGGCCGAGAGGTGCTGGCGCACCTCGTCGCCATCGAGGAGCGTCACCGCGCGCGACCCGCCGTCGGCGAGCTCCTCGGCGAGGCTCCGCGCGATCGTTGACTTGCCGGAGCCCGACAGGCCCGTGAACAGCACGACGGCCCCGCGACGGGGCGCGGCGACGGCGGCCAGCACCTCGGCGGCAGAAGCCTCCGGGTAGACCGCGTGGACGGCCGCCCGATGCACCCCGTCCAGGGCCGCGATGCGCGCGCCGTCGGCGGCGGACCGCAGCCCCGACAGCCGCAGCAGCATGCGTGCGCCGTACGCCGCGACGACCGACGCGAGGTCCGGGGCAGGCCAGGCGCCGCCCTCGACCGCCGGCCACGGGAGGACGACCGCGACGACACCCGTGCCGGTCCGGATCCCCCGGAGCGCGTCGGCGGCGGCGAGGCCGGCCCGGACCGCACCGGCCGCGCCCACCGTGCCTGCCGCGGGCGTGCGTCGCGCCACCGGGATGACGACAAGGACGGCGCCGGCTCCGGCGCCGTCCACCGCGGCCGCCGCGTGGTCCAGGTCGGCGCGCGCGGGCACGTCGTCGATGACGAGCGCCAGGACCGGCCGGCCGGCGGCCGCGTCGGCCAGGCGCTCACGGGCGGCAGCCGGCGCGATGCGCAGATCTGGGGCCCAGTGCGGTCCGCCGTGGCGCGCGAGGGGTCGCAGCGCCTCGAGACGCGTCGCGGGCTCCCCGACGGCTCCGGCGCCGGCCAGGGTCATCCGCGCGAGCGGCGTGTTCTCGCGATCGGCGAGCAGCAGCTCGTCGGCGTCGGCCGGGGCGCCGGCGGGGGGCGGCAGGCCCGGCAGGGCGCCCACCAGCGCGAGCTCCAGGATGTCGAGGCCGTCCTCGTCGAGCACGATCGTCCGGGTTGTCACGGGAGCGCCTCCGGGGCGTGGGCATCGGCCGGCGGCGCCACGGTCGGGCCGGGGGCGGGGCCGGGGATGGGGGGGCCGGCCAGTGGTCCCGCCCTCGCGGCCGCGGTGCGCGCCCGCGATGCCCGTGCGCGCCCCCGCACGCTGATCCAGGCGAGGCTGCCGAAGACCAGCGCCCCGACGGCCGACGCGAGGACGATCTCGTTGTCGAACCCGAGCAGCTTCATCGACGACGCGAGCAGGAGCACGGCCAGAACCCGGCGGATGATCCCCCCGGGCGCGCGGGTGGAGACCTGGGCGCCGATCCACGCCCCGGGCACCGCGCCGAGCAGGAGCGACGACGCGACCGACATGGAGAAGCCGCCGAACAGGACGTGCCCCGCCGCGGCCGAGCCCACGAGGGGGATCGCCTGGACCAGGTCCGTGCCCACCAGCGCCGACGCCTGGAGGGCCGGGTGCATCATCAGCAGCCCCACCACCACGATCGAACCGGCGCCGACCGATGTCAGCCCCACCATGAACCCGGCCACGGCGCCGAGGGCGATCGTCAGCGCTGGCCTCGGGACCACGGCGGGCCTGCGCGGGGCGCGGGCCACGCCCTCACCCAGCGGCAGGGCATGGCTCCACATCTGCATGAGCGCGCGGACGACCAGGCCGATGGTGGCGATGAGCAGCGCGATGCCCAGCCCACGCCGCAGGAGCAGCTCGAGGTCCGCGCCCGGCGGCACCAGGCTGATGAGCCACGCGCCGCTGAAGGCTGCCGGCACGGACCCGACGCACAGCCATCCGACCAGGGCACGGTTCACCGTCCCGCGGCGCAGGTGCACGAACGCCCCCACGGGCTTCATCAGCAGGCTGACGACGATGTCGCTCGAGATGGCCGTGAGCGGGCTCACGCCGAAGAAGAAGACCAGCATCGGCGTCATCAGCGCCCCGCCGCCCATGCCCGTGAGCCCGACCACGGTCCCCACCAGGAGCCCGCCGATCGCCAGCGGGAGGTCGACCGTCATGCGGCCACGCGCGCTCGGCAGCGGGCTCCGGAGGTCAACAGCATGCGCGGATGATAACTTCGCTCCCGCCCCCCGCCACCCCGAGACCGGTGCGGGCAGGCAGGGAACCCACACGATGGAGACGGCGGCGGATGACGGCAGGCAGGCCTTGGTGACGAGCGGGCGCGTGGACGGACCCGCCGTCGCGGCCGAGGTCCTCAACGATGATGCCCGTCTCGCCGCGGCCGTCGCGGACGGCGCCGGCCGGGTGCTCCTCGCGCTCCGCACCCGCGCCGATGCCGGTGAGGCCGCCCGCACGGGCGCGGTGCTGGGCCGGGCCGGCGATCTCGCCGCCCAGGCGTGGCTCGCCCGGGCCCTCGCAGCCGCCCGACCGGATGACGCGGTGCTCTCCGAGGAGGCTGAGCGCGACGCGGCCCGCCTCACGGCGGACCGCGTCTGGATCGTCGACCCGCTCGACGGGACCCGCGAGTTCGCCGAGATCGACGCCGACGGGACCCGCCGCACCGATTTCGCCGTCCACGTCGCGCTGTGGCGCGCCGGGGCAGGCCTCGTCGCCGGCGCCGTCGCCCTGCCCGGCCGGGGCATCGTCCTCGACAGCGCCACCGTGGCTCGCGTCGACGACAGCGGAGCCCGCGAGGTCCTGGCGGGCATGCGCCCGCTCCGCATCGCGGCGTCGCGGACGCGGCCCCCGGGCGTCCTGGTGCGCCTGGCCGCCCGCGACGACGTGGAGCTCGTGCCGCTGGGCTCGAGCGGGGTCAAGGTGGCGGCCGTCGTGCAGGGGGCCGCCGACGCGTACATCCACGCCGGCGGCCAGTACGAGTGGGACTCCGCGGCTCCGGTCGCGGTCGCGCTCGCGGCAGGCCTCGTGGCCACCCGCCTCGACGGCTCGCCCATCGCCTACAACAAGCCAGACCCGTGGTCACCCGACCTCGTGGTCTGCCACCCCGGGCTCGTCGCCCACGTGCGCCGCCTGCTGGCGGAGGCCGGGCCGGACGATGCCCCGGGAGCACCCGCGTGAACACCCACATCCTGACCCAGCTCCGCGCCCTCGAGGCCGAGAGCATCCACATCTTCCGCGAGGTCGCGGCCGAGATGCAGCGCCCGTGCCTCCTGTTCTCGGGCGGCAAGGACTCCATCGTCATGCTCCACGTCGCCCGCAAGGCGTTCGCGCCCGCCCGGATCCCGTTCCCGGTGATGCATGTCGACACGGGCCTCAACTTCCCGGAGATCCTGGCCTACCGCGATCGCTGGATCGAGAAGCTGGGCCTCAAGCTCGTGGTCGCGTCGGTCCCGGCCGCTATCGAGCGGGGCTTCGTCGCCGAGGAGCCCAACGGGTCTCGCAACCGCATCCAGACGCCGGTGCTCCTGGAGACCGCCGAGCAGCACAAGTTCGATGCCCTCTTCGGCGGCGCCCGGCGCGACGAGGAGAAGGCCCGCGCCAAGGAGCGCGTCTTCTCGTTCCGCGACGAGTTCGGCCAGTGGGATCCCAAGAACCAGCGACCCGAGATCTGGAGCCTCTACAACGGCAAGGTCCACATGGGTCAGAGCATCCGTGTCTTTCCGCTGTCCAACTGGACGGAGCTGGACATCTGGACGTACATCGCCGCGGAGGGCATCGAGATCCCGGAGCTCTACCTCGCCAAGGAGCGCGACGTCGTCGAGCGCGCCGGCATGCTCTACGCCGTCAACCGGTTCACGCCACTCCGCGACGGCGAGGCCGCGCGGCGCGTCCGGTGCCGCTACCGCACGGTCGGCGATGCCAACCTGACGGCCGCGGTCGAGTCGGACGCCGACACGGTCCCGAAGATCGTGGAGGAGATCGCGGCCGTCCGGATCACCGAGCGCGGCGCGACCCGGGGCGATGACAAGACCAGTGAGACCTCGATGGAAGACCGCAAGAAGGAGGGCTACTTCTGATGCCGATGGACCTCCTCCGGCTCGCGACCGCCGGGTCCGTCGACGACGGCAAGAGCACGCTTATCGGCCGGCTCCTGTACGACAGCAAGTCGCTGTTCTCCGACCAGCTGGATGCCGTGGAGCGCGTGTCCCGCGACCGCGGCAACGACTACACGGACCTGGCGCTCCTCACGGACGGCCTCCGCGCCGAGCGCGAGCAGGGCATCACGATCGACGTCGCCTACCGCTACTTCGCCACGCCGCGCCGCAAGTTCATCATCGCGGACACGCCCGGGCACATCCAGTACACGCGGAACATGGTCACCGGCGCCTCGACCGCGGACGTCGCGCTGATCCTGCTCGACGCGCGCAAGGGGATCACCGAGCAGAGCCGGCGCCATGCGTTTCTCGCCACCCTGCTGGGCGTGCCGCACGTCGTCGTGTGCGTCAACAAGATGGACCTCGTGGCCTACGCCGAGTCGGTGTTCGATGCGATCCGCGACGAGTTCAGCGAGTTTGCGACGCGGCTCCGGGTCCGGGACATGACGTTCATCCCGGTGTCCGCCCTCAAGGGCGACAACGTGGTGACCCGCTCGGAGCAGATGCCCTGGTACGACGGGTCGCCGCTCCTCTCGCACCTCGAGCGCCTCCACGTCGCGTCGGACCGCAACTTCGTCGACGTCCGCTTCCCGGTGCAGTACGTGGTGCGGCCGCAGAGCTACGAGGTCATCGACTACCGCGGCTATGCGGGGAGCGTGTCGTCCGGCGTCCTCAAGCCGGGCGACCGGGTCGTGGCCCTGCCCAGCGGCCTCGAGTCCACGATCGCCTCGATCGAGACGGCCGACGGCCCGGTCGACGAGGCCTACCCGCCGATGGCGGTGACCGTGACCCTCACCGACGAGATCGACATCTCGCGCGGCGACATGCTCTGCCGGCCGCACAACATGCCCAGCGTCTCGCAGGACATCGACGCCCAGGTCTGCTGGATGGACGAGAGCGCGCCGCTCGTGGCTGGCCGCAAGTACGCGATCAAGCACACGACCCGCTGGGCCCGCGCCATGGTCCGCGAGCTCAGCTACCGGATCGACGTCAACACCCTGCACCGCGACGAGACCGCCACGGAGCTCGCCCTCAACGAGATCGGGCGGGTCCAGCTGCGGGTGACCCAGCCGCTGTTCGTGGACCCCTACCTGCAGAACCGCCAGACCGGCTCGTTCATCCTCGTGGACGAGGCGAGCAACAAGACCGTCGGTGCGGGCATGATCGGGCGGATGCACGGCGGGAGCTGAGGGGACCTGCGGGCCCGGCTCGCGGGCCGATCCCCCGTGCCGCCCGGGTCAGAGCCGGGCTCGGACCGCCGCCGCGAGCTCCCGGTGCCGCGCGACCCGCGGCATCGCCACCTTGCGCAGGTCGGCGAACGCCAGGTGCGCGCGCAGCGCGTCCGTGAACGCGTCCGTGAACCCCGGGTTCGCCTCGGACAGGGGCTCGAACCCGTCCTCCCACCACAGCCCGAGGATCCGGAGCGTGCCGGTCCGCCGGTCGATGCGCGGCTCGATCCGGCCCACGAATCGGTCCCCATACAGCAGCGGCAGGACGTAGTAGCCCCACTGGCGCTTCGCGGCGGGGACGTAGACCTCCCACCGGTAGTGGAAGCCCCACAGGCGCAGCAGCATGTCCCGCTCCCAGGCCAACGGGTCCAGCGGCGCCAGGAACGCGACGCCCGCGCCCGCCATCGGCCCGCCGGCCGCGACCTCGGCCTCGGCGGCCGCGAGCAGCCCGAGCTCGTCCCCCATCACGAAGCGCGGCGCCTTGAACCCTTCCACCTCCATCGGGACGATCGCCCCCGTGTCCACGAGCTCGTCGCGCAGCGAGGCGCGCCCGGCCGTCTCACCCGTCCCCGTCCACAGCGCGTACTCGCCCGTGGCGCCGAGCAGCCCGACGCCCCGGTAGCGCGACAGCAGCTTGTGGCGGTGCTGGTCCCGCTGCGGGTGACGCCGCTCCAGCAGCTCCGCCGGGAACAGGCGCTCGACGAGGTCGTAGACGCGGCGGTTGCCCTCACGCCGGGCGATGCCCAGGATGCCCGCCTCCGCGAGCGCCTCGAGCAGCGCCCGGACCTGGTTCGTCGGTCGCCAGTACCAGTCGATGGCCGCGCGCGGCGCCACGTCCGCGGACGAGAGCGGGCCGCCGTCCCGGATCCGGCCGAGCAGCTCCTCCACGAGCGGCGCGTGCACGTCGAACGCCCCGCCGTCGTGCCCTTTCCGCCGGCGGTCCCACGTGACCCGGTACCAGGGCAGCTCGGCCGTCGGCACCAGCGAGAGCATCTTGTTGTAGGTCTCGTAGAGGACCCGGTCCCGGTACAGCAGGTCGTCGGTCCACGAGCGCCGGTAGCCGGCGACCCGGGCGAGCAGCGTCAGGTCGTGGTTCCGGCCGGCCACCTCGAGGGGGTCGAACTGGAGCGAGCCGAGCCGGTCCACCACGCGCATGACGGACGCGGGCTCGGCCGGCAACGCCCGCGGCGGCGCGAGGAGGTGGCGTCGGACGAGGTAGCGGCGCGCCGCGGCGGCCGAGACGGATCGATGGGGGCTCACGCGACGAGGGTACGGCCCCGGGCTGCCGGGGCGTGTCAGGTTCATGGAGGACCGGGGGCCGCCGGTGGACCCAAACCGGGTCGCCCCACGTTCCAGGGTTCGCGGCGCGATCCGATGTATGGTCTGCTCCGAATGATCCGGTGCAACCGAAGCATCAGTCACAACCGAAGGAACGCCGCCATCACGCCCGACTTCCCCGCTGACCCCCTGGACGACGTCATCGCCGCCTTCGACGCGCTCATGCACCGCCTCGCGGACAGCCACGCGCCGGAGTTCCTCGAGATCGACGTCACGATGCCCCAGGCGAAGCTCCTCTACCTGCTCGGCGCCGCCGGCGACCTCCACATGTCGGACCTGGTCGCCAGGCTGGGCGTGTCCCTGTCCACGGTGAGCGGTCTCGTGGACCGCCTGGTGGACCACGGGCTCGCGGGCCGGCGCGAGGACCGGCTCGACCGCCGCCAGGTGGTCGTGGGCCTCACGCCCGCCGGCAAGGAGTTCATCGACCGCTTCCGCGAGCTCAACGCGCGCCAGATGCGCGAGCTGCTCGAGACCCTCGACGTGACCGAGCTCGGTCACGTCCGCGCGGCCTTCGTCGCGCTCGACCGCGCGGCATCGCGCCTCCAGAAAACCACCCACGCCACGATCCCGCGCCCCGCCGGGACCCTGCGAAAGGATCCCGCATGAGCCGTCTCTCGGAGTTCGCCGTCGCCAAGCGGAGCGTGACGCTCCTGCTGGCGGGTGCCCTGTTCATCGCCGGAATCCTCGCCTGGGGCAACCTCAAGCAGGAGCTCCTCCCGGACATCGAGTTCCCGGTCATCACGGTCATCGCGCCGCTCCCCGGCGCGGGCGCCGCCGATGTCGCCGAGCAGGTGACCAAGCCGATCGAGCGCGCCATCGCCGGCGTGCCCCGCCTGGAGAGCCTCCAGTCGACGTCCGCGAACTCGCTGGCCCTCGTGGTCGCGCAGTTCTCGTTCGGGTCGGACGTCAAGGAGATCCGCGCGGCCATCGAGGCGAACCTGCAGAGCGCCGGCCTGCCCCAGTCGGTCACGCCCCAGGTCACCGCGCTCAACATCAACGCCTCGCCCGTGATCATCGCGTCCATCGCCGCGACGACGGAGGACGGGCTCGCGGCCGCCGCGCAGGTCACCCAGGACGAGATCCAGCCGGCCCTGCTCGGCATCGAGGGCGTGGGCAGCGTCGACGTCACCGGTGGCGAGGAGCAGCGGGTCCTGATCACCCTGGACCCGGACAAGCTCGCGGCGAACAACGTCTCCCTCGCCCAGGTCACGGGCGTCCTGGCGGCCAACAACCTGACGTTCCCGTCCGGCGAGGTCACGGCCGAGGGCAGCAAGATCCCGGTCTCCACCATCGGGCGCATCGGCAGCGTGGACGCCGTGCGCGGCATGGTGGTGGGCGTGAAGATGCCGGCAACCATGCCGGCCGCGGGCCCGGGCGCCTCCGGTCAGCCCGGCGCGGGCGCGGCCACCGGCCAGCCGGCGGCGTCGGTCGGCCCGGCCGCGTCGCTCGATCCGACCGCGTCGGGAGCACCCGCCGCCATGCCGGAGCCGACACCGATCACCATCGGCGACCTGGGCACGGTCGAGATCACCGGCGTCGCGACCACCGGCTACGCCCGCACCGACGGCAAGCCCGCACTCTCGCTGTCGGTGTCCAAGACCTCCAACGCCAACACAGTCGAGGTGGCCGACGCGGTCACGGCCGAGCTCAACTCGCTGGGCGAGCAGCACAAGGACACCGTGAGCGTGCAGGTCGTCAACGACATGTCCGGCTTCATCAAGGAATCCCGGGACGGCCTGCTGCGCGAGGGCGGCGCCGGCGCCCTGTTCGCCATCCTCACGATCTTCCTGTTCCTGTTCAGCATCCGCTCGACCGTCGTCGCCGCGGTCAGCATCCCGCTGTCGATCCTCACGGCGCTCGTTGTCATGCAGGCAACCGACGTCAGCCTGAACATCATGACGCTGGGCGGTCTGGCCGTGGCCGTCGGGCGCGTGGTGGACGACGCCATCGTCGTCCTCGAGAACATCTACCGGCACCGGGCCCTCGGCGAGGACCGCCTGACGGCGGCGATCAAGGGCCCCAGGGAGGTCGCCGGCGCGATCACCGCGGCCACCGTCACCACGGTCGGCGTCTTCCTCCCGCTCGGCTTCGTCGGCGGTCTCGTCTCGCAGTTCTTCCTCCCGTTCGCGCTCACGGTCACGTTCGCCCTCCTGGCGTCGCTGGTCTGCGCGCTGACCGTGGTCCCGGTCCTCGCCTACCTCCTCATCGACAAGGTCAAGCTCAATGTCGACGAGGACGGGGAGCCCAAGAACTCGTTCTGGATCCGGGCCTACACCCCGACGATCAAGCTCGCCCTCCGCAGCCGCTGGACCAAGCTCGGCGTGGTGGGTATCGCCACGGTCATGTTCATGATCACGGGCGTGCTGGCGCCGCTCCTGCCCACGGCGTTCATCAACGCGGGCTCGGAGAAGATCCTCCAGGTGACGATCGCGCCGCCGTCGGGCGCCTCCTCGCAGGCCGTCCTCGACCGGTCGGTGCAGGCCGAGGGGATCCTCGCCGCGGACGAGCACGTCAAGCTCGTGCAGACGTCCATCCCGGGCGAGGGCGAGGCGGGCTTCCAGACCGTCGTCGCGGCCATGAGCGGCCGGCCCGCGAACAGCGCGCGGATCACCGTCCTCCTCGCTGCCGACGTGGACCTCACCGAGTACGCCAAGATCCTCTCGGACGACCTGGCGCCGGTGAAGACGGACGGCTACGACGTGGCCGTCGCCCAGACCGCCGGGTTCTCCTCGAACGGCCTCAACGTCATCGTGTCGGGCGAGGACCCGGCGAAGGTGGCTGAGGCCAATGCCGTCGTCGTCGCGGCGCTGGCCGGCAATGCCGACCTGCTCAACCTCAAGTCCGACCTGGCCACGGGAACGCCCGAGATCCAGGTCACGCCCGACCCGAACAAGGCGATCATGTCCGGCCTCACCGCGGCGCAGGTCGCCCAGGAGGTCCGGGCCGCCCTCGTGGGCAGCGTGGCCACGAGGATCGTGATCGACGGTCAGGGGAACGCCACGGACGTCTTCGTCCGGCTGGACCCGGCCCGGATCGCGTCCGTTGACGATCTCGCGGCCCTCCAGGTCGGCACGGCCGTCAAGGTCCCGCTGGGCTCGGTGGCCACGGTGGAGCAGGTGAGCACCCAGGGCTCGATCACGCGGATCGACCAGTCGCCTGCAGCCTCGATCAGCGCCGAGATCGCCAGCACCAACACCGGCCAGGTCAGCCAGGATGTCCAGGCGGAGATCGACACGCTCGCCGCGGACGGCAGGATCCCCGACGGCGTGTCGGTCACCCTCGCCGGCGTCACCGCCCAGATGGATGAGGCCTTCAGCGGCCTGTTCGTCTCGATGGGCGTGGCCGTGCTGGTTGTCTACGTCGCGATGGTGCTGACGTTCAACTCACTCATCACCCCGTTCATCATCCTGTTCACGCTCCCGCTGGCGACCATCGGCGCCATCCCGGCCCTGTACTTCACCGGCCATCCGCTCGGCGTCAGCGCCCTCATCGGCTTCCTGATGCTGATCGGCATCGTGGTCACGAACGCGATCGTCCTGCTGGACCTCGTGGAACGGTTGCGGGCGTCGGGCATGTCCACGACGGAGGCGCTGATCGAGGGCGGGCGGACCCGTGTCCGGCCGATCCTCATGACGGCGATCGCGACGATCCTGGCGCTGATCCCGCTCGCGGCGGGCTTCTCGAAGGGGTCGATCATCGCCGCGGAGCTCGGCACCGTCGTCATCGGCGGCCTGTTCAGCTCCACGTTCCTGACGCTCCTCGTGATCCCGGTGGTCTACTCGCTGGTCGACGGGGTGCGCGGCTGGCGGCGCCCGAAGCCCGCGGGGCATGCCCAGGAGCCCGGCCAGGGGCCGGTCGCGGCCGAGGGCGGGGCGGCCCCCGCCTGATCGTCCATCGCCCGATCGACCCCGCCACGGGCGGCATCGCGCCGCCCGTGGCACCCTTAGCAGGCTCGGACGGGGTCCGGCCGCGCCACCTTCCTCGTCCCCCTTACTGCCCAAGGAGGTTCCGATGGCGATCACCCGGTTCGCGGAGGCGACCTGGAACGGCGACCTGCTCAACGGGAGCGGCTCGATCAACTACGTCTCGTCCGGCGCGTTCACCCGCATGCCGGTGACGTGGGCCTCTCGCACCGAGGAGCACAACGGACGGACCAGCCCCGAGGAGCTCATCGCCTCGGCGCACGCCGCCTGCTTCTCGATGGCGTTCTCGGCGGGGCTCGCCCGCAACGCCACGCCGGCCACCAGGCTGGATGTGAAGGCGGTCGTGACCTTCGACAAGACGGACGCCGGCTGGAAGATCACCAAGAGCGAGCTCACCGTCCGCGGCGCGGTCCCCGGCATCGACCAGGCCAAGTTCGTCGAGCTGGCCAACGCGGCCAAGGACGGCTGCCCGGTCTCCGGCGCGCTCAAGGGCAACGTCGAGCTGTCGGTGGACGCCGCGCTCGTCTAGCCAGCACCGTCCATCGCGGATCCGGCGCCGGGCGTCCCTCGTGGGCGACCGGCGCCGCTGCGTCCGGCCTGGAGCCGCGCGGTCAGCGTCCGGGCCCCCAGCGGGTGCAGTACCCGGGTCCCAAGCGGGCGAGTACCCACGTGGGCGGGCCGCGGCGCCAGGCACCGCCTACCCGATCGTCAGGATCCGCCGCGGGTTCACGACGGTGATCTGCGCGATCTCCGCCTCGGACACGCCACGCTCGCGGAGCCGCGGCAGGAAGACGTCCGAGAGGTAGACGTACCCGTTGCCCTCGAAATGCCGCAGCTGGCTGTTGTGGCACACGTCGTGGCTGAGCAGGATGCGATCCGCGTGCCCGCGCGACAGCAGCTCGAGCAGGAGGTCGATGATCTTCGCCTCCCCGTACTTCTCCATCGGCGTGAACGACATGCCCAGGAAGTCGAACTCGATGCTCGCACCGCGGTGGATGAGCGAGAGGTAGTGGTCCAGCACCGGGTAGCTGTCGGCGTGTCCGACGACCACGCGCCCCGGGTCAATGCCCTCCTCCTCGAGGATCGTCAGCTGCACTGCGCCGACGCCGGAGAGGACGGCGTGGGTCGAGACGGCGAGCCCCGTCCGGCGCGAGCAGCGCGCAACGGCGCGGAACACCCGCTCCTCGGACGGCGTGACCCACGGCTTGTCGGTCCCGATCTCGCCCAGGATCCCGATCCGGATCCCGGTCTCCCCCACCCCGACGGTCGCGTCGTGGACGAGCTCCTCCGCGAGCGAGTCCACGGACCGCTTCTCGATGAGCGCTTCGGCGGGGTAGTACGACGTGCGGTACCAGCCGCCGCCCATGACGATGTGGAGACCGCTCTGCTGCGCGATGCGCAGGAGCCAGGACGGGTCCCGACCGATGCCCGGCAGCGTGAGGTCCGCGAGCGCGGTCCCGCCGGCCGCCTTGAACAGCGCCAGCTCTTCCAGGATCACCGGCTCGTCCGGCGTCAGCTCCCAGTAGTCCCACCGGTCGCGGATCTGCCAGAGGTGGCACTGGGTGTGCTCATGGGGGAGAATGAACCCCAGGGTCGAGGGGTCGACCGGGCCCTGGACGGTCATGACGTGCGGCATAGCGTGATGAATCGTAGTCCTGTGGAGGCGCCCGCGGGTCTGCGCCGTGCGAGCTCGGCACGCGCATCCAGGCGACAGCCGATGACCCACACGCTGCCCACTGGATCTCGCCGCGAGCGTCGCGGCGCGCAACGGCGCGGAGAGGCGCTACCCTCCGGGACGACAGGATCGGAGGGCGACATGACCGAGCGACGGGAGCGGCCCGTCACGGGCGACGTGATCGAGGGCGACAAGGTCCGCGCGTACTCCTGGGAGTGGACCGAGGCCGGCGGGCCGGCGGGCCGCGCACGGCTGCCATGGTTCGGCATCTTCCTGGTGGTCCTCGGCGCGCTGCTCCTGCTCAGGATCGCGTACCCGGCGCTGGAGACTGCAGGCTCGCTCGTCTTCCTCGCGGTCGGCGTCGCGTTCCTCGTCTCGTGGCTGGTCAACCGGGGGATGGTGTCCCTGTACCTCGGGTCGATCATCGTGGCCCTCGCGGCGCCGGACCTGCTGATCGCCGCCGGCGTGCCGGATCGGACGGGGCTCGGGACGCTGTGCCTGGGCGTCGCCTTCCTGTTCATCGCGCTGGTGCGGGCCCTCACCGGTGGGGGTGCGGGTTGGCAGGCGGGCCTGGGCGCGATCCTCGCGCTGATCGGCTTCTCCAGCTTCGCGATCACGGGCTTCAACGACCTGGTCTGGCCGATCGCGCTCCTCGCGCTGGGCGGGATCCTGCTCGTGCGGGCCTCGTCCACCCGGCGCTAGGCCGGGTCCGGTCGCGCGCCCGGCCCCCCAGCGAGCGAAACGTCGGCCACCCAGCGGCGCGGCACCCGGCCCCCCAGCGAGCGAAACGTCGGCCACCGACGCGGATTGGGCCGCCGAGAGCGAGCAGCGACCCTTCAGACGGTCGCTCGGGAGGGTCTGCCGCTCGCCTGGGCGAGCGAAACATCGATCGCGGGCGACGCATGGACCGCCGGGCGGCCCGCGGGGCTAGCCGGCGGGCGACGCATGGGCCGCCGTGGAAACCCGGAACGAACCCGGGCCTCGCCTCAGGCCCCGAGCGGCCCCAGCTCGGCCAGCGCCCGGTCCAGCGCGTCGCCCAGCCCGTCGGCGATCCGCGCCAGCTGCTCGTCGGTGACCACGAACGGCGGCCCCAGCAGGACGATGTCGCCGTCGACCCCGTTGGCGTTCCCGCTCCCGGAGTAGAGCAGCAGCCCGCGCTCGCGCGCGATCCGCACGACCGTCTCGATGAGCTTCGCGGCCCGCGGGAACGGCGTCTTCGTCGCGCGCTCGCGGACGAGCTCCGCGCCCACCATCAGCCCGCGGCCGCGGATGTCGCCCACGGCCGGGTGCTCACCCAGCCGCGCGCGCAGCAGCGCCTTGAGCCGCTCGCCCTTCACCGCCGAGGCCTCGACGAGCGACTCGTCCTCCAGGATCCGCAGGACCTCGCGGGCCACGGTCGCGGCGACCGGCTGGTGCGAGTACGTGAACCCGTGGACGAATCCGCCGCCACGCGCCACCGCCTCGAAGACATCACCCGACGCCGCCACGAACCCGAACGGCCAGTACCCCGACGTCGCCCCCTTGGCGGCGACCAGCATGTCCGGCCGCACGCCGTAGTGGTCCATCCCGAACCAGGCCCCCGTCCGCCCGAAGCCCGTCATGACCTCGTCCGCGATCAGCAGCACCCCGTGCCGGCGACAGACATCCGCGATGGCGGTCCAGTAGCCCTCGGGCGGCTCCACGGCCCCCAGTGTCGCGCCGACGATCGGCTCCCCCACGAACGCGGCGACGTTCGACGCCCCCGCCTCGAGGATCGCCGCATCGAGCTCCGCGGCCAGCGCGTCCGCGGTCCCCAGGGCCGCGGAACCCGGCAGCCCGGCCCGGTACGGGTACGCGGCGGAGAGGTGCCGGAACCGCCCGAGCCACGGCTCGTAGGGCCGCCGCAGCCCCTTGCGCCCGGACAGGTCCAGGGCACCCAGCGTGTTGCCGTGGTAGCTCCCCCAGCGCGCGAAGACCATGCGCCGGTCGGCCTCGCCACGCGCCAGCTGCGTCGCGCGCGCCATCTTGAGGGCGGTCTCGATCGCCTCGGACCCGCCCGACACCGGGTACAGGTAGGGATCGTCGACCGGGAGGTGCTCGCCGACCTCCGCCGCGTAGCGCTCCAGCGGCTCGGTGGTGAAGGCGGAGCCGTGCGCGTACGAGAGGCGGGCACCCTGCTCCGCGACCGCGTCGGCGATCTCGCGCCGGCCGTGCCCGACGTTGACGACGACGGCGCCGCCCGCGGCGTCGAGGTATTCCCGGCCGTCGGCGTCGACGATGACCGAGCCGTGCGCGGCCACCGCCACGGGCGGGTTGGGGGAGGCAGATCGGCGGAAGACGCGGCCGCTCATGCGAGTGATCGGGAAGGTGATCGGTTCACGACCCGATTGTAGCCGGGGCATCGGGACGGAGCGGCCGGGCCGGGGGCCCGAGCCGCTCCGCGCGGCGCGTGTCGCTCACGGGTCTAGACGCGGCCCTTGGGCACGGTGTGCCAGTAGGTCTTGTTGAACACGATCTTGCCGAGATGCCAGAACGCGTTGGGCTTGGGCGGCTTGGGCGGGTGCTCGTAGTCGAACTGGAGGAGCGTGCCCTTCCCGTCGCCGACCTCGAAGAAGCACATGACCTTGCCGGTGTAGTTCGCGTGCTTGCCCTCGGGCTCGCGGCCCTCGACGGCGGCGGCGACGCGCTCGGCGATGATCGGCGCCTCGAAGTGCGCGGTGGAGCCCGCTTTGGACAGCGGCAGGTCCGTCGCGTCGCCCAGCGCGTACACGTTCGCGTAGCGCGAGACGTCCTCATCGGCCTGGCCCGGTGCCGGCTTCGCGACCGTCTTCACCTGGAGGGTGGTGCGGTCGGTCGGCAGCCAGCCGGACTTGGGGGCGAGCCCGGAGTCGACGACGACCTGGGCGCCCCGGTGCGGCGGCACGCAGATGAGGAGGTCGTACGGGTGCTCCTCGAAGGCGTCCGTGATGACCACCTTGCGCTCAGCGTCGATCTCGCCGACACCGGCCAGGAGCTCGAGCTTGATCCCCTTCTCCCCGAAGATCGGAGCCACCATCTCGGAGACGCTCTCGATGGTGAACGCCCGGTTGATCGGCGACAGGAAGGTGATCTCCGTCTTGTCGCGCAGGCCGCGCTCGCGCAGCTCGGCCTCGATGAGGAACGCGACCTCGAGGGGCGCCGGCGGGCACTTGTACGGGATGCCGGCGATCCCGATGACGATCTTGCCGCCGGTGAAGGCGTCCAGCGCGGCGCGGAGCTTGGCGGCCGCCTCGGCGCTGTAGAAGTGGAGGGCCTGCGAGTCGAAGCCCGGCAGCTCCTCGGGGACGATCCGGGAGCCCGTGGCGATCACGAGCTGCTCGTACCCGAGCGCGGCGCCCGAGCCCAGGGTCACCGACTGGGCGGCCGTGTCGATGCGGGTGATCGTGTCCACCACCAGCTCGATGTTTCGGTCGAGGAGCTTGCGCTCGGGGCGGACGAGCTTCTCGGCCTTCTCCTGCCCCATGGCGATATACATGTAGCCCGGCTGGTAGGCATGGGCGCCGGTGGCATCGACGACCGTGACCTTCGCCTCACCGGCCGCGATCTGCTTCTTGAGCTTGCGGGCGACGAGGTTGGCGGTCAGGGTGCCGCCGACACCGCCACCCAGGACGACGATGCGCTGCAAAGCCCTACCGGACCTTCTCGACGACGATCTCGTCGAAGCCGTCGCGGGTGAACACGCCGTACAGGGTGTGGCCGGCCTTCTCCACCCACTTGGGGATGTCGGTCTTGGAGCCCTTGTCGGTCGAGAGGACGGCGAGCACGTCGCCGACCTCGGATTCCTTCATGCCGCGGATGAGCTCCATGAGGGGGCCCGGGCAGAAGCTCCCGCGCGCGTCGATCGTGCGGGTGATGGGCGGGAGGGCGGTTTCGGTCATGGCGGCTACTCCGGTGGTGGGGACGCTGCGGGCGGCGGGGGAGGCACGCCGCCCGGGGCAGATGGCAACGAGGGGTGGCTAGATGAACAGCGGCGCCGCGCCGTCGCTGACGAACCCGAGGTACGTGGCGGCGCCGACAGGCTCGCCCATGCCCTCCATGAGGTCCTCGTACTTGATGCCGAACATGTCCATCGTCATCTGGCACGGGATGAACTCGACGCCCAGCATCTGGGCCATCTCGAGCAGCTCGGCGGGCGAGGACACGTTGTACTGCTTGGCGAGCTTGCGCATCATCCACGGGCCCATGCCCAGGAAGTTCATCTTGGACAGCTTGCGGTGGGCGACGCCGGGGCGCGACATCATGGACAGCATCTTCTGCATCCAGTTGTCGCCCGTGATCCGCTTGCCCGGCTTCACGAAGGTCTGGAGGCCCCAGAAGGTGACGAACACCTTGGTGGGCATGCCCATGGCGCCGGCCGTGGAGGCCAGGATCATGGCGGCCCAGGTCTTCTCCAGGTCGCCGCTGTAGCAGATGATGGCCAGGCCGCCCTGCTTGGCCTCGCCCTCGACGGCGGGCTCGGGGGCCGGCATGGTGTCCGGAGTGGCGGTGAGGTCCGCGACGGTCATCGGTCCGTGCCTACTTCTTCTTGAGGACGAAGCGGAACACGCCGCCGTCCGAGGTCTGCTCGACCATCTCGTTGCCGGTGGTCTTGGACCACGCCGCGAAGTCCTTCACGGACCCCGGGTCGGTCGCCAGGACCTCGACGGTCTGGCCCGACGCCAGCGCCTTGACGGCCTGGGCGGTCTTGACGATGGGCATCGGGCAGTTGAGCCCGCGTGCGTCGACCTGCTGGTCGGCCATTGATGTGCCTCCCCTGTGCTAGATGAAGACGATCCGGCCCTCGCCGGCGGCCAGGTAGAAGGCGGTGACGCCCTCCACGCCGTCGACGAGCGGATCAAGATCGGGCTCTTCGAGCCCGAGGACGTCCATGGACAGCGAGCAGGCCTGGATGTCGACCTCGCCCAGCTCCTTGGCCATGCGGAGCGTATCGGCCCAGCTGGCCTGGCCGGCCTTGGTGATCGCGTCGACCCTGGCGCGACCCTCGGCGCCCGCCTCGGGCGCGAGACCGTGGTCCAGGTCGATCTTGGCCTTGGCGAAGGCGTCGAGCGCCCAGTACTGCAGGAAGATGTTGACCTGCTGCCCCAGGGCGGCGGCCCCAGCGGTCATGACGGCGAGGGCCTGGAGCTTGTCGTCCGTGCCCGAGAATGCCACGAAGTTGATCGGTTCGTCCATGAGCCCTCCTCGGGCGCCTACTGGATCTCCACGAAGTCAGAGGCGACGAGATCCGCCTGCGAGAGGCGGCCCAGCCGGCTGAGGCGGCGCTGGAGAACGCCGCGCATGACGGCGCAGGCGGTGATGACGTCCGGATCGGTCAGGCGGTACCGGACTTCGCGACCGTCGCGCTCGGCCTCGACGAGGCCCGCGGTCCGGAGCACCGACAGGTGCTGGGAGACGTTGGGCTGGCTGGCGCCGATCTCCTCGGCGAGCCTGCCGACCTCGCACGGGCCCTCGGCCAAGCGGTGGAGGATGTCCAGCCGGCGGGGGTTCGCGAGCGTCTTCAGGATCTCGGCCTGGAGGATCGTGATCTCGTCCATGCGTGCAACTATCGATGTATTCGCAGATGCGCATGAGTGCCGATGGTCACGACCGACCGGGACCTTTGGAGGCCTGCGGGAGCGGAGTGGCCCGGGCCACCTGACTCTGCCTGCTACCCCTCGCGCGGCCAGAGCCCGCCGGTCTCGCTCATCCAGTCGGCGACGCGCTCGCAGGCGGCGGCCAGGTCGCCGTCGGAGGTGTCCAGCTCCAGGACCCGCAGGATCGATTCGGAGGCGAAACGCCGCAGCAGGTCCTGCTCCCGGCGGAACCGGTCCAGGTCGTCGTACTGGCGCGGGTTCCCGGACACGACGAACCGCTCGGCCCGCGCCGCCTCCCACGTCCCTTCGCGGCGCGTGCACAGGACCACGTGCACATCGAGCGCCCGGAGGCGCGCCTCGAGGGCCGAGAAGTCGAGGTCGAGCCCATGCTCGGCCAGCTGGTAGGCCCGCGCGGAGAGGTGGAACCGGTCGATGATCCAGGAGTCGTGCGGCTGCAGCTCGATCAGGTGGACCCAGGCGTCGAACACCGCCATCGCCCGCTCCTGCTCCGCGCCGCCGGGCTCGAAGTTGATCGGCCCGCGGCCCCAGGGGACCGGCGTGAACCCGCACCACTCCGCGGAGATGAGCGGGGAGTGGTAGCGGTAGCGGCGCGGCCCGACGATCCGCGGGTGCTCGTTGAGGGCGAACGCGAGGTCCGTCTTGTGGGCGAGGCGGGTGCCCTCGAGGATCGCCTTGGGCGTCAGCTTCGGCACGCGCGCAGCGCACGCCCGGCCCGTCCGCCACGCGGAGGGCCCATCGGGCCGCCCGGGTCGCGCCGGATGCCTCTGGCCGACGTCCCGGCGTCGCTCCATGCTGGGATCGGGTCCCGGGGAACGCCGGGGGATCGGCAGGCGAGCCGGCCGCACCGGATCCGGGACAGGCACGTGGTGCGGGCAGGGTGCCCGTCGATCGGAGCGAGCCATGCATGTGCAAGCGGCCTCAGGTGCCACGACCCTCGTCTGGATCGACAGCGAAGAGGCGATCATCGTCCGCTGGGCGGACCGGGCCACGGTGGAGCGCGTCCGCTCGGACGTCCCGGGCCGGAATCGATCGGACGATCCCGGCCCGGTCGACCCGGCGCTCCGACACGACGGGGGCGCCATGGACACGCACGAGCGGGCCCGACGCGAGGCGCTCCGCCGCTTCGTCGACGAGGTGGCCTGCCGGGTCCCGGACACGGACGACGTCACGGTGGTGGGCCCGGGGGTGCTGCGCGGCCGTCTGGAGCGCGTCATTCGCGCGGACGACCGTCACCACGGGCGCCAGCGCCTGGTCCACTCCGCCGCCGCGGAGCGCCTGACCGAGCAGGAGTTGGTCGCGCACGTGCGCGCGCTCGCCGGCGACGCGCCGCAACGGGTGGGCAGGCCCGGTTAGGCGCTCGTGCGCGCCGGTCGGTTGCGACTCGGATACGGCAGGGTGTCGGGACGGCGCCAGACGTACCCTCTCCAATCGGGGTTGCCGGACAGGAGGACCGGCCCGGGCCGACGCGCCATTTCGGCCCTCGCGCCGTGTCCGGGACGGGGCCATCCTCGGGCCACTGGAGGTGCCACGCATGGCCATGTCCACACCGCTCGCAGAGCCGTCACTTCCGCGTCTCCCGGGCGGGAACCCTTCGTTCCGACCCGTCCTCGTCGCGAACGAGCGATGCAAGGGCTGTGGTCTCTGCATCGACGCGTGCCAACCCGGCGCGCTTGCGCTCGACGCCGGCTCGGTGAACGCGATGGGCCATCACCCGGCTGTGCTCATCCATCCGGAGGCGTGTACGAGCTGCGCCAAGTGTGCCCGGATGTGCCCGGACGCCGCCATCACCGTCTTCGCCCGCCCGAGGGAGGCCTGACCCGCAATGGCCGTTCTCGCCCGTCCCGCGGGAGCCGATCGCCCCGCGGGGGCCAGCCGCCCGCTGCTCGTCGCTTCGCCGCCAGGGACCGGCGGCGACGCGCTCCCCACGCCCGACCGCGTCCTGATGAAGGGCAACGAGGCGATCGCCGAGGCGGCGATCGCGGCGGGGTGCGACGCCTACTTCGGCTACCCGATCACCCCCCAGGCCGAGCTCCTCGAGTGGATGGCCCGGCGCATGCCCGAGGAGGGCCGCGTCTTCGTCCAGGCCGAGAGCGAGATCGCCGCGATCAACATGGCGCTCGGCGCCTCGGCGGCGGGGGCTCGCGTCCTCGTCTCCAGCTCGTCGCCGGGCATCAGCCTCATGGCCGAGGCGATGAGCTACATGGCCGGCTCGAGGCTGCCCTGCGTGCTGGTCAACGTCATGCGCGGCGGCCCGGGGCTGGGCAGCATCGGCGCGGCCCAGGCCGACTACCTCCAGGCGGTCAAGGGCCACGGCCACGGCGACTACCGGGTCCCGGTGCTGGCGCCCTCGTCCATCGCCGAGGCGATCGAGCTCGTGGGCACGGCCTTCGAGCTCGCGGAGCGCTACCGGACCCCGGTCATGCTCCTGACCGACGGCATCCTGGGCCAGGCGATGGAGCCCGTGAAGCCGGACTTCCCCACCCTGGCCCCGCAGGCATCGGACTGGCGCATCGAGGGCGCCGAGGGTCGCGAGCCCCGCTCGATCCGCTCGCTCCACCTGCGTGCGGAAGACCTCGAGGCGCATAACCTGGACCTCCAGGCGACGTACGCGCGGATCACCGAAGCTGAGCAGCGCTGGGCCGGCGAGCACCTCGACGACGCCGAGGTCGTGCTCGTCGCCTACGGCACCGCCGCCCGGGTCGCGCGCACCGCGGTCGAACGGGCCCGCGAGCAGGGCCTCCGGGCGGGCCTCTTCCGGCCGATCACCCTGTGGCCCTTCCCCGCCGTGGCGCTGCGCGGGGTCGCGAGCGGCGCCCGCGCCGTCCTGGTGGTCGAGCTGTCCTCGGGCCAGATGGTCGAGGACGTGCGGCTGACGCTGGACGGGTCGGTCCCGGTGCTGCTCCACGGCCGCATGGGCGGCAGCATCCCGACCCCGAACGAGGTCGTGACGGCCGCCCGCCGCGCCTGGGCCCTCACCGTGTCGGACGCGCCCGCTCCAATCGTCCGGACGCCCGCGGGAGGCGATCGATGATCACCCCGCAGTCCTCTGTCGCCGTCGAGGGCCGGACGATCTACAGGCGCCCGGCGCTCCTCACCAACCCCACCAGCTACTGCCCGGGCTGCGGACACGGCATCGTCCACCGCCTGCTCGCCGAGGTCCTGGAGGAGCTCGGCGTCGGCGGCCGGACCCTGCTCGTCGGCTCGGTCGGCTGCTCGGTGTTCGCCTACGACTACCTGGCCCTCGACGCGGTCGAATCGCCGCACGGGCGCGCGGCCGCGGTCGCTACGGGCGTCAAGCGGTACCGCCCGGACAGGGTCGTGTTCACCTACCAGGGCGACGGCGACCTCGCCGCGATCGGCACCGCCGAGATCGTCCACGCCGCGGCTCGCGGCGAGCGCTTCACCACGATCTTCGTCAACAACGGGATCTACGGCATGACGGGCGGCCAGATGGCCCCGACCACCCTGGCGGGCCAGAAGACGACATCGAGCCCCGACGGCCGCGACGTGAGCGTGGCCGGCTACCCGCTCCCCGTCACCGAGATGCTCTCGCTCCTGTCCGGCGTCCAGTACGCCGCGCGGGTGTCGGTGGGCGACCCGGGGCTGGTGGGCAAGGCGAAGCAGGCCATCAAGCGGGCCTTCGAGGTCCAGCTCGAGGGCAAGGGCTTCTCCATCGTGGAGGTTCTCTCGACGTGCCCCGTCGGCTGGGGCATGACACCCACCGAGGCCATGGAGCGCCTGCGCGACACGGTGATGGCTGCCTATCCTGTGGGCACGTTCGTGGACCGGCCGCGGGGTATCGCTCCCCGGCTGCCGCAGCCGGGCGCACCCACCCGATCGATCACGGAAGGCTTCTGATGGAGCGCTCGACCATCATCGCGGGCTTCGGCGGGCAGGGGATTCTGTTCGCCGGCAAGGTGCTCGCGGAGGCGGCCCTCCTCGAGGGCCGGGAGGTCCTCTGGATCCCTTCCTACGGCCCCGAGATGCGCGGCGGGACCGCAACCTGCACCGTCATCATCGCGGACCGGCTCATCGGGTCGCCCGTCGTGGACCGGGCCGACGGCGCCGTGGTCCTCAATCCGCCGTCGCTCGCCAAGTACGCGCCGCTGGTCGCCGTCGGCGGCCTGCTCGTCGTGAACACCACGCTGATCGAGGCCGAGGCCGACCGTGACGACATCGACATCGTGGAGGTGCCCTGCACCGCGCTCGCGAAGCAGGCCGGCGACGACAAGCTGGTCTCGGTCGTGGCCCTCGGCGCCCTCGTGGGCCGCGGCGACCTCGTGGAGCGCGAGAGCGTCCACCGGGCCGTCGCGATCCTGCTCGGGTCGAAGCGGCCCGAGATGATCGAGGCGGACTGCGCGGCCTTCGATGCAGGCTACGAGGCGGGCCTGGAGCGGGTCATCGCGTAGCGCCCACGCGCGATCGACACGTCGCACGTGCGAGCCGGCCGTCATGAACGGGAGGGGACCGGTCGGGCGCTCGGGCCCCGGCCGGTCGTGACGATCAGCCCTGAGCCGGGCCGGGGAGGCACGGGATACTCAGGATGGAGCCGGCCCAGCTGGCCGGGATGTCGATGACCGAGCCCACCCGCACGCGTCCGCTGCGCATCCTCCTCGCGACCGACGATTCGCCATCGGCGCGGAACGCCGAGGCCTGGGCGGTCGCGCTGCGGCCGGACGGCGAACGCGTGATCGACGTGGTCACCGTCGCCCACGAGGCGGCCTGGTCCTGGCAGACCCAGACATACCGCCCGCAGGTCCGCGACGCGGTCGAAGGGCTGCGGGAGGCGGAGCTCAACGAGGCCCAGCGGGTGGCCAACCTCGTCGGCGAGCGACTGCAGGCCGACGCGAGGGTCACCACCCGGACATGGGGACGTGCCGGCGAGGCCGCCGAAGCGATCCTCGCGATGACCGAGGACACCGACCCGGATGTCGTGGCCGTCGGTCATCGCGGTCGCTCGGCGCTGGCGGAGCTCGTGCTCGGCAGCGTGGCCCGATCGGTCGTCAGGGACGCGCCGTGCACGGTGCTCGTCGCCTGGGAGGCGCCCGTCGGCCCTTCGGCCCCGACCCGGGCCGTCCTGCTGGCGGACCACACGCCGGCAACGGCCCACGTCGTCGCCGCCGTCGCCAGGCTCGGGATCCTGCGCGGAGCGGAGGTCCTCCTCCTGGCCACGTTGTCGGCGCCGGACGCCGCACCGGCGCTGGCCGCGGAGACGGCTGTCGACGCCCTCGAACGCCACGGCGCGACCATCGAGGCCCTGGCCGCCCAGCTGCGCGAAGCCGGCGTCGTCGCATCCACGCGAGTCGAGATCGGAGACCCGGTGGCCGCCGCCGCGGCGGCGCTCGACCCGACGGCGTCCGATCTCCTGATCGTCCCGCGAGGCACGCCCTGTCGCCCTGGATCGGTCGCCGATCGCGTCATCCATGAGGTCAGGCACTCGGTCCTCGCCGTCCCGGCGGTCTGAGCCGTGACGCCGGACGCGCTGGCGGGGCTCCCCGCCTCGATCCTCGTGTTCACCGTGGCGTCCGCGTTCGTCGTGGGCGCCGGCATCGTACTGGCCCGCACAGGCGACGAGATCGCGACCAGGACCGGGCTCGGGGGCGCCCTCGTTGGGATGCTGCTCCTCGCCGGCGCGACGTCCCTGCCGGAGATCATGACCAACGTGACGGCCGCCGCGGAGGGCAAGCCCGATCTCGCCGTGGGCAACGTGTTCGGCAGCAGCATGGCGAACATGGCGATCCTGGCCGCGATCGACCTCATCCACAAGGGCAGGGTCTGGGTGCGCGTCAGCCTCGAGCATGCCCGCCTGGCCGCGATCGCCATCGCGCTCACCACGATCCCGCTGCTGGCCATCCTCGTCCCCCCAGGCATCGCGATCGGGTGGATCGGCATCGAGTCGTTCGTGGTCGTCGGCGCGTACATCTTCGCCGCGGCCTGGTTCCGCCGGGCACGGCCCTCGCGGGGCCGTCGCGACAACACCGGTGAGGTGATCGCACCGACCGGGTGGGGCGTCGCGACATCCGGCCCGCGGCCGCTGCGCGTGCCGATCGCCCAGTTCGCGGCGGCCGCCCTCGTCATCGTGGGCAGCGCCCCGTTCGTCGCGACGAGCGCCGGCAACATCGCCGACCAGACCGGCATCTCGGCCACGTTCGTCGGCACGCTGCTGCTCGCGCTGACCACGTCGCTGCCCGAGCTCGTCGCCTCCATCGCGGCGGTCCGGATCGCCGCCTACGACCTGGCCGTGGGCAACCTGTTCGGCAGCAACGCGTTCAACATGGTGGCCCTCTTCGCGGCCGATGTCGCCTACCCTGCGGGGCCGATGCTGGCCCAGGTCTCGCCGGCCCAGGTGGTCGCGGGGGTGGCCTCGATCCTGCTCACGGCGCTCGCGCTGGCCGCGGTCGTGCACGGCGACCGGACGCGGATCCAGCGGCTCGAGCCGGATGCCGCGCTGGTCCTCGGGACCTACGTCGTGCTGCTGGCCGCGGTCTACGAGGCGGCCCGATGAACGTTCCCCTCGTGGATCCGTGGCGGCACGGCGGCGACGAGGTCGCCGCGGACCTGGGCACCTCCCTGGACCGGGGCCTCGACGCGGGCGAGGCCGCCGCGCGGCTCGCGCAGGACGGACCCAACGAGCTCGTGGAGCGCGGAGGGGTGCCGGCCTGGCGGGTGCTCGCCCGCCAGGTGCTGAGCCCGATGATCCTGCTGCTGGTCGCGGCGGCGGCGATCGTGGCAGTGATCGGCGATCTCACGGACACGATCGTCATCCTCGCGATCGTCATCCTCAACGCCCTGCTCGGGTTCAGCCAGGAGTACCGGGCCGAGCAGGCGATGAGCGCGCTGCGGCGCCTCACCTCGCCGATGACGACCGTGATCCGGGACGGGACGCCGGTGGGGATCCCGGCGCCGGACATCGTCCGCGGCGATGTCGTCAGCCTCGCGACCGGCGACGTGGTCACGGCCGACCTGCGGCTGCTGAGCGTGCGCGGCCTCAGGATCAACGAGGCTGCCCTGACCGGCGAGTCGGAGCCGGCCGAGAAGTCGGTCGAGCCGCTGCCGGACGTCGGGGCGGCCCTCATCGCGGACCAGCGCAACATGGCGTTCAGCGGCACCGCGGTCACCCACGGGCGGGGGACGGGCGTCGTCACGGCGACCGGGATGCGGACCGCCCTGGGCCAGGTGGCGGAGCTCATCCAGCAGGGCGGCGCAGGCGAGACACCGCTGCAGCACCGCCTCGCCCGGCTGGGCGGTGAGCTCGCCGCGATCGCGCTGGCCGTGTGCGCCCTGGTCTTCGCCCTGGGGCTCGTCCGGGGCGAGCGGCTCGAGACCATGTTCCTGACGGCCGTGAGCCTCGCCGTCGCGGCGATCCCCGAGGGGCTGCCGGCCGTGATCACCATTGCGCTCGCGCTCGGCGCCCGTCGCATGGCGGCACGACGCGCGCTCGTCCGCCGGCTGCCGGCGGTGGAGACGCTGGGCTCCGTCTCGGTGGTCTGCTCCGACAAGACGGGCACCCTGACCGAGAACCGGATGCTGGTGGAGCGCGTGTGGACGCCGGCCGGCATGGTGCGTGTCACCGGCCACGGCTACGCTCCACTCGGGGAGCTCGACCCGGATCCCGGCGACGAGGCGCGGTTCGCCGCGCTGCTGCGGGCCGCCGTCCTGTGCAATGACGCCACGCTGGTCGCCCCGGCGAGCCCGGACGGCGCCTGGACCATCCTGGGCGACCCGACCGAGGGCGCCCTCCTATCGCTCGCGGCGAAGCGCGGCCTGGACATCGACGGCCTCCGGGCGGCCCACGGGCGGCTCGAGGAGCTCGCCTTCGAGTCCGGGCGCCGGCGCATGGCGACGCTCCACGCCGACGGAGACCGCGTGCTGGTGACGGTGAAGGGCGCCCCGGAGGCGATCGTGCCCCTGCTGGCGCCCGGCCAGGACGACGCGGTCGCGGCGATGCTGGAGGAGGCCGACCGCCTGGCTGCCGGTGGCTTCCGCGTCCTGGCCCTCGCCGAGGCGGAGCTCGCCTCGGTCCCGGTGCCGCTCGAGCGCGCCGAGCGCGACCTGCGGTTCCTGGGCCTGGTGGGGATGGCGGACCCGCCGCGCGAGGCGGCGGCGGCGGCGATCGCAGCCTGCCGCGCCGCGGGCATCACCCCGGTGATGATCACGGGCGACCACCCGGCCACGGCCGTGGCCATCGCGACCCGGCTGGGGATCCTCGGCGACGGCCGCACCATGGTCACGGGCGCGGACCTCGAGCGGATGGACCCGGCCGAGCTCGAGGCGGTCGTCGACCGGATCGGCGTCTACGCGCGCACCAACCCGGAGCAGAAGGTCGGGATCGTCCGGGCGTGGACCCGTCGTGGAGCCGTGGTGGCGATGACCGGCGACGGGGTGAACGACGCACCCGCGCTGCGGCTCGCGGACATCGGGATCGCCATGGGGATCACCGGGACCGAGGTGAGCAAGGAGGCCTCGGACATGGTGCTCGCGGACGACGACTTCGCCACCATCGTCGCGGCCGTGCGCGAGGGGCGCCGCATCTACGACAACATCCGGCGCTTCCTGCGCTACCTGCTCACCACCAACTCGGCGGAGGTCTGGGTGATGCTGGCGGCACCGCTGCTCGGCCTGCCGATCCCCCTGCTCGCGATCCAGATCCTGTGGATCAACCTGGTGACGGACGGGCTGCCCGCGCTCGCCCTGGGCGTGGAGCCGGCCCATCCGCGGGCGATGGAGCGGCAGCCCCGCCGCCGCGAGGAATCCATCCTGGGCGAGGGGCTGTGGGCCCAGGCCGTGCGCGTCGGACTGCTCATGGCGGCCGCCACGGTTGCCCTCCAGGCGATCGCCATCGAGCAGGGCTGGGCCTGGCAGACGATGGTGTTCACGACCCTCGCGCTGCTCCAGCTGGGCAACGCGCTGGCCGTCCGGTCCACCACCGAGAGCCTGTTCGCCCTCGGGCTGCGCAGCAACGCGTTCCTGGCCGCGGCCGTCGGCCTGGGCGCGGGCCTGCAGCTCTCGCTGGTGTACGTCGAGCCGCTCGGCGCACTGTTCAAGACGCAGCCGCTCGATGCCCTCGAGCTCGCGGTCGTGCTGGCGGTCTCGACGGTCGCGTTCGCGGCCGTGGAGGCCGAGAAGTGGTGGGCGCGCCGCCGGGCGCGGACGTGACCGGGGGATGGGTCGCGGGCCCATCCTGCAGGCGAGGGACCGGTCAGGGTCCCTCCTCCGGCCCCTGCGCGGGATCCTCGGACGGCGCCGGCACCGGTGTGGGCGCGGGGCCGGGTCCCGCACCCGGCTCGGCCGGCGGCTCGTCGTCCGGCAGCTCGGCGATCGCGCGCACCAGGTCCGCGGCGGCGAGCACCCCGACGGGCAGGCGTTCGTCGCCCGGTGCCACGACGACGAGCCGGCTCACGTGATGGCGCTCCATCCGGCGGGCGGCGATCGTGAGCGGCTGATCGGGCAGGATCGTGAGCGCAGGCGACGTCATCAGGTGCTTGACGCGCAGGCTGTGCCAGTTCGCCCACATGTGCTCCGTCGCCCGGGCGCGGAGCAGGTCGGACTCGCTGATAACGCCGACGAGACGCCCGGCGTCGTCCACCACGGGCAGCCCGGAGATCGCCTGGCGGTCCATCAGCCTCGCGGCCTCCGCCAGGCCGGCGTCGGCCCGGACCACGGTCGGCTCGGAGGTCATGAGGTCGCCCACGAGGCGGGGCCCGTGCAGCGGGTCGTTGTTCAAGACACTCACTCCTCCGGCGTCGGCGCGCAACCACGGCAGGGCGCCGTGGCCCGAAGCGTGCGCGCGTGGACCACGGCGCCCGAGGGCGAGGCGTCCCGAACCGCGCGGGCCGTTGGTCGCCCGGGTGGGGCCACGAGCAGAGAAGCCGGGCCGTCAGCCCGGCCGCCCTACCCCGATGCCGAAGGGCCCTCGGAAACGGAAGGGCCCTCGGAAACGTGCGTGAGGCGCGCGAGCTCCGCCGCGATCGCCGCCTGGAAGGTCGCCATGTTCAGCCGGACGGAACGGGACAGGGGCCGGCCGTAGCCGAACCGGCGCCCGCCGATGCCGACGAACACGCCATTGGGAAGGCCCCCCGGCCGGAGCACGCGTGCGAGGCCCAGGACCTCCTCGATGGGCAGCTCGTGCGAGGAACGAGGGGTCGGCGACCCGTCCTCGGTGATGATCTTGCTGATGGGCAGGGTCACGACGTGGCCCGGCGGGATCCCGACGGCGGCATCCACGATCACGGCGACCTCGCCCGCGGGCACATCGGTCAGGTCCTCCACGCGGAGATGCCCGCAACGGCGGACCTCGAGGCGCTCGAGCAGCGCCGACGGCAGCGACGGCAACAGGGTTGCGACGGCGCTCAGGGCCGCCCCGTCGTCGCCCCTGTCCGCGTTTCCGCAGACGAGCAGGCGAACCGAGGGCGGGGCGAGCTGGGTCATGTGGTCCCCTCCTCTGCCCCGTCCTCCACGATCCGGAGATCGAGGAAGTGGGTGGCACAGCTGATGCACGGGTCGTAGGCCCTGATCAGCATCTCGAGGCGGTGGACCGCCTCCGCTTGCGGGAGCTCGAGGACGCTCGGGGCAAATGCCGCGAGGTCGGCCTCGATGGCCCCCTGGTTCTGGCTCGTCGGCGGGACGATCTGGGCGTGGGTGACGCAGCCCTGCTCGTCCACCTCGTAGCGGTGGTGGAGGAGGCCGCGCGGGGCCTCCGTCGACCAGGCGGCGATGCCCGCCTGCGGTGTGAACGGGACGCGCGGCTCGCGCGGCGAGCGGTAGGCGTCGATGATGTCGCGCGCCTCGGCGCACGCCCCCAGGAGCTCCACCGAGCGCGCGACGATGGAGCGGTGGATGTTCGTCCGGATGGCATCCCGCAGGCCCGTGGCCTCGAGCGCCTCCGCGGCGAGCGGGTGGAGCCGGTCCGCGTCGAGGGCGATGCGGGCGGTCGGCCCCAGCAGGTAGACCGCACCGTCGTGCGTCCGGGCGTGGAGCGCGTTGGTGCCCTCGACCTGGAGCTCCTCGAACGCGTCGCCCCAGTCCCCGATCGCGAGGTCGAGGCCGTCGGACGAGACGATCCGCCCGTCGTTGTACGGGTATTCGCCCGGGTGACGCAGCGCCACGAGCGGGAGCGGGTGCTCGAATGCCGGCGGGTCCCAGGATGCGACGAGCCGGACGGTCGCCTGCGACCACGCCACGGCGTCGTCCAGCGCGCGCCGGACGGCGTCGAGGTCCCGGCGCCACGGGACGCGCGAGAACCCGCCCACCCGGACCGAGATCGGGTGGATCGACCGGCCGCCGAGCGCCGCGATCAGCTGGTTGCCCACCTTCTTGATCGCGAGGCCCTGCTCCACGATCGCCCGGTGGTCCGCGGCCATCGCCAGCGCGGACGGGTAGCCGAGATAGTCCGGCGCGTGCAGCAGATAGACATGCAGCGCATGGCTCTGGATGTACTCGCCGCAGTAGAGGAGGCGCCGCAGCGAGCGGATCGCCGGATCCACGGTCACGCCGTAGAGGTGCTCGAACGCGTGGACCGCGGTCATCTGGTAGGCGATGGGGCAGATCCCGCAGATGCGGGCGACGATGTCGATGACCTCGTCGCCGGTCCGCCCCACCACGATCCGCTCGAAGTACCGCGGCGCCTCGAAGATGCGCAGCCGCGCCTCGACGACGTCGGTCCCGCGGACCCGAAGCTGCAGGCTCCCCTCGCCCTCCACGCGGGTGACGTAGGGAACGTTGAACTCGCGCTCGACGCCCTGGGCGTCGGCCAGCTCGATGCCGTCAGCCGCGGACATCGCGGTCTCCTTCCGTCGGTCCCGATGGCGTCATGCCGGGCGGGCCCCCGAACTCGCCGATGACCGCGCGGAACGGCGGCGCCCAGCCGGTGAACCCGGCGAACAGGCGGCTGACGTCGTGGCCCATGCGCCCGCCTGCCACGAACGTCCCGGACAGGCTGGACGTGTTGGCCTGCTCCCGCGGCCCGAAACACCCGTAGCAGCCGCGCCCGAACGTCGGGCACAGCGCCCCGCACCCGCTCTGCGTCACGGGACCCAGGCACGGGATCCCCTGGGCCACCATCACGCAGACGGTGCCACGCCGCTTGCACTCGAGGCAGACGGCCTCCTCGCGGATCTGGGGCCGGCGCCCGACGGCCACCGACACCAGGACCTCGCGCAGCTGCTCGGCGGAGATCGGGCAGCCGTGGAGCTCGGCGTCCACCTTGACGTGGTCAGAGACGGGCGTCGCGGTGGCGAGCGACGCCACGAGCTCCGGACTGGGATAGACGGCGGACCGGAAGACCTCGTGGTCGCTCCAGTTGCGGAGCGCCTGGATCCCGCCGTAGCTCGCGCACGCCCCGATGGTGACGAGCAGCTTCGCCTTGGAGCGGAGGTCCACGATCTCCGCGGCCTGGTCCGGCGTGCTGATGGAGCCCTCCACGAGCAACACGTCGTAGGGCCCGCCGGAGCGCAGCGAGCTGGCCTCGGGGAACTCGATGAGGTCGAAGCGATCGGCCAGCGCGAGCAGCTCGTCCTCGAGGTCGAGCAGCGTGAGCTGGCAACCGTCGCACGACGCCATCTTGACGACGCCGACCCGCAGCCTGGGTCGGCCGGCCACGGCCGTCATCACATGCCCTCCCGGCCGAAGACGTCGCCCAGCTGCGAGAGCGCGAAGACGGGGCCGTCCCGGCACACGAACAGGCGGCCGGTCTGGCAGTGTCCGCACAGGCCGATGCCGCACTCCATGTGACGCTCGAGCGTCACGAAGATCCGGTCGCTCGAGAGCCCGCGGGCCTTGAGGGCCTCCACGGTGGCCTCCATCATCCGCTCGGGGCCGCAGACGAAGGCCAGCGATCGCTCGCCCTCCCAGGTGGCCTGGTCGAAGAGCTGGGTGACGACGCCGACCGGACCGGTCCAGCCGGGGGCATCCCGGTCCACGATGAGCTCGACGTCGATGTCGCCGCGGGCGGCCCAGCCTCGGAGCTCCTCGCGGTACAGCTGGTCGGTCGGGGTCCGGGCGCCGTAGTAGAGCCGGATCTTCTCGAAGCGGTCGCGCTGGGCCAGGAGCCCGTCGACGAGCGGCCGCAGCGGCGCGAGGCCGATGCCGCCGGTGACGATGACCACGTCGTGGCCCATCGCCCGCTCGATCGGCCAGGATGTGCCGAGCGGTCCGCGCAGGCCGATCTCGTCGCGCGGCCCGAGGCCGATGATGGCCGCCGTGGCCGGTCCCGCGGCGCGGATGGTGAGGTCGATGGTGTCGCGCCCGAAGCGCGAGATGGAGATCGGCACCGGCGGGAAGGCCGGCACCGCGACCATCGCGAACTGGCCGAACTCCCCGGCCAGGAAGGCCTCGTCGACGTCGCCCACGGTCAGCGTCGTCACGTCGTGGGTCTCGTGGCGCACGGCCATGATCCGGGCCGTGGCGTACGAGCCCGGGGTCGCCGCCACCGGCTGCGGCCGGACGGGCTCCGGACGCACCGCGAGCGGCGGAGCGACGGCGAGCAGCTCCTGGCGGATGTCGATGCCCACCGGGCACCACGCGATGCAGCGGCCGCAGCCCACGCACCCGAACGTCCCGAACTGGTCCACCCAGGTCGCGAACTTGTGGGTGAGCCACTGGCGGTAGCGGTCCCGCGGGCGGCTCCGGAAGCTGCCGCCGGCCACCCGGGCGAACCCGGCGGTGAAGCAGAAGTCCCAGACCCGCTCGGACGTGGACACGCCGCCGTCGAGATCGGACCGCTGGGTCACGCTGCTGCAGAAGCAGGTCGGGCAGACCATGGTGCAGTTCGCGCACGAGAGGCACCGCTCGGCGACCTTGGCCCACTCGGGGCTGTCGAACTGCGCGAGCAGCCGGTCGTGGAGGCCGGCCGTGGACACCTGCTCCCCCATCGTCGCGGCGACCTTGCCCACGGCCTCGGCGGCCCGGAACAGCTGGCCCGCGTCGGCGCCACGGAGCGGGAGACGGGCGATGAGGTCCGCCCCCTCAGGCGACCCGGCCCGGACCACGAAGCCTTCGTCGAGCTCGGTCAGCGCGAGGTCATAGCCCCCGCGCGCCTCGGGGCCGGTGCCCATCGAGGTGCAGAAGCAGGTCGAGGCGGCGACCGTGCAGTTGACGGCGATGACGAGGGCGTTCCGCCGCCGGGCGCGGTAGTCCTCGTCCGTGTAGGGACCGCCGAGGAAGACGCGGTCCTGGATCCCGAGGGCGGCCAGCTCGCAGGCCCGGACGCCGAAGAAGGCGAGACGGGGCGGGTCGATGGGCGCCTGCTCGAAGCTGACCGCCCGGCCCTCGCGGCGGCCGACATTGAGCTCGACGATGGGCGGGAACGTCCAGCGCTTGGGGCTCAGGGGGCCGACGGCGTAGTCGAACACGCGACGGTCGCCGTGGCGGACCAGGCGGTAGTGGCCGGCCGACTGCTCGTCGCCGACGCCGGCCGGGAGGTCGTCCGCCGAGTGGATCTCGGCGAAGACGATGGCCCCGTCCTGAACGGTCGGGCCGATCACGGTCCGGCCCTCCTCCATGAGGAGGTCCAGCAGGAGTCCCAGGTTGGCGCGGGCGAGGAACCACGGCCCGCTGCCGTTCACCGAGGCGACCACGGCCGGTGGGGCCGCGACCGCGGTCCCGACGGGACCGGGGTACGGCGCGTAGGGGAGGCGCTCGTCGTTCACCACGGCCGAACCTCCTGACGCACGTATTCCTCGCGCGCGAACAGGTCGAGCTGCTGCAGGCGGGTGGCGGCCAGCCGCCGGCCCATGGCCTGCATCACCCGCGGGTAGACCGATGCGGCGAGCGCGTGGTCCTCCCGCAGCAGCCGTCGCAGGCGTTCACCGGGGAAGTCGAGCAGGGAGACCGGCTCGATCGCGATCCCCACGGACGTGGCCCGGTGCGGGAACACCAGGGCCGACCACCCAACGATGTCGCCGGGCTCGACGGTCAGGATGGTGACCATCCCCCGCTCCGGGACCAGGGTCCGGAGGGCCACCCTGCCCTGCAGGACCACCGACATCGCCTCCGTGATCTGCCCCTCGTGGAACAGCTCCACGCCGGCGGGCACGTCGCGGCGGGCCGCGATCGACGCCAGGCGGGCGACCGCTTCGGGGGACAGCCCCCCTCCGAACCATGTTGAGGCGAGGGCCGGGACCAGGTCGTGGGACGGAGGGTCGGTCGTGAGCGACATCGGGAGCTGACCTCACTACGGGGGGTTCGGATCGGCGCGACGTGGTCACGCGCTCCGGGCCCGCACCGTCATGCTCCGCCCGCGGGGGTGGCGGACGGGAGTGCCGTCGGTCGCCGGGCCTCTAGGCCGGTCGGCTGGGGGGCCCTGCCGGACGGCCCGCACGTTCCGGGACGCGCCGACGGTCCCCGGCATGATCCCCCGACCGCGGGCGGCCGACTACCGGAGGCGGGCGAGACGCTCGCTCAGCGCAGCGACGTCCATGGGCCCCTCGACGTCGGCGTCGCGGATCGTCTCCGGCCGGTGGCCGATCGCCACGATCTCGCGCTCCAGGGCGGTCCGCAGGTCGTCCGCGCCCAGCACCAGGACGCGGTCCACGGCGCCGATCGAGTGCGCCACCTCGGCCAGCGCGGGCGGCGTGATCGCAGCAACCAGGGGGATCGCGACCTCCATGGAGGCGAGCTCGGCCCCTTCGCCACCGCGGACGACGAGCGCGCGGCCCGGCTCGATCCAGACGACGGCGTTGACACCCGTGGCCGTGGGCCTGCCCGCGGTCCGGGGGCGTGAGGTTCCGTGCATGGGGTTGCTCCTTCCGGCACGGAGATCGTGGCCCCGTCACTCGGGGACATCGCCTGCCGTTGGTCCCGATCGCGGCCACCGTGCGCCCTCGCCGGGCGTGACGTGCCGCCCCCTGCCAGGCGGACCCGTGACCCCCCGCCACCCGGCGGATGCCCGCGACGGACGCACCGTCTACGCTGGTGGCATGCGTGCGATGCGCCTCCGCCGACCCGGACCGGTGACCTCGGGACCGCTGGCCGCCGTGGATGTGCCGGTCCCGGCCCCCGGGGCCGGCGAGCTCCGCCTGCGTGTGACGGCCTGTGCCGTGTGCCGGACCGACCTCCAGCTGTGCGAGGGCGACCTGCCGGCCCGGCGGCTGCCGGTCGTGCCCGGCCACCAGGCCGTGGGCGTGGTCGACGCGCTCGGCGAGGGGGTCGAGGGCTGGGCCATCGGGGACCGTGCCGGCCTCACCTGGCTCGCCGGCACCGATGGCACGTGCCGCTTCTGCGTCTCGGGCCGCGAGAACCTGTGCGAGGTCGCCGTCTTCACCGGCTGGGACCGGGACGGCGGGTTCGCCGGGCGCGTCACGGCGCGGGCCGATGTGGCGGTCCGGATCCCGGACGCGTTCCCGGACCTCGCGGCCGCGCCGCTCCTGTGCGGCGGCGTCATCGGCTACCGGGCCCTTCGCGTGGCGGGGATCGGGCCGGAGTCGGCGGGCGCGCGTCTGGGCCTCTACGGGTTCGGGGCATCCGCGCGGCAGGCCCTGGCGGTGGCCCGCGCGTGGGGCGTGGACGCGTACGTGGCGACGCGTTCCGTGGGGGAGCAGGCGCGCGCCCTCGAGCTGGGCGCCGCGTGGGCCGGCGGGACGGACGACCGGCCGCCGGTGTCGCTCGACGCCGCCGTGACCTTCGCGCCGGTGGGGGTCGTCGTGGCGGCGGCCCTTCGGGCGCTGGACCGCGGTGGGACCGTGGCGATCAACGCCATCCATCTCGACGGACTGCCCGCGATGCCCTACGAGGACCTGTGGTGGGAGCGCTCGATCCGCAGCGTGGCCAACGTCACGCGCCGGGACGCCACGGAGTTCCTCGCGCTGGCGGCGAGCATCGGCCTGACGACCGACATCGAGACCCACCCGCTCGCCGACGCGAACGTCGCGCTGGCCCGGCTGGCCGCGGGACGCGTGTCGGGCACCGCGGTGCTGCTGGTGGACCCGCGCGACGGGTGAGCGAGGCCGCCGGCGCCCCGGGAATCGCTGGGGCCGGCCCCAGCGTGCGCCGAGGCCGACCCGATTGGCAGGGATCGATGGTCAGCGGGGCCCGGCGAGCGTCTCCTTCGCGCGGGTGATCACGGGCGCGAGGTGCTCCTCGATCGAGCCCGTCACGGGCTCGAGCTCGTAGCGGACACGGACAACCGGCTTGGACACCGTCAGCACGCGGGTGAGGTCGATGGGGGTGGCGGCGAGCACGACGTCGGCCGGGATGGCCTCGAGGGCCGCCTCGAGCTCGTGGATCTGCTTGTCGCCGTACCCCATCGCCGGGAGCAGGCGCTCCAGGAGGGGATACTTCGCCAGCGTCGCCGCCAGCTCGCCGGTGGCATACGGCCGCGGGTCGACGAGCTCGGCGGCCCCGAAGCGCTGCGCCGCCACGACGCCGGCACCGTAGGTCATGCCACCGTGGGTGAGCGTGGGACCGTCCTCGACCACGGCGACCGTGCGCCCGCGGATGTCGCCGCCCTCGAGGGCGAGCGAGGAGCGGGCCTCGACGATGGCGGCGCCGGGGTTGACCTCGGCGATGGACGCGCGGACCTGGGCCAGTGCCTCGGGTGTCGCGGAGTCCACCTTGTTGATCACGACGACGTCCGCCGAGCGGAGGTTCGCCTCGCCCGGGTGGTAGCGGAGCTCGTGACCGGGGCGGAGCGGGTCGACCACGACGATCGCGAGGTCGGGCCGGTAGAACGGCAGGTCGTTGTTGCCGCCGTCCCACAGGACCACGTCGGCCTCGGCTTCGGCCGCCCGCAGGATGTCCTCGTAGTCCACGCCGGCGAAGACGAGACGGCCCGCGTCCAGGTGCGGCTCGTACTCCTCGCGTTCCTCGATGGTCGTCTGGTGCCGGTCCAGGTCCGCGTACGTCTCGTAGCGCTGGCAGCGCTGCGCGACGAGGTCGCCGTACGGCATGGGGTGGCGCACGACGGCGACCTTGAGGCCCTGGGCCTCCAGCGCCTCGGCGACGTAGCGACTGGTCTGGCTCTTGCCGCAACCGGTGCGGACCGCGCACACCGACACGACCGGGCGCGTGCTCTCGAGCCAGGTCGCCTTGGGCCCCAGGAGCTCGAAGTTCGCGCCGGCCGCCAGCGCGCGGCTCGCGGCGTGCATGACCTGCTCGTGGCTGACGTCGCTGTAGGCGAACACCACCGTGTCGACCGCGAGGTCGCGGATCAGGGTCTCCAGCTCGCCCTCGGGACGGATCGGGATGCCCTCGGGGTAGCGCTCGCCTGCGAGCTCCGCCGGGTAGCGGCGATCCGCGATGCCGGGGATCTGCGTCGCGGTGAAGGCGACCACCTGCGTGTCCGAGTCATTCCGGTAGACGACGTTGAAGTCGTGGAAGTCCCGGCCGGCAGCGCCCATGATCAGCACGCGTTCTGTGCGCATGATCGACCTTTCGTGAGGGGCATCGCCCGGCGTCCGCGCCGATCCGTGAGGACCAGCGGGCGGTCGCGGCATGGCCGCCTCAGCGTGGGGTCCATCATCGGCTATACCTTCCGGACCGGTCCCCGGGCGGAGCGCCCTCCGGGGAGGGTCCGCAGGTCCCGCCAAGGTGGTCCGATCGGCACTCACCGAGGATGGGCCGGTGCCCGAGTATGCACCTGAGGTGGGTGCCGGAGGGGACGCCCGGCACCCACCCGAACCCTCGCCTCGGCGGGGGTTTTGTGATTCTCGGGCGCCATTCTCGGACGCCGGTGCGATCTGCCGAGTTGCTCGCTGGCGGGCATCCACGTGAGGATGCCCAGGGCGACCACCGAACGGGGCTCGACCCGTGAAGCGTTGATCTGGAGCATGAGCTCCTCGCGGTGGTCGCGGCTGCGATCCCGTGGCGGATACGGACGCGCCGCCGCGGAACGGCGACCTGGGGCTCTCTCTCGCGCGCTCCTCGTCGGCATGCGGCTCGAACTGCCAGTCGTCAAGCGGCACGAGGCTCCACGCGGGCTCGCCGGTGGGCGGCTCCGCATCGGGGTCCGGCAGGTGCGAGCGGTCCGCCGCCGATTGACGCCCCCCCCCGCCGGACCTAGAGCTCGTGGTGGAGGCGGGCCTCGTAGGTCAGGCGGTCCCGGTGGTCGGGGTGCGCGACGGCGATCAGCGCCCGGGCCCGCTCGCGCAGGCTCTTGCCCCACAGCTCCGCGACGCCGAACTCCGTGACGACGGTCCGGACGTGGGCGCGGGTCGTCACGACGCCGCCGCCCTCCGTGAGCGACGACGCGATCCGCGAGATCCGGTTGTCGGCCCCCGCGGCGGCCGGCAGCGCGATGATCGCCCGTCCCTCGGGGGCCAGCGCCGCACCGCGGATGAAGTCCATCTGGCCGCCGACGCCCGAGTACATCCGGTGCCCGATCGAGTCCGCCACGACCTGGCCGGTGAGGTCCACCTCGATGGCCGAGTTGATGGCGGTCATGTGCCGGAACGAGCGGATGACATGGGTGTCGTTCGTGAAGTCGACGGCCCGCATCTCGACCATCGGGTTGTCGTCCACGAAGTCGTAGAGCCGCTTCGTGCCCATCATGAACGAGGCGACGAGCTTGCCCTTGTTGCGCGCCTTGGCGTTGCCGGTCACGACGCCGGCCTCCACGAGGTCCACCACGGCGTCCGTGAACATCTCGGTGTGGATGCCGAGGTCCTTCTTGTCGTGGAGGAACTCGGCGGTCGCCGCCGGGATCGCGCCGATGCCGAGCTGGAGGGTGGCTCCGTCGGGCACCAGGTCGGCGATGAACGCCCCGATGCGCCGCTCGATCTCCCCGATCTGGGGGCGGGCGTACTCGAAGATCGGCGCATCCACCTCGACCGCGAGGTCGATGTCGCTGACATGGATGAACGACTCGCCCAGAGTCCGCGGCATCGCCCGGTTGAGCTGGACGATGACCGTCCTGGCGGCGCTGATCGCCGCGTGCATCGCCTCGACCGAGACGCCGAGCGAGCAGAACCCGTGCGCGTCGGGCGGCGTGGCATTGACGAACACGGCGTCGAGGGGCAGCGCGCCGGAGATGAACAGGTCCGGGACGTCCGAGAGGAAGACGGGGACGAAGTCGGCCCGGCCCTCGTTGACCGCCTTGCGCGCGTTGGGCCCGATGAACAGCGCGCGGTGGCGGAAATGCCGTGCCATCTCCGGGGCGAGGTGCGGCCCGGGGCCCTCCGTGTGGAGATGCACGACCGAGACCGCCTCGAGCTCCGGCGCCCGTGCGACGAGGGCGTCAAGGAGCACCTCCGGGGTCGCGGCGGCGCACTGGAGGTAGATCTGGTCGCGGGACTGGATACCCGCCACGGCTTCTGCCGGGGTCACGATACGCATGGGCGGAGTCTAGTCAGCGGCGCGCCGCCGATCGTCCGGCCGGATGGCACCTCGCCCGGAGCCGGACCGCCCCAATGCGTCAGGGGCCGGCGCGCCGGAGCTCGAACGAGGGGCCGGCACCCAGCCCCTCGGCGGGGGTCCCGTACTTGAGGATCAGGTCGCGCACCGCCGCGGCGTGCTCCGGCCCGTCGAGGGGGCGGGCCTCCGCGGCCCAGGACGCGTCGGCGATGGTCGCGCGGCAGGCCGGCTCCGCGAGGAGGTTGAGGGCCCAATCGGCGCCCGGCGAGCCGGCGGCCACCACGACGGCGCCGCCCTCGCGTTCCGCGAACCCCACGACGGCCCGGGCGGGACGACCGGTCACCCGGCCGGAGGTCTCGACGCGCAGGACGCGACCCCAGACGACGAGGTCGTCTTCCACGGTCGGGACGGCGGGGCCGGGGCGCTACGCGCCGCCGCGATCCAGGCGGTGCTTGGCGACGAAGGCGGCGGCCTGGGCGCGCCGCTCGAGGTTGAGCTTCGAGAGGATGGAGCTCACGTAGTTCTTCACCGTCTTGTCGGACAGGAAGACCTCGGACGCGATCTCCTTGTTGGTCTTGCCCTCGGCGACCAGCAGCAGGATCCGCTGCTCCTGCGCGGTGAGCTGGGCCATCTCGTCCGTGTAGGCGCCGGTCGCGATGCGGCGGACGCGCTCCAGAACCTTCTCGGTCACGGCCGGGTCCAGCAGCGACTCGCCGCGGCCGACGTTCTCCAGCGCGGCGACGAGGTCACGCGCCCGGATCTGCTTGAGCAAATACCCGGAGGCGCCCGCGACGATGGCCGACAGGACGGCCTCCTCGTCGGGGTAGGAGGTCAGCATCACGACCCGGGTCCCGGGCAGCTCCGCCCGGATCTCCCGGCACGCCTCGATGCCGGACCCGTCCGGCAGGCGCACGTCCATGATCACGATGTCCGGCTGGAACCGGCGGGCCTGCTCAATGGACTCGGCGGCAGAGCCAGCCTCGGCGACCACCTGGAACCCCTCGCGGCGGTCCAGCAGCGCCACGAGACCCTGGCGGACCACCTCGTGGTCATCGACCACGAGCAGACGCAGGGGATGGGATGCGAGATCTGTCACGTTCAGCTCTCTCCGGTGGCGGCGTTGGGACGCTCGGAAGTGCCGACGGTTGTTGACGTCGGTACGCGGACGATGATACGCGTGCCGGGACCATCCGGGCGCTCGATGCCGAACGTGCCCCCCATCCCGATCGCGCGATCCCGCATGTTCCGCAATCCCTGGTGCCGCCCGAAGGCGTCCGGACCGGGCACGAGGGCCGGATCGAAGCCCCGCCCGTTGTCCTCGATGCACAGGACGAGGTGCTCATCGTGCTCCGCGAGGAGCAGCGCCGTGCGCGTCGCCCCCGAGTGGCGCGCGACGTTGGACAGCGCCTCGCGGGCGATGAACAGGAAATCCGAGCGGCGGTCAGGCGGCAGCCCGCGCATCAGCGCCGCCCCGCCGTCGAGATCCACCTCGAGGTCGATGACCGCGTTCATGCCCAGCTCCTCCCCGAGGCGGGCGAGGGCCTCCACCGGGTCCTCGGGGCCGCCCATGGCCGGGCGAAGCCGCAGGATGTAGGAGCGGATGTCGGCGATGACGAGGTTCAGGGCGTCGATCGCGCGGTCGACCCGGGCGACGGCGTCCTGGCGGCCGGCCTCGTCCTCGACGAGCTCCGGCACGTCCTCGAGCGAGAGGCCCACGGCGTAGATCGCCTGGATGATGCCGTCGTGGAGGTCCTTGCCGATCCGCTCCCGCTCCTCGACCACGGCGAGGCGCTGGACGTGGTCGTGGAGCCGGGCGTTCTCGATGGCGATGCCGGCATGGACCGCGAACATCTCCACGAGGCGCGCGTCGTCGTCGGTGAACGGCTCGTCGCCCGGCTTGTCCGAGAGGTACAGGTTGCCGACGGACCGGCCCTTGACCACGACGGGGGCGCCGAGGAAGGAGGTCATCACCGGGTGGTGGGGCGGGAACCCGTGCCTGGCCGGATGCCGCGCGATGTCCTCCGCGCGGACCGTCTCGCCGCCCCTGATGATCAGGCCCAGCAGGCCGTGACCGCTCGGGACGGCGCCGATGGCCGCGCGTCCCTCGGGCGAGATGCCGCTGGTGATGAAGCGCTCGATCCGCCCCCGGCCGTCGGCGATGCCGAGCGCCGCGTAGCGGGCGCCCACGAGCTCCCGGACGCGGTCCACGATGACGCCCAGGACGCGGTCGATGTCCAGCTCGGCGGCAACGGCGCGGGTCGCCGCCTCGAGGGCCGCGAGCCGCTCCGCCCGGCCGTGCACCTCGGCACGGGACCAGGCGGCGTCCACGATCACCTCCAGGCCGCGCACGAGGGGTTCGACGGCGCCCTCCGGGGCATCGAGGGTGACGCTGCCCAGCGCCTCGGCGCCCTCGTAGGAGAGCAGCGGGAAGACCGACAGCCCGGCACGCTCCGCGGGAGGGGGGACGCGCGCCAGCGAGCCGACCCCGACCTCGAGACTCGCCAGGGGCGGCGCGCTGACCTCAAGGATCATGCCGCGGGCTCCGGCCGTGACCAGGACGCCGTGGAGCCGCGCCTCGAGCGCGGCCCGCCGCGCGTCGCCGGGATCCATCTGCCAGCGCTCGAGGGCGTCCAGCGCCGCCACGAGCGGGAAGGGGTCGGCGCGGGCGGTGGCTGGTCGGGCGGGCGACGTCATCGGCGCGAGCCTACCAGCCCGCGCAGGGGCGCGGGGACACGGGGCACGCGGGCTTTGGGCCATTGGTCCCTACGCAGGGGTAGCATGCCCACCCACCATAACCCGATCCTTCGGTCCCCCTCTCAGACGGAGTGCCCGTGCCCGTGGAGCCCACCGTTCCCACCCAGCCCGACGTCGCGTCCCCCGCCGAGCCCGAGCAGAACGGCATCGTCGGCAGCCCGCTCAGCCGCCGTGGCTTCCTCCGCGTCGCCGGCGTCGCCGGCCTGACCGGCGTCGCCGCGAGCGTCGCCGCCTGCACCACCGCCGCCACCCCGGCGTGGAGCTTCGGCGCCCCGGCGAGCTCGGCTGTCGCGACTTCGGCTCCCACCATGGCCCCGGCCACCGAGCCGCCGCCGAGCGCCTCCCCGTCGGCCGAAGCCTCGGCGTCCCCGTCCGTCGCCCCGTCCGCAGCTCCGGACCTGCCCGCCGGCTGGACGGAGCACGATGTCGCCGCCCGCGACGTCGTCCGCCGCTACATCGGCAACCTGGCGCCCGCGCTCGCGTCCATCTACCCGGAGCCGGTGTTCAACCAGATCGCGGACATCCTCGGCGTGGCGGACAACTACCCGGAGCTCGCGCTCAAGCCCGCCTTCGTGCAGGTGCCGAACCTCGTCATCACCGACGCGGTGAAGCCGCTGGTGACCGAGAAGGACGGCGACGTCACGGTCTTCCGCCTCACGGTCGACGAGATGGAGTGGCCGATCGACGAGAAGATGCCGACGGTCGCCGCGCTCGGGTACAACGCCCAGTGGCCCGGCCCCACGATCCGCGCAACCGTGGGCGACAAGCTCCGGGTCATCTTCAAGAACAACCTCAAGGAGACGACCTCGGTCCACTTCCACGGGGTCGAGTTCGAGAACTTCTTCGAGGACGGCGTGCCGTTCGTGACCCAGAAGCCGTTCGCGTCGGGCGAGGAGTACACGTACGAGTTCACGGCGGGCCGCGAGGGCTCGCTGATGTACCACTCGCATCACAACGCGACCGACCAGGTGGGTCGCGGCCTCCTCGGCGGCTTCGTCGTGGCGCCCAGGAAGCCGACCGGCGACGACGTGTTCGACCGCGAGTACGTGTGGATCTCGAACGACGCCATGGGCGGGTTCACCATCAACGGTCACGGCTTCCCCGCCGTGGTGCCCGTCCTGGCCGCCCAGGGCGAGACGATCCGCATCCGGTTCATGAACGAGGGCTTCATGATGCACCCGTGGCACCTCCACGGGTTCCGGATGAAGGTCGTCGCACGTGACGGCTACCCGCTGGGCAGCAACGCCTTCTACTGCGACACGCTGGGCGTCAACCCGGGCGAGCGGTTCGACGTGAACGTCACGGCCGATCGCCTGGGGGTCTGGGCGTTCCACTGCCACATCCTGCCGCACGTCGAAGGCGCCGATGGAATGTTCGGCATGGTCAGCACGCTGATCGTCGTTCCGAAGCCCTCGGACGTCGACGCGATCGTCCAGTCCCTCCTCGCCACTTGATGTCGGTCATGACGTCGCGGCCGCGAAACGAAACGGACCCGGAGGCGGGTCCGGAGCGTCCGGCCGCGGGACCGCCGGGCATGAAGCTGCTCCTGGCGACCGACCTGTCCGAGGCGTCGTCGTCGGCGACCGACCAGGCGTTCGAGCTTGCCGCGCGCCTCGGCGCCACGCTGCTGGTCGTCTCGGTGATCGATCCGGGTTCCCTGCTGCTGCCGGGCGGTCGCTTCCGCGCCCGCGTGGACCAGGTGCGCGAGCGCCGCGAGGAGCAGGCCCAGGCGCTCGTCGAGCGGGGGCGCCAGGCCGGCGTCGTCGTGTCCTTCCTCGTGTGGACGGGCGATCCGGGCGACCAGATCGTGTCGGCCGCCGAGGCGGAGCGCGTGGACATGGTCCTCGTGGGCAGTCACGGCCGCGGCGCGGTCGGGCGGCTGTTCCTGGGCTCCGTGTCGGAGCACGTGGTCCGCAACGCGTCCTGCCCGGTCCTCGTGGTCCGCCCCCGGGAGCTGGCGCCGCACTGACCCCGTCCGGGCGAGACGTCCAGCGGCGCAAGGTGGCGCGCTACTTCGTGTAGACGCCCTCGGGGTCCAGCTCCTCGCGCACGAGACGGAGCTCCTCCGTCGACGGCGCAGGCGTGGTCGCCAGGGCAGGGCTGATCTTCGGCTCCCAGGCGATCGTTGCCCGCACCTCGTCCAGCGTGGCGCCCGGGTGGAGGAAGTCCAGCCGCATCTCGCCCGTCTCGTCGAAGTGCCAGATGCCGAGGTCCGTGACGACCACCGACGGCCCGCGTCCCTTCCAGCCGCCCGCCCTGCGGATCCGCTCCGACTGCTCGGCGCCGCCGAGGTTCCCGGGCGAGGTCCGGAAGTCGATCGTGTCCACGAACGAGCGGCTCGACTGGCGCATGATCACGAACACGTTCTTCGCGTTGATCGCGATCTCGCACGCGCCGCCGGAGCCCGGGAGCCGGGTCCTGGGCGCGTCGTACGGCCCGATGACCGTCGAGTTGAGGTTGCCGAAGCGGTCGATCTGGGCCGCGCCCAGGAACCCGACGTCGATGAGCCCGCGCTGCAGGTAGAACGCGAACAGCTCGAACATCGAGACGACGGCGGTGGCGCCGGTCACGATGGTCGGGTCGCCGATCGACAGCGGCAGCCGCGCCGGGCGTGCCCCGAAGACGCCCGCCTCGTAGACGAGCTCCAGGTCGGGGGCCACGGTGCGCTTGGCGAGGTTGACGGCGATGTTGGGCAGGCCCACGCCCACGAAGCAGACGTGCTGCCCCGCGAGCTCTCGGGCGGCCGCCACGATCATCATCTCGGACTTGGAGAACCCGAGCTCGCTCACCGGTAGTCTCCATAGTCGACCGAGCCCGACGGGGCGCTGCCGGGCCGCAGGGACGCGACGCGCTCGGCGCCCAGCTTCTGGACATAGGCCGCGCGGCCGTCGAGGTCGTAGACCCACTCGCGCAGCCAGGCCTGGGTCTTCTCCTCGTCCCGGCTGATGGGGTCCCAGTCGAGGTAGAAGCGGTTGTCGCGGTCGTAGGCGCCCTGGACGTAGGACGGATGGGCGCCGAACGGGTCCACCACCACCGCGTCCACGATCAGGCCCGGGATCACGGTGCGGTTGGGGTCCGCCCGGACCACGGATTCCTCGACCAGCTCCTCCACCACCACGATCACGCGATCGGCGGCGAAGGCGGCCTCCTTCTGGCAGCCCAGCAGGCCCCAGATCTGGGTGTTGCCGTTGGCGTCCGCGCGCTGGGCGTGGATCACCGTCACGTCCGGGTTGAGCGGCGGGACGGCGTAGACCACCTCGTCCGAGTAGGGGCTCTTGATCTCACGGATCAGCGGGTTCGCCTTGGGCAGGTCCGTCTCGAAGTAGGAGCGGAGCGGCATGAACGGCAGGTTCGCGGCGCCGGCGGTGTAGCGCGAGACCATCCCGAAGTGGCTGTACTCCTCCACCTCGAGGGCGGTGCCCTCCCCCACGGCGGCGGGCTCGATGCGGCGGCGGATCGCGTTGAGGCCGCCGACGCCCGGGTTGCCGAGCCAGCTGAAGATCAGCTTGCGGGCGACGCCGCCGGCGATCATCTGGTCGTAGATGAGGTCCGGCGTCATGCGCGCGAGCACCAGGTCGCGCTTGCGCTGGCGGATGATCTCGTGGCCCGCCGAGAAGCCGATGAGGTGGGTGAAGCCCTCGATGGCGACGGTGTCCCCGTCCCGGACGAGGTCCGCGACCGCGTCACGCATCGAGGCGACCTTGCCGGGCATGGGCCTCCGCTCCTGGGCGCCCGGGGGCTGCGGCCGGGCGGGGCGATGCATCAGCGTTATGCAGCCTGCATCAACGTGGGGCCAGTGTAGCCGTCGCCAGGCCCGTGCGGGTCGCGCCTCACCGGCGGTCGCGGGGATGTGGCCGCGGCGGAGCGGGCCGTGCTCGACGGGCGCCCGTGTGCCGGCGAGCGCGCGGTGGACCCGGGGCGACCGCGCTCCGGGTCAGCCCTCGGCGCCGAAGCCCTCGGTTGCGAGGCCCGCGCGGATCTCCGCCTGGACCTCGCCGACGTCCTCCCCGCGGTGCGCGGCCACGTGCGCGACCGCCTCGGTAAAGATCCTCACCGCGGTGGCGGCCTCGGTCTGCGACACCACCAGCGGCGGCGACATCCGGACCGCATCGGCGCCGGCCTCGAGGACCAGGAGCCCGCGGTCGAACGCCTGCATCTGCACGGCCTCGGCCGTGTCACCGGAGTCGAACTGGACGCCGATCATGAGGCCCTTGCCGCGGACGTCCCTGACCACGCCCGGGAACCGCTCGACCAGCGGTCGCAGGCCGTCCTGGATCTCGCGTCCGCGGATGCCGGCGTTCGCGATGAAGCCGTTCTCGAGCAGGCGGATGGTCTCGAGCAGCGCGGCCAGCGCGACGGGGTTGCCGCCGTAGGTGCTGCCGTGCGCGCCCGGGCCCCAGGACATGACCTCCGAGCGGGCGATCATCGCGCCCACCGGCATGCCAGAGCCGATGCCCTTGGCCGTGAGCAGGATGTCGGGCTCGACGTCCCAGTGCTGGATCGCCCACATCTTGCCCGTTCGTCCCGCGCCCGACTGGACCTCGTCGTCGATGAGGAGGATCCCGTGGCGGTCGCACAGCTCGCGGAGACGGGAAAGGAAGTCGGGCTCGGGGACGATGTAGCCGCCCTCGCCCTGGATCGGCTCCACGATGACGGCGGCAAACTCGTCGGCCGGCATCAGGTGCCGGAAGATCCGGCTCTCGATCTCGTCGAGGCCCTGGTTCCCGAACGGCACGTGGTAGACGCCGGGCAGCATCGGGCCGAAATGCGCGTGGTACTTGGCCTTCGACGCCGTGAGGCTGACGGCACCCATCGTGCGGCCGTGGAACGCACCGAGGAACGCGATCACGTTCTGGCGGCGCGTGTGGTAACGCGCGAGCTTGAGGCCGGCCTCGACAGCCTCGGCACCCGAGTTGCCGATGAAGACCCGGGTGGGCGTGGACATCGGCGCGATCCGCGCGAGCTCCGCCGCGGCCTGCGCGTAGATCGGCAGGTAGAAGTCGCTGGCGCTGAAGTGCTGGAGCTCCGCTGCCTGGCGCTGGATCGCCGCGACCACGTCCGGGTGGCTGTGGCCCGTCGAGTTCACCGCGATGCCGGCCGCGAAGTCCAGGAACACGTTGCCGTCGATGTCCTCCACCGCGCAGCCGAGGCCGCGCACGGGCACGATCGGGTAGGCGCGCGGAAGGCTGGGACTCGTCCAGGCGTGGTCGAACTCGATGTGGGCGCGGGCCTTGGGGCCCGGCAGCGCCGTCACGATGTCCGGCACGGGGCGCGCCTGGAGGGGGGTGGTCACGGGTGTCTCCTGGGGGCTTGGGCCATGCTTGGGCGCATAGAAATGATGCAGAGTGAATACAGAATAGCAGAGCGACCGGGGCCCCCAATGGTCCGCTCGGGGGGTCCCGGCGCGACCGCGCAGCCCCGTGCGGACCCGTGCCGCACCGTACCGGACCCGTGCCGCACCGTACCCACACAGGGGTGAGAACCGGGCTCGCCGTGTGGGCGCGTGGGCGCAAACCAGGGCTCGGAGCCACGACCGTGCGGGGGCTCGTCGATTCCTGCCGCTGCGTGGGTACGAGCGAGCATGCGCGAGGCTGGCAGGGAGCCGGCACGGGACGAGGAGCCGGCACGGGGCCTATGGGTCGCAGTCGCCCGGCGTGCCCGGGCCCGGGGCGGGACCGAGCATCGGGGGCCCGGACCAGAGGTCGATGCGCCCGCACGACAGGTCGGCGCGGGCGCCCCGGCCGCCGGCCGAAGACCGACCGCCGCCCTCGTTCGAGACGGAGACGCTGCCCGCGTCGACCCGCAGCTCCAGGAGCCTGCGCCCGCGGACGGTGCTCACGGTGGCGAGCCACGGCAACGGGCCGAGCTCCGTCATCCCGAGGTTGGCCACGGACCCCGGCCCCACGTCATGCCCGCCACCGCCGTTGACCGAGAGCACCACGACGATCGACGTGCCGTTGTTCAGCTCGAGGCGCATCGCGTCCGGCGCCGTGGTGACGTCGACGCCGACGGGCAGCCGGTCGACGGGAACGGGCGACGGCGTCGGCAGGGGCAGCAGCGAGCAGCCGGCGAGGACGCCGGCGACCGCCACCCCCGTGACGAGCGATCGCGCGACGAGCCGCATGTGCCTCGCCCCCGCCGGGATCCGGCTCGCGACCGGGCCCCAACCTCACGCACCGCCGTCAGTCGACGACGGTGTGGCTCTGCTCCCGCAGGAACTGCGCGACGTAGTACATCGACAGGCCGGACTTGCCGGTCGAGCCGGAGCCCTTCCAGCCACCGAACGCCTGCACGCCCGGCCAGGCGCCGGTCGTGGCGCCGGCGCGGCGGTTGACGTACAGGACGCCCGCGTGGACCTCCTCGAGGAACTTGGTGACCTCGGCCGGGTCCTCGGAGTAGACGCCGGCGGTCAGGCCGTACGTGTTGTCGTTTGCGTACCGGAGCGCCTCGTCGAGCGAGTCCACCGCGGCCACCGCGACGAACGGCGCGAACAGCTCGTCCTGGAACAGGCGGTGCTCGGGCGGGAGGCCCACGACCGTCGGCTCCACGTAGAACCCGCGGGCGAAGGCGCCCTCGGTCAGGTGCTCGCCGCCCGTGTAGACGGTGCCGTCACGGCGGGCTTCGGCGACGGCCTGCTGATGGCGGTCCACCGCAGCCTGGTCGATGATCGGGCCGAGGAAGGCGTCGCGCGGGAGCGGGTCGCCCACGACCAGCTTCTCGGTCTTCTCGACCAGCTGCGCGATGAACGCGTCGTGCACGGACCGCTCGACGTAGACGCGGCTGTTGGCCGAGCACTTCTGCCCGCCGAAGCCGAACGAGGCGCGCATGACGCCCTCGGCGGCTTCCTCGAGGTCGGCGCTCTTGAGCACGATCGCCGGGTTCTTGCCGCCCATCTCCACGATGCACGGCCGCGGGTACCGCTTGCTGAAGTTCCGGAAGAGGTCGAACCCGACCTCGTAGGAGCCGGTGAAGACGATCCCGTCGATCCCCTGGTTCTCCTGGAGCTCGGCGCCGACGGTGCCGCCCGGACCCATGACCAGGTTGAACACGCCGTCCGGGACGCCCGCGTCGCGGTAGGCCGCGAGAATCGCGATCGCCGTCATCGCCGACGCGGACGCCGGCTTGAGGATGACGGTGTTGCCGGCCATCATCGCGGCGCAGGTCGGCCCGACGGCGAGGGCCATCGGGAAGTTGAACGGGCTGATGACCGCGAACACGCCGTGCGGGCGGAGGATCGACCGGGTGTGCACGGCCGCGTCGCCCAGGTTGTCCATCGGGTGGTCGTAGAACGCGTTGTCCTCGGCCGTCTTCGCGTAGTAGCGGATCAGGTCGGCCGCCTCCTCGACCTCGCCCAGGGCCTCGAGGCGGGTCTTGCCCACCTCGATGGCCATGAGGCCGCCGTACTCCATCTGGCGCTCGGAGATGAGCTCCGCGGCGGCCTTGAGGATCTCGAGGCGCTTCTCCCAGCCGAGGCGGAACCAGGCCGGCTGCGCGCGGCGGGCCGCGGCGATGGCGTCCTGGACGTCCTTGCGGGTGCCCTTGGCGAAGGTGCCCACCAGGATGTCGGTATCGATGGGTGAGCGGATCTCGAAGGTCCCCTCCCCGTCCCGCTCCTGCCCGTCGACGAAGTTGCGGTGATAGGCCCCCAGGCGCCCCTTCGCTTTCTCCAGCCCGGCCTCGTAGAGCGCGTGGACCTCTTCGTTGTCGGCGCGCAGGGTCGCGTACGTGATCTTCATGCGCGGGGCGGTCATGGCATGTGTCTCCTGCGTGCCGTGGCCCGCGGGGTGCTGCGGGTCCCGGATCGGTCAACGGCTTCCCGCGTCGGGCGCGGACGTGGATGGTGGCGCAAGTCTAGCCTTCCAAGTGGCCCGCACGCGGCCTGTCCCGAGTGCCGACCGGCGCCTATGATGCTGCCGATGCGTCCGCCCCCGGGGACGACAGACCCTGCGCCCGAACCGGGCCGCGCCCACAGGAGACGTCCATGTTCGTCAAGGAACGCATGACCAGGCAGCCGGTCGTGGCGGCACCGGACCTGCCCGTTCCCCATGCCCTCAAGCTCATGCACGACAAGCACATCCGGCGCCTGCCGGTGGTCGACAAGGGCGGCCGCCTGGTCGGCATCGCGTCGGAGAAGGACCTGCTGCTCGCGTCCCCGTCGCCCGCCACCAGCCTCAGCGTGTGGGAGATCAGCTACCTGCTGAGCGAGATCAAGCTGCGCGACGTGATGACCGCCAAGGTCGTCACCGTGACGGAGGACACGCCACTCGAGGACGCGGCGCGGATCATGACGGACAACAAGATCGGCGGCCTGCCGGTGATGGCCGGCGACGCGCTCGTGGGCATCATCACCGAGACCGACCTGTTGGGGGCGTTCGTGGAGCTGCTGGGAGCCCGCGAATCGGGCGTGCGGGCGACGATGCTCGTACGCAACCAGCCGGGCGAGCTGGCGCGGCTGACCAGGGCCATCGCCGACAGTGGCGGCAACATCATCGCGCTCGCCGACTATGCGGGCACGGACCCCGACAACCGCGAGGTGCTGGTCAAGGCCAACGGCATCGCCCTGGCGGAGGTCGTGAGCGCCCTCACGCCCGCGGTCCTCGAGATCGTGGACGTCCGCGAGACGTAGGACCCGGGTTCCCGGGGGCGTCTCGCCAACGTCGGCCCGCGCCCCCGACCCGCACCCTGCCCAGATGCAGCCCTCCATCCGCCGTCCCGCTCGCGCGGCCGCCCTCGTGGCGGCCGTGGCCGGCGTCGTCGCGGGCCTCCTGGGCCCGACCGTGCCGGCCGCGGCCGGCAACGAGTTCCCGGCGGGCTACGAGGCCTACCACACCTACGCCGAGATGACGGCCGATGTCGCGGCCGTGGCCGCCGCCCACCCGGACATCGTGCGGCGCTTCTCGATCGGCACGAGCGCCAAGGGCCGGACCATCTGGGCCGCCAAGATCAGCGACAACGTCGCGACGGACGAGGCGGAGCCGGAGGTCCTGTACGACGGCCTGCACCACGCCGACGAGCACATGGGCCTGGAGATGACGCTGCGCATCCTCCACTGGCTCGCCGACGGCTACGGGACCGACCCTCGGATCACGGGCATCGTCAACAGCCGCGAGATCTGGATCATCTTCGCCGTCAACCCCGACGGGGCCGAGTACGACATCGCCAACGGGCGGTTCCACCACTGGCGCAAGAACCGCCAGCCCAACGCGAACGGCAGCGTGGGCACGGACCTCAACCGCAACTACGCCTACCGCTGGGGCGGCGGCGGCCGGACCAGCTCGAACCCGCGGGCGATCACCTACCGTGGGCCATTGGCCTTCTCCGCGCCGGAGACACGCGCCGTCCGGGACTTCCTGGCCAGCCGGGTCGTGGACGGTCGCCAGCAGATCCGCGCCGCGATCAGCTTCCACGAGTACGGCCGACTCGTGTTGTGGCCGTACGGCTACACCCTGGCCAACGTCCCAGCCGACATGACGCGCCAGGACCGCGACGCGCTGGCGATCATCGGGCGGCGCATGGCCGCGACCAACGGCTACCGCCCCGAGCAGGCGAGCGACCTCTACGTCTCGTCCGGGACGAGCCGCGACTACGCGTACGGCCGCTACCGGATCTTCGCCTACACGATCGAGCTCTCGAGCGTGGACTATCCGAAGCCATGGCGGATCGCCGGCGAGACCGGCCGCAACAAGGAGGCCGTCCTGTCCCTGGCGGAACGGGCCTGGTGCCCGCTCGCGGTGCTTGGGGCGACCGTTCGCGACGCCCGATGCGGCGCCTTCGATGACGACCTGGAGGTCGCCCGGGGCTGGACGGTCAACCCCGACGGGAGCGACACCGCACCGGCGTCCGGCCGCTGGGTCCGGGGCAATCCGGCCGCCACGGCCGCGGGCGGCGTCGCGCTCCAGCGGGACGTGGTGCCCTCCGGGCGCATGGCTCTCGTCACCGGCGCGCCGGCAGGCCGCGGCCCCAACGCCTACGACCTCGATGGGGTCACCACCGTCCGCTCCGGGCCGATCACGCTCCCCGCCGCCATGGGTCAGCGGCTGACGTTCCGCTGGCTGTTCGCGCACGTCGCCGGGTCGTCGGCGGCCGACCACCTGCGGGCGATCGTCGAGGCGGCCGACGGGACGCGGACGATCGTGTGGGAGCGGCTCGGGCGGGCGACGGCGCGGAAGGGCTCGTGGGCCGCGGCGGGCGTGAGCATGGATCCATGGGCGGGCACGCGCGTCCGGATCCTGTTCGAGGCGGCAGACGGCGGGCCTGCCACGACGGTCGAGGCGGGTGTGGACGACGTGCGGGTGACGCGACCCGGCGGGTGACGGGGCGGCGCCGGGCACGGGGGCGGGGCGGCTGATCGATCGCACCCAGGCGGGTCAACGGTTCGGTGGCCGGACGCCTGCGCCGCTCCGTGGCACAACGATCCGGCCGAGGGGGTCCCTGGGCAACAGGCGTGCCGTGTACCGGGTGGAGCGTTCGTTCACCAGACCGTTGATCCGCTCCGCGGCGCAGGGCGCAGGGCGCGGGGGCGGGCAGGGCTGACCGGCGAGGGCGGCGCGGGCCTGGGGGGCGGCGCGAGGTCGGGCTCGGACCGGCGCGGGGAACGCCGCCGAGCGCCGGGAGGATCAGCCCAGGGCAGCCACGATCTCCGCGATGGACGGGGCGACGGCATCGGGTGCCCAGGCTCCGCGCTGGCGACCGGCCGCGGCGGCGAGCTCCGCGTCGCCGTGCTTGCCCGACCGCACGAACACGGTCCGCAGCCCGGCCCGGCGACCGCCGCGGATGTCGCTGTCCACGTCATCGCCCACCATCGCCAGCTCCGAACGGCGCAGCGGCGGTTCCCCGCGCGCCCCGACCTCCTCCGCGAGGCGGCGGACCGCCGTGGAGAAGAACGCCGGCGACGGCTTGCCCACGATCCGGGCCCGACGCCCGGTCGCGTACTCGAGGCCCACGAGGTACGCCCCGACGTCGAGCGTCAGCCCCGCCCGCGTGATCCACCACGGGTTGCGGTGCATCCCCACGAGCTCCGCTCCCGCCTGCACCAGCCGGAACGCCCGGTCGAGGTTCTCGCGCGTAAGGCCGTCCGGCGAGTCGCCGAGAATCACCGCGGCGACGGCCGACGGCTCGGCGTCTGCCTCGTCACCATCGACGAGGTTGAGCCCGTCGAGCTCCGTGCGAGCCTCGGCGGAGCAGATCACGAAGACGGGGCGATCGCCGAACTCGCGTCGAGCGAGCGCCGCCGAGGCCGAGAGCGCGGTCTGGAACCGGTCGGCCGGGATCGCGAAGCCGAGCCGGGCGGCCCACCTGGCGAGACGGGCCCGCGAGCTCAGCGACCCGTTGGTCAGGACCAGGTAGGAAACGGGCGCCTCGTCGAGGGCCGCCATGGCCGCTACGGCACCGGGCAGGGCCTCACCGCGCTGGGTGAGGACGCCGTCGAGATCGAGCAGCAGGCCTCGCACTCCCTGCATGGCTGCATGCAGGGTGGCGTCGGAGGAGGGCGCGTGGGGCATGATGCGAGGGTAATTCGAACGGAGGAGCCGCGCATGGGTCTGCTCGAGGGGCGCAAGGCGCTCGTCTTCGGTGTCGCGAACGACCACTCCATCGCCTGGGGGATCGCGAAGGCACTCCACGACGAGGGCGCCGTCGTCGGCTTCTCGTCCGTGGAGAGCCTCATCGAGCGCCGTGTCCGGCCGCTCGCCGAGTCCATCGGCAGCCCGTTCATGGAGCCCTGCGACGTGACCAGCGACGAGGACATCGCCCGGGTGATGGCCCGCTGGGGCGCGGAGCAGGGCGAGATCGACATCCTCGTGCACGCGGTGGCCTACGCCAAGCGCGAGGACCTCGACGGGGCCTTCGTGGACACGTCGCGCGATGGCTTCGCGCTGGCGCTGGACGTCTCCGCCTACTCGCTCGTGGCGATGGCCCGCGAGGCGCGTCCGTACCTGCATCGCGGCTCCTCGATCCTGACGTTGACGTACTACGGCGCCGAGAAGGTCGTGACGCACTACAACGTGATGGGCGTGGCGAAGGCCGCGCTGGAGGCATCCGTGCGCTACCTCGCCGCCGACCTCGGGCCGGACGGCATCCGGGTCAACGCCATCTCGGCCGGTCCCATCCGCACCCTGTCGGCGGGCGGCATCGCGGGGTTCCGCAAGCTCTACGGGCCGTTCGACCAGGTCGCGCCGCTCCGCACGCACATCACCATCGAGGACTGCGGCCGCACGGCCGTGTACCTCGGCTCCGATCTCTCGTCCGCGGTGACGGGCGAGGTCGTCCATGTCGACGGGGGGTTCAGCGTCCTGGGCGTCCCGTCCGCCGGCGAGTAGACGGCGGCGCCGGGCATGGACCTGGTCCTGGTGGGCCTCGGCGGCTTCGCGTGCGCCGTGACCCGACGCGTCCTGGACCTGTGGGTCTCCGATCGGGCGGGCAGCGCCTTCCCGTTCGGGACCCTGGTCATCAACCTGTCCGGCGCGTTCCTGCTGGGCCTGCTGTTCGCCTGGGCCATCGAGCGAGACGTCCTGCCGCGGGAGGTCCGGGGGCCGGTGATGATCGGATTCCTGGGCGCCTACACCACCTTCAGCACGCTGATGCTGGAGTCGTGGCGCGTGGTGGAGGACGGGGCGTGGCAGATGGGCCTGGTCAACCTGGGCGGGTCCGTCATCCTGGGAGTGATCGCGGTCATCGGCGGCCAGGCCGTCGGGCGGCTGCTGCCGTGAGGTCGAGACGATGACGCTCGAGGGCGAGGCCCTGCTGGTCCGGATCTACATCGGCGAGAGCGACCACCACGAGGGGAAGCCGCTCTACGACGCCATCGTGCGGCACCTGCGCCAACGCGGGATCCGCGGCGTGTCCGTGTTCCGCGGCATCGAGGGGTACGGGCGATCGTCGCGGGTGCACACGACGCGGATCCTGGCGATGTCCGAGGACCTGCCGATCCTCGTGGAGGCCGTCGACGAGGCGGAGCGGATCCGCGCGGTGCTCCCGGAGCTGGAGCCGATGATCGGCGGCGGGCTGGTCACCCTGGAACGGGTGGAGGTGGTCGTCTACCGGTCGAAGGAGGCGTGATCCCGCGCTCGCCGCGCCCGTTCGACGGCTCCGTCCTCGCGGCGGGCGACCGATGGGGCGCCCCGACCGTCGCGGTGGCGGTCGTGGACGGCGACGGGCTCGTGGCCTCACGCGGCCCGCTGGACGCTCCCCTCCCCTGGGCGTCGGTCACCAAGCTCGTGACGGCCTGCGCCGTGCTGGTCGGGGTTGACCGGGGCGTGGTCACGCTCGACGACCCGGCCGGGCCCCCGGGCGCCACGATCCGCCACCTCCTGGCACACGCCGGCGGGTACGGGTTCGACGGCGGCGTGCTGGCGCCGCCGGGGCGGACGCGGATCTACTCCAACACGGGCTTCGACGCGCTCGGCGCCATCCTGGAAGAGACGACGGGGCGGCCGTTCGCGGAGCTCGTGGTCGACTGGGTGCTTCGCCCGATGGCGATGACCTCGACACGCCTGGTCGGCCGGCCGTCCGAGGGGCTGGTCGGGCCGGCGGTGGACCTGGCGACCCTCGGGTACGAGCTGCTGGCGCCGCGGGTCCTGCCGGCCGGCCTGATCGGCGAGGCGTCGCGGGTGGCGTTCCCCGGGCTGCGGGGCGTGCTGCCGGGGTTCGGGCTCCAGGACCCCTGCGACTGGGGCCTGGGCTTCGAGATCCGGGACGGCAAGGCGCCGCACTGGACCGGGGGCGCCAACACACCGGCGACATTCGGGCACTTCGGGCGCAGCGGGACGTTCCTGTGGGTGGACCCGGTCGCGGGCCTCGCGCTCGCGTGCCTCACGGACCGGCCGTTCGGCGCCTGGGCGGGCGAGGCCTGGCCGGCCCTGTCAGACGCGGTGCTGGTGGCGGCCGGCGCGGAGCGCGGGCTGCTCCCGGGCGGTGACGTTGCCTCCGGGTCCCCTACCAGCCCCGGGAGCCCGGCTCGCCCTTGACGGGCCCCGCGATCCGGGACGTCATCCAGCCCCCGTAGAAGCCACCCGCCTGCTGCGTCGCGCGCTCATCGCCCACCCAGGCCTCGTCGGCCCTGGAGGCATAGAAGGCCAGGTACCCGCGGATGGCCTCGAACCCGGGGCTGGGCCGCTCATATGACCAGGCAAGGTCCGGGATCCGCCGCCCAGCCGTCTCCAACGACCAGTACGAGGCGGGCCCCTTCCACTCGCACACGCTCGACGAGGCCGACGGCCGCAGCAGGTCCATCCGCACGTCCCCGGGCGGCAGGTAGTACGTCGGCGGGTGCGAGGTCTCCAGGACGCGGAACGCGCGGGTCGTGTCGGCGATCGCGATGCCGTCGATCACGACCCGGATCCGTGCCGTGACCGGCTCGAGACGCGGCGGCCGGGGGTAGTCCCAGACCGACTCGCGCCCCGGACCCGGGACCTCCGGCACGACCCCCGCGGGCACGTGGCCGGCGAACCAGCGCGCGGGGTCAGCCATCGCCGGCGCACCCCCGGCACAGCCCTGAGATGGAGAGGTGCGAGAGCTCGACGGTGAACCCGCGCTCGGCGCGGAGCGCCGCGACCAGCGCCGCGGCCTCCCGCTCCCCGATCTCCCAGGTCTCGCGGCAGCCGAGGCAGTGCAGGTGCCCGTGGTCCGCCTCCGGGAGCACGTGGAACTCCTCCCGGCCGTCCGCGCCATGCGCGTGGCGGACGATGCCCAGGTCCTCGAGGACGTCGAGCGTCCGGTAGACGGTGGACGGCGTCGTGGCCGGGTCCACCGCCCGGCAACGCTCGACAAGCTCGGCGCCCGTCACGTGGCCGTCGCTGCGCGACAGCACCTCGATCAGGACGCGGCGCTGTGGGGTCCAGCGGAGGCCGCGGGCGTGGAGGCGCTCGCGCACATCCGCCCACGGCGCCACGCCGGACGCCGCGCGGGTTGCAGGAAGAGATCCGTCGTGCTGCATCGAGCGAAGGATAGGGTGAACCCGCGATCTATTGCAATGGCTTGCAACAGCGAGCATGTGCGATTAGCATGCTGCTCCAGTACCTTCCCAGCACCGCGCACCGCGCCGGGAGCCCCGTTCCTCCATGGACCTTCTCGCCATCGCCGCCGCTCCCGCCGCCACCGGGCTCGAGCCATCGATGCACGCCGCCGACCGGTTCCTGAGCGTGCCGGTCTCGCTCGTGTTCTGGGCGATCGCGGTCGGCGTGCTCGCGATCTCGGTGCGCAACACGAACCGGACCCTGGACGAGCGCTCCGTCCCCCTGATGGGCGTGATGGCGGCCTTCATCTTCGCGGCCCAGATGTTCAACTTCCAGGTCGCCGGCGGCACCTCCGGCCACCTGCTGGGCGGCGTCCTGGCGGCGATCCTGCTGGGCCCATGGGCCGGCACCCTCGTCATGGCGTGCGTGATCGCGGTCCAGGCCCTCGTGTTCTCCGACGGCGGCATCGTGGTGATGGGGGCCAACATCTTCAACATGGGCATCGTGGGCACGCTCGGCGGGTTCTTCCTCTACCGCGCTCTGTGCGGCGTGCTGGGGGGAGAGGACCGGGGCCGCGTCCCGGCGGCGGCGATCGCCGGCTGGGCATCGGTCGTCGCCGGCGCGGGCATGATGGCGCTCGAGCTCGTCGTCTCGGGCACCAGCCCGGCCGAGATCGTGCTGCCCACCATGCTCGGCGTCCACGTGTTCATCGGGATCGGCGAGGCCCTGATCACGGCCGCGGCGGTCGGGTTCATCGCCACGACCCGGCGGGACCTGCTGGACCTGCGCCCGGACCGGGCCGCCCGCGCCGAGTCCGTCGCGGCATGACCGGGCCGTCCCGCGCTATCGACCCCGTGGACCCCGGGCCCATGCCCGACGACGCAGCGGCGCCCGAGGGGCTCGTCCGGCCGCGAGGTGGCGGGCTGGGCCGCCGGTGGTGGGCGGCGGGCCTGGCCATCGTCGCGCTCATCGTGGTGGTTCTCGCGCCGCTGGCATCTCCCGACCCGGACGGGCTCGACCGGGTGGCGAGGGACACGGGCTTCATCAATCGGGCTGTCAACTTCTGGTCCGGGCTCCTGTCGGGTTATGAAATCCCGGGCATCAGCGATCCGCGCCTCTCCACGATCCTGTCGGGCCTGCTGGGCGTGGCGATCGTGGTCGGCGTCATGGTTCTCCTCGGGCGCGTGCTCGCGCGCCGCCGCGCGTAGGGGCGCCGACCCCTGGAGCTGGACCGCTACGTCGAGGGCGACAGCCCGTTCCACCGGGCCGACGCCCGGCTGAAGTTCATCCTGGCCATCGCAGCGATCCTCGTGATCAGCCTGCTGCCGATCGGGTCGGCCCTCGCGATGCTGATCGCGTGGCTGATCCTGGTGGCCTGCTCCGCGACGGCAGGCCTCGGTCCGTTCCGCCTGTCCCGGGCCGCCGTGATCGCGCTGCCCTTCACCCTCGCCGCGTTCCCCCTGATCTTCACGGTCCAGGAGCAGATCGTGGCGACGGCCTCGGTCGGGCCCCTCGACCTCACGCTCTCCGCCGAGGGGCTGCGCCGCTTCCTCACGATCACGGCCGGCTCCTGGCTGTCGGTCCAGGTGGCCGCCCTGCTCGCCTTCACCACGCCGTTCCACGACCTGGTCGACGGCCTCAGGGAGCTGCACGTCCCGCGGATCATCATCGCCATCATCAGCTTCATGTATCGCTACCTCGCCGTGCTCACGGACGAGGGAGCGCGGATGCTTCGCGCCCGCGACGCCCGCTCCGCGGCCGGTGACGGCACGTCCGGAGGGTCGATCCGTTGGCGTGCGACCGTGACCGGGCGCATGGTCGGGTCGTTGTTCCTGCGGGCGTACGAGCGCTCTGAGCGGATCTACGCCGCGATGCAGGCGCGCGGCTTCGAGGGCGAGTTCCGGCACCTCAGGACCCGGTCCCTCCACCGGAGCGAGCTCGCCTGGCTCTTCCTGCTGCTTGCCGTCTTCACCCTGTACGAGGTCATCGCGTTCCTGTGGCTTCCCCGCCTGTGACGGGCGATCCCGTCCTGCACGAGCATGAGCACGTCCACGCGCACGAGGGCGCAGGGCCGCACGCGCATCCCCACGTGCACCAGCACGAGGCGACCCCGTCCGCCACGCCGCGGGACGGCACCGCTCCGCGCGGCACGGTCGACCTCGAGCATGTCCACTTCCGCTACCCGGACGGCTTCGAGGCCTTGAGCGGCGTGGACCTCCATATCGGCGCCGGCGAGAAGGTGGCCCTCGTCGGGCCCAACGGCGCCGGCAAGAGCACGCTGATGCTCCAGCTCAACGGCACGCTGCGCCCGGCCCACGGCTCCGTGCGGGTGGCGGGTCTCGCCGTCGGCAAGGAGACGATCCGCCGGGTCAGGTCCGAGGTCGGGCTGGTGTTCCAGGATCCCGACGACCAGCTGTTCAGCCCCACGGTCTTCGACGACGTCGCCTTCGGGCCGCTCCACATGGGTCTGCCTGCCGCGGATGTGCACCGGCGCGTCGAGGCGGCGCTCGCGGCGGTGGGGATGGCCGCCTTCGCCCACCGGGTCCCCCACCGCATGTCGCTGGGCCAGCGCAAGCGCGTCGCGCTGGCCACCGTGCTCTCGATGGACCCCTCGATCCTCGTCTTCGACGAGCCGTCGGCCGGGCTGGACCCCAGGGGCCGGCGCGAGCTCATCGGGCTGCTCCGGCAGCTGGACCAGACGCTGCTCGTGTCCACGCACGACATGCGCCTGGTCGCCGAGGTCTTCCCGCGGACCGTCGTGATGGATGACGGGGTCGTGGTCGCCGACGGCGCCACCGGGGAGCTCCTGGCGGACACGGCCCTGCTCGAGGCGCACGGGCTCGAGGCACCGTAGGGCGCCCACGGTCGCCGGCGGACCGGCCGGATCGGCCCCTTCGGCGCCCGGCGGCCCGATCGGCGTAGTCCTTCCGGCGCCCGCCATTTCCCGAACGGGGGGTTCCTGCCACGGGACCGGGCGGGCATGATCGGCCCGTGATCAGTGAAGCCCCCCAAACCCTCGATCGCGCCCGTGAGGTCCTGCGTCGGGCGCACGCCGTCACCCCGTCCCGGAGCCTCCTGCGCCTCGAGGACACCCTCCGTCGTGGTGACGCCACGACGCGCCAGCTGACCCAGCTCATCGAGGGCTCGCCGGCGCTTGCCGCGCGCGTCCTGCGCATGGCGAACTCCAGCTTCTATGCGCCGCTCGAGCCCGTGGTGGGCCTGAACCGGGCCGTCCCGATGCTGGGGCACACCGTGCTCCGGCAGCTCGTGCTCGCCACCCTCGTGCTGAGCCGCCAGGAGACCGGGCGGTCCACCCGCCAGGGCGTCGCCGCGGCCCGCCTCGCCGGCAACGCGGTCCGGTCCGCGGTCGTCTCCCGCGCCCTTGCCGCGGCGACGCGGCTGACCCCGCCCGACGACGCGTTCTCCGCGGGTCTCCTGCATGACCTCGGGCACATCTACCTGCTCGACGACACGGGCGATTCCTACGCCGCGTACCTCGCGGAGGAGACGCCGGGGAACCCGCTCGAGCGCGAGATCCAGCTCACCGGGACCACCCACCAGCTGGTGGGCGTGGCCTTCGCGTACGACTGGAACCTGCCGCCGACCCTGGCGGCGGTCCTCTCCGAGCACCACGCGCCCGAGCCGCGGACGCTCGGCGCCATCATCGCCGCCAGCGACGGACTCGTCGCCGAGGTCCACAGCCCGTCCCCCGTCGGGCCTGAGGCCGCCGTCGCGCTGAGCGACGCCGCCCTCACGACCATCGGCATGGAGCGCGAGGCCTGGGCCGAGATCGAGCCCGGCGTCCGGTCCGACTACGCGGAGCTGCTCACGGTCTTCGAGCGCTTCGTCTGATCTCCCGCTGACCACAACGGCGGACGCCCCGCCCGTCCTCGACGCCCCGGTCCACGACCGGGGCTTTTCGATTCCCGGGCTGCTGACGAACCGCCTGCGGTGCCGTGGCGCACCGTCCACGGCGCGGCCGCGGATCGGCGGACTTCCCGCGAGTCGCCTCGCCCGCGTACGATCTGCTCCGATGTCCGTCGGGGGGCGGTCCGGGTCCGGGGAGTCAGTGCATGTCGCTCAGCTCGCGTATCGAGCGCCTCCAGCAGCAGCAACAGCAGCAGCAGCAGCCGCCGGGGGCGCCGGGTGGTGGTCCGCCCCGCCTCGAGCCGTCCTCGCGCGCCGTGGTCACGATGCCGTCCGGCGCGCCCGCGCAGATGGCCGCCCGCGAGGACTGGCTGCGCGACATCCGCCGACGCCTCCAGGTCGAGGTCGTCAACGACTCCAACTCGCTGTTCAAGGGTGCGGACGGCTCCGACCTGCGCCCGAAGGTCGAGGGCATCGTCGACCGGTTCCTGAATATCAACAGCCTGGCCTTGACCCGCGACGAGCGCGTGCGGCTCGTGGAGGAGGTCATCGCCGAGGTCTCGGGCCTCGGCCCGCTGGATCCGCTCCTGCGGGACGAGACCATCACCGAGATCATGGTCAACGGCCCGGACCACATCTACATCGAACGGAGCGGCAAGATCCAGCGCGTCGCGATGTCGTTCCTCAACGACGACCACGTCCTGCGGATCATCGACCGCATCATCACCCCGCTGGGCCGGCGCATCGACCAGACCAGCCCACGGGTCGATGCCCGCCTGCCAGACGGCTCGCGCGTCAACTGCATCATCGAGCCGCTGTCGCTCATCGGCCCCGTCATCACCATCCGCAAGTTCTCAGCGCGCCCGTACACCGTGGAGGATCTCGTCCGGTTCGGCACGGCGACGGAGGAGATGTTCGACTTCCTGCGCGCCTGCGTCGAGGCCAGGCTCAACATCTTCGTCTCGGGCGGCACCGGTTCCGGCAAGACGACGACCCTCAACGTGATCTCCGCCTTCGTCCCGGAGGAGGAGCGGATCGTCACCATCGAGGACGCCGCGGAGCTGCAGCTCCGCCAGGAGCACGTCATCACCCTCGAGGCGCGGCCGGCCAACCTGGAGGGCTTGGGCGAGATCACCACGCGGGACCTGCTGCGCAACTCACTCCACATGCGCCCGGACCGGATCATCGTCGGCGAGTGTCGCGGCGGCGAGGCGCTGGACATGATCCAGGCCATGACCGTCGGCCAGGAGGGATCGCTCTCCACCGGCCACGCGAACAGCTCGCCGGACATGCTCCGGCGCCTCGAGACGATGATCCTCATGTCCGGCTACGATCTGCCGCTCCGCTCGATCCGCGAGCAGATCGCGTCCGCCGTGGACCTGATCGTGCACACCGCCCGCCTGGGCGACGGCTCGCGCAAGATCGTCAACATCACCGAGGTCTACGGGATCGAGGACGACCAGATCCTCACCCAGGACATCTTCGAGTTCACGCAGACCGGCATCGACGAGCGCGGCAAGATCCAGGGCACCCTCCGGCCCACGGGCGTCCGACCGACGTTCATGCCCAAGTTCCAGGCCAACGGCATCGAGCTCCCGGAGGGCGACTTCGGCATCCCGCCCGAGGACGCCGCCCACCCGGTCAAGACGCGCATCGGCAAGGGCCGCTCCGTCGGCATCGACCAGGGCAGCGCCGCCGTTGCGCCGGCGATCACCGTCGGCCTGGGCAAGGCCGTCAAGGCCGGCGGCATGGTCTACGTCTCATCCGTCGGTCCCGTGGACTTCGAGACCGGGCGCCTGGCCGGCGACACCATCCGCGTCCAGGCCGTCCAGTGCCTCAAGAACCTGCAGCTGCGGCTGGAGGAGGCGGGCTCCTCGCTGGACAAGATCGTATGGGCCAATTGGTGCCTCCGCGACCCCGCCGAGTTCGAGCCGTTCAGCGAGGAGTGGGTCAAGGCGTTCCCGGGCGACGCGCCCGTCGGCCAGGGGACCCTGATGCCGCCGCAGCAGCGCCGGGTGGGCTTCCGGATCAGCATCGGGGTGATCGCGGAGGCATAGGACCGCGTGCGAGCCGCCGGCCCAGGCGCCGCGTGCCGCCGGGCGCGGGCCGCCGGGCGGGGCGGGCGCGAGTCGCCGGGCGGAGCGGGCGCGAGTCGCCGGGCGGAGCAAGGGTTCGGTCGCCGGGTGCTTCACCCGGCTCGTGGCACGTTTGACCGCCACGGGCCCCCGCCACCGGACAGCCGTGCCGCCAGGCGGCTGCAACGTCCGGCAACGGGACCGTTGATCCGCTCCAGGCAACAGGAACGAGCCGCCGGGCAAGTGCCGGGCGTGCGAGCCGCCGGACAACGAGGCCCGGGGCGGCGCATGGACCCGGAGCGGCGCATCCGGCGCTGCGATCTAGGACTGCGAAGCCCGCGACGGCGGCCGGTCCCAGCGGTGCGCCCGCAGCGCCTCGGACAGCGCCTCGGACAGCGGCGCCGCCTCAGCCGCCGCAATGTTCGCCGCCAGGTGCGCCGGTGTGCGCATCCCCGGGATGACCGTGGTCACGTCAGGGCTCGAGAGGATGAACCGGAGGGCCATCTCCGCCATGGTCGACCCGTCGGGCACCAACGCCCGCAACGCCTCCACCCGCGCGACCGTCTCGCGCAGGCTCGCCGGGGTGAAGTACGAGTTGCGCCAGTCCCCGTCCGCCCAGCGACTGTCCTGGGTCAGGCCGCCGGCGAGGCTCCCCTCGTCGAGCGGCACCCGCGCGATGACCGCGACGCCCAGCTCGCGGCAGGCCGGGAACAGCTCGTCCTCGGGCGCCTGATCGAAGACGTTGTAGACCACCTGGACGCTGTCGATGAGCCCGGTCCGGAGCGTTCGGAGCACGTTCGCGGGCTCGCGGCGGTTGACGCTGATACCCACGTGGCGCACCAGGCCCTCGCGCCGCATTGCCTCGACCGCCCGCTGCCAGCCGGGATCGTCCGCCCACTCGTCCTGCCAGACTTGGAACTGCACGAGGTCGATGGATGGCGCCCGCAGCTTGCGCAGCATGCCCTCGACGGAGGCGCGGATGTGGTCGGGCGGGAAGGCGTCGCGGATCCGGCTCCCGGGGCGGGCCGGCCACTCCCTGTTGCGCGGCGGGATCTTGGAGGCCAGGAGCAGCCCGCGGTCCGGGTTCGCGGCCAGCAGGTCGCCGAGCAGCCCGTCCGTGGCACCGTAGCCGTAGACCTGCGCGGAGTCGAAGAAGGTGATGCCAGCGTCGACGGCCCGCTGCAGCACCGCCGCCGAGGCCCGCGGGTCCGCGTCCGACCACCCGCCGACGCCACCGCCCATCCCCCACATGCCGACGCCGAGCTCGGTGACTCGGCGCCCGGTTCGCCCGAACGGGCGCTCGCGCACGTGACCTCCTCGCGGGCATCGCCCGCGGCTACCGCTCCAACAGCGACCCGTACAGCTCGAGCGTCTGGCGGGCGATGGCCGCCCAGCTGAAATGGTCCTCCGCGCGCGTTCGGCCGGCCCGGCCCATGCGCTCCCTGAGCGCCTCGTCGAGGCCCACGCGGTTGATCGCCGCCGCGAGCTCGGCCGAGAACGCCGCCGGGTCGAGCGGGTCGAAGGTGCCCGGGCGGATCTCCGGGTCCACCAGGACGCCCGTCTTCTCGGGGATCACCACCTCGGGAATCCCGCCCACCGCAGACGCGACGACCGCCGTCTCGCAGGCCATCGCCTCGAGGTTGATGATCCCGAACGGCTCGTACACGGACGGGCAGCAGAACACCGCCGCGTGCGAGTACAGCTGGATCGCGGCCTCGCGCGGCAGCATCTCGCGGACCCAGATCACTCCGGCCCGGCCCGCGCTCACCTCCGCGACCCGTTGGGCCATCTCGGCCCCGATCTCCGCCGTGTCGGGGGCGCCGGCACACAGCACGACCTGGAGCGACGGGTCGACGTCCGGGATCGCGTTGACCAGGTGGATGATCCCCTTCTGCCGGGTGATCCGGCCGACGAACAGCACGTATGGGCGGTCGGGGTCGATGCCGTACTGCTCCAGGAAGCCGGTGCCCGGATCGGGACGGTACTGGTCGAGGTCGATCCCATTGTGGATGACGTGGATCCGCGCCGGGTCCACCGGGAAGAAGCGCAGGACGTCCGCCCTCGTCTCCTGGGAGACCGCGATGATCGCGTCGGCGTCGAGGATCGTCGTGCGCTCCATCCAGCTCGACAGGTGGTAGGCGTTGCCCAGCTGCTCAACCTTCCACGGCCGGAGGGGCTCGAGCGAGTGCGTGGTCAGGACGAGCGGGACGCCCCACAGGCGCTTGGCCAGAAACCCGGCCATGTCCGCGTACCAGGTGTGGCTGTGGACGATGTCCGCATCGAGCGTGTCCTTGGCCATGGCGAGGTTGCGCTGGAAGGCATCGAGGGCGCCCTTGAACCGCGGATCGGTGTCGTGGGCCGCCTCGGCCCAGGGGCCATAGCCCTTGACCCGGAGCCCCGGCTCGTCCACGTCCTGTTCGCCGAAGCAGCGGACCTCGACGGGCACCAGCTTCGCCAGCTCCCGGCTGAGGTACTCGACGTGGACGCCGGCACCGCCGTACACGTTCGGCGGGTATTCGTTGGTGAACAGCGCGACCCTGCCGGGCAGCGACATGGCGACGATCCTCCCTGTGACTCGCACAAGGCTAGTCGGTTCGCGGTGCGCCAGCACGCGGCACGCGGCACGATCCCCGGAGGGGTTGGAGCGGGAGACGGGGATCGAACCCGCGACATGCAGCTTGGAAGGCTGCCGCTCTGCCAGCTGAGCTACTCCCGCTCGGTTTCGTGCTCCGCTACAGCGTCTAACTGTATCTCGGCTTGACCACAACGCTCCTACAGCGTATAAGTCTCACTAGTTTCGAGTTCCCAGTGAGCGTGATATTGCGCTGAGGCTGCATCCGTCATGGCCAGATCGACGAGCACGTCACCAACTATAGCCGAGTGGTCCGCGGCGTCGGGCCTGGGACTTCGGCCGGCCCTCGACAGCTGGCGCCTGAGCCTGCGAGCGGCGAACCGGAGCCTGGCCACGATCAAGACGTATGTCGACGCCGCCGAGCGCTTCGAGCGCTACCTCGCCGGGCAGGGCATGCCCGTGGCCCTCGGGGCGATCCGACGCGAGCACATCGAGGCCTTCCTGGTCTCTCTCCAGGACGCCGGATCGCGGCCTGCGACGGTGTCGATCGCCTATCGCTGCCTCCAGGCGTTCTGGAAGTGGGCGGTGTCCGAGGACGAGGTCCGCGAGTCGCCGATGGCCCGGATGACCCCGCCGATCGTGCCCGAGGAGCCGCCGCCGATCCTGCGCCCGGAGCAGATCAAGGCCATCCTCGACGCCTGTGCCGGGACGGACTTCGAGGCGCGCCGCGACACGGCGATCGTCCGCATGCTGCTCGACACGGGCATGCGCCGCGGCGAGATCTCCGGCCTCCGTCGCGCCGACGTCGACCTCGAGGATGGCGTCGCGATCGTGCTGGGCAAGGGCCGCCGCCCACGAGCCTGCCCATTCGGGGCGAAGACTGCGCAGGCGGTCGATCGCTATCTGCGGGCGCGGGCGGCGCATCCGCAGGCCAGCCGCGAGGACCTGTGGCTCGGCACTCGAGGCGCCCTCACGGACAGCGGGGTCCTGCAGATCCTCCGGCGCCGGGGCGCAGTGGCCGGGATCGCCAGGCTCCATCCCCACCAGTTCCGCCACACGTACGCCCACATGTGGCTCGCGGACGGCGGCACCGAGGGCGACCTCATGCGCCTCGCCGGCTGGAAGAGCCGTCAGATGCTCAGCCGATACGGGGCCTCGGCCGCCGACGAGCGAGCGCGGGAGGCGTACCGCAAGCGGAGCCCGGGCGACCGGCTGTGAGCAGGCGCCAACGTCGGATTGTCGGGGCCGAGGAGCGCGCGCTCACGAGTCCATGGGCCATCGTCTTCTTCCAGCGCCACCGGGACGACGACCGCAGCCAACCGGTCCCTGGTGCCGAATTCCTGGAATCGTGCCCGACGGGCGTGCGAGCTGACCTCGTGGCGGTCATCAAGGCGGTCGCTGAGGCGCCGCCGATGAAGTTCGCGGGCGGCGGCCAGTGGCAGGTGATGCACGCGGACATGGCCGGCTACTACGAGGCGCGGACTCGCGGGCCACGAAAACGCCTCTACCGGCTGTTCTGCCTCCTCGAGCGGGTCGCCCCAGGGCTCCCTGGCCCAAGCCTGGTGATCATCACCGGGATGGACAAGCCGAACGAGACTGCCTTCTCGGAATCCGACTATCGAAGAGTCCGCACTATGGGCGACGAGTACCGGCGGCGCACGCCGCGCAGTATCGAGAAGTAGGGTTGAGACTCAGTCGGCCGAAGGTGCCATCGCTCGCGTCGTGCGACGACGCGGGCGACGCCTCACGACGACCTCGAGACCCAGCTCGTGGGCCATGTCCACCAGTCTCCCAATCTGCGGATTCGGCCTCGGTTGGCTGAACAGTCGACGGATGGCCGCTGGCTGAGCTTCGATCCGCACGGCGAGATCGGCCTTCGTAAGATGCTGGCGCTCGCGCTCCTCGTCGATCGCCCTCATGAGATTGTCGATCGCGTCGACCCGGGCCCGGTGCAGCGTGTAGCTCTCAGCGAACTCGGGGTCCCGCATCCAGTTGTCAAAGCGTCGGTCGAACGAAGTCGTGGCCATCGGGTGATCTCCTGCGTAACCTGAATGTTACGCGCTCAACCTCCCATCGTCAAGCTGGCCTTCGAGGAGGTCGCGGACGGGATCGCGGCCTTCGGCGAGGTCGACGTCGTCGCCCGGGCGCGCGTGATCCTCGCGCAGCGGTTCGCCTCGATCGACGCGATCGGGCCCGCGAGCGTCGCCGTGTATCGCCGCCATCCACTCGGGAGTTCGGCGGCCGACGAGATCGCGGCCCTCGCGTTCGCGCGGGTGGATCAGCTGCTGCGGCGGATCGCGCTGGCGCGATCGTAGGAGCGAGGGGCGTTCACCCCCGGCCCGCGCGCCGTCGTCGTGCCGACAGGTACGCGAGCCTCGTGAAGTAGGCACACCGGGCGGCGTCCGCGCGGCGGAGGCGCTCGCGCTCGGGAAGGCGGCGATCCGGATCGACCTCGTCGAGGAAGCGCTCGTTGAAGGCGCGGCGGGCGGCCTTCGTGGTCTCGCGCGGGTCGTAGCGGGCGTGGAGCGTGTAGGCCGCCATACGGGCACGCATGACTCGCTCAGAGGGCGTGAGCGACTCGTGCCTCACGAGAATGCTCCCGCGAAGTCCTCGGCACCGCCGGTACCCAGCAGTCGCAGCCAGTCGCTGGAGCCCACCGGGGTCGGGCAGCGACGCGACACCGGGTCCGTGAGCAGCGCGCCGAGCGTGGTACGGCCGACGCTGGGGTTGAGAGCCACCAGCGGCGCCGCCAGCCCGAGCGCTCGCAGGTCCGGCAGGACGAGCGCCCAGGCCTTGCCCGCCAGACCGGCGTACGGCTGAGGCTGGCGACCAGTGGCGGCGAGTCGCGCCGCCCGCTCCAGCGAGCCCACGACGAACACGACGCACCACGGCCTCGACCAGAGGGCAGCCTCGTAGCGGGCGAGCTTGTCGCGGATGACGGGGCCCCGTTCGGTGCTCTCGTCGATCTCGAGGCAGAGGACGGCCGATCCGGCCTCCCCCTGGAGGGCGACCATTGCATCCGGGTAGACGTTCCGCAGGACGCCACGAGCCATGTCCTCGGTTCGCCAGGCGGTGACCAGCGGCTCGTTGTCGTGGTCGGGTTGCGCGGCGAGGAGGGCGCAGACGGTCTCGACGCCGTTGAGGCTGTGGCGGAGCTGGGTTCCGGCTCGCGAGCGGGTGAGCTTGTCGTAGTGGAGGCGACGCCGTCCACGGGGCGAGACTCGGAAGGCGAATGGAGCACCACCGCGGGTGGTCGGCGGGAGGACGGCGCGCTCGAGGTACCCCGCGCGGTGGAGCGCGGCGAGGCGCTCCTGGGCGGTCTGGCGGCGGTGGTAGACCAGAGCGGTCAGTTGCGAGGTCGTGGCGACATCGGCGCGGTAGAGGATGCGAAGGGCGGCGCGGTCGCGGTAGGAGAGGAGCCCTGGGTCCACGATCACCCGGGAGGGAGGTGCCGGCGCTGCGACGAAGGCACCGATCATGGGTTTATAGGGTCTCCGGCCCGAGGCTGCACCGCCGAGCACGAATGCCCGTGCAGGGAACGGGGCGCCGACCAGCGGCCCGCGGACCCCACCGCTGCCGACACGACCTTGCCGGCGAGGCGGGCGATGCTGGTATCTACGAGTCGCGAGCGTACCTCCGGCTGCCGACGGCGCCCAGCAACGATGTGTACGAGATTGCGTACGCCTCACAGCGGTCTTGCGGGCGCGTCGCAGTCCAGCTGGTGTCAAGAGTGGGCGACCCTGTGCGTCCGACGCGCATGGCCCTAGCGGATCACCCGCACGTGACGATGCGGGCCTTCGGGTGCGCCGCGGCGTAGGTCGATGAGACCGTGGAGATCCGCTCCGCCTTCACGACGAGCTTGGGACACCTGAAGTTGGGGCCGGTCGAGGTCTGCAGCCACAGGCGGTCCGGGGTCTCGCCAATGGCCGCCTGCACGTCGCTCGTCTGCTTCACGGCGTAGATCCGGTACGTGTGGAGCTTGTTGTTGGAGGTCCAGACGTAGGCCAGCTTGCCGATCAGGTTGATGCCCTTGTTCTTCTGGTACTGCTTGAGCAGCGGCAGGAACATGCCGGTCCGGGCGTGCGCGAAGATGAAGGTTGCCCCGGTGGCGGGCTCTGCCGGCTGATTGAGCGCGCTCATGTACATCGCGACGTTGCAGTACGGGTACCCGTTCGGGCTGCGCACGGTCGCGAGGTCGATCTTCGCGTTCAGGACGCCCTGGGTCGGGATGCGCACGCGGGTGGCGCTGGCGAAGTTGAGGTTGCCGCACCGGATCGACGAGCCCGACACGAACCGGATGGCCAGGCGATTGCTCCAGTTGGCCTTCCAGATGGGGAACATCTTCGAGATCGGGATGGACCGCCGCAGGCTGACCGTGCCCGACGACGACGCCTTGACGCTGCCGAGCCGGGTGATGACGGGACCGAGCTTGCTGCAGCGGCCCTTGCGGACCTCGACGCGGTAGGTCCAGCCCTTCTTGAGGCCCTTGAGGGCATACGCCACGTCGCCCGCGCCATCGGTGAAGGCTGTGAGGTGCACCTTGCCGTTCGCCCCGCTGGTGCCCACGCCCGAGGAGAAGACGCGGTGGACGGTCGCGGCCTCCGCGGGGGCCGCGATCGCGGCGACCAGCAGGAGGGCAAGGGCGATGGCAATGGGGCGTCGCATGGGCAGCAGTCTCCGGGACGGGGTGGGCACTCGGCGGGGCGGCTGGTGCCAGGATGCCCCACGTTTGCGGTTCTTGGCCACCCCACGAAGGTCCCGTCCCCGTGCACTGACGCATCGTGACGTCGCACGCGCCGGGTCCGAACCCGTCCGGACGGCGCGTCCCGACGGGCCGTCCGGCCTAGCGGCGTTCGAGGATCGGCCTCGCCTTGTCGGGGTCGTCGACGACGAATGCGAAGGTCGCGCGGTCGCTCCAGCGGCCCAGGAACAGGTGGCCCAGGACGTTCACCCCGGCATCGCTGAGCTCGCGCGCGATGCGCGCCATGCCGCCGGGGCGGTCGTCCACCTCGGCCAGCAGCGACTCGCCCTCGAGGAACGTCCAGCCGCCGTCCATGAGCACCTTCCGGGCGCCGTCGTCGTCGGCGGTCGTCATGATGAAGTGACCGACCTCGCCCAGGCCGCCGCCCCCGATCGCGCGCAGGTCCACGCCGGCCGCCGCCAGCTCCTCGGCGAGGCGGGCCATCTGGCCGGGCTGGTTGGTGACCTGGACGACGAACTGCCTGGGCATCGGAGCCTCCGGGCGGCGGGTGCCGCGGCTGGGATCGGGACGGGGACCTGATTCTCGCACGGCCCGGGTGCCGCTTCCAGCGAGCGGGCGCAGGGCCCTGGCCGTGGGGCGCCGGGCTACCCCCGGCGGATGGCGATGGCGCGCCGGTAGGCCTCCAGGTACCGCGGCGCCGCGCCGCTCACCCAGTTGAAGTCCATGGCCATCCCGCGGTCGCGCAGCGCGGCCCAGGCGGCCGGGTCCGAGCGGAGGGCCACGGCCCGGCGGATCGCGGCCACCAGCGCGGCCGGCGACGCCTCATCGAAGACGAAGCCGGTCCCGGTCCGCGGGTTCTCCGTCGCGTCGACCACCGAGTCCGCGAGGCCACCCGTCCGGCGCACCACGGGTGGCGTCCCGTAGCGAAGGGCGATCATCTGGCCCTGCCCGCACGGCTCGAACCGGGACGGCATGAGGAACAAATCCGCCCCGCCGTAGATCCGGCGGGCCATCTCGCGGTCGAAGCACTCGATGAGCGAGACCCGGCCCGGGTTCGCGGCGGCGGCGGCCCGAAACGGATCCCCGAGCGACGCGTGCCCAGTGCCCTGCACGATGATCCGCGCGCCGTCCTCGAGGAGCTCCGGCATCGCGTCGGCGAGCAGGTCGAGGCCCTTCTGGGGGTCCATCCGCCCGACCATCCCCAGCACGACCCCATCGTCGTTGGGGTCCATGCCGATCCGGGCCAGCAGGTCACGGCGGCACGCGGCCTTGCCGGCGAGGTCCCCACGCGCGTAGGACGCGGCGAGCGCCGGATCCGTCGCCGGGTCCCAGATCTCCTGGTCGATCCCGTTGAGAATTCCGAAGAACCGGTCGCCGAGGTCGCGCAGGGCCCCGTCGAGGCCCATCCCGAACGCGGGCGTCAGCGCCTCCGCGGCAAACCCGGGCGAGACCGTGTTGGCGAGGTCGGAGCGCGCGATCGCGGTGAGCAGCAGGTCCACGCCATCCGGGTTGGGGCCGGCCAGCGGGTCGCCCGAGCGCAGGCCCAGCTGACCGATCCGGGCGAGGCCCGTCCAGCCGTGGTAGGCCAGGTTGTGGAGCGTGAGGGTCACCGCCATGCCGGCGAAGAACGGGTCCTCGGCGGCCTCGCCACGAGCACGGTCCAGCAGCGCGGGACCCGTGTGCCAGTCGTGGACATGGAGGACGTCGAGCGGCGTCCCGTCGCGCCGCAGGGCCGCGAGGGCGGCGCGGCAGAAGACGGCGAACCGCCAGGGATCGTCCGGGAAGTCGTAGAAGGCGTCGCGGTCGAACGCCGCGGGCACGTCCACGAGGCGCAGCCGGTAGCCGTCGGCGGCCACGTCCACGATGGAGACCGCCAGCGGCCGGCCCGTCTGCGGGTCCGCGATCCCCAGCGGCGGCTCGGCGATGGCATCGGCCGGCACGGGCACAGACCGGTAGCGGGGCAGAAACACGTCCACCGGGGCCGCGAGCTCCGGGCCAGTCGCGGGCAGGCGCCCGAGCGCCCGCGCGAGGGCGTCCACCACGTCGGCGAGGCCGCCGCTCTTGGCCCACGGCTCGCACTCCGCCGCGAGGAAGGCGACTCGGATCGTCATGGTCAGCGTGAGCGTACCGCCCGGGCGCACCGCCCGGACGCGGCACGGACACGGTTCGCCGGGGGGTTCGGCGCGGACCACGGCGCGGACCACGGCGCGGACCACGGAGCGGCCCACGGAGCGGATCGATCGCTAAACCGGTCCACGGATCGGGAGATGCGCCGTATCATGTCCCGCTCATGGAGCCCCTCGTCCAAGTCGCCGTCGCCCCTGGCGCACCGTTCAATCTCCCGCCCAAGCTGGAAGGCCTCCGGCGGCTGGCCTACAACCTGTGGTGGAGCTGGCACCCCAGGGCCCGGATCCTGTTCTCGCGGATCGACGCAGGCGCGTGGGCCCGGTACCGGAATCCCATCCCCGTCCTGCAGGGCCCGGTCAACTGGGCGCAGCTGCTGGACAACGCGGCATTCATGGCCGAGTACGAGGACATCCTCCGCGCGTTCGACGCGTACATGGCCAACGGCGCGGACCACTGGTTCGCACGCAACCACGGCGAGAAGCTGACGGGGCCGATCGCGTACTTCTGCGCCGAATACGGCTTCCACGAGTCCCTGGGGATCTACTCGGGCGGCCTCGGCGTCCTCGCGGGCGACCACATGAAGACCGCCTCGGACATGGCGCTGCCGCTCGTGGGCATCGGCCTCATGTACCGCCGCGGCTTCTTCCGCCAGACGATTGACGCGGACGGGCACCAGGAGCACGCCTACCCGGACTACGAGCTCGCGCGCCTGCCGATCCTGCGGGTGCTCGACCGGCTCGGCGACCCGCTCACCGTCAGCGTCCAGCTGCCCGGGCGCGACCTGTTCGCCGCGGTGTGGCTGGCCCAGGTGGGCCGCGTGCCGGTCCTGCTGCTGGACACGGACCTCCCGGACAACGACGACTCGGACCGCCCGATCACCCACATCCTGTACGTGCGCGGCCGGGAGATGCGGCTGCACCAGGAGCTGGTCCTGGGCGTGGGCGGCACGCGCGCGCTGCGTGAGCTCGGCCTCTCCCCGGCGGTCTGGCACCTCAACGAGGGCCACTCCGCGTTCCTGCTCGCGGAGCGAGCGCGGGAGCAGGTCGCCGGCGGCGCGACGCTCGCCGACGCTTGGAAGGCGGTCAGCCGCGACAGCGTGTTCACGATCCACACGCCGGTCGCCGCCGGCAACGAGCGCTTCGACGTGGAGCTCGTCCGCCGGGTCGCCGGCCCCCTGTTCGACGGCGACGGCCGGCCCGGCACGGGCGGCATCCCCGTCGGGCAGCTCCTGGAGCTCGGTCTGGGCGTCGAGGGCGATGCGAGCCAGTTCGACATGACGGCGTTCTCGCTCCGCCTCACCAACGGCGCCAACGCTGTCTCCCACCTGCACGGCCACACCGCGAACGGCACCTGGAACGGCATCGCGCCGCACGAGATCCTGGGCCTCACCAACGGCGTCCACACCCCGACCTGGTTGGGCCAGCCGATGCGCGACATCCTGGAGCGCTACACCAACGCGGACCTCGACAGCATGGACCATGAGCCCGAGGAGCGCCGCTTCTGGGAGCGCACCGCGGCGGTGCCCACGGCCGACCTGTGGGAGGCGCACCAGCGTCAGAAGCTGGAGCTCGCGATCTTCGCCCGCGGCCGGCTGCGCAGCCAGTTCGCTCGCCACGGCGAGGCCCCGGCGACGCTCGAGGAGCTCGAGGAGGTCCTGGACCCCGGGATCCTCACCATCGGCTTCGCGCGCCGGTTCGCCACCTACAAGCGCGCCGCCCTGCTGTTCTCTGACCTCGACCGGTTCGCCCGCATCCTGTGGGACGCGGACCGGCCGCTGCAGATCATCTTCGCGGGCAAGGCCCATCCGGCCGACCGCCCGGGCCAGGGCGTCATCCAGGACATCTTCGGCCGGTCCCGCAGCCCCAAGCTCCGCGGCCGCGTGTTCATCCTCGAGGACTACGACATCCGGATCGCCCGGTTCCTCGTGCAGGGCGTGGACGTCTGGCTCAACAACCCGCGCCGCCCCCTCGAGGCGTCGGGGACGTCGGGCATGAAGGCCGCGGCCAACGGGGTGCTCAACGTGAGCGTGCTCGACGGCTGGTGGGACGAGGGCTACGTCGGCGACAACGGCTGGGCCATCGGCGGCCGGGAGACGAACCCGGACGAGGGCGCCCAGGACTGGTCCGACGCGCAGGACCTGTACCGCATCCTGGAGCAGGAGCTGATCCCGGCCTACTACGAGCGGGACGCGGACGGCCTCCCCTCGCGCTGGGCCCAGCTCATGCGCAACTCGATCGCCAGCACGATCTGGCGGTTCTCGACGACCCGGATGCTCCACGAGTACACGGAGCGCCTCTACCTGCCGGCAGCCGGCAACGACGTCCCCAGCCCGCCGGCCGACCCCCGCTAGCCTCCACCGGGCGGCCGCACGCCCGCGGCGACACACCAGAGGACGCACCTTGGCCCCCCGGATCTCGCTGGCCCTCGCGATCCACAATCACCAGCCCGTCGGCAACTTCGGGTGGGTGTTCGCCGAGGTCTACGACCGCGCCTACCTGCCGATGCTCGAGGCCCTCGAGCGTCACCCGGGCGTCCGCCTCTCGCTCCACTACACGGGGCCGCTCCTCGAATGGATGGCCGCCGAGCGGCCCGAGTTCCTGGCCCGCCTCGGCGCGCTCGTGCAGCGCGGACAGGTGGAGCTCCTGGGCGGGGGCCTGTACGAGCCGATCCTCGCATCGCTCCCGGAGCAGGACCGCGTCGACCAGCTGACCCGGATGGCGTCGGCGATCCAGGCCATCAGCGGCAGCCGCCCGCGGGGTGCCTGGCTGGCCGAACGCGTCTGGGAGCCGGACCTGCCCACGTCGCTCGTCAGGGCGGGCTACCGCTGGACCATCCTGGACGACCAGCACTTCCGCGCCGCCGCCATCCCGGAGGAGAACCTCTGGGGCGCGTACACCACCGAGGACCAGGGCAACCTGCTGACGGTCTTCGGGACGGAGCAGGGCCTGCGCTACCGGATCCCATTCGGCTCCGTGGAGAACGTCATCGGCTACCTCCGGGACCACGCGACCGAGGACGGCAGGCGGGTCGGGATGATGGGCGACGACGGCGAGAAGTTCGGCGCCTGGCCCACGACCTTCGAGCACTGCTGGGGTGGCGGGCGCTGGGTGGAGCGGTTCTTCGAGGCCCTCGATACGAGCGCCGACTGGCTCACCACGGTCACACCCAGCCAGTGGCTGGACCGCGAGCCGCCCATCGGCCGGGTGTACGTCCCCACCAGCTCCTACGCGGAGATGGGCGAGTGGGCGTTGCCGCCGGACGAGACCGTCGTGTTCTCCCGGCTGGTCCACGACGCGGCCGCCGGCCACGACCCGGCCTACCGCTGGCTGCGCGGCGGGTTCTGGCGCAACTTCCAGGTGAAGTACCGCGAGATCAACGACCTCCACAAGCAGATGCTCCGGGTGAGCCACAAGGTGGCGGCGATGCCCGAGGGACCGGAGCGGACCACCGCGCTGGACCACCTCCACCGCGGCCAGTCCAACGACTGCTACTGGCACGGGCTGTTCGGTGGGATCTACATCCCGCACATGCGCCTCGCCACCGCGGAGCACCTGATCGCCGCGGAGGACGCCGCGGACGCCCTCCTCGGCACCGCGGTCGCGGCCGAGTGGCTGGACCTGGACATGGACGGCCGGGACGAGGTGCGGCTCGCGGACGCGGCCCAGGTCGTCACGGTCAAGCCGACGGAGGGCGGCGGCATCGCCGCCTGGGACGTCCGGGCTGCGCGCCACGCACTCGCCTCGATCCTGCGGCGCCGGCCGGAGGCCTACCACGAGACGCTCCGCGCCCACGACGCCCGGGTCGGCGAGGCCGCGGCGTCCGCGGCGGATGGCGCCGTCGCCTCGATCCACGACATCGTGATGGTCAAGGAGGAGGGCCTGGCCGCCCATCTCCACTATGACGACCACGAGCGCCGCTCCGGTCTCGTCCGGTTCCTGGCCCCGGACGTGACGCCGGACGCGATCGCCATCGCCGCCGAGGCCGAGCTGGGCGACTTCCGCGACGGCGAGTGGCAGGTGGACCACCTGGTCCCGGGCCAGGTCTCGCTGTCGCGCAACGGGATCGCGCTGGGCCAGCCGATGGCCGTGTCCAGGACGATCCGCCTCACGGGCGGGCGCCTGGACCCGCGCCTGGTCCTGGAGCTGGAGCTCAGCCACCGCGGCGACACGGCCATCGAGACCCGGCTGGGCCTTGAGCTCTCGCTCAACGTCCTGGGCGGCGGCGGCAACCCGTCGGCCTGGTACGAGGTCCGCGGGGGGCGCTCGGCGCACGACGGAAGCGGCACCGCGGAGCGCCTCGATGCGATCGGCTTCGGCAACGATTGGGTGGGCATCGCGGTCGAGGCGCGGCCGGTGCCGGCGGCCGACGCCTGGTGGAGCCCCATCGAGACGGTCTCCAATTCCGAATCGGGCTTCGAGCGGGTCTACCAGGGCAGTACCCTGCTCCTGTCCTGGCCCGCCAGGATCGAGCCGGGCGAGACGCGCCGGTTCGAAGTCACCCATCGAGTGGCCGTGGCGCGGGACCGGGCCACGGAGGAACGCGCGAGACCGTGACGATCGCCGGCAGCGGCTGGACCCCGTTGGAGACGTGAGCCGCCCCCGCCTGGTCGTCCACGCACATTTCTACCAGCCGTTCCGGACGGACCCCTTCACGGGCCACGTCCCGCCGGACCCGTCCGCGGCGCCCTTCCGTGACTGGAACGACCGCGTCACCGCGGAGTGCTACCGCCCCAACGCGGAGCGGGGCACGCTGGACCACGTCAGCTGGAACCTGGGGCCGACCCTGACCGCGTACCTCGCGGCGGCGGCCCCGGACGTCCTCGCGGGGTTCGCCGAGTCGGACCGGCGGGGCGGCGGCGCGGTGGGCACGGGCCCCGGGATCGCCCAGCCGTTCCATCACTCGATCCTGCCGCTCGCCTCGCTCCATGATCGCCGCACCGAGATCCTGTGGGGCCTGCGCGACTTCGAGCACCGCTTCGGGCGGCGGGCGACCGCGATGTGGCTGCCCGAGACGGCCGTCGACCTCGCGACGCTGCGCCTGATGGCCGACGCCGGCGTGACCGCGACCATCCTCGCCCCCTGGCAGGCGGACACGACCTACCTCGACCACCGGCGCCCGTACCGCGTCGACACGGGCGACGGCACGCACATCACGGTCGTGTTCTACGACGCCGAACTCTCGGCGTCCGTCTCGTTCGAGCCGGCGATGACCGCGGATGCGGACCGCTTCGCGCGCGAGCGGATCGCGCCGCGCATGGGCGGGTCGCTGCCGGGCGGCGCCCCGCCCACCCTGGTCATCGCGAGCGACGGCGAGCTCTACGGCCACCACCAGTCGTTCCGTGACCTGTTCCTGCACCGGCTGGTGGCCCCGTCGGAGACCACGCCGGACCGCGGGTTCGACATCGTGACGCTCGCGGCGGTCGTCGCCGAGGCGGCCGGCCACCCGCACCCGGAGATCCGGATCCGGGACCGGACATCGTGGAGCTGTCACCACGGCGTGCTGCGCTGGTCCGCCGAGTGCCCCGACGCCGCCGACGCCCGCTGGAAGGCGCCGCTGCGGGCGGCGTTGGAGCGCCTCGCCGGGGGCATCGACGCAGTGACCGAAGGGCTCGCGCGCGAGATGCTGGGCCTCGCGGACGTCTGGGCGGCCCGCGATCGATTCGGCGACGTGGTGATCGGCGCCCGGGACCCGGACGCCTTCGCGGCGGAGGAGCTGGGGTCCCGCGCCACGGCGGAGGATCGTGGCCGGCTCCTGGCGCTCCTGGAGGCGCATCGCTGGCGACTGGCGATGTTCTCGTCCTGCGGCTGGTTCTGGGAGGAGCCGTCGCGCCCGGAGACACGCCAGGTTCTTCGCTCGGCGGCGAGGGCCGTGCGGCTCGTGGACGACCTGGCCGGCACGAACCTCGAGCGCCGGCTCGTGGCGGATCTCGGGCTGCTCGCATCGCCGGCGCTGGGCATCGACGGGGCGATGATCTACCGGCGGGCGCTCAGCGAGGTGGGCCAGCCTCCGCCGCACGAGTAGCCGACCCGACTCGCGTCCGGGTCAAGACGCGCCCCCTGTCGAAGAGCTGGGGTCCGATTCGGTCGGTTCGGGGCCGAGCTCTGCACCAGACCCCCGTGATTGACTCGGAGCCGAGTCGCGGCGCCGTCGCGGCGCTGTCGGCGCTTGGTCCCGGGAGCCGGTCCCGGCGCCGAGGTCCGGGAGCCGGTCCCGGGGTCACGGGGTCACTCGCGGCGCGCGGGCCGGGAATCCAACGACCCCCGGGCGGAACTCCGGGGGTCGTCTGGGACCAGGGCGCCGATTGGAGGGAGAGGGCTCGGCGCCCCGTGTGTGGTGGGAGCGGTCAGGCGAGGCCGACCGGGTAGTTCGGGCGATGCGGGTCGTCCGAGCCGTCCCGAGAGTCGACCCCCAGCTCGTTCGCGGTGATCGCGAACGCGCCGAGGAGCCCCATGACCAGCATGATGAGGAGGAGTTCCATGTGTGGGGTACGCTCGTGGTCTTCTCGGGCGAGGTGCCCGTGATTGATATGGTCAACTAGGCCAAATCGAACGATAGTTGGACTAGTCCACTGTGTCAACCAGCCGAAATGGCCCGTCCTCATCCGCCGAACAGCCTACCCAGGGGGGGGCGGTTTCCGGCGGCCACGAGCTGGACATCGAGCGCGATTCGGACGTGCCGATCTCCACGCAGATCTACTGGCAGCTCGCGTACCAGATCGAATCGGGGCGCATGCAGCCGGGCACGCGGCTGCCCCCGGTCCGTGAGCTGGGCGCCGCCCTGCGCGTGAACCCCAACACGATCCGCGCCGTGTACCGGCGCCTGGCGGACGCGGGCTACGTGATCGGCCGGCACGGCGCCGGCACGCGGGTCGTGGACCGGCCACCGGTCCGGCGTGGTGCGGACGCCCTGGCCGGCATCGTGGCCGAGACGCTGCGACGCGCCGCGGCACTGGGCTTCACCCCGGACGAGGTGGCCCAGGCCACGTTCACCGCCGCCACCGAGCGCAAGCGCCCCGGCCCGCACGTGCGCGTCCTGTTCGCGGAATGCACGACCGCCGATGCCAGCGTCGATGCCGAGCGGATCATCGAGGCCTTCCCGGAGCGCGTGGAGGTGATCCCGATCCTGCTCGACGAGCTGCCCGAGCGCCTCGACCGCTACCACTACGACCTCGTGGCCACCACGACCTTCCACGCCGACGAGGCGCAGGCCTACGTTGCGGGCCGCGTGCCCGTCGTGGCGATGCTCGTGGGACCCGGCTACATGTCGCTCATCCACGAGATCAGCGCACTCTCGCCCGGCGCGACGGTGGGCGTCGTGTGCGGCTCGCAGCGCGGTGTCGAGAACATCACCGAGGTGCTCCAGCTCGCGGGGGCCACCGGCGTGGTGCTGATCTCCGCGGTCGCCCACACCGAGGCGGAGCTGGAGCGGGTGGACCGCGAGGCGGACCTCGTGCTGCTCTCCCGCGAGGCGATGGCGCTGGGCCTCGAGACGCGCTTCGAGCGTCCCGACCGGTTCCGTGAGTGGAGCTACGAGTTCGACCCGGCGGCGTTCGAGATCCTGCGCCGCGCGATCGAGCGGGTCGCGGTCAGGGAGACGGCCGCCGCGGACTGAGGGCCTGTCGCCGATTGACTGCCGAGGCTCTGTCGCAACGATGACTGACCGGCCGTCAAGTGGCCAAATGCTTATCCGCTTGCCTCAACACACCACTACCCGTAGTGTTGGCTCATGGGAGCACGGAAGCGGGGCGACTATCCCAAGACACTGGCCGGCTTCTACCGCCGGTTCCCCGATGACGCGGCCT
>JBBSCF010000005.1:0-129863 GCA_038250545.1 Candidatus Limnocylindrales bacterium | reverse complement strand
TTCATGACATGCTCGAGCACGAACGCCCGATGCCGGGCCCGAACGTCGGGCGGGGTCGCTCTGTCCTTCGGTTCCATGCCCCCGAGCGTGACAAAGTCGCTGGCCGCTTAGCCCGGACAGAATCGCTGGCCGTTGACAAGGTATGGACTTGGGGGGTTGTCAAGCCATGCCGAATGGCCTAGACTCCTAATCCAATGGCGTGTCGCTTGACACGCCAGTACGTGTGTCGGGTGGCGTGGCCCGGTGCACCGTCTGGCCTGCGGGCCGGACGCGTGGTTGTCATTTTCCGTCGTCATTTCCCATGGACCGCACGGTCGGGTGATGGTCCGTTCAGCTGGAGCACCGTGATTTCAATCGATCCCTCTTCCCCCGCCTCCGATCCGGAGGCCGAGCTGGCCGCCGCTGCCATCGAGCTTGACCCCCAGGCCGCGGAGCTGGAGGCCGAGGCCGCCCTCGTGATCGAGGAGGTCGTCGTCGAGAGCCCTGTCGAGACCCCTGTCGAGACCCCTGTCGTCCCCGCCCGCAAGGAGGAGCCGGACGCCGAGGCGGAGCCGGTCGCGGCCGAGGTGCTGGACACGGACGACTCGGTCCGCCTGTACCTGCGCGAGATCGGGCGCGTCCCGCTCCTCACTGCCGAGGAGGAGGTCATCCTCGCCAAGGGCATGGAGTTGGGCGCCCAGTCCGAGGCCGAGCCGTGGAAGGCGATCCTCTCGATCCACGAGTGGACCCTGCACCGCTCCGAGCCCACCGCCCGTGCCAAGGACAAGCGCTACGTGCTGCCGTTCGAGGCCGCGTCGCACCGCATCGTCGAGGCGGCGATCCGCTCCGAGGGCGCGCTGGACCTCCTCGTGACCGCACCCCCGCTGGGCCTCGCCGACGCGCTCAAGAAGGTTGAGACGGATGCCCTCAAGGAACGCCTCGTGCGCGCCGGGGACCTCCGCTCCGTCTACAACGAGCGCCTGGACGCCGAGACCTTCCTCGAGCTGCTCAACTGGATCGAGGGCGAGCTCGGCCGGCCGAACGCCGAGATTCGCGCCAGCGTGGCCCTCAAGGACCTCCGGACCTGGGCCCGCACCGAGATTGCCTACCCGGCGATCACTCGCTGGCTGGACGCGGGCAACGACACCGAGACGCTCGATGCCCTGGCGCCGACGCTCAAGGACCTCGCCAAGCACTCGCGGGACCACCTGACCTCGGCCAACCTGCGCCTCGTGGTCTCGATCGCCCGCAAGTACATCAACCAGGCGGGCATGGGCCTGCTGGACCTCGTCCAGGAAGGCAACGCCGGCCTGATCCGCGCCGTCGACAAGTTCGAGTACGAGCGCGGCTTCAAGTTCAGCACCTACGCCACCTGGTGGATCCGCCAGGCGATCCAGCGCGGCCTCGCGGACCAGAGCCGGACCATCCGGATCCCGGTCCACATGGTCGAGACCATGGGTCGCGTGGCGCGTGTCGTGCGCGAGCTGTCCACCCAGCTCGGCCGCGAGCCCACCAACACCGAGATCGCGGCGGCGCTGCCGGACGAGACGCCGGCGATGACGCCCCAGCGCGTCGAGGAGATCCGCAAGCTCGGCCGCGAGCCCGTGTCCCTGCAGTCGCCGGTCGGCGACGAGGGCGACGCGGAGCTCGGCGAGCTGATCCCGGACGAGGACGCGGTGTCCCCGCTCGACGTGGTCGCGGACCGCATGCGCCGCGAGCAGATCGAGCACGTGCTCGCGAGCCTCGACGGCCGCGAGCAGCGGGTGCTCCGCCTCCGCTTCGGCCTCGACGACGGGCATGCCCGGACGCTCGAGGAGGTGGGCCGCGAGTTCGGCCTCACCCGCGAGCGGATCCGCCAGATCGAGGTCCAGGCGCTGCGCAAGCTGCGCCACCCGTCCCGCAGCCGCAAGCTCCGGGAGTTCGCCGCCTAGGCGAGCCACCATCGCGAAGCTCCGACCGCCCGCGCCGCACGCCGACGCGGGCGGTTCTGATTCCCGTGGGATCCGCCAGGCCGCCCTGGCCGCCGCCAGGCGCGGACCGGGGCCACCGGGATGGGCGGCCTACCCGGCCGCCGCCCCCGCGCAGTCGTAGACCGACGTCGCGGTTCCGTCCACGGACAGGATGGTGCAGGCCGAGGCGACCCAGGTGGAGACGTCCGACGAGGCCGAGGCCCCGCCCGTCGGGCCACCGCGGGAGTCGCCCGTGACGATGAACCGCAGCTCCCCGCTCGCGATCAGGGCCTGGAGCCGCGCGAGGGTCAGGGCGTTGTCGCTGCCGGTGAAGCCGCCAGTCGACATGACGACCCGCTCCGTCGAGAGCTCCAGCTGCGATGCGGTGGTGGCGTCGCTCACCGCCACGATCCAGCTGGCGCCACCCTGGTTGGCCCGCCGGGACCGCCGGGACCACGGGGACCACGGGCGATCCCGCCCATCCCGCCGTCGACCCCGGCGGGCGGCTGGCCCGCGCTCGACGGCATCCACGTGGTACCCGGCGTCGGTGAGGCCCAGGACGAGGACATCGCGCAGGCCCTCGTCGTCCTCCGCCACCAGGATCCGCATGCCGTCAGCCTCCGTTGCCGTCGCCCGGCCGGGCGCGCGTCCCGGTCGGGGCAATCGTGCCACGGGGATGGGCCCGCCCGGCGAGCCCGCGAGCGACGGCGGTGCTCATGCCGCGGATCGTGCCGCGCCCAACCTTTCGGGCGGATGACGGGTCAGCGGTGCGCGACGATCCCCTCGAGCTGGGCGAGGTGCTCCTCGAGATGAGCCCGGATCATGCGGCGCGCCATCGCCCCCGCCGTCATCTCGCCGAGGCGCGGATGCAGGCCCACGGCCTTGTCCTCGCCCGGGAGCGCCTCCGCGAGGCGGGCCTCCCAGCGCCCGATCCCCGCGTCGATCCGCCCGAACAGCTCCCGCAGTGGCACCGTCCGGTCCCGCTCCAGGATGCCGACCCGCATGGCGTCGCCGGTGTTGCGCCCGAATGGGATGCCCTCGCCGGCGGACCGCCCGCCCTCGACGATCCGCTCGTACTCGCCCAACCAGTAGGCCAGCATCTCGCCCAGGTGGGCGAGCACCTCGCGCGGCCCCCACGACGCCTCGGGCTCGGTCCCGAAGCGCTCGGCGAGCGGCCATGGCGCCCCGGCCTCGACGCGGGGCCGGAGGGCCGCATAGGCGGCGCGCAGCGCCGGCAGTCGGGCGAGGAGGTCGGCGGCGGGGGTCACGGCATCGTCCATGCCCGCAGTCTGGCGCGCCCGGCATCCATTGTCAGCCCGCAAAACCGCGGCACCCCCGCCCGGCGTACGGGTCCGTGTCCAGCGATCCAGAACCCAACCAGGAGCAGACCCGGATGCGAACTCGATTCCTCGCGGCGCCGATGCTCGGCATCGCGGCGCTTCTCGCGGCATGCGGCTCGGGGGCGGCGGCGCCGACCACCGCCCCGGCCACCACCGCGCCTGTCGCCCAGGCCCCGGCATCCGAGGCACCGCCGGCCGCGACCGGGACCGCCATCGCGCTCGCCGACACGTCCCTCGGCACGATTCTCGTCGACGGCCAGGGGTTGACGCTCTACATGTTCACCGCCGACGCCGACGGCAAGTCGGCCTGCTCCGGCGACTGCCGGGCCAGCTGGCCGCCGGTCACCGGCACGGGGGATCCCGTCCTCGGGGCCGGCCTCAATGCCGCGGACTTCGCGACCATCACCCGCGACGATGGCGCCACGCAGGTCACGTTCCACGCCATGCCGCTGTACACCTTCGCGGGCGACAAGGCCACGGGCGACGCCAACGGGCAGGGCGTGGGCGGCAAGTGGTTCGTGCTCAAGGCGGACGGAACGGTCGTCAAATAGCCTCCCGACCGGCCCGGGTCCCGCGACGCGGCGGGCCCCGTCGGGGGCCGCCACGCCGTCACCGCCGCGCCCGCCCGCCGAGCCCCTACCGGCTGACCGTGACCGCGCCGGGCGCGATCGGCCCGCTCAGCGAGAGGCGGATCGCCCGCGGGAGCCCCATCGCGTCGCACGGCTGGCCGTTCGACGTGATCTGCACGGTGACGGCCAGGCCAACAGCCCGGCTCGCGATCGCGATGTCGGTGGTCTTGTCGCAGGCGCCAGCGGTCCACGCCACGTCCAGCGTGTTCGGCCGGTTGGCGGGGACACTCACGGGGCTGAACAGGTCCGCGCCGGCGGGATCGGACTCCACGCTGAGCACCTTCCCGCTGGCGTCGGTCACGTTGGTCGTGGAGTCGGTGCCTGCCTGGCTCGCGGCGGTCATGCTCCAGCCGCGGCCCCCGACCGACGGCACGAGACCACACGCGGCCAGCGAGAGCATGGCGAGGAGGAGCGCGGCGAGGAGCAGGCGGCGCGGGGCCGTGGGGGCTGGCTGAGGGCGCATGCGGCAGGTCCCCGTGCGTGGCGGTTCGACCCCGCGCAGACGCCGGCCCGCCTGCCGCGGTTCCGCAACCGCACGGGCCAGCCTCGGGTTCTCCATGATGTGCGCGTGACGCCCGTCCCTCAGCCCGCCCTCACCGAGGCCGACCTCCCCGCTGCCGTCGCCGAGCTCGCCGGGCGCGATCCCGGCCTCGGGGCGATCGCGGCACGCTTCGGGACGCCGCCCCTGTGGGCCCGGGAGCCAGGGTTCCCCACCCTGGTCCACCTGATCCTCGAGCAACAGGTGTCCCTCGCCTCGGCGAAGGCCGCGTTCGACCGCCTGGTGGCCGCGACCGATCCCCTGACGCCGGCCGCGCTCCTCGCGCTCGACGACAGTCAGCTGCTCGCGATCGGGTTCAGCCGCCAGAAGGCCCGCTACGCGCGCGCCCTCGCGACCGCCGTCGCGGCAGGCGACCTCGACCTGGACGCGCTGCCCGCCGCGGACGACGACGAGGTGGACCGCCGGCTCACGGCCCTGCCCGGGATCGGACCGTGGACGGCGACCATCTACCGGCTCATGGTCCTGTTGCGCCCGGACGCGTGGCCGGTCGGGGACATCGCGCTCGCGCAGGCCATCGCGGAGACCCACGGCCTCGCGGCCCGGCCGGCGCCCGGCGAAATGCACGCGATCGCCGAGGGCTGGCGGCCGCTGCGGGCCGTCGCCGCCCGCCTCCTGTGGCACCACTACCTCTCGATGCGGGCCGCTCGGTCGCCCGGAAGCTGAACCGGCGGGGTGCGGTGCGACGCCGTCCTCCGGTCGGTGGCCACGGCGGTCCGGGGCGCGCTGCGCCAGGGCGATGTCGTGGGGCGCTACGGCGGCGACGAGCTGCTCGTGGTGGCGGCCGACGCCGATGCCGATGCCGCGGCGGCCCTCGCGGAGCGCATCCGCGCGGCCGTCGCCGGCGTCGCGGCAGCGGACGGCGTGGACATGACCATCGGGATCGCCGTCTACCCGGTCGACGGACCGGCCGAGTCGGACCTGATGGCCGCGGCGGACCAGGCGATGTACCGCGGCAAGCTGCAGTGCCCTGGCCACGTGGTCGTTGCCGGCGAGGCGGACCCGCGTCCCGAGACGAGTCCGAGCTGATGCCCCCGCGGCCCGGCTGCCGCCGTCAGGCCGGGATGAGCTCGTCGCCCGCCGGCTCGCTGGTCACGCCCCAGCCGCCGAAGATGGCGATGCCCTCCAGGCGCAGTGTGGGTCCACCCTCGGGCGGGTTGCCATCGGGCCGGCCGTCGCCCGCGCCGCCGATGCCCACGAGGCTGGTCTCGACCCGCCAGTCGTCGGGCACGACGAGGTTGCCGCCGCCGAACAGGGCGTTGGCGCGCAGCGTGGCGCCCGCCGGATCCAGGCGGGCCTTGCGGAGGTCCAGGACGCCGCCCCCAAACCAGGTGGTGACGCGGCCGCCGCGGAATGCCTGGGCGGTGCTCGCGAAGTCGAGGGGCCCGAACGTGGCGACGAGATCGATCTCATCCGCGTCCGGCTCGGGCGTGGTGGCGCCGCGGCCCATCACCTTGGCGTAGACGACGGCGCCCAGCACGAACGCGAACCAGCCGAGCAGGAGGATGGAGGCGGAGCGGGCAAGGCGACCGAGCATGGCGTGGTACCCCACTGGACGGGCGGCAGAGCTGGCCGCCGACTGGCCCCAGCATCGCCCCGCGGCCGCCCGCCGTCCACTCCCCGGCTGCCCTCTGCGGCCGGGCGATTCGCCACGCATGCCGCCGGCCGGTATGGTGGCAGGGCAATTCGTGTTCGATGGGCGCCCCCGGTCGGCGCCCCGGTCATTCAGACGACCGCCTGATCCCGACTCACCACATCGCCCTGACCGGAGCCCGCCCTGCGGGCCAGGGGCCCGTCAGGAGCGTTTCTCCCGTGTCTTTCGCTGGTCTCGGGCTGTCGCCCGAGCTTCTCCGCGCCGTCGCCGACCAGGGGTACGAGACCCCCACGCCGGTCCAGGGCGCCGCCATCCCCCTCGTCCTCGAGGGTCGTGATCTCCTCGCCGGCGCCCAGACGGGCACCGGCAAGACGGCGGCGTTCGTGCTGCCGATCATCCACCGCCTCCACGAGACCCGGCGCGACGCCGGCGCGGCCCGCCACCAGATCCGCGTCCTCGTCATGGTCCCCACCCGCGAGCTCGCGATCCAGGTCGAGGAGTCCGTGCGGACGTACGGCGCGCATCGCCCCGTCCGCTCCGCCACCGTCTACGGCGGCGTGGGCTTCGGGCCGCAGGTGTCCAAGCTGCGCGCCGGGCCGGAGATCGTGGTTGCCACGCCCGGCCGACTCCTGGATCACATGGGCCAGGGGACGATCAACCTGTCCAACGTGGAGGTCCTGGTCCTCGACGAGGCCGACCGGATGCTGGACATGGGCTTCATCCGGGACATCCGCAAGGTCCTCGCCGTGCTCCCGCCGAAGCGCCAGAACCTGTTGTTCTCCGCGACCTTCAGCGATGACATCACCCAGCTGGCCGACGGCCTCCTCACCAACCCGGCGCACGTCCAGGTCACGCCGCGCAACACGACGACCGAGCTCATCGACCAGCTCGTGATCCCGGTCGACCGTGAGCGCAAGCGCGACCTGCTGCGCGAGCTCGTCGCCCTCGGGCGCGTGAAGCAGGCGCTCGTATTCACCCGGACCAAGCACGGCGCGAACCGCCTCGCCGAGCAGCTCCGCAAGGACGGCATCGAGGCCTCCGCGATCCACGGCAACCGCAGCCAGTCCCAGCGCGTGAAGGCCCTGTCCGACTTCAAGGCGGGCCGCTGCGCGATCCTCGTCGCCACGGACATCGCCGCGCGCGGCCTGGACATCGAGCAGCTGCCGCATGTCGTCAACTTCGAGCTCCCGATGGTTCCCGAGGACTATCTCCACCGCATCGGGCGGACCGGGCGGGCGGGCGTCGACGGCCAGGCGATCTCGCTGGTCTGCGTCGACGAGGCGCCGCTGCTGCGGGCCATCCAGACCCTGCTCAAGCGCGTCATCCCCTCGGAGATGATCGCGGGCTTCGAGCCGGACCGCCGGATCCGACCCGAGCCGATCCGGCTGCGCTCCACCCCCACCGAGCGGCGCGAGTTCGCCCTCGACCGGGCGGCACGGGGCACGGGGCCCGCGCGTGGCCAGGGCGGCCGCAGCGGCCGGCCGGGCTCCGCCCGGCCCGTCACGTCCCCGGCCGGCGAGGAGACGTTCGTGGCACGACCCCCGCGCACCCGTCCCGAGACGGCCAACGCCCATGGCGGCCCCGGCGGACGACCCGCCGCCGGCCGGCGGCGTTCCGGGCGTGGCGGTGGCTCCGGCGCGCCGGGCACGGGCTTCGGCAACGCGGTCCCGGGCGCTCGACCGGGCGCCGGCACCCGCTCCGGTGGGGGTCGACCCTCGGCCGGTCACCAGGGCGCCGCCGGTCGCCCGGCCCAGGGTGGCGGGCGGCCCGCACCGGGCGGCCACAGCGGCCAGGGCGGGCACACGGCCCATGGCGGGCACACGGCCCATGGCGGGCACGCCGGCTCCTCCCCGCGTGCGCTCCCGGGCGAGCGTCTGCGGCGGCTCGGCTAGCCGGCGTCGCCGCCAGCACGCGGCGGCGCGTCGGCCCGTAGACTGCCGCCATGCCGCTCTACCACCTCGAGGGGCCGCTCCCCTCCCTGGATGCCCCCGTGGTCGTCGCCGCGTTCGACGGCTGGGTCGACGCGGGCTCGGCCGCGACGACCGTGCTGAGCCTGCTGGGCAAGGACGCCGAGGTCGTCGCCCGCTTCGACCCGGACGACCTGTTCGACTATCGCTCGCGCCGACCCACCCTGGAGATCCGCGACGGCCACCCGGCCTCGCTGGGCTGGCCGGAGGTGGCGTTGCGCGCCGCGCGCTTCGGCGGCCGCGACGTGCTCCTGTTCAGCGGCGCCGAGCCGGACGACCGCTGGCGCCGGTTCGCCGCGGACGCGCTCGAGCTGCTCGGCCGCCTCGACGTGAGCCAGTGGGTCAGCCTTGGCGCCATCCCGGCCGGGGTCGCCCACACGCGGCCCGTGCCGATCCTCGGCACGTCCTCGCGGCCTGGCCTGCTCCGCGGCGGCGCCTCGGCCGGCCCGGTCGGGCTGCTGAAGGTTCCCGCCGCGGCGATCTCTATGCTTGAGATGGCGGCCGCCGAGTCCGGGATCCCCGCCGTCGGTTACTTCGCCCAGATCCCGCACTATGTCACGGGGCCGTACGCCCTGGCGGCACTGGAGCTCACCAAGGTCCTGGAGCAGCACCTCGACGTGCCCCTGCCCCGCGGGGATCTCGTGGAGGAGAGCCGCCAGCTCCGCCTGCGACTCGATGCGGCGACCGCCGCCGACGAGACGACCCGTGCCTACGTCGAGCGTCTCGAAGCGATGGTGGACGAGTCGCGCCAGCCGGCTGGAGACGACCTGATCGCCGACATCGAGAAATTCCTGCGCAACAGCGGCGGCGCCGAGCCCCAGGGCTGACAAGGCCGTCGCAGACCCGGCCGCGGCTCACTCGTTCGCGCGCCCGCAGACCCGCCGGCCGACTGGCGGGTCGCGCAGGCCCGCGACCTAGAAGCGCTCGCGGCGGACGATCACCTTCTGGCCGCGGATCGTGGCCTCGCGCAGCACCTTGATGACGTGCTCCGCGGCGTCCTCGGGGATCTCCACGAGCGAGAACCCGTCCGCGATCTGGATCGCACCGATGTCCCCGCCGCGCAGTCCCGCCTCGTTGGTGATCGCCCCGACGAGGTCGCCCGGGCGCATGCCCGCGGCCCGCCCGGCCCCGACGAAGATGCGGGTGATGCCGCCGCCACCCGAGCCGACGTGCGGCGGACGCATGACGGCGCGGCCCTCGGGGTCGCGCCAGCCGCTGGCACGGTAGCCCTTGCGCGGCCCCGCGGGCATGGGCCCGCTGGCCGAACCGGCACCGACCGGGTGCCCGGGCGCGCGGAAACCGGTGCCGGGTCGCTCCCCGGGCGCCTCGCCCTGACCGCCGGGGCCGCCCGGGCCCGCCTCACGGAACTCCGGTGGCGGCGGGGCGCCCCCGGGGCGAAACGGGTGGACCGGCCTGGGCCGCTGCTGGAAGCTGCCGGTCGGCTCACCCCAGCGCGGACGCATCCCCGCGCCGCGCACGGGGGGCCGCGACGGCCGCTCGAAGCTCGGCAGCATGGCGGGCGCCAGCTCCGTGGTGTCCTCGGCGCCGCGGGCCTCGGCGTCGGCCTGGCTGACCGCCGCGATCGCGATGTCCACGAGGTCGAACTCGCCCGACAGCGCCTCGACCACGGCCCGGTACCGGTCCTGGCCGCCCGCGACGAGCGCTTCGCGCAGCGACGCCTTGAGCGCGTCGAGCCGGCGCTCGCGGAGATCGGAGACGGTGGGCAGGCCGGCGATCTGCAGGGGTTGTCCGATCGTCCGCTCGATGTCCCGCAGCAGCCGGTGCTCGCGCGGTTCGACGAGCGTGATCGCCACGCCCTCGCGCCCGGCGCGCCCGGTCCGCCCGATCCGGTGCACGTACGTGTCCGGCGACGAGGGGACGTCGTAGTTGACGACGTGCGTGATGTGCTCGATGTCGAGGCCGCGGGCGGCGACGTCGGTCGCGACGAGGACGTCCAGCGCCCCCTCGCGGAAGCGGCCCATGATCCGGTCGCGCTGCTCCTGCGAGAGCCCGCCGTGGAGCGCGGCGGCGTCCCGGCCGCGGCCGGAGAGCGCCTCGGCCAGGTCGTCCACCTCGCCCCGGGTGCGGGCGAACACGAGCGTGGCGGCCCCGTCCTCGAGATCGAGGATCCGGCCGAGCGCCGCGAGCTTGTCCGACCGGCGGACCACGTACGCCACCTGGCGCACGCGGGCCTCCTCGCCGGCCGCCGTCTTCTCGGACTGGACGCGGACACGCGCCGGCTGGCGGAGGTGCGCCTCGGCCATGCGGGCGATGGGTCCGGCGATGGTCGCGGAGAACAAGGCCGTCTGGCGCTTGAGCGGGAGCGCAGAGAGGATCTTCTCGAGGTCGTCGGCGAAGCCCATGTCGAGCATCTCGTCGGCCTCGTCGAGGATCACCATCTCGACCTCGTCGAACCGGATGGTGCCGCGATCGAGGTGGTCCACCGCGCGCCCGGGCGTCGCGACGACCACATCCACGCCGCGGACGAGGCGATGGAGCTGCGTGGTGATCGGCTGGCCGCCGTAGACGGGAACGACGCGCACGCCGAGCTCGCGCCCGTACTTGTGGATCGCCTCGGCCACCTGCATCGCGAGCTCGCGGGTGGGGGCGAGCACGAACGATGTCGGGCGGCTGGCGCGGGTGCCCGGGAGCGGGGCGCCGCGGCCCTCCACGGGTCGGCCGGCCTCGCGGTCGGCGTCCATGCGCAGGGCCAGGCGCTGGAGGATCGGCAGCGCGAACGCGGCGGTCTTGCCGGTGCCCGTCGGTGCCTCGGCCAGGAGGTCCTTGCCCTCGAGGAGCGGCGGGATGGCGGCCAGCTGGACGGGGGTGGGCTCCTCGTAGCCGAGGGCGGCGAGCGTGCGGAGGAGGCGGGGGTCGAGCGGCAGGGCGGCGAAGCCCGGGGTGTCTTCGGAGGGGTCGGTCACGGACGAATGCTAGCCCCGATCCGCCACTCACCCCCGGCGCCGAGGCCGCGGGCGGTGGATACATGACGCGGACTGTCTGGATTCGGTACGATCCGCCCATGCGCGCATCCCGCCTCGTCGCCCTCCTGCTGCTCCTCCAGGCGCGCGGCGGCATGACGGCTGCCGAGCTCGCCGACGAGCTCGAGGTCTCCGTGCGGACGATCCACCGCGACGTCGAGGCGCTGGGCGCCGCCGGCGTCCCGGTCTATGCCGAGCGCGGCCCGCACGGCGGGATCCGGCTCGTGGACGGCTACCGGACCCGGCTCACCGGCATGACGTCCGACGAGGCAGAGGCGCTGTTCCTGTCCGGGCTCCCGGGTCCCGCGGCGGAGCTGGGCCTGGGCACGGTCGTCGCGTCGTCGCGGCTCAAGGTGCTCGCCGCGCTCCCGACGGAGATGCGCGGTCGGGCGACCCGCCTGATCGAGCGGTTCCACCTCGACGCGGCCGGCTGGTTCCGGGCCGGCGAGCCGGTCCCCCACCTCGCGGCCGTCGCGGAGTGCGTTTGGGAGGGGAAGCGGCTCGAGATCGACTACGACCGCGGCGACCGCATCGTCACCCGGGCCCTGGACCCGCTGGGCCTCGTGCTCAAGGCCGGCACCTGGTACCTCGTCGCGGCGCACGACCAGGGGCTGCGCACGTACCGGATCTCGCGCATCCGCGGGGCCGCCCCACTCGACGAGCGGGCGCGTCGCCCCGACGGCTTCGATCTCGCCTCGTGCTGGGCGGAATCCATCGCCACCTACGAGTCGCAGCAGCCGCGCATCGTGGTCACGGTCCGGTTCCGCCGCGACGCGAGCCGCCGGCTCGAGGACCTGCTCGACGGCGCGACGCTCGCCTCCGCCGTGGAGCTGGGCGACCCGGAGCCCGAGGCATGGCGGCGCCTGCGGGTGACCATGGACTGGCCGCACGAGGTGGCGGGCAGGCTCCTCGCGATGGGCGGGGCCCTGGAGGTCCTGGAGCCGGCGGCGCTCCGGGCCGATCTCGCCGCGCTCGCGACGGAGGTCGCGGCGATGTACGCCCGCCCCGCGGCCGCCACGGGCTAGGTCTGGCCCTGGCCCACGGGCGCGACCCGCGGCCTCGGCAGCTCGACGGATAGCGCCATGGCGGGCCGTCGGCGTCCCGAGGGCACGCCGACGGGCTTGGGGACACGCCCCCGGATCTCGTGCTCGCGGTCCGCCTGGAGGGCCGTCGCGAGGGGGTGGAGGGGCAGCATCGGGGACACCTCGTCCCTCGGTCGTTCGATGCTGTCAACCCTATCGATGGCACATGACAGGTACTGGCAGGAATACCCGGCGACCTCCCGTCAGCGGGTCTCGGTCACCTTGCGCAGGCCCCGCGGCCGCTCCGGGTCCAGCCCGCGGGCGAGCGCGAGGTGCATCGCGTGGAGCTGTGCCGGGACGATGGCCGCGATCGGGCCCAGCCACTCGGGCAGCCCCGCCGGGACCGGCAACGCCCAGCGGCCCACGGCGCGCGCCTCCGGGTCGTCGGAGAGCACCATCGCGTCCGCGCCCACGTCGCGGACCAGCGCACGGACCGGGTCCAGCAGCGCGTCACGGGCCGGACCCGCGGTGACGCAGGCGAAGACCGCCGAGCCGGGTGCGAGGAGTGCCACCGGGCCGTGCGCGAAGTCGGCCGCGGAGTACGGGTCGGCCCAGAGCTGGGCGACCTCCTTGAGCTTGAGGCTCCACTCCCGGGCCGTCGCGTACCCGAAGCCGCGGCCCAGGACGACCGCCCGGTCGAGCGACGCCTGGTCGGCCGCGATACGGACGGCCTCGGGCTCGGCGTCGAGCGCCCGGCCCAGCGCCTCGGGGACGGCACCCAGCGCCGTCCGCGCCCCGCCGTCATCCAGCGCCGCGGACAGCATCGCCACCGCGAGCAGCTCGGCCGTGTAGGTCTTGGTCGCGGCGACGGACCGCTCCTCGCCCGCGGCCAGGTCCATGCGGTGCTCGGCCGCGAGCGTGAGGGGCGAGGCGGGGTCATTGGTGATCGCCAGCGTCAACGCCCCCTGCGCGCGTGCCGCCGCCAGGACGCCGACCACGTCCGGGCTCCGTCCCGACTGCGACAGCCCGATGACGAGCGCGTTCCCGTAGCGCGGCGAGGCGCCGTAGAGCGTCACGAGCGAGGGCGCCGCCAGCGCCACGGTCATCCCGTTGCGCGCCCCCAGCACGTACTGGGCGTAGACGGCCGCGTGGTCGGAGGTGCCGCGCGCGGCGATGACGATGAGCCCGATCCCGCGGCGCCGGACCTCGGTGGCCACGGCGTCCAGGACGGGCGGACCGGCCACGAGCAGGCGGGCGGCAACAGCGGGTTGTTCGCGGATCTCGGCAAGGAGGCGGGTGTCGGTCATGCCCACATTGTCGCGCCTGTCGCGGGGGTCGATACTGGTCCCGATGCGACGTGTGGAAGCGGCCGCCCTCGTGGGGGCGTCGCGGGACGAGATCTGGGACCTGTACGACGATATCGCCGGGACCCCCCGGTGGGTGCCCGCCGTCCAGGAGATCCAGTACGTCTCCGGGCCGGCGCACGTCGGGACCGTCTACCGCGAGCGAACCCGTGTCATGGGCATCCCGGCCACGGCGCAGTGGGAGATCACCGAGCACCGCCGCCCGGTTCGCCAGGTCCACGTGAGCGATGCCGGGATGCTGGAGCGGGCCCGGATCATCACCTTCGAGGCGCGCGGATCCGGGACGTGGGTGCGCCTCGCGACCGAGATCCGGTCGACGCTGTGGGGCCCGCTGGGCCTCATGCACGAGCTGCTCGCCGTCGTCCCGGCGGGCTGGGCCGTGCGGTCGGCCGCCGCGGGCGCGAAGCGGGCGTTCGAGGGGAATCCCCGACGCTGAGCCCTGGCCGGCGGTGAGGTGCCGCATCCGCTGCCCTGACGTGTCAGGGTGGAGACCCGGGGCTCCGCGGCGGCCGGGGGCTCCGCGGCACGCCGCAGACCGCCGGCAACCCGAGCATCCGCCCGAGCCGGACCCGGTGCCGCGCGACCAGCCGGTACGCGGGCTCCAGCAGCGCGCGCCCGGGTCGATGGTCAAGCGCCCTGGCGGCCATCCCCCACCGCGGCACCAGGCGACCGGCCGCCAGCACCGCCCCCGCACCCGTCCGCACGGATCCGTCCGGCAGCACGACGTGGAGCGATGCCGTCAGATCGCGGCCCCGGACCGTACCCCGGACTGACGGCTCCGCGGACGCCCTGCCCAGCGGCAGCGCCCGGAGGCGGCCCGGCGGCACCCGCCGCTCGAGCCAGCGGGTGGTGGCGACGCACAGTCCGCAGTCCGCGTCGAACAGCAGGACGAGCGGCAGATGGGGGTTAACATGCGCGTGCACGGTATCGAGTTTCGGGCCGGGAACCCCCACCCGTCAACCGTGCCGTGGGCGCGGGACCGTCCGGGGAATCGAGAACGAACCGCCTGGGAGGACAAGTTCGGGGCTTCGCCGCCGCCCGACATCCCGCCGGAGGGTCGACGCGCCGCCCCATGTGGTCCGAATGTTGGCGGTCCGTTCGATGCCCGCAACGTACGCCGGTGCGGTCCGGGGGTGGTACTGGCCAAGAGTCACATCTCGGGATGGACGTTTGACGGCGGCTCCCGGGGGCCATCCGGACCCCATCCGGCCCCATCACGCCCCACGTTCGAGGGTCCCCGCGCGGGCACGGGGGAGCGCGTGCATCGACGGGCGCGTGACCCGCCCGGCGACCGGGATCGCCGACTGGGGATACGCTCTGTGGGCGATGACCACCACCGAGCCCGCCCGCCACCTCGTCCTCGACGGCACCCGGAACGTCCGCGACGTCGGCGGGTACCCGGCGGCCGGGGGCCGGCGCACCCGGTGGCGCACGCTGCTTCGCTCGGACGAGCTCGTCCGGCTCCCGGACACGACGCGTGCCGCGCTCGAGGCGCTGGGGCTCCGCCAGGTCATCGACCTGCGTTGGCCTGAGGAGCTGGTTATCTCGCCCAACGCGTTCCGGGGCTCGGGCCGGGTCCGCTACACGAGCATTCCGCTGCTGGCCGACGATCCCACCCCGCACGCGGGCCTGGCCGGCATGTACCGGCACGTCCTGGATGCGCGGGGCACCCAGCTGGCCGATGTCGTCCGGGCGCTGCTCGCGCGCGACGGCCTGCCGGCGGTCATCGGCTGCGCCGCGGGCAAGGACCGGACCGGCGTGACGATCGCCCTGCTGCTGGACCTCGCCGGGGTGCCCCGCGACGTGATCGTGGACGACTACGCGGTCTCCGCGCACTACTTCGCCTCGCCGACGGCGCACATCGAGCTCGACGACTGGCGCAGCGGCAGCCTCGTGGTCGACAGCCCGCCCGAGTTCATCGAGAGCGCCCTGGCCCACCTCGACGAGCGGCACGGCGGTGCGCGGGCGCTCCTGCGCCGCCACGGGATCGCGGACGCGGAGCTGGACCGGCTGGTGGACCTGCTGACGGAGCCCATCCCGGCCTGATCGCATCCAACGGCACGCGCCTTGGGGCCGTCGGCCCGCCACCTGGGATCGACCGGCGCCGCGTACGATGGGGGCATGGGTACCGTCAACGCCGCCATCGATCTCCCGTTCACCCCCGAGCGGATCTGGCGCGTGGCCACGCGCGTGGACGACATGCCTCGCTGGCTGCCCGAGGTCGTGGAGGCGGAGCTGCTCGACGACGCGCTCGCGGCGGGCTCCCGGATCCGGCTGCAGCTGGGCCCCGGGACGGGCAACGCCGAGATCACCGGGACCGTGGAGACCGTCCGGGAGCCGGAGCGGCTCGAGATCGCGGGGTCGGGCGGACCGCTCGGCGTCCGGGTCCGGACGACGCTGGCGCCCGCCGGGGCCGGCGTCACGCGCGTGTCCCTCGAGCTCGAGCTCAGCACGCCGCCGTTCCTCGGGTTCATCGCCAAGGAGGCCGAGCGGCGGATCAACGCCGAGCTGCCGGCGTCGCTCGAGCGGTTCCGCGAGCTGATGGAGGCCGAGCCCGCGTAGGCGCTACGCCGGGTAGCCCGGCACGGTGACCTCGATCAGGGGGCTGTGCGCCATCATCCCGTCCACGTCCGTGCGGCCCCAGTTGCGGGCGACGTCCTCGAGCAGGGCACGGCGCTCCGCCGGGTCCGTGATCACCCGCGCGGTCCCCTCGACGTCCGCCACGACGCCGCCCTTGAGGTGGATCGTGACCGCCGGGTCCGCCTCGACGTTGTGGAGCCAGGCGCGGGTCCGGCCGGCCACCGGCATGCCGCTGATCACGAGGCGACCGCCGAGGTTGTGGAGCACGATCTCGATGCGCCGGGGCTCGCCGGACCGGCGGCCGGTGGTGGTCAGGTCGATCGTCTGGCTGCGGTCCAACGCGGTGCGGACGGTGTCGTCCAATGGATCCTCCGGGTGCGGCGACCCCTCGGGTCGGCCGATGAGCTAGTTGCCCGTGCAACTATAGGACGCCGTCACACGGGACACAAGCGGCGACCCCGGCCCTACACTCCGCCTGATGCTCCGCACCGTCGTCGCCACCCGCTACGTCACGCCCATGCGCGAGGGCGGGTCGGTGCCCGCGCTCGTCGAGGCCGACGACGACGGCCTGTACGTCGTCAAGCTCCTGGGCGCCGGGCACGGCCGCAAGGCGCTCGTCGCGGAGCTGATCGCCGGTGAGCTGGCCCGTCACCTGGGGCTGCCGGTCCCGGACCAGGTACTCGTGGAGCTGGACGCGGCGCTCTCGAAGGCGGAGCCGGACGGCGAGATCCAGGACCTCCTCAGGCGGTCGGCCGGGACGAACATCGGGCTCGACTTCCTGCCGGGCGCGCTCGCGTTCCACCCCGCCATCGGGCCCGCGCCGGAGCCCGAGCTGGCGGCCGCCGTCGTCTGGCTCGACGCGTTCACCACGAACGTGGACCGCACGGCGCGCAACCCCAACCTCATCGTGTGGCATCGGCGGCTCCACCTCATCGACCACGGCTCCGCGCTCTATATCCACCACAGCTGGAAGGACCCGGCCGGCCACGCGGCAAGGCCCTTCGTCCAGATCCGGGATCACGTCCTGCTGCCCTTCGCCGCGTCCATCACCGAGGCCGACGCGCGCCTCGCCCCGCTCGTGGACCGCGCGCTGCTGGAGCGCCTCACGGACGCCATCCCGGACGACTGGCTCCGGCCCGAGGACGGCCTGCCGGACCCCGCCGCGCACCGCCGAGCCTATGTCGACTACCTCGCCGCCCGGCTGCGGGGCCGCGACGCGTTCGTGGAGGAGGCCGAGCGTGCCCGAGCCGCCTGACGCCCCGGAGCGGAGCCCGTTCGAGTACGCGATCATCCGCGTCATCCCGAGGGTGGAGCGCGGCGAGGGTCTCAACGCGGGGATCGTGCTGATGTGCCGCCCGAAGCGGTTCCTGGGCGCCCGCGTGGAGCTCGACGAGGCCCTCCTGGTGGCGATGGCCCACGACTGCGACCCCGAGCTGGTGCGCGCCCACCTGGCCACGATCGAGGCCATCGCCGCGGGCGACCCCGCAGGCGGACCCATCGCCGCGCTGTCCGCCCCGGAACGCTTCCACTGGCTGGTGTCGCCGTCGTCGACCGTCATCGCGCCATCCGAGGTGCACACGGGCCTGACAGCCGACCCCGCCGCGACCCTGGAGCACCTGTTCCGGACGCTCGTCCGCCGCTGACCGCCGGCTGAGGCATCATGGGACACCGCTTCCGCCATCCCGCCCCGAGGACCCCCATGGAGCTCGCGCCCCGCGTCCGCCGGCGGCACGCCCACTCGCGCGCCGCGCTGGCCGTCGCCCTGCTCGCGCTCGTCGCCGTCCTCGCCGCCGCCTGCGACGATGCCGCGCCGTCGGCCAGCCCCGGCGCGACGGAGGCCCTCAAGCCCACCCCGACGCCCGAGCCCGCCGTCGATCTCCCCGTCCCCGACGAGGACACCGCGACCGCCCAGGTCCTGCTCCGGAGCGCGGACGGCACCTACGACGTGTACGCCTCGGTGGGGCAGCTCCAGGGGGCCGCGGCCAGCTGCACCGCCGTGCTGCTCGACACCGGCGAGTCCCCCACCGCGCCGGCCTATGCCGTGACCAGCGGGCGATGCGTGGGAATCACCGGCGCCAGCGAGGTCGCCCTCGACCGGGCGGCCGACACGCTGTCCGTGGCCTTCGACTGGTTCATCGACCGGCCCGAGCACCGCGTCATCCCGGTCACGCGGATCGCCTGGGCCGGCACCCGGGCGACGGACGTGGCCGTGCTGGAGCTCGCGGCGACGCCGGACGAGCTGCGCGGCGTCGGCGTGCGGGGCTGGCGGCCCGAGGCCCTCGCGACCGGCGGCGGGGCAAGCGTCGACGTGGTCCTGCTCGGCGTGCCCGTCGGCGCGTCGCCCGCGGACATCCCGGAGGACGAGCGGTACCTGCGGCTGGGCATCTGCAGCCTCGACGCGGATCCGGTCGTGATCAACGAGCGCGCGTGGCTCTGGCCGCATGCCCTGCGCAACGACTGCCCCGAGGTGCTGCCCGGCAGCGCAGGCTCCGCCGTGCTCGACCGGGCGACGGGCGGGCTCGTGGGCCTCATCACCACCACGACCTTCAAGGGCGAGCAGGGTACCGAGTGCTGGCTCGGGCGGCCGTGCGAGATCGGCGAGGATGGGGTGCTCGTCCTGCCGGACACGTCGTATGCCCAGCCCGTGGCGGGGCTGGAGCGGTGCTTCGGGCCCGATGGGGTGTTCGCCCTGGGGGGCGGCTGCCCGCTGGACGCCGGGGGCGGCATCGCGTCGCTCGAGGGCGCGCCGCTCGCGGTGAACCCGCGGGTGGTGAACCCGGTCAGCGGGAAGCCATCCAGGTCGTCGTGGGGCACGACGGTCGTCGCCGCGGGGACGACGGCGGCCTACCGCTACAAGATCGGGCCCCTGGCGAGCACCTCCTGCACGGCCGAGGCCGGGTACGGCGCCCCGATCCCGGTCTCGGCCCCCATCGACGACCCGCTGCCGACCGAGGAGCAGCGGCTCCTGCTGTGCGTCATGGCGGACGGCGGCGCGGCGGCAGACGCGGCGGCCGCGGTCGTGTGGATCGACGCCACGCCGCCCGACGAGCGGATCACGTTCCGGGTCACGGGCAACCGCTCGAAGGGGTGGCGCATCGAGCCTGTGCTCCACCCGCCCGAGCTGTCGCTGTTCCGGGTGAAGGTGGGGCCGGCGAAGACGACCGATTGCGCCGACCCGGCCGGGTACGCGGCCTCCGGGCGGGGGCCGGTCGACGTCGCGGCCCGCGACGCGCCGGCGCGGTTCTGCGTCATCGGCTACGACGAGGCGTCCAACCCCTCGAAGCCTGCGGCCCAGGTCCTGCGCTAGCTGAAGCGCGGCGGGTCGGCCTCAGCCCTCCGGCGACGCCTCGACCGGCTCGACCGCTCGCTCGCGCCGGAAGTACAGCGCCACGGCGATCGTCGCGAGCATGAACCCAAGCGACGCGGTGTTCGACAAGATCATCGGCAGATTGCCGAGGGAGAAGCCATAGGCGAGCCAGGCCACGAACCCGGCGCACAGGAGCGTGGGGTAGCCCAGGGAGAAGTCGCGGCTGGATCGCGTGTGGAGCATGCGCCGCACCTGCAGCGCGGGTGCCACGGCCATCACCAGGCCCGCGCAGAGCGCGGCGACCCCGAGCGCGTCGCTGACGCTCACCCGCCCTTGCCCGCGGTCTTCAGCTCCGCCTTGCGGGCCCGCTTGCCGGCCTGGTACTCGGCGAGGGCTTCGGCGGAATCCACGTCGCCCAGGGTGGGATGGTCCGGGATGACCGTCTCCCAGCCGACAGGCGCGATGCCGTACCGCTTGGCGAGCAGCGCCACGATGGTGCCGGCCTTCATCTCGCCGATGCCCGGCAGGGCGATCAGGCGCCGGTGGAGGTCGCGGGCATCGGCGGCCTCGGACCAGACGCGGGCGGCGTCGCCGCCGTAGCCATCGGCGATGGCCGCACACAGGTCGCGGACCCGCCTGGCCATGTTGCCCGGGAAGCGGTGGAGCGCCGGCGGCGTGCGGAACGCGGCGTCGAGCGCCTCGGGGTCCATCGTCGCGATGGCCGACGCGTCGAGCGCGCCAACGCGCCGCTTGAGCTCGAGGGGACCCGAGAACGCCTTCTGGACGGTGACCTGCTGGTCCAGGACGAAGCCGATCAACAGGGCCAGCGGGTCCTCGGCGATCAGGCGGTCGGCGTCGGAGTTGCCGGTGAACGGGAGGTGGTCGGGCGGGACGGAAAGGCTCATCCGCGCATCGTACGCGCCGGGTGCATCCCGGGGCCGCAGCCGGGTCTACGATCCCGCCATGACCCAACCCGCCCCCTTCGTCGACACCACCGGCCCCCTCGCGATCCGCACCGGCGCCCTGCTTGACGTGGAGACCGGCGAGACGCTGCCGGGCCGCGTCCTCCTCATCCGCGACGCGCGCATCGAGGCGGTCGCGGGACCCGACGACGGGATCCCCGACGGCACGCCCGTCATCGACCTGTCCGGCCTCACCGTCCTGCCCGGGCTCATCGACACCCACAGCCACCTCGTGGGCGAGATCCAGTCGGCCGGCGTCCCGGCCACCACCACGACCGGTGCCCAGGACGCGCTGATCTCGGTGCGCAACGCGCGGGTCACGCTCCAGGCGGGCTTCACGACCGTGCGCGACCTCGGGCCGTTCCGGGCATTCGTGGACACCGCGCTGCGCGACACGATCGACGCGGGTGAGCTCGAGGGGCCGCGGATGCTCTGCTCCGGGGCCTTCATCACCGTTCCCTGGGGCGGCGGCGACATCGTGGGCCTGGCGCCGGACATCACGCTACCGGCGGAGCTGCGCTTCGGCGTCGTGACGACATCGTCCGAGGTGCGCGACCGCGTACGCCGGCTGCTGATCGGCGGGGCGGACGTCATCAAGTGCATCGGCACCGGCGCGGTCCTCACCCGCGGTGGCGTGCCCGGGGCCCCGGAGCTCTCCGAGGAGGAGATGCGGACGGCGGTCGACGAGACGGCGCTGTACGGGGCGTTCGTCGCGGTCCACGCGCACAGCTCCGAGGGTGCCCGCCGCGCGATCCGGGCCGGCGCCCGATCGGTGGAGCACGGCTCGATGCTCGATCGCGAGACCATCACGCTGCTCGCGGACAGCGGCACCTACTTCGGCGTCGACCTGTACGACGGCGAGTGGGCGATGGAGGGCGACCACATGGCCGGCTGGCCGGCCGAGACCGTGCGCAAGATGACCGAGTCGATGGAGACCGGGTACGCCGCCTTCCGCTGGGCCCTCGAGGCGGGCGTGCGGATCACCTACTCGACCGACAGTGGCGTGTACCCCCACGAGCTGGTCGCAAAGCAGTTCGCGACGTACGTGCGCCAGGGGATGACGCCGCTGGCGGCGATCCGCTCCGCGACGATCGTGGCGGCCGAGTGCATCGGGCGGGCGGACCGCGTCGGGTCGCTGGGGCCGGGCCGGTACGCTGACCTGGTGGCCGTCGCGGGCGACCCGCTGGCCGACATCCGACTCCTGGAGGCGCCGGTCGCGGTGCTCAAGGGCGGGCGTGTGGCCGTGGACCGGCGGGGCGCCACGGACCGGCGCGCGGGCTGACGCCAATGCTGACCGGCATCGATCACCTCGTCATCGCGGTCCGGTCGCCGGAGGCCGCCGCGGCGGTCCTCGAGCGGGACCTGGGGCTCGCCGTCACCGGCGGCGGGCGCCACGAGGCGATGGGCACGTACAACCGGCTGGCGTTCCTCGGGGACACGTACCTCGAGCTGATCGGGGTGTTCGACGCGGGGCTCGTCCGCTCGTCGCGGGCCTTCGCCGTGGGGAACGCGGCGCTGGCGTTCCTGGAGACGCACGGCGAGGGGCTCGCCACCTACGCGCTGGCCTCGGACGATGTGGCGGGCGACGTGCAGGCGCTGCGTGCGGCGGGGTCCCCGATCGCGGCGCCCGTGGCCGGCGAGCGCCTGCGCCCGGACGGCGAGGCGGTCCGCTGGATCACCGCGTTCCCGGAGCTCGGGGCGGATCGAGCGCCGTTCCTGATCGAGCACGAGATGGCCGGCGCCGAGTGGGGTCCCGAGGCGCGCGCCGCGCGGGCCGCGTTCCGGCACCCTGGCGGAGGTCGCGTGCGGCTTCCGACCCTGGAGCTGCCGGTGGCCGACGAGGGTGCGGCCGGAGCCCTCGCCCGGGAGTACGGCACGGTGCTGGGCATCGCGTTCAGCGAGGGCTGGCGCGCGGTCGTGGGCGAGCAGGAGGTCGTGCTGCGCGCGGGCGGCGCACCGCCGATCGTGACGCTCCACGGGGAGCCCGGCACGGAGCCCCTTGACACGGAGCGGTTCGGGATCCGGTGGCGCCGGGTTGCTGCCATGTAGTCCACGCGGACGATTCGGCGCGAGCTTCGTGACAGAACCCCGGCCCGCGACTGGCTGGCAGGAGGTTCAGCTTCTTGGGGGTCCTTCGCGGCGACGAACAGTCGTACTCCTGCTCGGTGCCAGCTGGGCGCCGTCGGTCCGGAGAACTGCGCTGGCTGCGGGAACCAACCGTCGATGCGCCGGCCCAGGACGTCGTACACGAGCGCCGTTCCCAGCCCGCGCCGCGCACGATCGAACGCGCGACCCGTTACCCTCCGCGCATGCCCGACGCCCGCGACATCACCCTCCGCGCCGCTGCCACCGGCCGCCGCCTTCCCGCGTTCCTCGCCCGCCCGGACGCGGATCCCGTCGCCGGGCCGGACAGCCCGGCCGCGGACCCGGACGCGCCCCGCCCCGCCCCGCCCCGCCGTCATCGTGGTCCACGAGATCATGGGCCTCAACGACGACATCCGGCGCATCGCGACCGTGTTCGCGACCAAGGGCTACGTGGCGCTGGCGCCGGACCTCGTGGGCTCCGGGTTCAAGCCCTTCTGCATCGCGCGGTTCTTCCAGGGCATCGGCAAGGTGGGCACCGGGCGCCCGTACCGCGAGATGGCCGCATTCCAGGACTGGCTCGCCAGGCAACCGTACGTGGACGCGGACCGGATCGGGATGGCCGGGTTCTGCGCGGGCGGTGGCTTCACCATGCTGTACGCGGCGCGCGGCGGCCGGAACCTGCGGGCGATCGCCCCGTTCTACGGCGCGCTCCCCGGTGACGAGTCGATGATCCCGGATCTCTGCCCCACGATCGCGAGCTACGGTGGCCGCGATGCGGTCTTCGGCAAGCTGGGCCCAAGGCTGGAGAAGGGCCTCACGGACGCCGGCGTCCCCAACGACGTGAAGACCTACCCGGACGCGGGGCACTCGTTCATGAACCGCCACGAGGGGCTGGTCGGCGCCGTCGGGCCACACCTGCCGATGCACGATGCCTTCGACGAGGCGGCCTCGACCCACGCCTGGGCCCGCGTGCTCGCCTTCTTCGGCGAGCACCTCGCCGGCGACGGGCCCGACGGCGACGGGCCGGCAGACGCGGACCCCGCTACGACGAGCGCCTGAGCTCGGTCAGGGCGCCGGACGCGCGCGACCCTGGGCCCACGCCCGTCCGCGTCGCAACGGACAGCCCGATCCGGTAGGTCAGCAGGAACACCACCGTTACCGCGGCCCCGAGGTAGATCCCCTGGGCCCACGGCGACCCACTGTCCGTGCCGGCCGTGATCCCGTGCGCCGTGGCGCCCACGAAGGACAGGAACGTGACGTAGTGGAGCGTCCGCCAGACCCGCTGGCTCATGTGGCGCCGCGCGTAGAACGAGGCGAGGACGATGATGGCGAGGTAGAGCGCCACCTGGCCGAAGGCCAGCGGTACGGGCAGGTACGTGGACAGGCCCGGGACCAGGATCTGGGCAGGCGTGAAGCCCACCGACGTGTCGAGCAGGAGCAGCGCGCCGTGGACGGACGCGAGGGCGATGCCGAACGCCGCGAGGTCCATGTGGAGGGCGAAGCTGATCGGCCGGTGCGCGACCGTGTCCATGATCCTGGTCGAGAGCAGCAGGCCGTAGACGACGGACCCGGTCAGCGCGAGGTAGGCGAGCCAGGCGAACAGCCGCTCGAACAGCCACGGCAGGCTCATCCGGTTGGTGTCCCAGACGACCGCGAGCCCGCGGAGGGCGTCCGGGACGGTGGCCCCCGCGACGACCCCGATGGCGATCGCCGGCAGGCCCCAGCGCACGATGAGCGTGCGGGTGCGCACCCCGCTGTCGGTCACGCCAGCCACGGCAGCATCCCCGGTGTGGCGCGGATCTCGCCGCGCGTGGTGATGAAGAGGCCCCCGTGGACGCCCGGACGGTCGAGGATCCCCGCTGCGAGATCGCTGCCGGCGAGGACGGCGGCCTTCGCGAAGGCCTCGGCCGCCCGGGCACTGTCCGCGAGGACCGTGGCCTGGACGATGTCGGTCTCGGCCGGCCGCCAGGTCACGGGGTCGATGAGGTGGTGCGCCGATGCCGCACCGTGGTCCCAGCGATGGACGCTGGTCCCGGAGGTCGCGACCCCGAACCGGCGCGGCCGGTCGTCGTCGGGGGCGAGCCGGATGACGGCCACGGTCCCGTCGTCCGTCGCGGGATCGGCGACCCCGACGAGGAGCTCGTCGCCGGGCTCGACGCGTGCCGCGACGTCGCCGTCGCCGTCGACGAGGATCGTGGAGCCGGGCAGCCGGCCCAGCACGAGGTCCAGCGTCCGGTCGGCGAGCCAGCCCTTGGCCACGCCGTCGAGGTCCAGGCGCACGCCCGGCTCGCGCAGCACGACGGAGCCGCGCCGGCCGCGGGCCAGCGACCAGCGCCGGCCGGCGGCCACGGGCGGGGCGGCGGATGTCCCGGCCTCGGCGGCAAGGCGCGCGTCCAGCATCGCCACGTCCACGCGGCCGTCGGTCATCGACTCGGCGGTGCGGGCCCAGTCCAGGACGGCGGTCATCGTGGGCCCGATCGGGACCGCAGCGAGCCTCGAGGCGTTGAGCCGCGACAGCTCGGACGCGGCGTCGAACCGGGTCAGGCGCCACGCCCAGGCCTCCAGGCGGTCCAGCGCGTGGTCCGCCTCGCGCTCGAGACGCGCGTCGTCCGCGGCGGCCCGCACGTGGACGGACACGTGGCCGCCCATGAGCGGCCGGGCCACCATGGCCAGGGGGAGGGCGGCGACGGCGCCCGGGTTCACGGCTTGCCCGACTGCCGGGTCTTGGTCACGACCTTGACGGTGACCTTCGGGGTCGGCTTGGGGCGGACGATGACGGTCGACTGGGGCGGGGCGGTCTGACCCGGCTGGAGGGTCACGTACTTGGTGACGTGCTGGACGGACGGCGCCGGCTGCTCGACAACCGCGGCCGCGACGGGCTGGTCGGTCGTCTGGGCTGCGTCCACCTGGGGCGTGACGGACGGCAGCATCGCCGTCGTGAACGCGGCGGCGGATGCGAGGCCGGCGAAGCCGACCATGAGGCGCAGCGGGTTGGGATCGGGGCGGGAGCGGGGTGCGCGGGCAGGAGGGGTGCTGCCGCTCCGGGCCGGAGGCAACAGGCGGGGAGCGGGGCCGGCGTCCTGGCGATGGTTCCGGGGGGAGGCCCCCGGCTCGCGGATGGAGCGCATCGGGTTGGGCTCAGGCATGCGGCTCGTGGGCATCAGTCGTCCCCACCCTCGTTCTCCTGCTCACCGCCCTGGCGCGTGGCCACCTTGACCTTGGTCACGGTGATCTCCTGGGGCTTCTCGACGGGGGTGAGGTAGATCGTGTCGACCTGGACCGTCGGCTCGGGCGGCGCGGGGACATCGACGGGCGCGACCACCTGGTCCACGACCTGCATGTCGGCGGCGCCCGACTGCGTGTTGCCGAAGCCGGCGAGCGCGAGGCCGCCGGCGAGGACGAGGGCAGCGGTCAGCGTGGCGGCGACGAGGGCGAGCTTCTGGATCATCGGTCTGGGTCTCCCGGAGGGGGTGGCTTCGTGACTGCATCCTCGGTCCCGCACCGTCGCGAGGCGCTATGCCCCAGATGAGAACCCTCACAGAGACCCCGTCAGGCCCTTGGCCGGAGGCCCCATCGACCGCACAATGCCCCACCATGCGAGTCCTGGTGGTCGAAGACGAACCCAAGATGGCGGCCCTGATCCGCCGGGTCCTGGTGGCGGAGCGCCACGTGGTCGACATCGCCCCGGACGGGGTGAGCGCGATCGCGCTCGCGGACACGGGTCCGCACGACGTCATCGTCCTGGACCGGATGCTCCCGGACATCGACGGCTTCACCGTCCTGCGGCTCCTGCGCGCGAAGGGCCTCACGACGCCGGTCCTCATGCTCACCGCGCTGGGAACCGTCGACGACCGGGTCGCCGGCCTCGATGCGGGGGCGGACGACTACCTCGCCAAACCGTTCGCCTTCTCCGAGCTCCTCGCCCGGATCCGGGCGCTGGGGCGCCGGCCCGCCTCGGCCGCCGACGCGCGGCTCGCCGCGGGCGATGTCGTGCTCGACGAGCTGCGCCACGTCGCGCAGGTGGGCGACCGGACGGTGGACCTGTCCGCGCGCGAGTTCGCGCTGCTCGGCTTCTTCATCCGCCACGCGAACCAGGTGATGACCCGCCAGCAGATCCTGGACCAGGTCTGGGGCGCGGAGCCGGACGTCTACTCCAACGTCGTGGACCTCTACGTCTCGTACCTGCGGCGCAAGCTGGGCGAGCTGGACCGCTCCGACCGCCTCCGGACGGTCCGCGGCGTGGGCTACACGCTCAAGGCCGAGGACTAGCGGGTGGCCCACACCTCCACCGAGCGGCTGCTCCGGCGGACGAGGCTGCGGCTCTTCATCACCACGCTCACGCTCTTGACCCTGCTCGTCGCGTTCGTCGGCGCGGCCACGGCCGTGACGGGGCTGTCCGCGCTCGACGCGGACGTGGACCGGGCCCTCGACGCCGCCGTCCGCGCCCAGGTGACGGCGCTCGGCGGCGAGCTGCCGTCCGGCGAGGAGAACCAAGAGGCCTCCGAGGCCGCGCCTGCGGTCGCCGACACGGTGCTCCTGGTCCTCGATGCGGGCGGACAGGTGCTGCTCAACCGCACGGGCACCACCCTGCCTGGGCTCCCCGCAGCGGCCGGGCTGCCGGCGACCGCCGGCGCACGCGACATCCGGACGCTCGCGACGGCGGGCAGGTCGGTGCGGGTCCTGACCGTCGCCCTGGGCGAGAGCAGCCACGAGAGCAGCCAGGTGACGGGGTATGTCCAGGGCGGCTTCGACATGGATCTCCACGACCAGCAGTCGCGGAGCCTGGTGCTCGTGATCCTGATCGTGGGCGCGCTGGGCCTGCTGGCGGCGGCGCTCATCGCGTTCGTGGTGACGGGGCGTGCCCTCGCCCCCATCCGAGAGGGCTTCGAGTCACAGCGCCGGTTCGTCGCCGACGCCTCGCACGAGCTGCGCACGCCAGCCGCGCTGATCCGTGCGAACGCCGAGGTCCTGGAGCGCGAGGGCCTCGTGGCGGAGGACGGCCGCGACCTCCTCACGGACGTCATCGCCGAGTCCGACCGCCTCGGCGGGCTGGTCGGCGACCTGCTCCAGCTCGCCGCCTGGGACGAGACGCGCCTGGTGCTGGGCCGCGGGCCGCTCGACGTGGCCGAGGTCGCCCGCGACACCATCCGCGGCGCGACGGCCCTCGCCGCCGAGCGCGGTGTCCGGCTCGCCGTGGACGCGCCCGGGCCTGCATCCGCGGACGGCGACCGCGGGCGGCTGGTGCAGCTGCTGCTCGTGCTGGTGGACAACGCCATCGACCACTCTCCTGCCGGCGGCGAGGTCGCCGTCCGCGTGCGCCGGGTCGGGCCGACCATCGCGGTCGAGGTGGACGACCAGGGCCCGGGCATCCCCGAGGCGGACCGGCGCCGGATCTTCGAGCCGTTCACGCGCCTCAAGGGGACGACCCGGCACGGGTCCGGGGGCACGGGCCTCGGCCTGGCGATCGCGCGCCGGATCGCGGAAGCGCACGGCGGGACGATCGCGGCTGGGTCGCCGCCCGCGGGCGGGGCCCGGTTCACGGTCACGCTGCCGGCGAGCGGCGGCCCGGGGGCTGCCACCGCCTCCTGAGCCGAACCCGTCCTGCCACCGGTGGCAGGACGGTCACCGCCCGGGATCATCGTCCTATGGCTGATGCCATTGCCGGGATCTGCGGCCGCCCCGATGATGGCGGCACGGCAGCCGCACGGCGCCGCCTCGAGCATCCTCGGAGACCCGATCCGCCATGACCGCAACCCGCGCCCGGCCCCGCATCCGCGTCCGGCGCGTGGTCTTCGTCATGATCGCGGTCGCCCTGCTCGCCGAGCTCCTCGTCATCGCCAATACGGCGCGCGCCTGGATCCGCGCGACCCTGATCTACGACCCGCCAGTGCTGGCCGGGCAGATGGTCTCCTGCACGGCCGGCTTCTATGCCCGCCGGGGCGACACGATCATCCTCACGATCTCCGACCACTGCTATGACCGTGCCAATCCGCCGCGCGATGCCGCCGGGCGGCCGATCGGGACCTACGGCGCCGACGCCCGCCGGGCCGATTGCCCTGCGGGCCGCACCTGTGCCGGATCCGACATCGTCGAGCTCGTCCTTGCACCCGACCACATCCCGTGGGGCCGCCTCAACCTCGTCGACCTCGGGGCCGGCGGCTACCGCACGATCGCGCCTGACGCCCGCCCGCTGTCCTGTGCCGACCTCCACGATGGCCTGCCGGTCGAGACCGACGGCCGCACCCTCTACCGCGAGGGCCGGATCGTGGCGGTTGAGCCCTACGCCTTCGAGACCGACACGATCTTCCCCTGCATGGCCGTCACCGACATGGATGCATCCGTCGGCGACTCCGGCGGGTCGGTCCTCTCGGACGGCCGGCCCGCCGGGATCGTCGCCCGCGAGTTCGGCGGCAAGCTGGGCTTCACCCCGCTCGCCGAGGGCCTCGCCGACCTCGGGCTCACCCTGTGCACCGATCCTGACTGCGGCCTCATCCCGCCGACGCCGGCCACGACCGCTCCCTGACGCCGACAGGCGCCGCGCCGGCTGGCGGCGGGGCATCGAACGCGAAGCGCGCTCATTCCAGGATGATCCGCACGCCGCTGCCCCCGTCCTCCACCTGGAGGATCGGGCCCCGCATGCCGCTCGAGAGGGCCTCGCGGACGCGCTCCACCTGCTCGCCCGACAGACCAGGGACGCGGTCGAGCGCGAGGCGGCCGACGGCGATCGGGAGGCGCAGGTTCACGACCTGTCGCCCGTTCTCGCGCACCTCCAGGCGCAGCGAGGAGGCGCGGGGCGACCCAGCGTCGAAGGAGGGCGGAGGGTCGAACCCGAACCCGCCGGGGGGCTCGTCGCGGGACGGGGCACCGCCGGCATCCCCAGCGCCGGCCGCGGCCCCGTCCGGGCCTGCGCCCGAGCCGGGGGGATCGTCGAGCGCGGCCAGGATGGGGGCGGCCTCCTCGGCGGTGAGGCGGCCCGCGGCGACGAGGTTGAGCACCTGCTCGAGCGGATCGGCGGTCATCAGCACCACCCCCGGAAGAAACGCGGCCCGGCCTCCTCGAGCGCCTCGAGGCGACGCGACGCAGTCTCGATGTCCATGTCGCCCCGCTCGAGGGCCCGCAACACATCGAGGCGGGCGGCCTCGCGGCGGTCGACGGCGGGCTCCGCCGCGTTCCAGGCCTGCGTGTCCTCGTCGGTGAGGGGGCTCGGCGTCGAGGGCGCGAAGGGCGCGGCCGGTGCGGCGGGTGGGACCGGTGCCGCGGGGGCCTGCGCGACGACCGGCGGGGCCGGGGCAACCGGTGCCGCGGGGGCCGCGGGGGCGACCGGCGCCGCCGGGGCTCCCAGGACCCGGAGCCGCACATCGCCCGAGGTCGTGCGAACGGTGAGGGCCACGGACCCGTTGCCCACGACCAGCGTGCGGCGGCCCCGACCGCCTTCGGCCGTATGCGGCCCGGTGGCACGCACGTCGCCGGCGATCGTCTGGGCCTCGAGGCGGACCGGGCTGGCCGTGGCGATGTCCACGTCGCCCGAGACCGAGCTGACGCTGTGGCGCGATCCCGGCGCGAGCTCGGCCTCCAGGTGGACGTCGCCGCTCGTCGTGCTGGCGTCGGTGGCGTCGAGACGCGGTGCCCGGACGCGGAGATCGCCGGAGACCGTGCGGGCGCCGAGCGCGATCGCCACGGAGGCATCGATCACGGCATCGCCCGACATCGTCTCCACCTGGATCGGGCCGGCCGAGGTGGCGATGCGCAGATCGCCCGAGGCCGTCGCCCAGCGGCTGGCGCCGCCGATCCCCGTCGCCTCGACGTCGCCGCTCATCGTCCGCAGCGACACGGCCGCCGTGCGGGGCAGGTCGATGTCGAGGTCCAGCGAGCGGCGCGTCCGCACCTGGAGCGGGCCGAGCTTGAAGCCACCCTCGGCATCCCGGATGCGGACCGTCCCGGGCGTCGCGTCGATGCGGACGTCGTCCGCCAGGGAGTCCCCATTGTGGGAGCGGACGACGACGCGGTCGCCGGCGATGCCACGGATCCGGACAGAACCGGAGGAGACGGAGATCTCGACCGATCCGCCGGGCTCCAGCGGGAGCTCGCGGACAGAGGCGGTGTGCAGCGTGTCCGTCATCGGACGTTCCTCCCCAGCGCGCGGATGGCCTCGGCGGCCCCATCTGCGCTCAGCTCGTGGTTGGCAAGACGCTCGAGGATCTCGCGCCGCGCGACGCCGATGTCATCGGCGGTGGCCGTCGTCTCGGTGGTCGCGGCGGGCGCCGTGGCGGGCCCTGGATCCGCCTCGTCACGGGGTCCGAAGCCCAGGGCGCGCACCAGCGCCTCCACCCTGGCCCGGACCGTGGGATAGCTGATCCCGAGCTCCCGCTCCATGTCGCGCAGGTTGCCGCGGCTCCGGAGGAAGCTCTCGAGGACCTGGACCTGCTCGCGCGTGAGGCGGGCGTAGCGCCCGACCCCGAACTCCCCCTCGAGGGTGGTGGCGCAGGTCCCGCAGCGCAGGCGCGTCACCATCAGCTCCCCCGAGCAGACGGGACAGGTGGCGATGACATCATGCGGCACGTGGTCTGAACCTCATATGTGGAAAGTCGTCTTGCGTATTTCTAAGGTGTGCTTACCTCTTTGTCAAGGCCTATGCTCCGATAGCGTTTTCCGATGCCCGATCTGGACGCGGCCACTGGGCGGCCGCGGGGCGGCCGAACCGCCGCCGAGGACCGCCAGGTCGCTCGCTGATGGCGGCCGGAAGGCGGCCCGGAGCGTCTCCACGGCCCTGTCCGGCCGCCCGGGCGAGCAGTCCACCGATCGCGGGGTGCGCCTTGCTCGCCAGGCGGCCGGACGACCCTCCGCGCCCTCGCGCGACCGCGCTGGAGCCGGTCAGCACTCGCCCTCGGCGGGTCGTCGGGGTACCCTGCAACGGCGACCACACCCATCGCCGACCCGCCACGGGCCGGGCCGCGAGGCCGCCGGGCAGGGTGCCGGGCTGGGTGCCGGAACGCCAACGGAGGGCCGCATGAAGATCCTCAAACGATCCAGGACCAAGCGCATCCGCATCACCGCGGCCGAGCTCGCCGACGGGCTCGCCAATCGCCTGCGGGACCTCGACGGGACCCGCGACCAGGCGGCGGGCGCTGTTCACGACGCGACCGATTCGGCTCGCCACGGGATCGAACGGGCGGCGGAGATCGCCCGGGGCTTCAAAGACGACATCGCCGCCGCCGGCGACAGGGCCCAGGCCGACGTCCCCGTGGACGAGATCGTGCAACGGATCCGAGCCGCCTCCGCGCCCGCGATCCGAGCCCTGGCCACCCGCCTCGAACGGGACGATCCCGGCGGTGAGCTGGGCGCAGGCCGCTCGACGGGCGGCGCAGGCCGCAAGGCGAAGGGCAAGGCGAGGGCCACGGCAGCCGACGCCGCGGCGGACGGCCGCACCGGGACGCGGTCGCGCTCGAAGGTCCTCCTCGTCGGGCTCGTGGCGGTGATCGGCATCGGGGCGGGGTTCCTCGCGGCGGCCCTGCTCGACCCCCGACGCGGGAAGCAGCGCCGCGCGACGATTGCCGGCAAGGCCCGTCGCCTGGCCGGCCAGCATGCCGACGGCACGCCCGTGGCCTCGGGCCTCGGCGAGCGCCTGGCCGCCGAGCCTCCGACAGGCGAGCCCCTGGCCGCCGAGACCCTGGCCGCCGCCGAGCCCCCGAACGACGGACACCTCGACGTCGCACCCGACACCCTCGCGCCACCCGCGGCACAGCGCTAGCGACGTGGCCGCGCGCCGCCTCTACCGCGACGGCGCGCTGGCCGATGGCCGGAGCGACCGGCTGACCCTGGGCGTCTCGATCCTCATCGAGGACGGGCGCATCGTCTGGATCCGGCCCTCGGATGACGAGGGCCCGGTCCCGGATCCCGCGGGCGTGGAGCTCGTGGACGCCGCGGGCTCCACGATCGTCCCGGGGATGGTGGACGCGCACAGCCACATCACCATGCCCGGCGGCGCGCGCTGGATCGACCGCGGGCTGGATCCCACCGAGCGCATGCTCGACGCGGCCGAGGCGAACGGCCGTCTGCTCACACGCGCGGGCGTCCGCTGGGCGCGCGACGTGGGCTCCGTGACCCGCGCCGATCCGCACGACGGTGGTCGCGAGCGTGCCCTCGCGCTGGGCGTGCGCGATCGGTGGCGCGACCGGCCGGGCTTTCCGCACGTGCGTGCCGCCGGGACCTGGATCATGGCGCCGGGCCTCCTTCCGGCCCTGTCCGTGCAGGCCGCCAATGGCGACGAGCTCCTGGCTGCGGCGGCGAAGCAGCTCGGCGACGGTGCCGATCTCGTCAAGCTGTACCTCGACGGGCCGGACCCGGACGTGAGCCCGTGGTCGACCGGCGAGGTCCGCCGGGTCGTGGAGGCGGTGCACGCGCTCGGGGCCCGCGTGACCGCACACAGCGGGTACGTGGCGGGCGCCCGGGCCGGCGCGGAGGCCGGCGTGGACGCGCTCGAGCACGGGTTCGAACTGGACGCCGACACCGCCCGGATCATGGCCACCAACGGCGTCCGCCTCGTGTCCACGCTGTGCGTCCTGGCGTCGTGGCGGACCTTCGCGCAGACGACCAGCCTGCCGCGGTTCGCCTCGGACGAGGGGCGCGAGAAGGTGGGCGCGCGCCGCGAACGGGCGATGGAGAGCGTGCGGCTCGCCCATCGGGCCGGGGTGGCGATCTCGACCGGCACGGACTTCGGTGGCGGCTCGACCCGGGCGAACCAGCTCGCCTGGGAGGTGGGCCAGCTCGTGGAGGCAGGGCTGCAGCCCTGGGAGGCCCTCGCGAGCGCCACCTGGCGCGGCGGCGAGCTCCTCGGCGAGCCCGAGGCGGGCGTCATCCGCGAGGGCGGCCCGGCCGATCTCGTCCTGGTCCACGGCGACCCGCTCAGCGACCCCACCGCGCTCTGGCGGGCGTGGCACGTGAGCTGGTCCAGCCGCTAGGCGCCACACCCGGCGCGCGTCTGAGACCCGCCCGGCCTCGTCATTCGTCCAGCCGCCGTGCGGTCGTTCGTGGCCCGCGCGCGGCGGCTCTTGCCGGACCGGCCCCGACCCGGACCCGAGGGCAGACGCGTGATGTCCGCGCAAACCCGCTCCTGGTGCTCATCGTGACCGCGATGGGGATCCTGGCCCACGTGACCTCGGCCTGATCGCCGCGCCCATCCTCCTCGTCCCTCGCGAGATCCCACGCGAGGTCCGCCGGCAACGGCGGGGCTCATGGCATTCCGTGGCCCGTCCCGAGGGCCGCCCGGCAGGGAGTTCAGGGCCGGACGGCCCCCGGGTCCCGGCCAATCCGTGACCGCGGAGCCCGCCACACAGGACCGATCGCCCCCCACTCCGTCGCCGATCAGGCGCACACTTGGTGTTGGCTTTCGCAGGGTCATGCCCTGCCGGTCCGTCCCCGTCGCCACCAGCAGTCCGGGTGGCATGTGTCACCCGAAAGGATGCAGACACCGATGAGTCAGAACTGGGAGTGCCTCGACGGCAACGAGGCAGCCGCGCGCGTCGCGTATGCGATGAGCGAGGTGATCTCCATCTACCCGATCACGCCGGCCTCACCGATGGCCGAGTACTGCGACGACTGGTCCGCCGCGCACAAGCCGAACCTGTGGGGCACGGTGCCCTCCGTCGTCGAGATGCAGTCCGAGGCGGGCGCCGCGGGCGCCGTCCACGGGTCGCTCCAGAAGGGCGCCTTCACGACGACGTTCACGGCGTCGCAGGGCCTCCTGCTGATGATCCCGAACATGTTCAAGATCGCCGGCGAGCTGACCCCCGCGGTGATCCACGTGGCGGCGCGCACGCTCGCGACCCACGCGCTCTCGATCTTCGGGGACCACAGCGACGTCATGCACGCCCGGGCGACGGGCTGGGCGATTCTGGCGGCGAACTCGGTCCAGGAGGCGCATGACTTCGCCGCCGTGGCCCATGCCGCCACGCTGCGCTCGCGGGTGCCGTTCCTCCACTTCTTCGACGGCTTCCGCACGAGCCACGAGGTCAACAAGATCGCGACGGTGACCCCGGAGAACCTCCGCGCGCTCATCCGCGAGGACGACGTCCTGGCCTTCCGCCGGCGCGGCCTCACCTCCGAGACCCCGGTCGTGCGCGGGACGGCGCAGAACCCGGACGTCTTCTTCCAGGCCCGCGAGGCGTGCAACCCCTTCCACGACGCCGTGCCGGCGATCGTGCAGGAGGTCATGGACGAGTTCGCGGCGCAGACGGGGCGCCACTACTCGCTCGTGGAGTACACGGGCGCGCCCGACGCGGACCGCGTGATCGTGGTCATGGGCTCGGGCGCGGGCGCCGTGGTGGAGACCGTCGAGACGATGGTCGCGGCCGGCGAGAAGGTCGGCGTCATCGTCGTCCGCCTGTTCCAGCCCTTCCCGGCCGCCCAGCTGATGGCGGCGCTCCCGAAGTCGGTGAAGCAGATCGCGGTCCTCGACCGGACCAAGGAGCCGGGCGCCGTCGGCGAGCCGATGTACCAGGCGGTCGTCACCGCGCTCGTCGAGGCGCAGGACAGCGACCAGCCGCCGTTCGCCGTGGCACCCAAGGTCACCGGCGGCCGCTACGGGCTCTCTTCCAAGGAGTTCACCCCGTCGATGGTCAAGCCGATCTTCGACGAGCTGCTCGCGGCCCGGCCGAAGCGCCACTTCACCGTCGGCATCTACGACGACGTGACGCACCTCTCGCTGCCGATCTCCTCGACGTTCAGCCACCCGCGACCGGCGGGCGAGGTCCAGGCGCTGTTCTTCGGCCTCGGGTCGGACGGCACCGTGGGCGCCAACAAGTCCTCGGTCAAGATCATCGGCGAGGGCACGGACCTGTTCGCACAGGGCTACTTCGTCTACGACAGCAAGAAGTCCGGGTCGGTCACCTCCAGCCACCTGCGGTTCGGGCCGCAGCAGATCCGCTCCACGTACCTCGTGGACAACGCGGACTTCGTCGCCTGCCACCAGTTCGGCCTGCTCGAGAGCGTCCCGATGCTGGACCGCGCGAAGCACGGGGCGACGTTCCTGCTCAACAGCCCGTACGGTCCCGACGAGGTCTGGGACCAGCTCCCGGCCCACGTCCAGCAGCAGCTCGTCGACAAGCAGATCAACCTGTGGGTGATCGACGCGATGGCGGTGGCCGCCGAGACGGGCATGGGCAACCGCATCAACACGATCATGCAGCCGTGCTTCTTCCACCTCTCCGGCGTCCTGCCGGCGGAGGAGGCGATCAGCCGGATCAAGGGGTTCGTCAAGAAGACCTACGGCAAGCGCGGCGACGCGGTCGTCAAGCGCAACTACGCCGCCATCGACGCGTCCATCGCCCGCCTGGGCAAGGTGGCCCTGGGCCAGGTCAACCAGGCGCAGGCCCTGCGGTCCCTCGTCCCGGACACGGCGCCCGACTTCGTCCAGCAGGTCACCGCCCGGCTCATGGCCGGCGAGGGCGACCTGCTCCCGGTCAGCGCACTGCCCGTGGACGGCACCTTCCCCACCGGCACCACCAAGTGGGAGAAGCGGGCCATCGCCCAGCAGATCCCGGTCTGGGACGAGACGATCTGCATCGACTGCGGCAAGTGCGCCATGGTCTGCCCGCATGCGTCGATCCGGATGAAGGTCTTTCCGGAGGCGAACACGCCGGCCCTCGCCGGGTTCGTCACCAAGGAGTTCAAGTCCCGCGACCTGCCCGGCCACCGGCTCACGATCCAGGTCGCGCCGGACGACTGCACCGGGTGCGGCGTCTGCGTCGACGTCTGCCCCGCCAAGAGCAAGACGGACGTCGGGCACAAGGCCATCAACATGGCCCCGTACCTCGACAACCGCGACGTCCAGCGCGAGCGCTGGGACGCCTTCCTGGCCATCCCGCAGCTGGACCGCAGCGCGCTGCCGCGCGACACCGTCAAGGGTGCCGCGCAGCTTGAGCCGCTGTTCGAGTTCAGCGGCGCCTGCGCCGGCTGCGGCGAGACGCCGTACATCCGCCTCGTCACCCAGCTCTTCGGCGACCGCATGGTGGTGGCCAACGCCACGGGCTGCTCGTCCATCTACGGCGCCAACCTGCCGACCACCCCGTACACCGTCAACGGCCAGGGCCGCGGGCCCGCGTGGGCCAACAGCCTGTTCGAGGACAACGCAGAGTTCGGGCTGGGCATGCGCCTTGGCCTCGACGCCCAGAACGCCTACGCCATCGCGCTGGTCGAGACGCTCAAGCCGGTCATCGGCGAGGCCTTCGCGGCCGAGCTCATCGACAGCCCCCAGGACACCGAGCCCGAGATCGCCGCACAGCGCGTGCGCGTCGAGAAGCTCCGCGGAATCCTCGCCGGCGTCACCGGCGAGCACGCCGCGGACGCCCGCCAGCTGGTGGCCCTGTCCACGGACCTCGTCAAGCAGGGCATCTGGATCTTCGGCGGGGACGGCTGGGCCTACGACATCGGCTTCGGCGGGCTGGACCAGGTCCTCTCGTCCGGCCGCAACGTGAACATCCTCGTCCTCGACACCGAGGTCTACTCCAACACCGGCGGCCAAGCCAGCAAGGCCACGCCACGCGGCGCGGTCGCCAAGTTCGCGGCGGCCGGCAAGCCCACCGGCAAGAAGGACCTGGGCGCCATCGCCAGGGCCTACGGCAACGTCTTCGTGGCGCAGATCAGCCTGGGCGCCAACGACGCCCAGTCGATCAAGGCGCTCATCGAGGCCGAGGCCTGGCCCGGGCCGAGCCTGGTCATCGCGTACTCGACCTGCATCGCGCACGGCATCGACATGAGCCGCTCGATGAGCCACCAGAAGGACGCGGTCAAGTCCGGCTACTGGCCGCTCTACCGCTTCCAGCCCTCCGAGGTGGAGGACGGGATCCCGTTCAAGCTCGACAGCGCCAAGCCGTCGATGCCGATCAGCGAGTTCGTCGCCACCGAGACCCGGTTCGCGATCCTGCAGCGCACGGATCCCGAGCGGGCCGCGGAGCTGGCCGAGCTCGCCCAGGCCGACGCCGACGAGCGCTGGCGCTACTACGAGCAGATGGCGGGCATGCACCGCAGCGTGCCGCACCGCCACGTGGTGGAGGCCGGAACCGAGCCCGTCCCGGCGTCCACGAACGGATCCAACGGCACGGCCGAGAAGGGAGCTGAGGCGTGACCCCCGATCTGCGTACCCGCTATCTCGGGCTCGACCTCCGGTCCCCCATCGTCGCGTCCTCCACGCCGCTCACGGGCGACCCGTCGTTCGTGAAGCAGCTCGAGGACGAGGGCGTCGGCGCCGTCGTCCTGCCCTCGCTGTTCGAGGAGGAGATCCTCAACGACGAGATCGAGCTGTCGCGGGCCCTGGACCAGGGCACCGAGCAATTCGCGGAGGCCCTCGCGTACTTCCCGACGCAGGGAGAGCTCAAGGGGGTGGGCGACCGCTACCTCGATCGCCTGGCGAAGACCAAGCAGGCCGTTTCCATCCCGGTCATCGCCAGCCTCAACGCCGACGCCAACGGCTCCTGGGTCCGCTACGCGAAGCTGATGCAGGAGGCCGGCGCGGACGCGCTGGAGCTCAACCTGTACCACGTCGCCGCCGATCCGGAGATCGGGTCGTCGTTCCGCGAGCAGGCCGACATCGACCTCGTGGCCGAGGTGGCCTCCGCCATCTCGATCCCGTTCGCGGTCAAGCTCTCGCCGTACTACGCGGCGTTCGCGAACTTCGCGGGCCGGGTCGTGGGCGCGGGCGCGGACGGCCTCGTGCTGTTCAACCGCTTCTACCAGCCGGACCTGGACCTCGAGACGTTCGATGTCGTCAACAAGGTCTCGCTGTCCCACCCCTCGGAGCTGCGCTTGCCGCTCCGCTGGATCGGGATGCTGCGGCCGCAGCTGGGCCCGTCGGTCGGGCTTGCCGCGACCTCGGGCATTCACGGCGGCACGGACGCGGTCAAGGCCCTCGCCGTGGGCGCCGACATCGTGATGATGGCCTCCGCCATCCTGCGCAACGGCGCCGGCCACGTCGGCACCGTCGAACGGGAGCTGGTCGCCTGGATGGAGGAGCGCGAGTACACCGGCGTGTCGCAGCTTCGTGGCTCCGCCACGGCAGCGAACGTCCCGAACCCCACCGCGTTCGAGCGGGCGAACTACCTCGCGACGCTCCACTCCTGGAGCGCCCGCCCGGACCTCGCCGGGGTCTAGCTCCTCGGCATCACCTCGAGCTCAGCGAGCGGGCGCGCGGCCACCGGGCCGGCGCCCGCTTCTTCGTGATCGGGGGTGCGTGCGGCGCGGTGCCGACGCCAGTGCGTATGCGGTTGCTTCAGCACGACTCCCATGGGGGCTTGACAATCTCCATTCATCCGTCATCCTATCGTTCAACATCGGTTGAATGCTAGATGGACGAAGAACACCATGTCCCCCGCCGACGAGTCGCCACTCCGCCCGGACGCCCGCCCGGAACCGGTGATGCAGATCTCCAGCGCGGAGACCCTCCGCGCGGTCAGCGACCCGACGCGGATGCGCCTCATGGAGGTGATGGTCCAGCGCCAGGACCCGCCGTGGTCCGTCAAGGAGCTTGCGGCGGCGCTCGCGGTGCCGCCGACCCGCCTCTACCACCACGTCGAGCAGCTGCTCGCCCACGGGATCATCGTCCCGGTGGAGCGACGCGTCGTATCCGGGATCATCGAGACCCGGTACCGCGTCGCCGCCCTCTCGTTCCAGCTGGACCGCCGCCTCTTCGAGGGCGACACCGACGAGGCGACCCGGGCGATCCACGACACCCTCGTCACCGTGTTCGACACCGCCCGCGACGAGATCGAGGCCGCGATGCGCAGCGCTGCCTCGACCCCGCCCGCAGGCCGAACGGGTGAGCCCGCGCGCGACCGCGTGCTCATCGTCCGCAACGTGGCCCGGCTGTCCCCCGACCGCGCCGCCGAATACCGCCGGCGCTTCAACGAGCTCCAGCAGGAGTTCGGTGACGAGGACGCGCCCGACGCCCAGGCCTGGGGCGTGGTCCTCGCCGTCTACCCGATCCCTCTCAACCCGAAGGAACCCAACGATGGCTGACGTCCCCGTCGCCTGCCCGTTCGGCGTGCGCGACCTCCTTCGCCTCCCCGACTTCCGCCGGCTCTACCTCGCCCAGGCGATCTCCGACGTGGGCGACGGCATGACCTACCTGGCCCTGTTCCTGCTGGTCCTGGACCAGACGGGCTCGACGGCGGCGCTCGCCCTGATGTCGATCCTCGTGGCGCTGCCGCCGGTCACGATCGGGCTGTTCGCGGGCGCCTGGGCAGACCGCTCGGACCGGCGCCGGATCATGGTGGTCTCCGACTCGCTGCGCGCCGTCGTGGTGCTTGGGCTGGTACCCGCGGCGGTCAACGGCTGGCTGCCGCTCGTGTTCGTGCTGGCCGCGCTCCAGGCGGTCATCGGCACGTTCTTCTCGCCCGCCCGGACGGCGCTCGTGCCGCGCGTCGTCCCCGTCGATGGTCTTCTCGCGGCCAACTCGCTCGGCCAGATGACCCGCACGGTCGCGGCCGTGATCGGTGCCGGCGTCACGGGGGTGATCGCGGGCGTCGCCGGGGTCGCCTGGCCCGTGTTCATTGCGGACGCGGCGACGTTCCTGGTCTCGGTGCTGCTCGTGCTGCGCGTCAGCCGCGCGGTGGGCATGCCGAAGGCGTCGGCGGCCGCCTCGATGAAGGCGCGGGGCATGGGCGGTGCGGTGCTCGACGGCCTCCGCGTGATCGCCCGGTCCGCGCCGCTGGTGGCGGCCCTTGGCGGCGTCGCGGTCACGATGCTGGGCGTTGGCGCGATCAACGTGCTGTTCATCCCGTTCCTCGTGAACGAACTGGGCGCGAGCCCGGCCTGGGCGGGGCCGCTCGACGGGGCGCAGACGGTCGCGATGGTGATCTCGGGCGCGCTGCTCGCCGGCCTCGCGGCCCGGTTCAGCGTGCCGCGGTTGTTCGTCGGCGGGCTGCTGGGGTTGTCGGTCTGCATCGCGTCCCTCGCGCTGGTCCCGGCGCCGGCGGTGCTGCTCCTGGTCATGTTCGGCGCGGGCCTGTTCGTGATGCCGGTCCAGGCGACGACCATGACCATCGTGCAGTCGACGACCACCGATGCCACCCGGGGTCGGGTCGCGGGCGCGCTCAACGCCGTGATCCAGACGGCGACGATCGGGTCGATGGCGGCGGCCGGGATCCTGGCCGACGTGATCGGCATCCGCTGGGTGTTCGCGATCGGCGGCGGCGTGGCGCTCCTCGCCGCGGTGACGGCCTGGGCACTGTTCAGGCGCGCGCCGGCGGTCGGTAGCGCGGCGGCGCGGAGCGCCGAGGCAGACCCCGTGGCAGATGTGGAGACGGAGGTCGAGACGGCCGCGGCCTGACGTCGCGCGCCGACCCGGCCGCCGTGAATCGAAACGGCGCCGGTCTCGATGACCGGCGCCGTCCATCGCCGCGGTGGCTCCGGCAGGGCTATCCGCCGGAGCGCCAGGCGCCGATCGTGGTGCCCAGGAACCCGATGACGCTCCGGTAGTAGCGGCCCGGCGCGTAGGGATCCATGACCGCCGACGCCCCGGAGGTGCGGACGGACGTGAACGTGAAGTCACGGTCGCCGCTCCTGGCGGGATCCCTCCAGAACAGCTTGCCGAACGTGGTGCCGGCACTGCCCTTGAACAGGCCTGCCAGGACATACCCCACGTTGGTGATACCGCTCGCGAAGACCGCCCGCGCGCCGCTCCGCAGGAAGCCGAACCCGTAGTTGTCCACGCGCTTGATCGCCGTCGACCTGCTGGGGTTTCCTGCCCCCCACTCGTTGTTGCCGGACGCGTAGCACAGGCGGTTGAGCACGACGACGGCGTTCGGGGCCAGGCCGAGCTTGGCCATGTAGGCCTCGCCGTAGTACTTGGTGTTCCGGTTGCTGGTGCCGTAGGTGGCGTTGAGGCCCATCCCGTCCTTCGACGTGGTGGCGAACGGGGGATAGGGGCTCGGCCAACCGTTGCCGTGACCGAGGTAGATCAGGACGTTCGCGCCCTTCGCCGCGCTGAGCACGCGTGACCACGTGGCGTGGGGGGTGTAGATCCTGGTCACCGAGGCGCCGTAGCTGCGAGCCTGATCGGCGAGCTTGTTGGCGCTGGCCTTGTAGTTGGCGGTGGCCGAGCCGACGGGACCGACGACGATGACGACCTTCCTGGTCGCGGCCATGGCCTCGGGGGCCGTGGCGGAGGTCGCGGTCACGAGCGTGAGTGCGGCGAAGATCGCGATCAACAGCGACCGGATCCGCCTGCTGGGCGCCCGCTGGGCGCCGTGATGGTGCTGGGGCAATCGTCTTGCCTCCCTTCAACCGGAACACACGGATCGGCCCGTGATGACGCTGGGACTGGTGGCCGTCGGCGGCGGGACGAAGGAGCGGCTGGGCACGCGCATCCGTCAAGGGGGCGGACCGGGGACGTTCGCTGGGGCGACCGCGGGGTGCCGGGCGGCGAGCCACCCGAGGAAGGTGGACAGGATGCCTGCCGGGCGACGGCTCTTCGGTTGTTGCCTGTCTGCGTTCGGGTGGTCGACCTGAGGGTCTCGGGGAGTATGCCAGACGACCTGCTGGCCCGCCCCGGGCCGTTCGGACTGTGAAACGATGCGCGCTATGGTTCCTTCAGGTCCCGGGCGCGCCAGGCTGCCCGGGCCGGTACCCGGGGAGGCGACGTGACGGAAGCGGCGGGCGTGGCCCTGGCCACGCAGGGGCTCGCCAAGCGATACGGGTCGCGTCTGGCCCTCGATGGCCTGGATCTGCGGGTGCCGACGGGGGTCGTCTACGGCTTCCTGGGCCCCAATGGGGCCGGCAAGACCACGACGATGCGGATCCTGACCGGGCTCGTTCGGCCCGACGCCGGACGCGTCGAGCTCTTCGGCCGGCCATTCGGGCGGCGCGACCGGCGCCAGCTGTTCGGGGTCGGGGCGCTGATCGAGTCGCCGTCGTTCTACCCGTTCCTGTCCGGGCGCGAGAACCTGCGAGCGCTCGCCGCGACCGGAGCACCGACGCCCGCGTCACGCGTGGACGAGCTGCTCACGCTCGTGAACCTGCGGGACCGGGCCCGCGACAAGGTCTCGGGCTACTCGCTGGGCATGAAACAGCGCCTCGGGATCGCGGCCGCGCTCCTGTCCGACCCGCAGCTGCTGCTGCTCGACGAGCCGGCGAACGGCCTCGATCCCGCGGGGATCGCCGGCATGCGCGACACGCTCCGCGCGCTGGCCGCGACCGGCAAGACCGTGTTCGTGTCGAGCCACATCCTGTCCGAGGTCCAGCAGCTGGCCGACGTGGTTGGGATCATCGCGCGTGGCCGCCTGGTCCGCGAGGGACGCATCGAGCAGCTCCTGCGCGAGGAGGGGTCCGTGCGCGTGCGTGTCGCGCCTGGTGAGGTGCCGGCGGCGGGCACGACCCTCGAGGCGGTGGCCGGGCCGGGCAATGTCCGAGCCGAGACGGGCCCCGAGGGCGGCTGGCTGGAGGTGCGCATCGACCCCGAGCGGGCCGCCGAGCTCAACCGGGCGCTCGCGTCCGGCGGCGTGTACGCGTCGCGGATCGAGGTGGGCACGAACCTCGAGGAGCTGTTCCTGGACCTGACGGGGACGGGCCGCGATGTCGGGGCGCCACCGGTGCCGGGCTCCGCGGCCCCGGTCGTTCCCGGATGGCCGTCATGAGGCTTCTGGTCGCGAACCTGCGCAAGCTCCGCCGCCGGCCCGCGACCTGGGTCACGTTCCTGCTCCTCATCGGGCTCAACGCCCTGATCACCTTCTTCGTCATCCTCGGCAGCAAGGTCGCCACGGACCCGCAGAGCGCCCTCGCGGCCCGCCAGTTCCTGACCTTCCCCACGGCCTACGAGCTGAACGTCTCGCTCGTGATCGGGCTCGGCGGGCTGCTCGCGGTCACCTACGGGGCGGCCGTCGCGGGCTCGGAGTGGGCATGGGGCACGCTCAAGGCGGCGGTTGCGCGCGGCGAGGGCCGGACGCGCTACACCCTGCTCGGGTACGGCGCGGTCGCGGTCTTCACCGTCCTGGGGCTGATCGGGGCCTTCCTCGTCAGCGTCGCCGTGTCCGCGGTGGGGGCGCTGATCGTGGGCGTCCCGCTCGACGGCATGGGCGACGCGGACGCGCTGCTCCGCCTGCCGGAGCTGTTCGCGCGGGCCGGCCTCGCCATGGCGATGAACGCCGCGTTCGGGTACGCGGTGGCGACGGTGGCGCGGAGCCAGCTCGCCGGCATCGGGGTCGGCATCGGGCTGTTCTTCGCCGAGGGGATCGCCGGGATCTTCGCCCCGCACGTCATCAAGTGGTTCCCGTTCTCGGCGTCGGGGGCGGTGGTCTCGGGCGGGGCCGGCGGGTCCACCGTGGTGAACGGCCAGGAGCTGGGGGCCAGCCTGGACGCAGCGACCGCGATCCTGGTCACCGTCGCGTGGCTGGCCGTGTCGCTGGCCGTCGCGTCGCTCTGGACGGAACGCGCGGAGATCGGCGGGTAGCCTCCGGGCGTCAGCCTCGCCGGGCGATGGGCGCCATCGACCCGCCGACCAGCGCCACGAGATCGGCCGCCGCGAGCTCGATCTCCAGGCCGCGCCTCCCGGCGGACACGTGGATGGTCGGCCACGCCCCCGCCGAAGCGTCGACGACCGTCGGCAGCGCCCGCCGCATCCCGAGCGGCGAGATCCCACCCAGCACGTACCCGGTGGCCTTCTCCGCCTCCGCCGGAGGGGCAATCGCGGCCTTTCGGCCGCCCAGCGCGTCCGCCACGGCCTTGAGGTCCACCTCGGAATCCGCGGGCACGACCGCCACGCCCAGGCGCCCGTCCACGCTCACGACGATGGTCTTGAACACGCGCCCGGCGTCGATGCCCAGCGCCTCGACCGCCTCGAGCGCATAGCCGCGCCCGCCCTCGCGCAGCGAGGAACGCGCGTGGTGCGCATATTCATGCACCGTATGCACGATGCCGGCGCGCCTGGCGGTCTCGATGGCGCGCGTCCCCTGCGAACTCATGGCGCCATTTTCGCGTATGCTCCGACCCGTCCGGCGGTCGCCGCCGCCCCCGCCGAATCGCGAGGGCGCCGCGCCGGATGACCACCCCCGTGGCCGCCGCCCGAGCGGCCTCGACCGGAGAACACGACACACCTTGCAGTTCGAAGACCTGGGGCTCTCGCCCGACCTCCTCAAGACCGTCGCGGAGGAGGGCTACACGGAGCCGACGCCCGTCCAGGAGCGGGCCATCCCGCTGGTGCTCGAGGGGAGGGACGTCCTCGCGGCGGCCCAGACTGGCACCGGCAAGACGGCCGCCTTCACGCTGCCCATCCTCGACCGCCTGAAGAGCCACGCCAACACGTCGTTCTCGCCAGCCCGGCATCCAGTGCGCTGCCTGGTGCTCACGCCCACGCGGGAGCTGGCCGTGCAGGTGTCCGAGGCGATCAAGACCTACGGTCGCAAGGTCCCCCTGCGCGCCTCGGTGGTCTACGGCGGCGTACCGCTGGACCCCCAGATCAAGGAGCTGCGCACGGGGGTCGAGATCCTCGTCGCCACGCCGGGCCGGCTCCTGGACCTCGTCGGCCAGAAGGCCGCGAATCTGGGCCAGGTGGAGATCCTGGTCCTCGACGAGGCGGACCGGATGCTCGACATGGGCTTCATGCCCGACATCCGCCGGATCCTGGACCTGCTCGTCAACCGCAAGCAGACACTCCTCTTCTCGGCCACATTCAGCGACGACATCAAGCGGCTCGCCGGGTCCATCCTCAACAACCCCGAGACGATCGAGGTTGCCCGCCATGGCACGGCCGCCGAGACCGTGCGCCAGCTCGTCTATCCGGTCGATCGCGACCGCAAGGAGGAGCTGCTCGCCCACCTGATCATCGAGGGCGACTGGAACCAGGTCCTGATCTTCACCCGCACGAAGCTCGCGGCCTCGCGGCTCGCCTCGTGGCTGGACCGGCACGACGTCGCGGCCACCGCGATCCACTCCGACCGCGCCCAGTCGGACCGCACCAAGGCCCTCGAGGCGTTCAAGGCGGGCGAGATTCGCTGCCTCGTCGCGACCGATGTCGCGGCCCGCGGGCTGGACATCGACGCGCTGCCCCACGTCGTGAACTTCGAGCTGCCGTGGAACCCGGAGGACTACGTCCACCGCGTCGGGCGGACGGGGCGCGCGGGCGCGACCGGGGACGCGGTCAGCCTGGTCACGATCGACGAGGCGGACCTGCTCCGCGGCGTCCAGCGCCTGCTCCAGATCGCGATCCCGTGGGAGGTTGCCGACGGGTTCGTCCCGCGGCGCGACCAGGAGGCCCAGCCGTTGCGGGCCCCGCGCGGCGCGGGCGGGTCCTCGGGTGGCGGGCGTGGGCGATCCGGGTCTGGCGACTCGGGCGGATACCGGGGGCGCCGCTAGAGTCTCGGGGCGGGCGTCACCGGGCGCTTCGACGGGCGCGGCGTCGCGCCTATGGGGCAGCCGAACCCGACGGTGACGGGCTGGCCGACGGTATGGGCAACGGGGGCAGCACGATCTTGAGCAGCGCCTCGGCGATCTTCGCCGGATCCTGCGTGCCCTGGTTCGTGAGCACGGCGATCGTCACGCCTTCCCCCGGCAGATAGCGCGCGACGTTCCGGAACCCGAGGAACCGGCCCGAGTGCCCCAGGGCGGGCCGGCCCGCGATCGGCACCGCCTGGATCCCGAGGCCGTAGGGGATGCGCGGCTTGAGGGGCGCCGTCCGGGCGACATCCCCCAGCATGAGGGCCTGCGTTTCCGGCCCCAGGACCCGGCCGCCGGCGAAGGCCTGCATCCAGCGCGCCGCGTCCACCGCCGTCATCGCCATCGATCCGGCGCCACCCGCGGCCGTGACCACCGAGCGGAACGGCATGACGTCGCTCTTCGGAGCGACGAGCACGGCCCGGACGCCGCCGCCGGCCGCCGTCACGATCCGGTACCCGACGGTCCCCTTGGCGCGCGGCTCCTCCACGGCCTGGAACCACGAGGTCTCGAGGCCGAGCGGATCCAGCAGTCGCGTCCGGATCTCGGTGGCGAGCGGGCGCCCCGTGACCTTCTCCACGAGCTGGCCCAGGAGCAGGTAGTTGGCGTTGGAGTAGATCCAGAACCGGCCGGGCTTGGGCCGCTTCGCCGGCACGTAGGCCCAGGCCTGCTCGGCCGTCCAGGCCGCGTCCGGGTCGCGCTGGAGCGGGCGATCGATCTTGGGGTTGAGGAAGTTATCCGGCAGGCCGCTGGTGTGGTCGAGCAGCATCCGGACGGTGATCCGCGCGTCCATGGCGAAGCCGGGCAGGAGCGGGGCGACGCGATCGTCGAGCGAGAGCCTCCCCTCCTCCACGAGCTGGAGCACGACGGCCGCGGTCAGGGTCTTCGAGATGGACGCGAGGGCGAAGCCCGTGCCGGTGGTCATCGGGTCGCCGGCGGCGACGTCGCGCATCCCCGAGGCGCCCAGCCAGCGACGGCCGTCATCCCAGACGATCGCGACCGAGACGCCCGGGATCTTGAGCTTCTCCCGGAGCCTGTCGAGGCGCGCCTGGAGGGTCTCCGCGGGGATGGCGCTCGCGGACGGCGACGGGGACGGCGACGGGGACGGCGACGCGCTTGGAGCCCCCGACGTGGGCGAGGGCGACGGTTCGGTCGTCGCAACCGCGGTCGATGCCGGCGCCGAGGTGGCCGACGCAGACGACGCAGCCGGCTGCGGCAACGTTGCGGACGGGCTCGCCGCGGCCACGTTCCCGTTCGGCCGCGTCGCCCCACCGAGGAGCCCGCCGATCGCGACGGCGCCCGCGAGGACGGTGACGGCGATGACGCCGGCCCCCGCGCGGGTGCGCGCCGCGCCCGCGATCCGGGCGCCGGCACTGAGCGCTGGACGCGGGTGCTGCCCGTCCTGTGGGTTCGCCATGATGATGAGACGATACGCTGGACAGCCGCAGGCGAGCGTCCGGGTCCCTATCGGGCGCTCCGCTGCCCCCCCCACCGTCCGCCGCCGCCCCAAGACCCGAGGCCCCATGCCCGAAGACCGAAGCGCCGCCACCCTGATCCGCGAGGTCGGCCTGATGGCCGACGGACCCGTCCAGTGGGGACACCCGATCCGCCACGCCGCGCCCGGCGTCTTCGTCGTGGAGCTGCCCGGGCCGATGAAGGCGGCGCCGCTGGACCTCGCCCTGATCGGCAAGTGGCTGGAGCGCGTGCCCGAGCTGACGCTCGACGGCGTCCGGCCGGTGTCCAAGGACCTCCTCCACCGGCTGCAGGGGTTCTGGCTGCCGAGCCAGACCGTCGTCCTGGTCGGCAGCTCGACGGGCTCGGTCGCGGGGCGGCTGTCCTCGATGGCCAAGACCGTGCCCGGCGACCGCAAGCCCGCGTGGACGGGGTTCTGGCTGCACTTCCTGCGCAACGTCGCCGACCTGCGGATCTGGTGGGCCGCCACGGATGCGCCCGAGGAGTACGAGGACGCGGTCATCGACGCCTTCGCCTCCGGCGTCCCGGCGGCCGAGAAGGAGGCGCTCTACGGGTCCGCCATGGCGATGCCGTGGGCCGTGCTCCGGTCGCCGTCTGGGATCCGGAAGCCGACCGGGATCGCCAACCCGTTCCTCGTCGAGGTCAAGGAGCCGCCGGCCAAGCCCATCTCGCGCATCGTGCAGCTCCCGGCCGGCGAGGCCGACGGAGCCCGAGACGAGGCCAGGCGTGCGCGGCGGCCGGCACCGGGTCGCGGCGTGGGGCGCGTCGCCTCCGCGGCCGCGTACGCCGCCCAGGGTTCCCCCCGCAAGCCGCCGCCTGAGCCCGTGATCCTCTCCCCAGAGGGCCTCGAGCGGCTCCAGGGCGAGCTCGACGCGCTGCTCGTCCAGCGCCCCGAGGTCATCAGGCGCATCGCGACGGCACGCGAGCACGGCGATCTCAAGGAGAACGCCGAGTACCACGCCGCACGCGAGGAGCAGGGGTTCCTCGAGGGGCGGATCAAGCAGATCGAGGCGAAGCTCAAGGTCGCGATCGTCGTCGCGCCGACCGAGCGGGGCGCCATCGTGGGGCTGGGCGCAAAGGTCCGTATCTCAGAGGACGGCGAGGAGACCGTGCTCCACGTGGTCTCATCGGCCGAGGCGGACTCCCGCGAGGGCCGGATCTCGTCCAGCTCGCCGGTGGGCGCCGCGCTGATGGGCCGCAAGGTGGGCGACGCGGTCACCATCATGACGCCGGGCGGCCAGATCCACTACGAGGTCCTCGAGATCTCGTAGTGCCACTCGGGGGTCCTGGCGGCGGCGGCCCGGCCGCGGGGCGGGTCCCGGCGGCGCTGCGGCCCGGCCGCGGGGCGGGTCCCGGCGGCGCTGCGGCCCGGCCGCGGGGCGGGTCCCGGCGGCGCTGCGGCCGGAGGGCGAGCCACGCGACGCCCACCGTCATCGTCTCGCTCGCTGATGGCGAGCAGCCGGGTCCCAGACCGAGCCCGGCAGCCCACCCTGCTCGCTGATGGCGAGCGAGACGACGAGCCACGGCTACGCTTCGGCCGCTGGGCGGCCGCGGCCCGGGACGCCGAGCCAGGCTCGGGGCCTGGTCAGGACCTGGGTCGGCGCGCCTCCCCGCGTCGACCGTTGCCGAAGAAGCTCAGCACCACCAGCAGCAGGCCGAAGGCGATGATCCCGTACGGCAGGACCTGATCCAGGTTCGCGATGGGGCTTCCGGAGAGGCCGATCACGCCCTCGAAGAAGAGCGCGAAGCCCAGGAAGAGCCCGATGCCCACGAGTGTCGTCCGGAACCCGTCGCCGACCAGCTCACCATCGCGGTGGACGAGGCCGTACAGGAGCATCCCCAGGCCGGGACCGGTCGGAGCGACCAGCGCCCAGGCGTATGCCCAGGTTGCGTACAGGTTGTAGACGTCCTGGATCCACAGGATCAGGCCCACGATGGTCACGATCGCCCCCGGGATGGCAAGCCCGAGGCCACCGCGCGGCGGGATGAAGAACGAGCCCACGAGCATCGCCACGCCCGGGATCACGATCCACAGCGGCCAGGTGACGCCGCCGAACGAGATCTCGACGACGCGGCTGACGAGCAGGGCCGCCCCGATGATCACGAGGATCACGCCGGCGACAAGGCCGGCGGGTGTCTCGCGGCGACCCGGCGCGACGGGTGGCTGGCCCGGCTGCCAGCCCCACGCCGGCGGCACGGAGCCGGCGGGGAACGGCGGCACGGAGCCGGAGCCGGCGGGGAACGGCGGCACGGAGCCGGAGCCGGCGGGGAACGGCGGCACGGAGCCGGAGCCGGAGCCGGCCGCGGGGAACGGCGGCGGCTCGGCCGGTGCCGCGCCGACAGGCGGCCACGGCACAGCGTCCGACGCGGGCCATGGCGCCGATGGGCTCACGCCCGCATCGGCCGGCACCCCGCCGCCCGCGGCGCTCGCGGCGCCCGCGGCGCTCGCGGCACCTGACGCGGCGGGATCGTAGGGGGACGTTGCGTCGTAAGGGGCCGGGACGGGGCCCGGGGCGGGACCGGGTGTGGTCATTGCGACTCCTCCCTGTGCTGTCCCGATGCTACGCCCGGCGCGAGCGATCGTTCAGCGGCCGGTGACACCTCGTGACCGGTTGCCCGGCCGCCGGGGTCGGGACGGACCGCAGGGGTCGGGACGAACCCTCCGGGATGCGGAGAACCGGCGGCCCCAGGAGGGAGCCGCCGGTTCGTCAGGTCGCGGGCGAGAGCCGGAGCCGGAGGGCGCGGCGCGCCCGGTCCGGTCGACGCTCCTCCTGCCCGACATCGAGGTCGTGGGCGAGGCGTCCGACGGCTCCGAGGGCGTGGCCATGTGCCGGCGCCTGGCCCCGTACGTCGTCCTGATGGACCTGCTGATGCCTCGTCATCCGTCCATGTCCGGCCCCGGCGGATGACGACCTCTGGGCTGCCGAGCGACACGTCCGCGGTGGTCGCGACCGGCATCGCCGTCGGCGGCGATACCGGTGCGTGAGACCCACGCAATGGTCCGGTGCCCGTCCCGGCGGTAGAGTTGGGGCTCGACGAGCCGCGGTCGGGGCGCGTCGGAACCAGGGAGGACCATGCTCGAGATCCGCGGGCTCACCAAGCGGTACGGCGCCGTCACGGCGCTCGACGACGCCTCGTTCACCGCCCGCCGCGGGCGCCTCCTCGGGTTCCTGGGCCCCAACGGCGCCGGCAAGACGACCGCGATGCGCTGCGTCTTCGGCCTCGCGTCCCCGGACCAGGGGGACGTGCGCTGGGACGGCGGCGCGATCGATTCGAAGACCCGCCTGCGGTTCGGCTACATGCCCGAGCAGCGCGGCCTCTACCCGCGGATGCGCGTGAGCGACCAACTGTCCTACTTCGGGCAGCACCACGGGCTGTCCGGGCGCGAGGCGCGCGCGAGGGGCATGGCCTGGCTCGATCGGTTCGGCCTCGCGGACCGGGCGAAGTCCAAGCTCGAGGACCTCAGCCACGGCAACCAGCAGCGCGTGCAACTGGCCACCGCGCTCGTCCACGACCCGGAGCTGCTCGTGCTCGACGAGCCGTTCAGCGGCCTCGACCCCCTCGGGATCGCGACGATGAGCGAGGTCCTGCGCGAGCGGGCGGCCGCCGGCGTCGGCGTCGTCTTCAGCTCGCACCAGCTGGACCTGGTCGAGGAGGTGTGCGAGGACGTCGTCATCATCAGCCGCGGGCGCGTCGTCGCGGAGGGTGCCATCGACGAGCTCCGGGCACGGTCCGGGCGACGGCACCTCGACGTGGAGGTGGTCGGCACCGGGGGCGCCTGGCTCGACGGGCAGGACCGCCTCACCGTGCTCGAGCGGGACGGCGACCGGGTGAAGCTGCTCGTGGACGACACGGTGGCACTGGATGCGCTCCTCGGCGCGGCGCGGGACGCGGGGGACGTCCGGCGCTTCAGCTACGAGCCGCCGCGCCTCTCGGAGCTGTTCATGGAGGCTGTCACGGCGCCCCAGCCGCGCGCGGCGGAGACCGCGCGATGAGCTCCTGGCGGGCCGTTCGCCTCGTGGCGATGCGCGAGATCCTGGAGCGTGGCCGGAGCCGCGGGTATGTCATCTCGCTCGTGTTCACGCTGTTCCTGCTGGTCGCCGGCTTCATCCTCCCGCAGTTCCTGCTGGCGGACCAGGCAACGAGGCTGGCGCTCGTGGACCCCGTGCCGCCCGGGCTGGAGGCCGCGGTCGAGGCGACCGCCGATGCCTACGAGCTCAACCTCGCCATCTCCACCGTCCCCGACCGCGACGCCGCGCAGGCGGCACTCGCCGACAAGGCCATCGACGCCGCCCTGGCCGTCCCCGCGGACCTCTCGGGGCCGGGGGAGCTGATCGTCCAGGAGCGGGTCGGCGGGACGCTCCAGGCCGTGGCCTCCGGCGCCGTCGTCTCGCTCCGGGCCGCCGATGCGGCGGCGCTCCTGGCGCCGCCCGCCGTCACCGTCCTGCGACCGCCGACCGAGGAGGACATCACGGCGATCATCTTCGCCAACGCCGGGATCGTCCTCATGTTCATCGGCATCTTCTCGTACGGGACGTGGGTCCTCACCGGCGTCGTCGAGGAGAAGCAGAGCCGGGTCGTCGAGGTGGTGCTGTCCACGGTGCGGCCACGGGACCTGCTCATGGGCAAGGTCATCGGGATCGGGCTGCTGGCCCTCGGCCAGCTGGTGGTCCTGGTCGCGGCGGGCATCGCCGCCGCGCAGCTGTCGGGACGGCTCACCCTGCCGCCGACCACCGTCGGCGCGGTCGCCCAGCTGCTCATGTGGTTCATCCTGGGCTTCGCGTTCTACTCGACCGCCATGGGCTTCCTGGGGTCGCTCGCCTCAAGGCCGGAGGAGGCCCAGAACGCCGCCATGCCGGTCACGATGACCGCGACCGCCTGCTACCTCGCCTCGATCCTGCTCGTGACCCAGGATCCATCCGGTGTTCTGGCGCGGGTCATGACCCTGTTCCCGCCAGCGGCGCCGATGGTGGTGCCGCTCCGGGTGGCGCTGGGGGCCATCGAGCCATGGGAGGTGGTGCTGTCGATCGCCCTGATGCTGGCCTCGATCTGGGTCCTGTTCGTGGTCGGGGCGCGGGTCTACGCGGGCGCCGTGCTCCAGACGGGCAGCCGGATCAAGATCCGCGACGCGTGGCGCGCCCGGAGCTAGGCACCCGGGTCAGCCCCCGCCCTGGACCTCCGCCCAGCGGAAGCACGCCATCTCGTGGTCGTTCGCGAGGCCCGCGGACTCCATCAGCGCGTAGCAGATGGTGGGGCCGACGAACGAGAAGCCGCGCTTGCGGAGGTCCTGGCTCATCGCCCGCGACACGTCCGTCTCGGCAGGGACCTCGCCCGGACTCGTGAACAGGTTCACCACCGGCACGCCGCCCACGAACGACCACAGGTGATCGACGAGCGTGGTTCCCGCGTCGTACAGGGCCAGCGTGGCCCGCGCGTTGCCGACCGAGGCCGCGACCTTCGCCCGGTTGCGGACGATGCCCGCGTCGCCCAGGAGGCGTGCGACGTCCTCGTCCCCGTACCGCGCGACGACCGCGGGGTCGAACCCCTCGTAGGCCCGCCGGTACCCCTCGCGCTTGCGCAGGATCGTGGACCAGGACAAGCCCGCCTGGGCGCCCTCGAGGATCAGCAGCTCGAACAGGTGGCGCTCGTCGTGGACCGGCACGCCCCACTCGAGGTCATGGTAGGTGCGGTACGCGGGATCCGGGCCGTCACCCCAGGTGCAGCGGTACGGGGTCGGCCCCTCGGGACTCGTCACGGTGCTCATGCCGGGGCATGCTAGCCCTCCGCGCTCATCCGCGGCGCATCCCCCGCTCATCCATCGCTCACCGCGGCTCATCCGCCGGCGCCGTCACCCGCCTCGACCTCGCGCAGGAACGCGACGATCCGGTCCAGCGCGGCCTCGCGCACCGGGAGCAGCCCGTGACCCAGCTTCGGCCAGGTCTCCAGCCGCCCGCGTGCCAGCATCGGCATCGCCGCCTCCAGCAGATCGATCCGCGCGAACGGGTCCGACGTCCCCGAGAGGAGGAGGGCCGGCACCGCGATCGCGGGCCAGTGCGCCGTCCGGGCCGCCGCGGTCTCCGGCAGGCCGGGCCGGTGCAGCGGGTACGAGAGGCACACGAGCGCCGCGTACCGCCGCCCCGCCTCGCCCTCCGCACGTCCGACGCCCGCCGCCGAGAGCGACGCGACCCGCCCGCCGAACGAGTGCCCGCCGACGACGACCCCGGGCTCGTCGGGGATCTGCGCCTCGAACGCCGCGATCGCGGCCTCCGCCTTGCGCTTCGGGAGCGTCAGCGCGTGCGCCTCGTACCCGCGCTCGCGCAGGCCGTCGACCCAGGGCGCCATGGCCACGGCGCTGCCCGCCGCGCCGTGGCCGAGGTAGATCCGCACCATGCCGGACACAGTACCGCCCGACCGTGGCATGCTGGTACCTCGGTCCGGGTGCCGCTATAGTCCCCCCGACCCATGGCCGGTGCGAGCGGTCACCTCCACACTCGGGAGCATGGTCATCGCCAGAACTGCCCGTCCCCTGCCGGGACCGGATCGAACCGCCCGCTGGCTGGCAGCGGCCCTCCTCGCGGCGCTGCTCCTCGTCGCGGCCGTGGTGCCGGCGCTTGCCGTGGACCCGGCGTCGTCGTCCGCCCCCGGCACGCTCGTCGGCCCCGACGCGTCCGTATCGGTCGACCCCTCAGCCTCGGCCGCCCCCGACCCGACCGCGAGCCCGACGCCGGCGCCCACCGAGACCCCCGTCCCCACGCCCACGGGGACACCCGAGCCCACGCCGACACCCGAGCCCACGGCCACGCCCACGCCGTGGCCGACGCCCGCCTGGCCGACGACCACCACCACCCTGGGCTCGAGCGTCAAGTTCTACGGGCTGGGCTACGGGCACGGCGTCGGCATGAGCCAGTACGGGGCCAGGGGCCGGGCGCTGGCCGGGCAGTCGGCCGAGGAGATCCTCGCCGCCTACTTCAGGGGCACGACACTGTCCACGACCAGCCCCACGCGCACGGTCCGCGTCCTCGTCCTGACCGGGTACGCCGCCCCGTCGACAGCGCCGCTCGTGCTCTTCGGCCGTGGGGGGACGTGGGGATTCACGGGCACGGACCTCGCGTTCCCCGCGGACGCGAAGCTGACGGCCTGGCGGGCCACCAGGACCATCGACGGCGTCGCGACGACGACCTGGCGCACGACGGTGGTGGACAGCGGCGGCGCCACGCTCTACTCGGCGGTGACCAGCGGCAAGCCGGTCATGAGCCCGCTGGAGCCGGGCACCTGGCTACAGGTCGATTCGCGGACCTCCAGGTACGACACCTACCGTGGGAGCCTGACGCTGATGCTCGGCAAGAGCACCTCGGGCGTCGTCAACACGCTCGGGCTGGACCAGTACCTGCGCGGCGTCGTGCCGGCCGAGATGCCGACTTCGTGGCCCCGCGAGGCGCTCCGTGCCCAGACCATCGCGGCCCGCAGCTACGCCGTGAAGGAGCTGAACCCCACCACCGGCAACTACGACATGTTCGACACCACCCGGTCGCAGGTCTACCGGGGCATCGAGGGCGAGCGCGCGGTCACGGACGCGCTGATCGCCGCGGAACCGGGCGCGGTCATCCGCTACGGCAGCGGCGTGGTCAAGGCGTTCTTCTTCTCGACCGGCGGAGGCGCGACCGAGAACAACGAATACGCGTTCGTGAGCTCGAAGGGCAAGCCGGGCACCTCGAGGGTCGCGTACCTGCGCGGGATCACGGACCGCAACGAGTTCGGGGTCCCGTTCGACGCGGCCGCCCCGTCCTACGCCTGGACCTCGAGCACGCTCACACGCGCCCGGCTCTCGATCATGTTGGGCAAGGACAGCCGGACCAGGGTGGGGACCCTGCTCAAGCTGGACCTGCGCCGGCGCGGCGTCTCGGGGCGGCTGTACCAGGTGGTGCTGTACGGGTCCACCGGGTCGAAGACGGTGTCGGCGGATGTGTTCCGGGCGGTCTACAACGCCCGGAAGCCGTCCTCGGCGCGGCCGCTGCGCTCGAACCTGTTCGACACGCGCCCGATCCCGCGGCCCTGAGCACCCGCCGGGCTCAGAGCTCCCGGCGGCGGAACAGCGCGATCCCCGCGAGCAGCACCAGCAGCACCCAGACGGCGGCCCACGCGACGAAGGCCGCCGGCGGCGGCTCGGCGGCGAAGAACGGGTTGGCGCGCATCGCCTGCGTGTTCCGGCCCGCCGTGGCCAGGATCACGAGCGGCGGCTCCAGGCCGTAGATCACGCCGCGCCACAGGCCGTCCGTCGGGATGAGGACCCGGACCGTGTCGCCGAGCGTGCCCAGCGGCGCGGCCCCGAAGACGACGGCGATGTTGGACAGCACGCCCGCGAACCAGCCCAGCCCGAACAGCACGACGGTGACGGCACCGGCGGCGATCGCCGGCAGCCGCGTCCCCAGAGCCAGCGCCAGCGTCAGCACGGTCACCGACTGGAACGCGAGGAACCCGACGGCGACCCCGGGCGCGGGCGGCACGTGCCCGCTCACGAAGGCGACGACGGCGATCGCGAGGAGCCCGGACAGGACGGCGTACCCGGCGACGATGATCGACAGTCCCAGCCAGCGGCCGACGACCAGCTCCGCGCGCCGCAGGGGCCGGGCGAGCATCGCCGACACGGTGCCCGTCTCCACGTCCGAGGCGATCGCCGGAGCCGCCAGGAACGCCGCCGACATCGCGAGCACGAAGCTGAACATGAACGCGATCATGATCAGGACCTGGCTGACGCCGATCCGGACCTCGAGCTCCTGGAGGTCATCGGCGCGGGCGAAGGTCACGAGCCGGTCCACGCCCCAGCCCACGAGCACCACGCTCGCCACCGAGAGCCCGAGCAGCACCCACAGGATGCGCCGCCGGGCGATCTCGCGGATCGTGAGGGCGGCGATGACCAGGACGAGGCGCGGGCTCATGCTGCCGGTTCCCGGCCGGCCGGCGTCTCGTCGTCCCGCACCAGCCCCAGGAACAGGTCCTCCAACGAGCGCCGACCTGGGTCCACCGCGTGCACGCGGCCACCGGCGGCGACGACCGCCGCCACCAGGTCCGGGACGCGATCCGGGTCCACCGGCCGGATCACCGTCCAGCCCTCGTCGTCCACCGTGACCGGCCCGTACCCGGCGAAGGGCGAGCGATCCTCGGGCATGTCGGTGACGCGCAGCCGGACCGCCTGCTCGCCGAGGAGGTCCGAGAGCGCCCCGGCGGCCACGACCCGCCCGCGGTTGACGATCGCCACGTTGTCGCACAACCGCTCCACCTCGCCCAGGAGGTGCGAGTTGAGCAACACGGCGGAGCCCCGCTCGCGGGCGTGGCGGATGATCGTGCGGACATCGTCGCGGCCCACCGGGTCCAGCGCGGATGTCGGCTCGTCGAGGATCACGAGCGCGGGGTCGCCGAGCAGCGCCGCCGCGAGCCCGAGGCGCTGCTGCATGCCCTTCGAGAAGCCCCCGGTCCGCTCGCGGTCCCGCCCGGCCAGCCCGACCAGCGCGAGGACCCGGTCCAGCTCGGCCCGGCGCCGGTCGGAGGGCAGCCCGGCCAGCCGCGCGTGCAGGTCCAGGACCTCGCGGGCCGTCAGCCACGCCTGGTAGCGGAACAGCTCGGGCAGGTAGCCGATGCGCCGGCGTGCGTCCAGGTCGCCCAGCGGACGCCCCAGCACCGTCCCCTCGCCGCCCGACGGCCGCGTGAGCCCCAGGAGCAGCTTGACCGCGGTCGTCTTGCCCGCGCCGTTGGGGCCCAGGAAGCCGAAGACCTCGCCCGCCTCCACGCGGATGTCCAGCGCCTCGAGCGCGACGGTCGAGCCATAGACCTTGCGCAGGCCCCTGGTCTCGATGGCGAGGTCGGTCATGGGCGCATTCTCGACCGGATCGCCGATTCGGGCTGCGGTCGTGACAGCCTAGGTGGCACGGTCGTGGCACAGGATACGGGCATGACGACCTCGCCGACATACCTCCTCCAGCCGGAGACGGGACCCATGCTGTTCGCGGACTGCCCGTTCTGCCTCGCGCCGCTCCCGTTGGACGCGGCCACCGGCACGATGGAGTGCCAGGACTGCCAGATCACCCTGGAGCTCGCGCGGGACCCGGAGCCGCTGGTCCTGGCACCCGCCGCCTGAACAAGGTCAGGTGCCGCCCGCGTACCTCGGGCCCGCGCCGATGCCGGGCTCGTTGCGCGTCAACGCTCCTCGGCCAGCCAGCAGGCGGCCTGCTGGCCCCCGCCCACGTCGAACAGGGGCGGCTCCTCGACCTTGCAGCGGTCGAAGGCCACCGGGCAGCGCGGGTGGAACCGGCAGCCCGGGGGAACGTGCGCGGCATCGGGCGTCTCGCCGACCAGGATCGTCCGCTGGGCCGCCTCGCCCTCGCCGGGCGGATCCGGCGACGGGGACACGGAGACGAGCGCCTTCGTGTACGGGTTGCGGGGGTGCCGGATCACGCGCTCCGCCGGACCGACCTCCATGATCTTGCCCAGGTACATCACGGCGATGCGGTCGGCCAGCACCCAGGCCACCGCGAGGTCGTGGGTGATGAACAGGTAGGTCAGCCCGCGCTCGCGGCGCAGGTCCAGCATCAGGCGCAGGAGCTCCGTCCGGATCGACACGTCCAGCATCGACACGGGCTCGTCCGCGACAACCAGCTCCGGGTCCATGACCAGCGCCCCGGCGATGACCGCGCGCTGCCGCTGGCCACCCGAGAGCTCGTGCGGGTACCGGGCGGCGTAGTCCGCGGCGGGTCGCAACCCGGAGGCCTCGAGCGCCTCGAGGATGCGGCGCTTGCGCTCCGACTTTGACAGGTCGCGGCCCGCGACGAGCAGCGGCTCCTCCACGAAGTCACCGATCGTGTGCTTGGGGTTGAGCGTCTCGTAGGGGTCCTGGAAGATCAGCTGGACCCGGCGCCGGTACGGCCGGAGCTGGCGCGTGCCCCAGAGCGCGGAGACGTCCTCGCCCTCGAAGGCCACCGTGCCGCCGGTCTGGCGCGTGAGCTTGACCACCACGCGGCCGGTCGTCGTCTTGCCCGAGCCCGACTCGCCCACGAGCGCCAGGATCTCCCCCTTGCGGATCGAGAGGTCGATGCCGTCCACGGCCCGGACCACGCCCTTGGCGCGCCCGAGCAGCGAGTCGAAGAGCCCGCCGCGGATCGGGAAGTGGACCTGGAGGTCCGTGAGTCGCAGGATCTCGGGGGCGTCCTCGGCGACAGGCGAGACCGTCGATCCCGGGGCGTGCTCGTGGGCGGGATGTGGCGGCGGATCCGCGAGCGACGGGTCGTGGGCCGCGGCATGGAGCTCCGCGGCGCGCGCCAGCGCCTCGTGGTCGTCGGGCTCGTGGCCGTGCGGGACGGCGCCGTGGTCGGGATGCGGCGTCGTCATGGCGTGGGCTCCGGGACCGATGGGCCGGACGCCATCGCGAGGTCCAGGTCCGGCGTGGCGTCCGCCGTCGGGTACAGGTGGCAGGCGACACGCACGCCGTCCGCGAACCGGACCTCGGGCGGGACCACCTCGCGGCAGACCGCCATCGCGGCCGGGCAGCGCGGCGCGAACCGGCAGCCAGGCGGCGGGTTGCGCAGGTCGGGTGGCTGCCCGGGGATGATGTCCAGCGTCCGGCGGTCGGCGTGGATGTTCGGGTACGCCGAGAGCAGCTTCTTCGTGTACGGGTGCCGCGGGGCCGTGAAGACCCGGCTCACCGGCCCCTCCTCCGCGACCTTGCCCGCGTACATGACGAGGACCTTGTCGCAGGTCTCGGCGATCACGGACAGGTCATGGGTGATGAGCATCAGCGAGAGGCCCAGCTCGCTGCGGAGCCGCTCGAGCAGCTGCAGGATCTGGGCCTGCACCATGACGTCGAGGGCCGTCGTGGGCTCATCGCCGATGACGATCGCCGGGTCGCACGCGAGCGCCATGGCGATCATCGCGCGCTGGCGCATGCCACCGGAGAGCTCGTGGGGGTAGGCCGCAGCGCGTTCCTTGGGGATGCCCACCAGGTCCAGGAGCTCGCCCGCCCGGCGACGTGACGCGTCCCGCGGCTGGCCCAGGCGCACCTCGATGGGCTCGGCGATCTGGTCCCCGATCCGCTGCACCGGGTTGAGCGCGTTCATCGCCCCCTGGAACACGATCGAGATCTCGCGCCAGCGGTAGCGCGAGAGCTGCCGCTCGGTCTTGGGGACGAGGTCGATGCCCATCAGCTTCACCGACCCGCTGCGGATCCGCCCGTTGGCCGGCAGCAGCCGGACCAGCGAGAGCGCCGTGGTCGTCTTGCCGCAGCCGGACTCGCCGACGATGCCGAGGGCCTCGCCGTCGTCGAGGCGGAACGAGACGCCGTCGACGGCCTTGACGGAGCCGTTGCGCATCCTGAAGCGGACGGAGAGGTCCTCCACCTCGAGCAGCGGCGCGGCCGGATCGGCCAGCTTGGGCAGCGGCCACTGGCGGTGGCTGCGGATGTCGGCGCTCACCGGTGGCCCGCCGACTTGGGGTTGAGGACCTCGTCGAGGGCATTGCCGACGAGCGTGAACGAGAGCACCACGAGGACGACGCAGGCGGCCGGCGGGGCGATGTACCACCACGCGCCCAGGCCCGGCGCGCCGGATGACTGGGCGGCGTTGAGGATCTGGCCCCACGAGGGGGCCGACGGGTCACCGAGCCCGATGAAGGCGAGCGTGGTCTCGGTGAAGACCGCGGTCGCGAACGTGAGCACCGACTGGGCGACGATGAGGTTCACGACGTTGGGCAGGATGTGGCGCCGCATGATCCAGCCCGAGCCGGAGCCCACGACGCGGGCCCGGTCGACGAACATGCGCTCCTTGATCGAGAGCACCTGGGACCGGATGATGCGCGCCGTCGTCGCCCAGCTCGTGAGGCCGATGACGATGATGATGACCAGCAGCGTCGCCCGGATGCCGAGCAGCTCGGCATCGGCGCCGATGATGTCCAGCAGGACCGGCGCCAGGATGAGCGCCAGGACCACAGTCGGCAGCACGAGGAAGAAGTCGCAGACGCGCATGATGAGCGCGTCGGTCACGCCGCCGGCGTACCCGGACACGATCCCCACCAGCGCCCCCAGGAAGATCGTGATCATGGTGGCCATGAGCCCGATCGTCATCGAGATCCGTGCCCCGTGGACGGTCAGGTTGAGCAGGTCCCGTCCCAGCTCGTCCGTCCCGAACGGGAAGGCGAGGCTCGGCGACTGGAGCGGCGCGCCGCTCGCCGTGGTGACGTCCTGGAGCGGGCCGACGAACAGCTCGGGCGCGAGCGCCAGGATCCCGAAGGCCGCCAGGATCACGAAGCCCAGCACGCCGTCGGTCCGCGAGAGGTAACGACCCACGGCGTCGCGCGTCCGGCGCGTGTGGACCGTGGGCCGCTCCAGGGTCGCCCCCGCGCCCGTCACGCTCATGCGCGCACCCGGGGGTCGAGGAAGCCGTACACGATGTCGGCCACGAAGTTCGCGAGGACCACCGACACGGCCACCAGCAGGAAGATCCCCTGGAGGACCGGGTAGTCGCGCGCGTCGAGCGCGAGGACGGTGAGGGTGCCGATGCCGGGCCAGTTGAACACGATCTCGGCCGTGATGGCGCCCGCGATCACGTACCCGAGGTTGATGGCGATGAGCGTCACCATGGGCAGCATGGCGTTGGGGAACGCGTGGTGGCGCAGGACCCGTCCGTCGGTGAGCCCCTTCGCCCGCGCCGTCGTGATGTAGTCCTCGGTCCGGGTGTCGATGATGGCCGAACGCATCAGGATCGAGTACCCGCCGATCAGCCCGACCGAGACGGCCGTCAGCGGCAGCACGAGGTGGTGCGCGATGTCCAGCAGCTGCGCCACCGGCTCGGTCGATCCGCCCGGCGTGGACATCCCCGAGGTCGGGAACCAGCCAAGCCCAGCGGCGAACACGATGATCAGGGGCATGCCGATGACGAAGTACGGCATCGAATAGAGAACCAGGCTCAGGCCGCCGCCGATCCTGTCGATCGCACTGCCCCGGCGCCAGCCCGAGTAGGCGCCCAGGAGCAGCCCCCCGACGATGGCGATGATCTCGGCCAGGCCGATCAGGAGGATGGTTGGCCCCGCCGCGTCCGCCACCACCTCGGTCACGGGCTTTCCGCGGTACTTGATGGAGTAGCCGAGGTCGCCGCTGAGCGTCGATTCGACGTACGCGACGAGCTGGTCCGGGAGGAGCGGCTTGTCCAGGCCCCAGCGCGCCCGCGCGGCGGCGACCTGCTCCGCGGTGAGGTTGGGGTTCCGGATCGCGCGGTCCGGCGACCCCGGCATCATCCGGAACAGGACGAACAGGAGCAGCACGATCGCGACGATCGTGAAGATCGCCTGGGCCAGCTTGCGGAGGGCATAGCGCGCGCTCACCCGCGGGTCACCCCGGCCGCGGCGCGGCGTGGGCCGGCGTGCACCGGCCCACCCGCGTGCCTGACATCACGAGCGCGTGCTGTCGCTACTCGTCGTCGTCGTCCGCGCCGCCGCCCCTGCGACGGGCGAACATCAACCCGACGACCACCACCAGCAGCAGCACCACCACCCCGACCAGGAGCAGCGTGTTGTCGCTCCCGGTGGCGGTGCCGCCGTCCGCGCTCGGCGCCGGCGTGGCCGGAGCGGGCGTGGCCGCGGCGCCGGACGAGCCCGGGGCCTCCGCCGAGGCGGCGGGGGCCACGGTGGGGCTGGGCTGCGCCGTGGCGTCGGTCAGCAGCGTGTAGTCGAGGATGCCGTACGTGAACAGCGGCGTGCCGTTCTCCGGCATGTTCTGCCAGCCGGCGAAGCGGTCCGTGCGGTAGACGTCAAGGTTGGAGTCGTAGTAGAGGATGTCGTAGGGCGCCTCGTCGTAGATCAGGTTCTGCATCTCGGCGAGGGTGGCCTGGCGCTCGGCGCCCGCCTGGGTGAGCTGGAGGTCGTAGAGCTTGTCGTACGCCGGGTTGCAGTACTGGCTGTCGGAGGTGTTGTCGATCGCGTCGCAGCGGAAGATCTGCAGCAGGGCATTCGGGTCGGGGTTGCCGGCCCAGCCCCACAGCTCGATGTCGTACTTGGCCTTGCCGTCGCTCGGCAGGACGATGCTGCCCAGCGTCGCCGAGTCGTAGGCCTGGGTCGTGACGCCGATGCCCAGCTGGCCGTACCAGACCTTCACGAAGTTCGCGGACTTCGCGTAGTTGGAGTCCGTGCTCGGGTAGTCCAGGCGCAGGCTGATCGCCTTGCCTTCCTTGTCGAGGCGCTTGCCGTCGCCGTTGAGCTTGTACCCCGCCGCGTCCAGCTTCTGCTTGGCGAGCTCGATGTCGAAGGTGCGCGGCGTGGTGGGCTCGACGTGCCAGTCGCTGAGCACCGGCGGCACGATCGTGGTGCCGACGTCGCCGAACCCGCCGAGGACGCGCTCGACGAGGGCCGGCTTGTCCACGGCGTAGCCCAGGGCGTCACGGAACGCGGTGTCCAGCAGCGCCTTGGTGGAGGGGCCGCCGCCCTTGATGGTCTTGCCTGTGCCGGTGCCGTACGTGTTGAAGGCGAGCTGGGTCCAGCCGTTGGCCTTGCCGGCGACGGCGACGTAGCCCGGGTCCGCCGCGAGCTGCTTGAACTGGTCGGGGTTGAGGTTGTGGGTGTAGTCGATCTCGCCCTTCTTGAGGGCCTGGAGCATCGTGTCCGAGCTGCCGAAGAACTGCAGCACGACCTGGTCCGCGAAGCCCTGCTTGCCCCAGTAGGTCGGGTTGCGCTCGAAGCGGGCGAACTGGCCCGTCTTCCACTCGACCATCGTGTACGGGCCCGTGCCGACGAGCGGCGGGTCGAACTTCTCGTTCGCGATGGTCTTGTAGTCGTCCTTGCCGTAGATGTGCTCGGGCAGGATCGGGACGTAGACCTGGTAGATCCGGTCGGACTGGTCGGTGGTGGAGACGACCATCGTGCTGGCGTCCGGACAGTCGATCTTGGTGACGCCCGCGTCCTTCACACCGGGATCCAGGTAGCCGGCCCCGACACTCTCCTCGGCCTTGACCGCAGCGAGCGCGAGGCCCCAGCTGAAGCAGGCATCCTTCGAGGTGGCCGGCTGGCCGTCGGACCAGGTCATGCCGTCCCGGATGTGGAACGTGACGTTGTCCGGGTTCCGGGTCCAGGTGTCGGCGAAGCCGGGCCCCGGGTGGGCGTCCTTGTCGAAGTCGACGAGGAGGTTGTAGGTCAGCTGGAACGCCTCGTAGCCCGAGACGAGATACGTGTTGAACGGGTTGGAGGCGTCGAGATCCTGGGTGGTGCCCACGCGGAGCACGACGGGATCCGCCGCGGCCGCCGGGGCGGCGGCAGGGAGCAGGACGGTGGTCGCGAGCATGACGACGGCAAGCAGGCGCGCCGTCCTCCCGCGCAGTGGCTGGGACATCCGGGTCTCCTCCTGAGGTCCTTGCGTCGTTCCGCTCCTCCGCGGACCGACTTCGCACGCCAACCCCGACGGCGGGTTGAAGGCGAGCGTGGCACAGCAGGTCACATCCTCGCAACTGCCAATGGATATCGCCCACGGGGCGGGACGGTTCACGGTCACGGCCGGCTCCGGCTCGAGCAGGATCGGGCGGTCGATCCGGAAGGCCTCGAGGTCGGCCACGGCCGGCGTCACCCCGTCCACGGCGAGCTCCGCCATGATCCGCCCCGGGGCCGACGCGAACTTGTACGCGTGCGCCGAGCCCAGGACCACGCCGATCGCCGGGTGGCCGGGCACCGCATCGACCACGAAGTCCCGGTCCGGCGTCATCGTGTAGAGGCAGGTCTTGGTCAGGAACGGCTCCACGGCCATGCCCGGGAGCCGCGATTCGAGGAAGGCCATCGTCCGCGCATGCGCGGTCTCGTCGCGCTCGAAGGTCCGCGTCGCCGGGGTCACGGACCGCCCGCCCACGCCCTGACCGATCTTGGGGCCCGCGTGCCCGTGCGTCGGGAAGCCGTAGAAGGACGGCTCGTCCATCCAGATCCAGACCGGGAAGCGTCCCGGCGCGAAGAGTGCGGGGTCGGCGCGCGGCGTGAACCACGACACCTGCTCCTGGGTCACGGTCAGCGGCAGCGGGCAGCCCAGCGGGGCGAGCAGGTCGTTGGCCCACGCGTCGGTCGCCAGGATCACGCGGCCGGCCCGGATCCGCTCGCCGTCCTCCAGCTCGAGCGTGACCTCGTCGCCGGCGTCGAGGAGGCGTGCGACCGGGGCATGGCCGCGGAGCTCGGCGCCGTGCTCGACCGCCAGCCGCCGGTGCGCCGCGTTGCCGTGCGACGGATCCGCGATCCCGGTGTCGGCCTGGTATAGGCCGGCGTGATCCTCGTCCAGCCGCCAGGCGGGCCAGCGGCGCATGATCTCGGCCGCATCCAGGCGTTCGAAGGGGACACCCTCGGCCGTCATCGCGGCCGCGTAGACCTCGATGTCGATGTCGGCGCCGTCCCGTGCCTCCCGGGGGCCCACGTCGAGGCCGCCGGTCCGGGTCACGATCCGCGCCCCGCTCTCGCGCTCCACCTCGGCCCAGGCGTCATAGGCACGGGCGGTCAGCCGCACGTAGTCGCGGCGGTGGTAGCTGCGCCGGATGATGCGGCTGACGTCCTCCGAGGCGCCGTGCGGGTGCCCGATCTCGAACCGCTCCAGCCCCAGCACCCGGAGCCCGGGGCGCCGCGCGAGCCACTACGCCGCCGCGGAGCCCAGCGCCCCCAGGCCCACCACGGCGACGTCGACCTCGCGGGTCACGCGCCCGACCCGGCGTCCGGGTCCACCGCGATCGCCGCCTCCCCCACCCGGTCCGCGAGATACCGCCGGATGTCGAGGCTCATGTCCTCCGTGGGCGCGTACCACCCAACCGGAAGCGCCGCGACGTCATCCCGTCCTGGACGCCCTCGCAGACGGCCCAGTCCTGGCGGTTCACGAGATCCCAGAACGCCACGGCGTCGGACGGGTCGAACGCGGGCCTCGCGACCTCGTCGGGATGGAACAGGAAGTCCACGACGACGAGCGTCCGGTCGGGCGCCTTCGGCAGCAGCGTGAAGGCCGCCACGTGGTCGGCGGACAGGCTGACCATGAGGTTGGGGTAGACGAGCTCGCCCTTGTGGCGGACCCGCTCGTCCTCGTCGAGACCCGGGAAGGGGCTGCGGTCCGTCGTCCCGGTCAGGGTGAACGTGAAGGTGCCCTCGGCCTGGGGCACGCCCGCGTCCCAGTCGAGGCTGCCGCCGCCCCGCTCCTTGAACGCCGGCACGATGCGGCACAGCTCCGGGTGCACGCCGGCGCAGTGGTAGCACTCGTTGTAGTTCTCGACGATGACCTTCCAGTTGGCTCGCACGTCGTAGACGAGGCGCCGGGCCGTTCGCAGGTCGGCCAGCGGGTAGCGCGCGAGCCGCTCTGGCACCCCGCCCAGCTGGGCCGCCAGCGTGAGGCCGGCGGCGGCGCGCTCCGGGTCGAGGTTGACAGAGAGCCAGCCGCCCCAGGTGTCGAGGGCCACCGGGTGGAGCCCGAAGGAATCCGGGTCGAAGCCGTCCGCCTCACCCAGGAAGGGCGCGTTGCGGACGCGGCCGTCGAGCTCGTAGCACCAGGAGTGGTAGGTGCACCGGATCACGCCCCTGAAGGTCCCCGACGGCCCGGGGGCGTCGCCGGTCGCCGGGTCCGGGCGCTGATCGGCGGTGGTCAGGCGGGACCCTCGATGGCGGCAGAGGTCGTAGTGAGCGTGCAGCGCGCCGGCCCGGTCGCGGACGACGATCACGCGCTCGCCCGCGACGTCGGCGGCCAGGAAGTCGCCGGCGCCCGGGAGCTGCTCCGCCCGGCCGACGGCCACCCACTCCGTGCCCCACAGCCGCTCCCGCTCCAGCTCCAGGAAGGCCTCGTCCACGTACGCTGCGCGCGGGAGGCTGGCCTCGAAGGCGGCATCGGGCATGCGGACGGGCGCCGCGGGCGAGACGGGCACGGCGGAGTCGACGGACACGACGAGGACCTCGGGGCGGGACGCTGGTCACGCGGGTCGTACGCGGTGCCGGCCACCACTGTGGGCACACGACCGCCCGGCGCGACGTCACCACGCCGATGCCCCGCCGGGCCGACATCGACGACCTGCTGCTCAACGTCCTCGGAACCGCGGTCGGGGACGGGCTGTGGCGGGCGAGCCCCGCCGGAGGGACCGCCGGACCTCCTGCTAGACGGCGCGGCCCCGCTCGGGCGCGATCGGCCGCAGGTGCAGCAGCACCCCATAGGTCTCGCCGGTCTCCGGGTCGCGCCGTGGGACGGCGACGAGGCGCCGGTCGCCATCCGGGAACCGCACGCGCGTGGCGAGCGCGCGGCCCTCGACCAGGACCCGGTCCAGGAGGCCGAAGCCGGGTCGCGGCAGGTCCAGCATCAGCTCGCGGGCCGGCTGCCCCACGCATGACGCGCCATACGCCGCCTTGAACGCCGCGTTGCCGTACATGACCAGGTGCGCCGGGCCAGAGAGGAACGCCGACGGTCCGCCCCCGGTCGCAGCGGCGGCGGTGTTGGCGGCCCGGGACGAATCCGTCATGCCCCGACGATGCGACCCCATGTCAAGGGTTCCGGGCTCGGGGCCCCTCGCCTCGTCAGTCGGCGGGCGGCATCTCGATCACGGCGCACTCCGGGTAGCCGATCCCGTCGAGGAGCGCCCGCATCTCGGGCAGCATCCGCGACGTGCCCCCGGCGGCGGCCTCGATGGGCGTGGCGTTCATCACCGCCGCGAACCACTCGACCCTGGGCCGCGCATCGGCGATCCGCTGTTGCCGCTCCCGGAACTCGGGTGGCGGACTTCCCTCGAGCCCGAAGGGGGAACCGGCCTGAACATCGAACCACAGGACTTGCGCCCGATCAGCGAGAGCGTTGGCCTCCGTCCGGTCGCCCCCCTCGACGGCAGCGACGAACGCGTCGCCGACAGCGATGATGGAACCGATCGAGCGGACCTGGTCGCACTGGGCCGCGATCGCCTCCGACGCCGGCGCGAGTCCCGGCCCGCCGTAGCAACCCGACACGAGCGCGCTCGCCCACGGTGCAACAAGCACCACCTGAACGACCAGCCGCCTGCTCAAGTGCCACCCCGATCTGGGCCACGTCGGGCCGGTCACCCGGCCCCGGCGGCCTCCAGCGCATGGCGGGTGATGCCCGTGATCGTCAGGAGGTCGTGGATCTCGCCGCGGTCGATCTCGGCGAGGACCTCCCGAAGCGTCGCCCAGCGGACGGCGAGATCCTCGCTCGGCTCGGGCGCGGCGGTCCCCGCATGCAGCCCCGTCGCGACATAGAGCACGCCGACCTCGTCCGTGACCGAGTTGGACAGCGAGAAGCGGCACAGCACGCGCCATGTGGTCGCCTCGTAGCCGGTCTCCTCGGCGAGCTCCCGGCGCGCACCGAGCTCCGGGTCCTCGTCCAGCGGCGCGCCGCCCTCCGGGATCTCCCAGCTGTAGCGGTCGAGCGTGTACCGGTGCTGGCCGACGAGCAGGATGCGGCCCCCCTCGTCCACGGCAACGACGCCCACGGCCACGTTCCGGAACCGGACGACGCCGTAGATGCCCGGGCTCCCGTCGGGCCGGTCCACCTCGTCGTGGACGACCTCGATCCACGGGTTGGCGTAGGCGGTGCGGCGGGTCCGCCGCCACCAGGGCCCCACGGCGACGGGCGGCGTCTCGGGTTCGGTCACGCCCCCAACGGTACCGCGCCGCCCGTAGCCACGGCACTTGCGGCCGACCGGCGGACGGATCAACGTCTGCGTCGACCCGCCGGGGCCGTGTCTGTCAGAGGGTTGGATCGGCCATGGATGCTGATCGATCGCGTCCCTCCCGCAAGAGCTGGATCGCAGGTGGACTGGCGGTGGTTGCCATCCTCCTTGTCCTCGTGTACGCCGCCACGTCGTTCGTGGTCTACGACGGGGTCGGCAGCCTGACCGGCGCGTGCGATCCCCAGGACGCCGCCAACACCCCGGCCGCGTACAGCGTCCGCCCGGGCTATGACCAGGCGATCGCCGACGCGAACCTTATGCCTGCGCCGCAGGACATCACGTTCGCGTCGCGGGACCCGGGGATGCCGGGAGCGAAGCTGGCGGGGTGGTGGATCCCACAGGACGCGACGAGCCCGAGCGCGGCGCCGGCCGTGATCCTGGTCCACGGCATCTACTCCTGCCGGCGTGAGGCCAACGTGCTGGTCCCCGCGGGCATGCTGCACCGGGCCGGCTTCTCCGTGCTGCTCATGGACCTCCGCGATCACGGCGACTCCGAGGGCGACGATCGGCGCTTCTCCGGTGGCACCGAGGAGCATCTCGACGTCCTGGGGGCCTACGACTGGGTCGTGGCCCAGGGCGTGCCCGCGGACCGCATCGGCGTGCTCGGGATGTCGATCGGCTCGATGACCGCGCTCATCGCGGGCGGCCAGGAGCCCGGCATCGCGGCCGTCTGGGCGGACTCCGCGGCGACGACGATGGACATCGCCATGGGCAACTTCGTGGTGGACCAGCTCAAGGACCCGACCGGGCTCTCGCGGTTCCTCGTCCCGGGCGCCATGGTCTGGGCACGGCTCGTGGCGGCCGACGAGCTCGGCAAGTACAACCCCATCGAGGAGCTGGACGCGTACGGCGGCCGCTCCGTGGCGTTCGTCCACGGTGCGCTGGACCCGGTTCTCCCGTCGTCGATGGCGCTCACGCTCCACGACCGGGCGGTCGCGGCGGGCGCGACGACCCCGGACGCCTGGATCGTCGCCGGCGCGGCGCACACGGAGGCGGTGTTCATGGACCCGGCCGGCTACGAGCAACGGCTCGTCGCGTTCTTCAGCGCGGCCCTGGGCGCCCCGTAGCACCCGGGCGGCCTAGACTCGGGCCATGCCGAAGCCCAGCCGCGACGCCAGCGCACCCCGGTGCGAGCCGACCGTGCGCTGGGATGTCCGCGTGCCGGTCCGGGACGGTCTGGAGCTATCCGCCAACCTGTGGCTCCCCGGCCCGCGCCCCGACGCGCCCGAGGAGCGCTTCGGGGTCATTCTCGAGATGATCCCGTACGGCAAGGACAGCTGGCGCCGGAACGCCGACACGGCGCGCGGCGAGTGGCTGGCAGCCCGCGGATTCGCGCTCTGCCGGCTGGACGTCCGAGGAACCGGCTCATCGCCCGGCGTCGCCCTCGACGAGTACACCGAGGCGGAGACCAACGACGGGTACGACGCGGTCGAGTGGCTGGCGGCCCAGCCATGGTGCAACGGCAACGTGGGCATGTGGGGCATCAGCTACGGCGGCTTCACCGCGATCCAGGTGGCCAAGCTCCGCCCGCCGCACCTCCGCGCGATCCTTCCGATGTACGCCACGGACGACCGCTACCGCGACGACGTGCACGTCCGCGGCGGCTGCGTGACGGCGAGCGAGAAGTGCCAGTACGCGGTCAGCCAGCTGGGCATGAACGCGATGCCGCCCCACCCGCCGTTCCGGGGCGAGGGCTGGCGCGCGGAGTGGCTCGCGCGGCTGGAGCAGACGCCGCCCTGGCTGATGGCCTGGATCCGCGAGCAGACGGACGGGCCGTACTGGCGTCGCGGGTCGCTCGCCCCGGACTACGGCGACCTGACGTGTGCCGTGTTCAGCGTCGCCGGCTGGACGGACGCCTACGTGGACGCCGCGTTCCGGATGCAGGAGCGGTGCCGGAACGCCGTCTCCGTGCGCACGCTGGTCGGCAACTGGGTCCACTCGTTCCCGGACGACGCCTACCCGGGACCGAACCTCGACTGGCTGCACGAGCTGGTGCGCTTCTTCGACCGCTACCTCAAGGGCGTCGAGAACGGCTGGGAGGACGAGCCCGCCCTCGTCTGGTTCGAGCATGAGTACGCGGACCCGGAGCCGTTCCCGGCGGTCTGGCCGGGCCGCTGGCGCGCGGCCGACAGCTTCCCGGTGGCGGGCACGGGGACGCTCGAGCTGGCCCTCGGCGCGGGGACGCTGGGCGGGAGACCGGTGGCGGATGGGGTGAACGCGCTCTCCCACCGGGCGACCGTGGGCACGGCGGGTGCGCTGTCCTGGGGCGCCGGCTGGCATCCCAACGGCCTGGCCCGCGACCTCCGCCCCGACGAGCTGCGCGGCCTCGCGTACACGTCGGAGGCGCTCGAGGAGCCGCTCTCCGTCATCGGGCAGCCGGAAGCCGTGCTCCACCTGACCGCGACGATGCCGGTGGTGACCTGTGTCGTGCGGTTGTCCGAGGTAGCGCCGTCGGGCGTCTCGTCGCTCGTGGCCACCGGGGTGCTCAACCTCACCCACCGCCTGAGTGACACGGATCCCTCTCCCATGCCCACCCGGGGCCTCACCACCGAGGAAGTGCGGATCCCGCTGCGGACCACGGGCTACCGGTTCTCGCCGGGGAACCGGGTCCGGCTCACGGTCCTGACGGGCTACTGGCCGGTCCTGTGGCCGTCTCCCCTGCCCGGCGAGCTCCGTGTCCACCATGGGCCGGCCGCGCCGTCCCGGCTCGTCCTGCCGGTCCTCCCGGCGTCGGCCGCCACCCCGCCGGTCCCGGCGTTCCGCACCGAGCCCATGGTCATGCGCGAGGTCGGCACCTACGAGGAGGACGCGCCGGAATGGCGGATCGAGGAGGACGTCATCCGCGGGACCGTGGCGGTGACCATCTTCGACGGCGGGGGGAGCATCCAGGAGGACGGCTCGCGGCTCTACAGCAGCGAGCGGCTCGTGCTCACGGCGTCGGACGCGGATCCGGCGCACGCCCGGCTCGAGAGCGACGTGGTGTATCGCTGGTCGGGGTTCGGGGCGGAGGCGGAGATCCGCGCGCGCGGCACGATCGCGTCGGACGAGGGGGCGTTCGACGTGACGGTGGCGCTCGATGTCGTCCTCGACGGCGAGCCGTTCTTCGCCCGCGAGTGGCGCGAGGCGATCCCGCGCAACCTGGTCTAGCGCGTCAGGGGATCGTGCCCAGCGCCGCCTTCGCGACGATGGCGCTCAGGATCGCCACGGAGACGCTGGCGAGCGTGCCGAGGAGGTAGTACTCGGCGAAACCCCGGTCGTCGAGCTGCTTGAAGCGGGCGATGGTCTTGGCGGCGATGACGAACCCCACCGCCGCCTCGGCACCGACCAGGACGAACACGACGATGAGCAGCCGCTCCAGCGCGCCGATCGTGGCGCCGATGCGGGCCGGGGCGCCGCTCGGCACCGATGGCCTGGGGTGCGGCGCCGGCTCGCCGGGTGACGGCGTGGCCGTGGTGGTTCCGGCCGGAGTCGGAGACGCCGGAACCGGCGCGGCCGGAGTCGGCGCCACAACGCCGGGCTCGACCGTCGCGACCAGCGGCCCGACGCGCACGGTGTAGCTCGACGGGGCGGCGGCCACGGCGGGGGCGATGGCGGGGGCATCCGGGGTCCGGGACGCCTCGGGCAGCTCGCGCGGCGAGACGAGGGCGAGGACGAAGTAGTACGCGGCCCGCGTGTTGAGGAGGAACAGCCCCACGAGCACCACGCCCGTGAGGACCGCGGCATGCACGGTCGCCCGGTCCCAGCTCCGCAGGACCACGTTGACCGCGTCCACGAAGACTGGCTGGAGCGCAACTCCCTCGAGCAGCACGAGCCAGCCCACGAGGGCGATCGTGAGATGCAGCACCTGGTCCGCGAGGAACAGCATCCCGGGCCATGGGGTCCACGCGCTGCCGAGGCCGGACGCCGGTGACTCCCCGGTCCCGGCCAAGCGCCGCTGCGCGGCATCGAGCGCCGCCCGCTCCGCCCGTCGGGTGGCCTGCACCTTCCAGCGGTCCACGACCATATGCGAGACGACGACCACGCCGACGTAGGCGAGGCCGGGCAGCCCGAAGGCAAGGATCGCCGGCAGCAGGCACAGGCCGACATGGAGCCCGTGGACGGCGAGCGCCTGGTAGCCCGCTCGGCCGTCCTGCGCCTTGTTCATGGCGATCCAGTCGTTCTGCAGGACGAAGTCGGCCACCAGGTGCGCGAAGATTAGCCAGACCAGGACCAGCACGGTGTCGGTCACGCGGCGCCCCCCTCGCCCCTGGCGCTCGGGTGGGTGGCGGCGCGGGCCACACCGTCGCCAAAGATCGTCCACAGGGCCCTCGCGAGACGATCCAGGTACCGGATTCGGCCGCGGTCGGCGACCACCGAGACGGTGGCCCGGCTGACCGCGAGGCGCTCCGCGATGTCGGCCTGGGGCAGGCCATCGACCAGGAGCAGCCGCCCGACCTCTCGCTGGCGGGCCGTCAGCTCGGCGAGGAGGGCCGGCAGGAGCGGCGCGAGGTCGGCGAGGAGCTCGTCCGACGCGGCGTCACCGGTCGCCGCGAGCAGCCCGTGGCGGTTCGCCTTCGCCTGGGCCAGCAGCGCCCTGGCCCGGTGGAACGCGGGCCCGGTCCACTCCGTCGCGGGGCCCGAGCCGGCCTCGACGGATCCCGCGACCGCGGCCCAGCGCAGGTGGCGGGCATCTGGCCGGAGGGCGGCGCGCAGCACGGCGAGGAAGGGGTCGGCGCCGGGCTGGAGGAGGACCTGGATCTCGTCGCCCTGCGTGAAGCCGGTGCGCGCGTACCGCTCGGCCGGATACGCGGCATCCAGCTCGTCGCGCAGGGCACGCAGGTAGTCGGACGCGCCGGGATCACGGCGGGAGTCCACCACGTCGCCGAAGAGCACGATCGCCGGCAGCACGTCCGTCATACGCGGGAGCCTACCGTATCGAGTGTTAGCCGGATACGGCTACATGTCACGAGGGTAGCCGTAACGGGCTGATCACCCGGATGTCAATCCGCCGACACGCCCGGAGGACCCCCTCGTGCCGGTCCCTGACCCCTGCCGCGGGTCCCCCGGGCGTTCCGCGGGCTCGCCGGCCGCCCGGCGGCCCATGCATCCCCGGCGAACGTCAACTCGCTCGCCGATGGCGAGCGGCAACGCAGGGACGGGCCGGTTCTGGCGAGGCCTGCTCGCTGATGGCGAGCGAGGTGACGGTCCCCGGCCGCGCTTCGCTCAGCAGGCGGCCGCGCAGCCCCCAGCGCGGCGGAACCGGCGGCTCGCGGGGCGGCCGCGCGGCCCCAGCGGCCAGCCTTGCGTGGAACCCCGGGTCCCTGCCGCGGTCCCTACCGTGCCCCCACGCCGGCGAGGAGACCCGCCACGGCATCGGTGAGCGCGGCGCGGTGCTCGGCCGTCTCCGAAGTCCAGCAGGGAATCGGCGGGCAGCACGTGCTCCGACAGGGCGCCTGCCCGGCGCACATAGGCCACCGGGTAGAGGCCGCCCTGCCCGTCCGACTCGATCGTCATGGCCACCATGTCCGCGGTGATCGCGTCCAGGGCGTGGGCGAGCGGGACGATCCCCTCGTCGCGGAGCCCGTCGCCGGTCGCGGTGACGACGCGGGCCAGGTACGCCTTCTGGTGCCACAGCTCCGGGGCGACGGTCGCCTCGCGCAGCAGGTACCCCACGAGATCCGCGGGCGCGATCGACGGGCGGTCCGTGACGAGCCCGAACCGCGTCTCGGCGATCCGCCGGGCGAGGACAAGGCTGTTGTACCGGTGTCCGTGCACGGCCCCGGAGTTGGCTGGAACGCCGTGCCGTTTGAGGCCCGGCGCAGCCTGACTGATCGTGCCCGCGAAGAAGATGCCCGGGACCGTCGTGCTCTCCCAGAACGGCGTGACGGCCGGCAGCCGGCTCGCCCCGAACGTCGCCACCCCGAGGTCGGGCAGGTCCCGCAGGGGACACGTGAACCCGGTGGCGGCGATGACCTCGTCCGCCTCGACGGACATCGCCGCGCCGTCGCTGGTCTGGCGCAGGTCGACGCGGATGGCGTCGCCGACCGCGCTCAGGCCCGTGATCGACGCGTCCAGGATGCGCACGCCGAGCCCGAGGAAGCCGTCCTCAAACGGCTGCACGTAGCGTGCCCGGACGCCAACGAGCGACTTGGTCTGGACGCTGGTCTTCGCGGGCGACGGGGAGCAGACGGTGATCGAGGACGCCCACGGCGCGAGGCCCGTGGCGAGCTCGAAGCCACTGTTCTGCTTGCCGATGATGAACACGCGGCGACCCGCGTACGTGGACGCCTCGCGGGTGTCGGCGTAGTGCCGGGCGAGCTCGATGCCGGGCGTGACCGGCGTGGACTGCTGCGCGATTCCCACCGCGACGACCAGCGTCCCGCAGCGGTACTCGCCGTCCGATGTCTCGACGACGAAGGTCGTGCCGTCGGGGCTGTCCTCGCGGCGCGTCCGTTCCCAGCGGGTCCCGAAGCGCACCGTGACGCCGGCACGCTCGGCGAACCGCTCGAGGTTGGCCTGCATCGCGGGACGCGAGGGGAAGTACGAGGCGTCGTCGAGGAAGTCCGCCTGCAGGGCGCGGGCATCGGGCTCGTCCGCGAGGAGGCTGTTCCAGTCGTAGCGCTGGCACTCGCGGCTCCCCCGCACCGCCGGCGCGTAGGGCTTGGTCCATGAGAGCAGCCGCTGGAAGAACGGCCAGCGCAGGAACATGCCACCGGGTCCGTCGTCGGCGGAGATGACCGCGTGGTCGATGCCGTGGCGGCGGAGCCCGTACGAGACCTGGAGACCGCCGGGGCCGGAGCCGATGACGAGGACCGGGTACTCACCGGGCGGGAAGGGGCGCGCGCCGGCGTCCACGCCTAGCTCCGCCAGCGGTTGGCGTTGCGCAGCCGTCGGGCCTGCGCCTGGAGCATCCGGAACATCACGGACGGGTGGGCGAGCAGGAACGGCTTGACTCCGGTCGCGCTCATGATCAGACAGGACAGCGGCGTGGTCGCCACGATGTCGGCCGTCGGCGGCTCACCCAGGAGGATGGACAGCTCGCCGAAGAAGTCGCCCCGGTGGAGCGAGCTGCGGGACGTCCCGTCGATGCGCACCTCGGCGACCCCGTCGAGGATGACGTAGAACCCGGACCCGGTCAGGCCCTGGCGGAGGACCCGCTCGCCCTGGGCGATCGCGACCTCCTCGAACAGGCCTGCGACGCCCAGCAGCTGGGGTGACCCCAGGTCCGCGAACAGGGCGAAGCCGGCGAGCGTATCGGCGAGCTCCTCGCGTGTGGCCATGGCGCCTCCTCTTGCTCCCCCGCCGGTCGGCCTCGGTCGCCGCCGCCCCGCATGGTCTGACAGGTGGGCCGTGCGCGACGGCAGCCCGCACGTCGTGTGCGTCATGTGCCGGCCAGCCAGACGGAGGCGCGCAGCGTCAGGAGGCCGTCACAGCGGGATGACAGGCGGGTCGCGGGCGAGCTCCCTGACACCGTAGGATGGTGGCGTGCAGGCCAGCGATGCCGCCCCCATCATCGACCTCGATCCCGCCAGCCCCAGCCGGCTCGTGCCGGCCCCCCGGGCCCGGCGCGCCTCCCGGCATCGAGCCCGACGACCGCGGCGAGCTGAGGCTCGTCTGCGCCAACCGCGGCGCCCGGATGGACGAGCGCACGTACACGCTGATCTGCCACTGCGGCTCCGTTCTGTCCTGCTCGGACGACACCTGATCGAAGGATCGCCATGACCGAGGGTGACCACGTCGCCCCCATCGACTTCCGGATCGCCACGACTGCCGACCCCGCCGCGGCATGGCGCGCCGTGACGGACCCGGCCCTCGTGGCGGAGTGGTTCACCGACGCCGCGGCGCTGGGCCCGGTGGGCTCGCCGTACCGCCTCGACTTCGGCGACGGGAGCATCGCGGGCGGCGCGGTGCTGCGGGTCGAGCCCGGGCGCTCCTTCGCACACTCCTGGCACTGGGAGGGCACGGACGAGGCGGAGACGACAACCGTGGCCTGGACGGTGGAGCCGGGGCCGGACGGCGGGTCGCTCATCCGCCTCGTGCACGACGGCTGGGACGAGGCAGGTCTCGACGCCGAGGCGCGCGACGACCACGAGGGCTACTGGTCCGGCTACCTCGACGACCTGCTCGACGTCCTCGGCGAGGCGTGAGCGGCGAGCGGCGGTCCGGGCCGGCCTCAACGCGGACATACAAGCGGTTCTCGCGGGACGCGCGCCTGATCCTGGTCACCAGCCTGGTGACCGGTGCGGCCCTCAGCCTGTGGTGGATCGACTTCAACCTGTACCTGGTGTCGCTGGGCTACTCATCCGCGACCATCGGCCTCGTGTCGACGCTCGCGTCGCTCGCCGGCGGGATCATCGCGTTCCCGGCCAGCGCGTGGTCGGACCGCGTCGGGCGCCGGGTGGTCTTCTACGGCGGGCTGATCGCGGGGATCATCGCCCTCGTGGCGCTCCTGGCATCGGAGGCGCTCGTCGTCGTCATCCTGTCGGCGGCCCTGTGGTCGATGGGGTTCCAGGCCTTCCAGGTCGTGATCAGCCCGTACATGACCGAGCACAGCGAGGCGGACCACCGCAACGAGCTGTTCGCGGTCCAGTTCGCGATCCAGAACGTGACCAACATCGTCGCCGCGATCCTCGGTGGGTTCGTCGCGACCGCGATCGCCGCCTGGATGGGGATGGCGGCCGGCGGGCCCGGGACCTACCGGATCATCCTCGTCATCATGCTGGCGCTCTCGGGGCTTGGCCTCCTGTCCGTGACCCGGCTCACCGACGACCGGCCGTCGAAGACGATGGCGCCGCGCCTGCGCTCCCTCGGGGAGCCTGCCGCCTTCCCCACCGACCCTCGCCGGTCGCGCACATTCCTGGGCATCACGATCCGGGACCGGGCGCGGTTCGCGAAGCTGGTGTTCCCGGGGTTCCTGATCTCGATCGGCGCCGGGCAGGTCATCCCGTTCCTCAACGTCTACATCCAGCGCAAGTTCGGGCTGGACCTCGCGCAGCTCAACGCGGTGTTCGCGCTCACCTCACTGGGCACCGTGCTCGCGATCATGGCCCAGCCGTGGCTGGCCCGACGGTTCGGCCAGATCACGTCGGTGGTGCTGGTCCAGGGCCTGTCGATCCCGTTCCTGGTGGTGCTCGGGTTCTCGCCGATCCTGTGGACCGTGATCGCCGCGATGATGGTCCGCAACTCCCTCATGAACGCGGGCAACCCCATCTTCAACGCCTTCGCGATGGAGCAGGTGAGCCCGGTCGAGCGCGCCTCGCTCGCGGCAGCGATGAGCGTGCTGTGGCAGGTGGGCTGGGTGATCGGAGGGACGTGGTACGCCGTGCTCCAGGCCACGGTCGGGTTCTTCGCGGGCTACACCGTCAACTTCATCACGATCATCACGCTGTACACGGTCGCGACCTGCCTCTACTGGCTGTGGTTCCGTGAGACGGATCGCCGGGTGCTCAAGGCGCGGCTCGCGATCTGAGCGCCGGCCCGTCGCCGGCCCCGGGCGACACAGGGCCGACGGCCGCGCCCGCCGGCGCCGGGTGACACAGGGCGGAGTCAGTTCGGGGGTGCCGGTGCAGCGCTCGGATCCGATTCCGTCGGATCCGAGGCGAGCTCCTCGACAGCATCAGCGATCTGACTCGGAGACGAGTCGTCGGGCGGGACCGACCCAGCCCTGTCGCGGTATCGCGCCGCGGCGCCGGGCCGGTAGACTGCGGCCATGGCAGAGGCGCCCGTCCCCCCGCGCGCGAAGACCGCGATCCCGAAGAACCCCGGCCGGCACGAGCTGGGGATGAAGGCCACGCTCCTGTTCCCGGACAAGGACATCGTGGAGCGCTTCTACGTGCCGCTCGTCTATACCGCCTGCCGCACCTGCTATTCCGAGCTCGATCCCCAGGAGATCTTCCGGCGCGCGGTCGCGGGCGAGATCGCCCCGGCGTCGATGCAGCGGCTCATCGGCAACGTCGTCGAGTCCGGGCACGGCTCCACCATCGAGCACATCGTGTTCACGTTCGCCCTCTCGGGCGTGTCGCGGACACTGTCGCACCAGCTCGTCCGCCATCGCGCGGGTGTCGCCTTCGACCAGCAGAGCCAGCGCTACGTCAAGTACAAGGGCGCGGCCACGATGCTGCCGGCGACGATCGCCGAGGGCGACCCGGAGCTCCGCGGCCGGTACGAGGTGCAGGTCGACGGGGCGCTGGGCCTGTACGCGGACCTCGTCGAGGCCGGCGTGCCCGGCGAGGACGCCCGCTTCGTCTTCCCGAACGCGACCCGCACCAACCTCGTCATGACGACCAACCTGCGGGCGCTCATCCACATGTCCGGGCTGCGCCTGTGCACGATGGCCCAGTGGGAGATCCGGCGGCTGTTCCAGCTGATCCGCCACGAGGTGTTCGGCGTCTCGCCGTTCCTGGGCTCCTTCCTCGCGCCCAAGTGCGTGCCGCTGGGCTACTGCGACGAGTTCAACAACCGCGACGAGCACTGCCCCATCCGGCCGCACAAGGACAACGTCCTGGGCGCCTGGGCCCAGAAGCGGGATGCGGCGCGTGCCGCGGGCCGGGACCTGCCGGTCTCGTGACCGCGCGGGACCCCGCCCGATGACCATCCGGCTCTCGTTCAACCGGATCGCGCCGGGCGCGGTGATCGGTCCCCACCGACATGGCGAGGAGACGGTGGTCTACCTCGCCGGTGGCGAGCTCGTGTTCGAGCACGGCGAGGCGATGGGCCGCCGCACGCTCGTGCGCGCGGGCGACGTCCTGTACGAGCCGCCGGGCGAGCTCCACCAGGTCCGCAACGACGGGCCGCTCGACGCCCTGGCCCTGCTCGCGGCCGTCGACCCGGATCCCGGGAACCCCCTGGACGCGCTGCCGCACTGGCAGGACGCGGACGAACCCGTCCGACGTGCGGCCGAGGCCCGGGTGGTCATGGACGACGAGATCAGGCGGAGGTTCCTCCTTGAGCCCGGTGACTTCGGCTCCGCCGCCTTCACCGTGACCGAGATCGAGCTGGCGCCCGGCGCCGAGGACGCCTGGCACCGCCACCCGGGCGCCGAGCACGCGATCGTGGTGCTCGAGGGGCGCGGCAGCATCGCCGTCGGCGCCGTGGAGGAGGTCCTGGAGCCCCTCAAGGGGATCCGCGTCCTGCCCGGCCGACGCCATCGCGTCCGCAACGACGGCCGGCACCGGCTGCGCTACTACGTGTGTGCGTCGCCCGGCACGGATCCCACCGTCGACCGCGCCCCGGCCGACGCACCGGCGCGACGGCTCGACGCCTGAGTCGCCCTCCGGTCAGCCGGCGGCGAGCCCAGCCACGAACCGGCGGATGACCCGCGCCAGCCGCGGGCCCGCGGTCGCGCCGGCCTCGAGGACCTCCTCGTGGGTGAGCGGCTGGCCGCTGTAGCCGGCGCCCGCGTTCGTCACCAGCGACACGCCGGCGACCTCGAGGCCGACCCAGCGCGCCGCGATCGCCTCGAGCACGGTGCTCATCCCGACCGCGTCCGCGCCGAGGGTGCGGAGCATCCGGACCTCGGCCGGGGTCTCGTAGTTGGGGCCTAGCAGGCCGACGTAGATCCCCTCCACGAGATCGACGCCCTCCGCCTCGCCCGCGCCCCGCAGCGCCGCGCGATGGGTCGGTGCCCAGACGTCGGTCAGGTCGGGGAAGCGCGGCCCGAGCTCGTCCGCGTTCTGGCCCAGGAGGGGGGTCCGGCCCGTCAGGTTGATGTGGTCGCTGATGACCATCAGCGTGCCCGGGGCATAGGCGGGGTTCACGCCGCCGGCCGCGTTGGTGAGGATGACGAGGCTCGCGCCGAGCTCCCTGAACAGCAGGACCGGCTGGACCACCAGGCCCGGGACGTTGCCCTCGTAGAGATGGAACCGGCCCTGGAGCGCGACGATCGGGACACCGGCAAGGCGCCCGAGCAGCAGCCGGCCGGCATGACCGGGAGCCGTCGCGGTCGGCCATCCCGGCAGGTCGGCGAAGGGGATCGCGACCGGGTCCTCGAGGTCGTCGGCCAGGCTGCCGAGGCCGGAACCCAGGACGATGCCCACGCGCGGCACGAGGTCGGTGCGGGCGCGGACGGCGGCGACGAGCGCCGCGAGGCGGGCCGGCTGCTCGGATGGGGGGATCGGCAGAGAGCGGTCGACGTCGGTCATGCGTCGAGGATAGAGCGCCGCGGGGGGGGGGCGCGTCCGGCCCGTTAAACTCCGACGCCCGCCAGGAGTATCGACACCGGGATGCCGATCGCGTCCTGCCGGGCGTCCAACCGGGCCTGCCCTCGCGGGCCGCCCTGCGCTGGTGAACGAAGCGTCCGAGGAAACCGGAGAGCGCGCCAGACCTTGATGCGATCGCAGACTGGGCGCCGGCGCGGCCTTGAGGTGATCTCGGCCAGCCGGGTGGAGCGTGCTTGAGGTGATCTCCTCCGCTCCGGGCCTCCGTCGGCCCCCTCGGACAAGACATACCGTACCGGCCGGGATTCGGACCGGGAATGGGGTTATCCACCAAGTTCCGGCTCCAGCGGGGCAGTCCGTCCACGAGATGCCCGCCGGTGTGGACGACCTGTGGACGACCGACTGCGGCCGGACGCAGGAAGACCATGCCGTCCAGGACCCGGATCCACGAGGGGCCCGCGCCAGTCGTGAATGCCGCCGCCAAACCGACCGGGCGGCCGATCTCTTGACGGCGGGCATCCGGTCCCATGCTGGCGAGTTGATCCAGGGACCCTTGACATGGTCCCGCTTGCAGGCCGTAGGATGGATCAACCCCGATGGGGAGTATCCCGCTCAAGGTGTCCGGCGTCACCACGGTCGTCCAGACCCGCCGGCATCGACCGATTCGTCGGCCGGGAGAGACCTTCGGCAGTGCGGTTGTAGCCGGAGGTACTGTCATGGCTGGCCTCAAGGAGTGCCTGCCGTCTCCCGAGGTTCCACGCGTCGTCTCGGTCGGGCTCCGTGTCCTTCTCGGTCCGCGGGGGCGCTCCGGCCTTGCGGAGATGGTCCTCGGCCAATGCGGATCGACCTCGGTGCTCGTCGTCCCCCGGGCATCGATCGAGCTCGAAAGGCGGGCCGATGGGTCCGTATGAGCTCTGGCAGTGGGTAGCGATCTTCCTGGTCGCCGCAGCGGTCGTCGTCGCGGCGGGAACGACCCTCGCGCGGGCTGGTGATGAGATCGCCACGCGATCCGGCCTCGGCGGCCTGATCGTCGGCATGTTCCTCCTGGCCGGTGCCACGTCGCTGCCGGAGATCGCGACCGGCGTCAGCGCCTCGCTTGATGGCGCGCCGAACCTCGCCGTCGGCGACCTGTTCGGAAGCAGCCTGGCGAACATGGCGATCCTGGCCATCATCGACCTGGCGCATCGTGGCGGTGTCTGGCCTGCGGTTGGGATCGGACACGCGAGGCTCGCGTCGGTCGCGATCGGACTGACGTCGATCGCGGTGCTGGCGATCCTCGTCCCCTCCGGGATCGCGATCGGCTGGGTCGGCGTGGACACGCTGTTCATCGTCGCGGCCTACGTCGCGGCGGCCGCGTGGATGAGCCGCTCGCGGAGCGAGGGACGGCGCACCCGTGAGCCCAGCGGCGAGATCCTCGAGCCAACGGGGTGGGCGGAGCCCCAGGGGCCGCGCCACAGCCTGCGCTATGCGGTGGCGATCTTCGGCGTGGCGGCACTCGCCGTCCTCGTCGCGGCACCCTTCCTCGCCCTGTCGGGCAAGGGGATCGCGGATGCCACGGGCATGGGCCAGACATTCGTCGGGGCGCTGCTGCTCGCGGTGACGACGTCGCTGCCGGAGCTCGTCGCCTCGCTGGCCGCGGTCCGGATCGGGGCCTACGACCTGGCGGTCGGCAACCTGTTCGGCAGCAACGCGTTCAACGTGGCGATCCTGATCACGGCAGATGTCGCCTACGTCCAGGGGCCCATCCTCGCAGCAGTCGACCCGGCCCAGGTCGTGGCCGGCGTCGGGGCGATCCTGCTCATGGCGGTCGCTCTGGCCGCCGTCGTCCACGGCACCCGGACACGCATCCGGCGACTGGAGCCCGACGCGGTCGTCGTGCTCATTGGCTACGTCGTGCTGCTGGGTGCCGTCTGGAGGGCGTCGTCATGACATCGGAGATGCCGGCGGCGACGCCCGTCGGCAAGCCCTGGGCGGTCGATGCGCAGGCCGTCGCCACATCGCTCGGAACCGATCCGGCAGCAGGTCTGAGCCCGGGAGATGCCTCCGAGCGGCTGGCCCGCGTCGGACCCAACGAGCTCGTTGAGCGAGGACACAAGCCGCCCTGGCGGCTGTTCGTCGAGCAGTTCACGAACACGATGATCGTCGTGCTGATGATTGCCGCGCTCGTCACGGCACTCATCGGCGATCTGAAGGACACGTTCGTGATCCTGGCCATCGTCGGGCTGAACGGCGTGATCGGGTTCATCCAGGAATACCGCGCCGAGCAGGCGATGGCCGCGCTCAAGCAGATGACCAGCCCGACGACGCGTGTCGTGCGTGCCGGCGAGATCGCCGTCATCCCCGCCAACATGCTCGTACCCGGCGACCTGGTCCAGCTCGAGGCTGGCGACATCGTGGCGGCCGACCTGCGCCTCATCGAGTCTGTGGCGCTCCGCATCAACGAGGCGGCGTTGACCGGCGAGTCGGAGCCCGCCGTGAAGACGGTGGCAGCGCTGCCGCACGTCACCGAAGCGCTGATGGCCGACCAGCGGAACATGGCCTTCAAGGGGACGGCGGTGACCTACGGTCGCGGGTCCGGCGTCGTCGTGGGGACCGGGATGGCGACGGCCCTCGGGCGGATCGCCGACCTGCTCCAGGCCCACCCAGCGGGCAAGACGCCGCTCCAGCGACGGCTCTCAACGCTGGGCAAAGGTCTTGCCGGTGCTTCCCTCGTCGTCTGCACCATCGTCTTCGTCGCCGGGGTCGCGCGGGGCGAATCGGTCGAGCTGATGTTCCTGACGGCAGTGAGCCTGGCCGTGGCGGCCATCCCCGAGGCGCTGCCGGCGGTCGTGACCGTGTCGCTCGCGCTCGGGGCGCAGCGGATGGTCACCCGCAGGGCGCTCACCCGCAAGCTGCCCGCGGTCGAGACCCTCGGGTCGGTCAACGTCGTGTGCTCGGACAAGACGGGCACCCTCACCCAGAACCGGATGCTCGTCGAGCGGATCTGGACGCCGGTGGCCGAGTACCAGGTCGAGGGCACCGGCTACGAGCCGTCCGGATCGGTGGTTGGCGATGCCGGCGAGGGTGGCGACCCGCACCTGGAGCCACTCGCGCGGGCCGCGGCCGCGTGCAACGATGCGGCCCTCCACGCACCGTCGCAGCACGGCGCTCCGTGGACGATCACCGGCGATCCGACGGAGGGAGCGCTCCTCGCCCTTGCCGGCAAGCTCGGCGTCAGCCGACCCGACCTCGACCTCATCCTGCCCCGCGTCGCAGAGGTGGCGTTCGATGCCAACCGCCGGCGGATGTCCACGCTCCACCAGGATCAGGACGGAGTCTGGATGGCGGTGAAGGGCGGAACAGACGCGCTCGCGCCGCTCGGCAGGCCCGAGGACCGCGACGTCTGGGACCGTGCCCAGGTCGCCGCGGATCGCTTTGCCGCCGATGGCTACCGGGTCCTGGCCCTCGCCGAGCGGAACCTCGCTGTGGTTCCGGCCGACCTCGAAGGAGCCGAGAGCGGCCTTTCGCTCCTTGGGCTCGTCGCAATGGCCGACCCGCCGCGGCCCGAGTCCGCAGGCGCGGTCGCCGCCGCGCGGGCCGCCGGCATCACGCCGGTCATGATCACCGGCGATCATGCGCTGACGGCCCAGGCGATCGCACGCCGGCTCGGCATCCTCACCGACGGTCGACGGACCCTGACCGGGACCGACCTCGAAGCGCTCGATGGCCCGGCGTTCGACGCCATCGTCGAGGACGTCGCGGTCTACGCGCGGACGAACCCGGAGCAGAAGCTGCGGATCGTCCAGGCGTGGAAGTCGCGCGGGGCGGTCGTGGCGATGACCGGAGACGGCGTCAATGACGCACCCGCGCTCAAGTTCGCGGACATCGGCGTGGCGATGGGGATGACCGGCACGCAGGTGAGCAAGGAAGCGGCCGACATGGTCCTCGCCGACGACAACTTCGCCACGATCGTCTCGGCCGTCGAAGAGGGCCGACGGATCTACGACAACATCCGGCGCTTCGTCCGCTACACCCTGACGAGCAACTCCGGGGAGATCTGGGTGATGTTCCTCGCCCCCTTCCTCGGCCTGCCGTTGCCCCTGCTGCCGGTCCACATCCTGTGGATCAACCTCGTCACCGACGGCCTGCCCGGGCTCGCGCTGGGCGTTGAACCGGCGGAACGCGACACGATGCGTCGTCCGCCGCGCCCCATGAGCGAGTCCATCTTCGCTCGCGGTCTGTGGCAGCAGGCGCTGTGGGTCGGCCTGCTGATGGGCGGGGTATGCCTGGCAATGCAGTCGTTGGCAATCGCCAACGACTGGCACTGGCAGACGATGGTGTTCTCCACGCTGGCATTCCTCCAGCTCGGCAACGCGCTCGCCGTCCGCTCCGAGACGCAGAGCTTCTTCACGCTTGGCTGGCGCACCAACAAGCCGCTGGCGCGGGCCGTCGTGGCGACGGTGGCCATCCAGCTCGCGATCATCTACCTGCCGCCACTCCAGCCGATCTTCGAGACGAAGAGCCTCGCGCCAGTTGAGCTCGTGGTGATGCTGGCCGCCTCGACCCTGGCCTTCGTCGGGGTCGAGATCGAGAAGCTGGTGATCCGGCGGCGACGCGCCAGGTCCGGCCGCACCCAGGACCGCAGCGTCTCCGCGATCGAGTCGTGACGGGGCGCACGGTGGGGGCGCAGGGCGATCGAAGGGGTGGAGCGGCAAACCCGGGGGGAAGCTACCCGCCCAGCTCGAACATCTCCACCTTCGGCAGGCGCTCCGTGGCCGCGCTCCGCAGCTCCGAGTACCGGTCCCCGCGGACGGTCCACACGCCTCGGATCCGTGCCGCGAGCTCGTCGTCGGTCTCGCCGGCTCGCAGCGGCTCCTTGAGGTCCGTGCCGGATCCCGCGAACAGGCACGTGTACAGCGATCCTTCGGCCGAGAGCCGCGCCCGGGTGCAGTCGCCGCAGAACGGCCGCGTGACCGAGGCGATCACGCCCAGCTCCCCCATCCCGTCGCGGTACCGGTAGCGCCCTGCCACCTCGCCCCGGTAGTTCGCCGGGATCGGCTCGAGCGGCAGCTCCGCGTCGACGATCGCGAGGATCTCGCCTGCCGGCACCACGTCGTCCAGGCGCCAACCGTTGGCCGTCCCCACGTCCATGTACTCGATGAAGCGCAGGATCAGCCCTTCGTTGCGCGCCCACCGGGCGAGCGGCACGATCGACGCCTCGTTGAGCCCGCGGCGGACGACGGTGTTGACCTTGATCGGCGCGAGACCCGCGGACCGGGCCGCGGCGATCCCGTCCAAAACCCGGGACACCGGGAAGTCCACGCCGTTCATCCGGCCGGCCACGGCGTCGTCGAGGGAGTCCAGGCTGACCGTGATCCGCGCCAGGCCAGCCTCGCGCAGCGGCCCGGCGAGCGGCCGGAGCGCGGACCCGTTGGTGGTCAGCGTCAGGTCCACCGGGACGCCATCGGGGGCCCGGAGGCCGGCCAGCTCCGAGATGAGCACTGGCAGGTCCCGACGCACGAGCGGCTCGCCGCCGGTAATGCGGAGCTTCGTGACGCTTGGCGTCACGAAGATGCCGGCGAGCCGGGTGATCTCCTCGAAGCTGAGCACCTGCTCCCTGGGCAGGAACGCGAAGTCCCGCCCGAAGAGTTCGGCCGGCATGCAGTACGGGCAACGGAAGTTGCAGCGGTCCGTGACCGAGATCCGCAGGTCGCGCAGCGCGCGCCCGAACCGGTCGGAGAGGCCGGGGCGGCCATCGAAGGTGTCGCCGCCGAGGACGCCGGGGGTGACGGGGGGCAAGGACGCATCCACGCCCCCATGGTAGACCGGGTCGGCCGCAACGCCCTGTGGAAAAGTGGTGCGTCCCGGTACCACCGGGACCACTGGCTGGTACCTCTAGCGACTGCACCGCAGCCCACCTCGCCGCCTATGGTGCACACAAGCCCCGGCCCTGCCCGCCGGTTCACGAGGAAGAGTGCCCACCCATGGCGAACACGGATACCCGTTCAGGCTTCCGGCTCCCCTGGAGCTCCGACCGCTCGCAGGAGAACCCCGCCCCCGACGAGACCTCGACGCCCGTCGAAGATGCGGCTGCCGAGCCCGAGGCCGAAGCGTCGATCGCATGGCCGTCCCCCGACCTCAACGCCCGCCTGGGCCTCACCTCCCAGCCCCGACCGGCCGATCCCGCTCTTGCCCCCGAGGAGCCCGACGCGCAGCCGCAAGACGCCCAGGAGCCCGCCATGATCGAACTCGAGCCCTCTCCGCCGCCGGCTCCCGTGGCGCCCCGGAAGCCGACCAAGCTCATGGCGGACCTCACCTCCGCCATCCGGGCCACGGGCATCGCCGCCCGCGACCAGGCCCTCACCCAGGTCGACAGCGATGTCGCCCAGGTGGTCGAGACGATCCGCGCCGGCTCCAAGGAGGGCGAGGACGCCCTGCGCGTCCGCTCGGACGAGGACATCGCGCGGATCAAGGAGTGGTCCCGCGCCGAGATCGCGCGGATCAAGGCGGAGACCGAGAACCGGATCGACGCCCGGAAGCTGGGGCTCGACGAGGAGCTGGCCGCGCACGCCGCCGCCATCGAGGGCCGCGTCTCCGAGGTCGAGCAGACCGCCGCGGCCTACAGGACCGACATGGAGGCGTACTCCGTCCGGCTTGACAGCGAGGATGACCCCGCGCGCCTCGCCACCATGGCCGAGTCGTTGCCCGAGCTGCCGGTGCTCGAGCCACTTGCGGACCTGACCGACCTCGCCGTGCCCGAACGGATGGCGGTCCCGGCGGACGATGTCGCCGCTGTCGCGGACCTCGAGATGCTCGAGCCCGAGACCGAGGCCGTCGCCGAGACGATGGAGCTCGAGCCCGAGACCGAGGCCGTCGCCGAGACGATGGAGCTCGAGCCCGAGACCGAGGCCGTCGCCGAGACGATGGAGCCCGAGCCCGAGACCGAGGCCGTCGCCGAGACGATGGAGCCCGAGGTCGAGGCCGTCGCCGAGCCCGGCCAGCCGGCCGCATCCGCATGGGGCGAGCCCGACGCCTGGAGCGCCACATCCATGGTCGCCCAGGCAATGGTCGCCGAGCCGCTCGTCGTCCTGGAGATCTCGGAGCTCGAAGGTGACGGCTCCGAGGCGTGGACCTCCGAGCAGCCAGTCGATGACATCCCGCGCTGGGCCGCCGGTGACGCCCCCGAGGGCTCCCCGACGGGCGACGGCGAGACCGGCGATCCGGTCGACCGTGGCGCGATCATGGCCGCCCTCGAGGCCGCGGCCGAGGCCGTCGTGGCCGCCGAGTCCGCCGCCGAGTCCGCCGACCAGGCGGAGGCCGCGGCCGATGTCGCCGAAACTGCCGCCGAACTGCTCAAGGGCCGCGTCGACGTCGACGAGGAGTATGACCCCGAGGCCCAGGCCGCCCTCACCGCCCGCGTTGGCGCCGGCGGGTTCGAGGAGTCGTTCACCGATCGCCTCGCGTCCCTCCTGCCGAACCATGGCGAGGGAGCCGCCGACGGCGAGCCGCGCACCACCCAGGTCGTCGTCTCGGGCCTGGTCTCGGTCGCCAGCATCGCCAGCTTCAAGCGCCATCTCGGCCGCCTCTCGGGCGTCCAGGCCGTGGCGGTCGCCTCCGGCCCCGACGGCGAGTTCGTGTTCAACGTGACCCATCGACCGGACGTCTCGTTCCGCGACGCCGTCCCGACCATGCCCGGGTTCGCGGCCCGGGTCACCAGCAGCGGCGACGGCGTCGTGCAGGTGACCGCCCGTGATCCCGAGTCGGAGGGCTGATCCAGATGGCCTCATCCCTCGGCCGGCCGGCCGTCGCGCTGCTCCTGCCCGCGACGGAACGCGACCCCGTCGCAGCCGAGCTGGCCCTCGGGGGCTTCGATCCGATCCCGCTCGACGACGTCCGGGACCTTGCCGTCCTGCTGGGGGCGCGGTCCGACGTGGCCGTCGGGATCATCGATGCCGACGTGGAGCCGGAGCTGGCGATCGACGCCTGGTCCCTGCTCCACGGGAGCGGCCGCGCGATCTCGGCGCTCATGATCGTCAACCCGGCGACCATGGACGCCCTGGACATCAGCGGTCCCGGACACGAAGACGACGAGTACATGACGCGGCCCTACTCCGCGGAGTCGATCCGCTGGCGGGTCGAGGCGATGTGCATCCGCGCCATCGCCGTGGACGACGGGTCCGGGCCGGTCCTCCAGGGTGCGCTCGCGCCTGGCGACTGGGGCCGTCGCGGCCAGCTGGTCGCGGTCTTCAACCCCAAGGGCGGCGTGGGCAAGACGACGATCTCCACCAACCTCGCCGCCATGCTGACCGAGAGGGGCCAGCGCGTCCTCCTCGTCGACGCGGATACCGTCACCGGCCACGTCAGCACATCGCTCGGCATGGACGCCGTGCCCACCGTGGTGGACGCCTGGCGCGACGAGCTCGACGGCGGGCCGGTCCTGCCGTTCTTCGATCTCGCCTCGGCCCACTCGTCCGGCCTGCGAATCCTGCCGCTCACCGCGAGCCCCATCCACACCGAGATCCTCGACCCCGACCGCGTGGCCTCCTCGATCGCCTCGGCCCGCCGGTCCGTGGACTACGTCATCGCCGACCTCCACCCGTCGTACAGCCCGCTCAACCGGGCCGTGTTCGACAAGGCGGATCGCATCCTCGTCCCGGTCACGCCGGACCTGCCGGCGATCCGCGCCGTGGTCAAGCTCCGGGACGTCGCCGACGAGCTCGGCATGCGCGACCGGCTGTCGCTCGTCGTCAACCGAGCCGGCTCGGGCGTGCCGACCGAGGAGATCGAGAAGGCGATCGGGATCCCGTGCTACGCCACCGTCCGTTCGGCCGGCCAGGTCCTGGTCAAGGCGACCAACGAGGGACGCACCCTCGTGGAGCTGGCACCGCGGGAGCCGATCACCGGTGACTTTGCGATCCTGGCGGACCGGCTGCTGGGCCGCGACGTCGCGCATGGCGCGAAGGCCGGGTTCCGCTTCTTCGGGAGGGCCGTGCCTGCCCGGGCCTGATTGCGATGGGACGGTCCCCGTCACGACACCGCGCTCGGCCGCCGGCCGGGCGCCTTCGATTCGTGGTCCGGGCCTAGCTGCGGTCCTGCCAGCTCGTCCCGCCGAGCGGCGAGCCCGGCAGCTTCTGGTGCGGCTCCCCCGTCCGCTTGTCCACCTGGCTCACGCCGCGGAGGTAGAAGCGGTTGACGAGGATCACCTCGACCTCGGGGTCCGTGACCTCGACGTCGCCGTGGCGGGCCGTGGCCTCAGCGACCGCCACGAACATCTCGGTCGAGCGGTCCAGGAGACGATCCGGCTCGGAGCCCGGATGCAGGTAGACCGTCCCGATCACCCGGAACGGCGGCAGCTCGAGGGCCACGTCGTACGCCACCTTGTGGACCTTGAGGGCGGCGCGCTCGGTCTCGGAGAGGGGCGGCAGGCTTTCCTCGCCCGCCGTGACCATGATCAGGTCGTACGGGTCCACGCTCTTGAGCCCCGGAGCAGGCTCGAGCTCCGTGGCATCCGTGGGGCCCCACGAGACGTCCGTGATCGCGATCGCCTCTCGCTTGTTGAGGGCGTCGGAGAGGCGGCCGCTGATGTCCATCCGGCCACGCAGCCGCCAGTCCTCCGTGAGGGCGGTGAACGGCACGCCGCGGACCGGTCCCGTGTGAAGGCGAGAGGGCGCGTCCGCCCCCGATCCCGCGCCCCTCGCCAGGCCGGGGGTGGCGTCCTCGGACTTGCGGCGCCTCAGGAAGCCGAACGGCACCCGCTACTCCTCCTCGGCCTTGCCGGTATTTGACCGGATGCTGTCCACGACGGTGGCGTCCGCGAGGGTCGTTACGTCGCCCAGCGTCCGGCCTTCCGCGATATCGCGCAGGAGCCGGCGCATGATCTTGCCCGACCGCGTCTTGGGCAGGTCGGGGACGAACATCAGGAACTTCGGCCGGGCGATCGGCCCGATCACGTAGGCGACGTGCTCGCGGAGCTGGATCGCCAGCGTATCCGAGGGCTCCTGACCCGACTTGAGGATGACGAAGGCGAAGATCGCCTGGCCGCTGATGGCGTCGTTCTTGCCGACGACAGCGGCTTCCGCCACGGAGCGGTGGTCGACGAGCGCCGACTCCACCTCGGCCGTGCTGATCCGGTGCCCGGCCACGTTCATGACGTCGTCGACGCGGCCGAGCAGCCAGAGATAGCCCTCCTCGTCGCGCTTGGCGCCGTCACCTGCGAAGTACATCCCGGGGAACCGGCTCCAGTACGTCTTGCGGTAGCGCTCGGGATCGCCGTAGATCCCGCGCAGCATCCCGGGCCAGGGGCGCTTGAGCACCAGGTATCCGCCGCCGCCGAACGGGACAGACCGGCCGTCGGCGTCCACGACATCGACATCGATGCCCGGCAGCCCGAAGGTCGCGGACCCTGGCTTGGTGGTGGTCACGCCGGGGAGCGGCGAGATCAGGATCTGGCCCGTCTCGGTCTGCCACCACGTGTCGACCACCGGCGTGGTCCCGCCGCCGATGACGTCCCTGTACCAGCGCCATGCCTCGGGGTTGATGGGCTCGCCGACGGAGCCAAGGACCCGCAGCGAAGATAGATCGTGCGCGGCCGGGAACTGCTCGCCCTGCTTCATGAAGGCGCGGATCGCGGTCGGGGCGCAGTACAGGATGTTGACCTTGTACTCCTCGATGATCTCCCACCAGCGGTCCCAGGTCGGTGAATCGGGGGCGCCCTCGTACAGGACGCCGGTCGTGGCGTTGGCCAGCGGCCCGTAGACGATGTAGCTGTGGCCCGTCACCCAGCCGATGTCCGCCGCGCACCAGTACACGTCGTCGGGCTTGATGTCGAACACGGCCCAGTGCGTGAACGCGGCCCCCAGGAGGTAGCCCGCGGAGGTGTGGAGGATCCCCTTCGGCTTGGCGGTCGTCCCCGACGTGTAGAGCAGGTAGAGCATGTGCTCGCTGTCCACGGGGACGGGCGCGCAGACGTCGGACTGGCGATCCACGATCTCGTGCCACCAGTGGTCGCGGCGCGGGACCATGTGCACGCCGTCGCCGAAGCGGTCCACGACGATGACGTGCTCAATGGACGGCGTCTCGACGATCGCCGCGTCGACGTGGTGCTTGAGGCCCACCTTCTTGCCCTTGCGCCAGCCGCCGTCGGCGGTGATCAGCGCCTTGGCCCCGCAGTCGTTGATGCGGCCCGCGAGCGCCTCCGCCGAGAACCCCCCGAAGACCACCGTGTGCGGCGCGCCGATCCGGGCGCAGGCGAGCATCGCGATGGGCAGCTCGGGGATCATGGGCATGTAGATCGCGACGCGGTCGCCCTTGCGGACGCCCAGCTCCAGGAGCGCGTTGGCGGCCCTTGAACTCTCCCGCATCAGGTCCGCGTACGTGATCGTGCGCGTGTCGCCGGGCTCGCCGATCCAGTGGTAGGCGACCTTGTCGCCGAGACCCCGCTCCACGTGGCGATCGACGCAGTTGTAGGCGATGTTGAGCTCGCCGCCAGTGAACCACTTCGCGTCGGGGAGGTTCCACTCCAGCGTCTGGTCGTACGGCGTGAACCAGGACAACCTTTCGCGGGCCTGGCGGTCCCAGAAGCCCACGTAGTCCGCGGAGGCCTCGTCGTAGAGGGCCGCGGTCGCGTTCGCCTGCGCCATGAAGGCGGGGTCCGGCGGGAACGTCCGCCTCTCGACGAGAAGGTTCTCGATCTCCGGCCCGTCGTGGGCCTGGGGGTCGACGCTCACGGGGTCCCTCCGCTCAACTCCTGGGTCGGGCCATTCTACGCGTCGGGTCGCGACTCCCGACCGGCCACCTTCAGCTCGCGTTCGATTCGGGCGCCCCCTCGGGTGCGGGCGCCCCGGGTGGCGCGCTCGCGCCTTCGCGCGAGATGACCACGCGATGCGGGAACGGGATCTCGACGCCCGCTTCCATGAAGGCCGCCAGGAGTCGGCGCCGGAACTCGCCGGCAGCGGCCCACTGCTCGGACGCCCGCACCGTCCCGAGCACCTTGATGGTCACGCCCGACTCGCCGAACGCCTGCACCCGGAGCACACTCGGAGGCTCCAGCACTCGTCGCTTCCACTCAGGGTCGTCGTACAGCGCCTGGCCCACCGCGTTGATCGTGGCCACGACATGATCGAAGTCGCTGTCGTAGGCCACGTCGATGTCCTCGTTGATCCGGGCCCAGCCGCGCGTGCTGTTGGAGGTCACCCGGATCTCCCCATTGGGGATGGTGTGCATGACACCGCTGAGGTCGCGCAACGTCGTCCGCCGGAGACTGAAGTCCTCGACCGTCCCGCTGGCGCCGGCGATCGCCACCGTGTCGCCGATGCTGAACTGGTTCTCGATCAGGATCAGGGCCCCGTTGAGGTAATCCTTGACCAGGCTCTGCGCCCCGAAGCCCACCGCGACGCCGACGATGCCGAGCCCCGCGATGGCGGGCCCGATGTTGAGCTTGAGCTCGCCCAGGATCATCACCGCGGCGATCAGCAGGATGAACACCCGGACGGCGGTCGCCCCCAGCGAGTCGAGCGTGTCCATCCGCTTCTTGAGCTCGACCGCGGACAGCTCCTGGGCGGTTCCCTCGAACGCCTCGCGGTCCAGCAGCGCCTTGACGATGCCCCGGATGGCGAGGTGGGCCAGGCGGATGAAGACCGCCGCGATCACGACGATGAGCAGGATCGGGAGAACGGGATCCCGGAGCAGGGCGATCAACTGGTCCTGGAGGTCGGCGGGGATCTTCATGGCACACCTAGCCTAGCGCGCCGCGGACCACGACCGGGTTGCCCCACGACGCGGGGGCGCCGGCACGGCTACGCCGCGGTTCCCCCGAGCCGTACCGACACCGCGGCCGCGCTTTCGCGGACCTGCTGGACCAGCTCCGGCATGCGCCGGGGTGTGATCCGGAAGGCGGGGCCCCAGATGTCCACGGCGGCCGTGACGTGGCCGCGGGCGTCGTGCACCGGGGCGGCGACCGCGTTGAGCCCCGCGTCGAACTCGCCGAACGCCGTCGCGTAGCCGCGGCGGCGGATCCGGGCAAGCTCCTCGAGGAGCGGCTCGAGCTGGGTGATGGTCCGGTCCGTGAAGCGGTCCAGGCCGCGGCGCACCAGCTTGAGGATCTCGCGCTCGGGCATGGCCGCGAGCAGCACCTTGCCGGCCGCGACGGAGTGGATGGGCACGCCGCGCCCGGTCCAGTCGCCCACCGCGACGAGGTTGGGGCCATCCGCCTGGGCGACCGTGAGGAACTGGTCGCCGTCGGCGACGCCCAGGCCCGTCGTCTCGTGGGTCGCCCGCGCGAGCCGGTCCAGCTCGGGCATCGCGATGGCGCGCAGGTCGAGCGTCCGCTCGGCCTTCTCGGCCAGGCGGATCACGACCAGGCCCAGGCGGTAGCGGCCGGTCTCGTCGTCCTGCTCCACGAGGCCGCGCTTCTCCAGCGTGGCCAGGAGGCGCGAGGCCGTTGACTTGTGCAGACCCAGCCGGCGGGCGAGCTCCGTCACGCCCGCCTCACCGTGGCTCTCGCCCAGGGCCAGCAACAGGGCTGCCGCCCGATCGACGGACCGGACGGCATTCCCGTCGAGCGTCATCGGAACCCTCCTCCGACCGGGCTCATTCGGCTGCGGGGGCCGCGTCGGCCGTCGTGTCCGCGTAGGCGGTTTCGGTCTCGTGTGCGAGCGGCCTGCCCTGCGCACGCGCCTCGAGCGCCGCGTCCAGCGAGTCGCCGAAGATCGAGATGATCCGGTCCACCTGGTCGCCCTGGGCGTGCGCCTCGCACATGAACCAGGGCTCGCGGCTATCGGGCTCCGGCATCGCCCCACGGGCATGCATGCCGACGGCGATGGCGTCGTACAGCTCGTGGTCCGTGTTGGCCCAGTCGCGGTACTCGCTGGCCACGGTGTCCGTGAACATGATCCCGAACATGGAGGGGTGGCCGGTGATGTGGTAGGCGAGGCCCTTGGCGTCGAGCAGCTGCCGGACCCCGGCCTGGATGGACTCGCCGGTGCGGTGGATGGTGGCCAGCGCGTCCGTGTCGCGCAGGATCTCGAGGGTCTTGACCGCGGCGGACGCGGCCACGCGGTTCCCTGCGTAGGTGCCGCCGTGGCTGACCTTGTCCGGCAGGACCGACATGACCTCCTCGCGACCGCCGAAGGCCGCCGCGGGGTAGCCGTTGCCCATCGCCTTGGCGTAGGTCGCGAGGTCCGGGGTGATGCCGAAGAACTCGGCCGCGCCGCCCCTGGCGAACCGGAAGCCCGTCTTGACCTCGTCGAAGATCAGGAGGATCCCGAACTCCTCGGTCAGGGCGCGCATCGCTTGGTGGAAGCCCGGCTTGGGCATGATGCCCTGGGCGTTGCCCAGCACCGGCTCCACGATGACGGCGGCGATCTCCTCGCCCTGGCGCTCGAACAGGGCGCGCAGGCGCTCGATGTTGTTGTAGCGCGCCGGAACGATGGTCCTGGCGATCTCGGCGGGGATGCCGCGGCCCCAGGCGAGGCCCACGGGGTTGTTCTCGTCGCCCAGGTCGGCCATGTTGTTGGGCGCAACGCTGATCAGGGCGTAATCGTGGACGCCGTGGTACTGGCCCTCGAACTTCACGATCTTCGTGCGGCCCGTGTGGGCCCGCGCCACGCGCATCGCGTGCATCGTGGCCTCGGTGCCCGACACGGTCATGCGTGCCTTGTCCACCCACGGGTTGAGCTCCTTGAGGAGCTCCATCGCCCGGATCTCGTCCTCGCTCGTGAGCGAGAAGCTGACGCCCTTGCGCATCCGCTCGTTCACGTAGTCGTCGACGCGGTCGTCGCCGTGGCCCAGGATCACGGGGCCGTAGCCCATGCGGAGGTCGATGTACTCGTTGCCGTCCAGGTCCCAGACCCGGCCGCCCTTGCCGCGGTCGACGTAGACCGTGTCCTCGCCCCACGCGCGGAAGTTGGAGTTGGTGCCGCCGGGGAGGGTTGCGCAGGCGCGCGCGTAGAGCGCCGACTGCTGCTCGCGGCGGAGCGTGGGGGTCGGGCGGGCAGCGGGTTCGGCCGTCATACGTGCCTCCAGGCTTCGACCCCGCGCGACCCGGTCGGGCACCCGTCGCGGAACGCAGCGACGTGCGGGGGGCCCGCCCCGCCGACCGGTGCGCGGACCGGGACAGGCGTTGCGGGCTATGCAACAGATAGGCCGGATCGTGCCACAGGTCGGATGGCATCGTCAACGCGGATATCGTCCATGGGCGGCTCATCAGCCACGAATATCGAACCTTGACTGGTGTTCTTCGCTCCAATCCGCGTACATTGTCAGGATCATGCGAAACGGCTACCCCGCGGCCGGCGGCGCCTTCTGGTTCACCACCGGCGACCCCGGGCCGCGCCGAATCCCCGCCGTCGGGCGGCACCGCGTCGATATCGCCGTGATCGGCGGCGGGTTCACCGGCCTGTGGTCCGCGATCGCGCTGCTCGACGCCGACCCGTCCCTGCGCATCGCCGTCCTCGAAGCGGAGCAGGTGGGCTGGGGCGCCAGCGGGCGCAACGGCGGCTTCTGCGCCGCGTCCCTGACCCACGGCCTCGCCAACGGGTTGCGGCACTTCCCTGACGAGATCGACGTTCTGGAGCGCGAGGGCCTCGAGAACCTCGCCGGGCTGGTCGCGTTCGTGCGCGCCGAAGGGATCGACTGCGAGCTCGAGGAGACGGGAACGCTCGACGTCGCCACCGAGCCCCACCAGGTGGAGGACCTCCTGGCCCACGCCGAGCTGGCGAGCCGGCACGGGACCCCGCTCCAGTTCCTGGACCGCGAGGAGATCCGGGCCGCGGTCGCATCGCCGCGATTCCTGGCGGGGGTGCGCGCCGGCGGGGAAAGGACGGTGATGCTCAACCCGGCGAAGCTCGCCTGGGGCCTGGCGGCCGCGGTCGAGCGTCGGGGCGGGACCGTGTTCGAGGGGTCGCGGGTGACCGGGCTGCGGCGGCACGCGGCCGGGGTGGAGGTTCGCGTCGAGGGCGGCGGGATCGTGGAGGCCTCGCGGGTCCTGGTCGGCACGTCCGCGTACAGCGGCTGGCTCCGGCGGCTGGTGCCGCAGTTCGTGCCCGTGTACGACTACGTGCTGATGACGGAGCCCATGACCCCCGAGCGACGCGCGTCCATCGGCTGGCGCGGGCGCGAGGGCGTGGGCGACGCGGGCAACCAGTTTCACTACTTCCGGCTGACCGCGGACGACCGGATCCTGTGGGGTGGCTACGACGCCATCTACCACCCGGGCAACCGGGTGGTCCCGGCCCACGACCGCCGCCCGGCAACCTTCGAGCTCCTGGAGCGGCACTTCTCGGCCACCTTCCCGCAGCTGGCCGGGCTCCGGTTCACACACCGCTGGGGCGGCGCCATCGACACCACGACGCGGTTCCACGTGACCTTCGGCGAGATGCTGGGCGGGCGGGTGCACTACGCGCTGGGCTACACGGGCCTCGGCGTCGGCTCGGCGCGCTGGGCGGCGGGGATCCTGCGCGACATGGTCCTGGCGCCGGACTCCCCGCGGCTGCGCCTGCGGTTCGTGCGATCGCGGCCGTTCCCCATCCCGCCGGAGCCGATCCGGACCCCGGCGGTGGAGCTGATGCGCCGGGCGGTCATCGCGGCCGATGCGAACGAGGGGCGGCCAGGCCTGTTCCTGCGGGCGATGGACGCACTGGGGATCGGCTTCGACCGCTGAGGGGGGCCCGCGTTGGGCGGGCGCTGGGGCGCGGGGGCGCGGGGGCTGCGGGGGCCGCGCCCCGGCGCGGGCCGGGCGGGGGACGCCGGGGCGCTGCGGGCGCCGGGCAACGGGCGCCGGGGCGGCGCGCCGCCAGGCGGATCAAGGGTTCGCTGCCCGAACGTTTCGCCCGGCTGGTGGCACGCCCGTTCGGTGGGGGCCGCGCCGGCGGAACGCATGCGTCGCCGGACGGATCGAACGATCGGTGACCGGATGGTTGCTCCGGCGGGCAGCGCGACGAAGCGGCGCGCGACCTAGCGCACTCAGGGGGGGTCAGCGGTTCGGTGCCCGAACGTCAGCGCCGTCCGGGGGCGCATGTGTCGCGTGACAGGGGCTCCCGGCGGACGAACGTGCCGCCCCGCGGATCGGGCATCCGGCCAACAGACCGTTGCTCCGGCGGGCGGCACACCACCGCCGGCGCGACCCGGAGCCGCCGGCGCGACCCGGAGCCGCCGGCGCGACCCGGAGCCGCCGGCGCGACCCGGAGCCGCTGGCGCGACCCGGAGCCGCCGACGCGACCCGCTGCGCCAGGACCGATCAGTCCCTCGGCGTCACCCAGGTCGGCAGCTCCTTGGCCAGCGTGGCCAGCGGCAGCGATCCGTGCCCGATGAGCTCGTCGTGGAACCGCCGCAGGTCGAACGCCGCCCCGTCGCGGGCCGTGAGCTCCGCGCGCAGCTGGCGGATGACGCGCATGCCGGTCATATACGAGAGGGCCTGCCCGGGCCAGCCGATGTAGCGATCGGTCTCGATGACCGCGTCCGTCTCGGACAGCCCGGTGCGGAGCAGCTGCTCGATGGACTGGCGGCGCGTCCAGCCGAGGCCGTGCATCCCGGAGTCCACGACGAGCCGTGCCGCGCGCCAGGCCTGCGCGTCGAGCATGCCCAGCCGCTCGCCGGCGTTGCGGTACAGGCCGTACTCATCGGCGAGGCGCTCGGCGTACAGGCCCCAACCCTCCACGTAGGCGCCGCCGACCATCCGCGAGCCCAGCCGCCGGAACACGTTGAGGCTGGGGTGCTCCATTTCGAGGGTGATCTGGAAGTGGTGCCCCGGGACCGCCTCGTGGTAGGTCGTGGAGGCGAGCTTCGAGTACGTCCGGCTGGGCAGGTCGTAGGTGTTGACGTAGTAGGTGCCTGGGCGCGACCCGTCCATCGTGGGCGGGTAGTAGTACGCGAAGGCGACGTCCTTCTCCTTGTACGTCTCCACCGGCTTGACCTCGCAGGCGGCCACGGGGAGCCGGCCGAAGATCCGCGGCGCGACCTCCAGCGCCCGCCCGATGTCCTCGGTCGCGCGGGCCACGAGATCCTCGCTGGTCGAGGCGCGGTTGGCGGGATCGTCGGCCAGGGCGCGCCGGTACGCGTCGACGTCGTCGCCATAGCCCTCTGTGTTCGCGATCGCCCGGCGCTCCTCGTCGATGATCGCCAGCTCGTCCAGGCCCACCTGGTGGACGTCGCGGGGGTCCATGTCGAGGGTGGTCCAGGCCCGGATCGCGTAGCGGTACTGCGCCTCACCGTCCGGTGCCGAGATGAGCCCCGGCTGCTCGCGCGTGGCGGCGAGGTAGGGCCCGGCGATGGCGTCGCGGAACCGTCGGTTGGCGGGGTACACGGCCTCGCGCACGACCTCGCGGACGGCGTCGCGGTCCGCGTCGCTCGCGACACGCGCGGTCATGGCGATGGGCGACGTCTCGACGGGGATTGCCAGGAGCCGGTCCAACTGGTCGACTGTCCGCTCGGCGACGATCCGGGCGGCCGTACGGCCCGACGCGCGACCCTCGTCGAGGATCGCGATCGTCGCGTCGATCGCATCGCCATACGCGCGGAGCCGGATGAGGAACTTCTCAAGGCGCTCGGGCGTGTCGGCCGGCTGGAACTGGCCGATCTGGTTGATCTGGAGCTGGAGGCCCTCCATGTGGTCCACAGCGCGCAGCTCGTGGACCGCGAGGTCGTCGGCCCCAACGGCGAGCTCGGCGACGGTCCGGAGCATGTCCTTGGTGATCCGCTCCTCGACCGCGAGGCCCTCATCCGGGACGCCGGCGATGTCGCGCAGGACGCGCTCAGCCAGGCTTCGGGTCGCCGCGCGACCCGCGGGGCCCGGGTCCTCGAGCCGGTCGTCGTAGCGGTCGTCGCCGTAGACCGTGGCGATGGTCGGCTGGAGCGGGAGAAGGTCCTCCCAGTAGCCGACGGCGATCTCGTCGATTCTGGACATGGGCTCGGTCACGGTGGCAACCCCCTGGCATGCATGGGCGGAAGGCGGCGCGGGGCCGCGGATGCTGGCTGGAGAAGTCCGGCTAGCGTACCGTCGGCGCGGGGGTCGCGACGGCCCCAGGGGTCAGGCGCCGTCGCCCTCGCCCGTGCCGCCGCCACCGCCCGTGCCGCCGCCGCCACCGCCACCGAACAGCGAGAGCTGGTCGCCTGTGCGCTCCACCGAAGGGTCGAGGCCCAGCAGCGGCTCGAGGTCGGCGAGGCCCACCTCCTCGCGGGCCGCCCAGTCTCGGACGTGGTTCGCCTTGACGAGGTGCCAGCCGCCGGCCTCGAGACCCTCGCGCAGCAGCGGCGAGCGGTCCAGCTTGTGCCGGACGAGCTCAGTGCGCTCCGGGAGCACGACGAGGAAGCGGACCATCCGGTCGTCGTTGGGGATGCGGGCGTGGCGGCGCAGGACCGTATCGGACAGCATGGCCGTCCACTCGACCTCCCAGGCCAGCGCGGCGCGGCCGCGGACGTACCAGATGACGTCGACGTCCTCCAGGTCGCGGGCGGCGATCCGGCCCAGGCTGGGCGGGCCGTTGAGCTCGCGGGCCTCGAGGTGGTCGGCGAGCGTGTAGCCGTCGATGCGCCGCGGCTGCTGCCGCTCCCCCACCCAGCACGAGAACCCAAGGCGGTGCCCTAGGCCAACGAGGTCCGCGATGAGCCGGCTGTGCTCCTCGCTGCGGCGGACGAGGTCGTCGCCGGTCGCCAGCCGTTCGGCCGTGGACGCGATGCTGCGGTACGAGTCGAGGCATGCGCGGACCAGGGCCTCGTCGGGGAGGTCGGGGCCGGTGAACAGGCCCGCCACGCGGTCGAGGAACGCGGCCTCGGAGAGCGGGCCCGCGGTGGACAGGAGGCTGTAGACGGCCCACTCCACGCGGTCAGCGAGCGGGACGGCGGCGAGCTCCCGGTCGGCCTTGTCGCCGAGCCACCAGCGGTCGTCGCCCACCTTGGCGAGGCGCGTTCCCTCGGCGCCGGCGAGGGCGGCGCGGATGACGGCCAGCAGGCGCTCGACGTGATCCACCGCCGGGGCGGGCTTCGACCCGGACGGGGCGTCCATCGCGGCGGGCGAGGCGGGGCCAGCGGCGCCCCCGTCGGGCGGCGGCGCGGGCGGGCGCACGAGGCGGCGGAGGTGCCCGGTTCGATCGAGGCCCACGAGAATCTCGCCCAGCAGGCCCTCGAAGGTCACCGTCTCGCCGCGGAGCTTGAGCACCTCAATGGTCGCCTCCACCACCGAGCGCTCGGCGTCTTCCGCGGAGAACGGGGCATTGGCACCGCGCTCGGCGGGGGCGAACAGCCGGTCGTTGGGGGCGTAGTCCGGGTCTCCGACGCCGCCGGGCAGCGGCTCCAGGGCCTGGTTCGCACGTGTCCGGGGGCCCCGCGGGACGGCGCCCGATCCGGGCGGGACGAGCTCCACCATGCCGCCGGTGTCGCGGCCGGCCTCGGGCAGCCGCGCCCCCGCCATGCGGTAGCCCGCGGTCACGCCACCGAGCGCGCAGGCCACGAGACTCTCCGGCCCGTCGCCCTCGAGGAGGAACACCACCCGGGCATCGCGGCCCATGATCGGCTCGACGGCCCGCAGCGAGCGGCTGATGGCCGTGGCCTGCCAGCCCCACGTCGGGCGCACCGGCGGCCCGAACAGCGGCTCCAGCGGCAGGGTCGCCGCGGCCTCGCGGCCCAGCGCCCAGGCGGTGCCGTGGTAGGCCCAGGCCAGGCGCTCGGCGACCGGGCGCAGCGGCGGGGTCCCGATCGCCAGGCGGACGCGCGGCCGGACCCCGGCCCCGGCCTGGTGGCGGGCCTCGATGCCCAGCGCGTCGAGCGCCGCGGGGGTCCCCTGCTTGACGACGGCCGTGGCGGCCCCCTCGGCGAGGCTCCGCATGTCGTCGCCGAAGCGGGCCGGCACCGGTCCCCACGCGCCGCTCTCGAGTCGCTGGATGAAGCCCCGGACGACGCGCACGCCATCCTCGAAGGCCAGCCAGGGGTTGCGTTCGCGCCACTGCGCGTTGCCCGGCAGCTTGACGTGGCCGCCGCTGATCCGGAGCGGGGCTACGCGCCCGGCCGACGTCAGGAGCCGGCTCGCCGGAGCCACGGCATGGAGGATCGCGAGCCGCAGGGCCGCGGCGATCGGGGCCGCCCGCAGGTCCCCGTCGACACGGTCCAGGATCGCCGACAGCGCCGTGAGCTGGCGGGTCGTGTGGAGGTCCAGCAACTCGTCCGCGAGCGACTCGCCGCCCTCGAGGGTCGGGAAGCGGTCGCGGAGCTGATGGCGGACCTCGGCGCCCTCGGGATCCATGGCACGCTCGATGTCGGCCGCCTCGACGGGCGCCTGGCGGTGCTCGCCGCCACCCAGCTGGTCGCGGCAGACCGGGCAGCGGTAGTGCTTGCGGAGCGGCCGGGGCCCGGCTGGGCGGCCGTCCTCGTCCGTCGATTCGGCGGCCCAGGTCATCTCGTCGAGGATCACCGGGCGGTCACACGTGGCGCACCGGCTCGCGTAGCGGTCCGTGATGGACGCCTTGAGGCTGGACTCGCGGCGCGCGGACGCGGCCAGCGACTGGATCGCGGCATCGAGATGGCGCAGGTCCGGGGGTCGGAGCACGATCTCGGCCAGGAGGCGGTCCAGCGCGGAGCTCTCCAGGCTCACGGCCTTGCGCTGGCTGTCGATGGCGGCACGGGCCACCCAGCCCCCCCGACCGAAGAGGTCGAGGACGATGTCGCCCGGCGCGGACGCGGCCTCCAGGCGCGCGGCGACGAGCGCCGGCGGCGGGGGCGGCGCGAAGCGCTCGTACGCGGGCAGGCTGAACCCGGGTTCGGCCCGGAGGAGCAAGGCACGACCAGCCATGGGGCGTGATTGTCGCAGACACCGGACCGGGGCGAGCGATGGGCCGTCGGGATGCGCGGGACCGACCCCGATCACGCGCCGTGGCGATGCGGGGTGGCCGCGCTTGGCGGGGTGGTGGCCTGGAACGTCGTCGCGGGCCTGGTGCTCGCTCCCGTCACCATCGGAGCGCTGGAACCGACCACGGCCGGGCTCACGATCGGGGCCACGACCGTCTGCGGGCTCACACCGCTTGCAGCCTGGGCCGGGACGACGCTCCGGGCGAGGGCCGACGCGGCGCGCCGAGCATAGGGCCGACCCCGTCGCATGGCGGCCTGCCGGGCAGGGTTCCTGGCCGTGCCGTGCGGTCCCGGGAGGAGCACGGCCCGGGGTGGCCGCCCCACGTTGGTTTCGCGGCCTCCGAGGCCGTGCCGGTCGAGCCGCGAGCGGCTGGATCACGCACAAGCCCCTGAACGCCGGCCCTCCACCGGGTTTCACGGTCTCGCAGGCAGGGTGCACGACCCGGGGCGCGGCCCGGAATCAGCAGCGCCCGGGACGAGCCCGGGCGCTTCGATCGTGCGGGGGAGACCGGTCTACGACTCGTCGAGCTCGTCCGTCTCCTCGACGAACGCCTCGTCGGTCGTCTCCTCGGGCGGCAGGACGCGATCCAGGTTCTCGATCTCCTCGTCCTCGATGTCGTCCTCGAGGTCCTCCTCGAGCTCCTCGTCCTCGCGGACCAGGGTGCCCTTGGTGTACGGGCGCAGGTCCGTCGACTTGGCGGCCGTCGGGAAGCTCACCTTGCCGTAGTTGCGCGGGTCCTGGAAGACCTCACGGATGATCAGGCGCACGTCGCGGTCACCGAGCGAGGTGACACCGGCGAGGTACTTGTTGCCGTCGGCCATCAACTTGAGCAGGCGCGCCGCGACGCGGGGCTCCACGACCCCGATGCGCACGCCGTTGCTGAACGCGATCAGGCGGTTGCCGTCCGGGACGAGCTCCACCGCGTCGCCCGGGTTGACCTGGGCGAGCTCGGCGGGGCGGGCCAGGTTCGTGAGGTGGGCGAACCCGGTCTTGCCGGTCTCCTCCACGAAGATGCTGACCGGAGCCTTGGAGCCCTGGATGGCGGGGACCGTCTTCTCGCCGGCCTCGACGAGCAGGACCTTGAGGCGGTCGATGTTCCGCTCGGCGATGCGGTTCGTCGGGTCGAGCGCGAGGGCCCGCTGGTAGTGCTCACGCGCGGAGCCGAGCTCGCCCAGCTCCCAGAGCGCCTTCGCCAGGCGGTTCTCGGCCTCGGAATCCGGGCCCATCTCGATGAGGCGCCGGTTGGTCTCGGAGGCGTCCGTCCAGCGGGCCGCCGTCGCGTGCGCGATCGCCTGCTCGGCCAGCTGCCGCTTCAGGCGCGTCTGGCCTGCGGGCGTCTGGGCGGCGGCGTCGATCTCGGGGAAGGTCACGTAGAGGTCGTCCTTTCGGTCCATCGGGAGCGTCGCGCCGGGGCGTGCCGAAGGCATGGCACACCGAACCGGCGAACGTTCGCGGGCACGTGTTTCTAGCACTCCCTGCCGCGCCCGTCAAACCGGCGACGTGTTGCGGGAGCGCTCAGGTGCGGAGCCCGACGTTCCAGGCGACCACCACGACGGTGAGCGCCGCGAGCAGGATCGTCTCCCACAGGAAGCGTGGCTCGCGGCGACGGGCGGGCGCCGTGGCGTGGAGCGCGTCCCAGAGGTAGAAGACGAGCGTCAGTGCCGCGGGGCCCACAAGCCTCGGCACATCCATCGCCCGCAGCGCGCCCGCAGCGACCGCGATGACGATCGCGTAGGTCGCCGCCGAGCGGATCGCGTCACGGGCGCTCCCGTAGCGCACGGCTGCGACGCGGTACCCGAGGATCAGGGCGACCAGCGCGTCGTCCAGCGCGAGGACCAGCAGCCAGGCCTCGGTCAGGCCCAGGTCCGCGGCGGTGGAGCCGGGCTCGGGCAGCCCGCCCGGCACGAGCGCCGCCATGCCCGTGAAGGCCACGAACGCCGTGATGACCGCGGCGGCGAGGACCCGGGCGCGATCGGCGTCCGTGGTGCCGGTGGCCTGCGCCAGCAACCGCAGCTCCAGGACCAGGACCCGGTCCAGCCCGACCGCGAACACGACGAGGGCCGGCACCAGCCCGAGACCCGCCGGGACCAGGTGCAGCGCCGCCGCGGCGCCGCCGGTCAGGACGGCGGGGATCAGGAGCGACTCGAAGGGCCGGGCGGGCAGCTCGTCCGAGCGCAGGACCGCGGACCCGGCCAGGAGCATCACGACCGGGAGCAGGCCCGCGACCAGGAACGCGTCGGGGCGCTCCACGAGACGGGTGACCATGACGAGGATCGTCGCCACGAGGACGAGCTCGCGGCGGGCAAGGGTGACCTTGGGGTCGAGCGGGGTCATCGCGGGCGATGGTACGTCCGCTTGCTCAGGCGCGGCCGGGCTTGCCGGCGACCCACGCCAGGAGGTCGGCCCGGGACCGCGTGTTGAGCACGTGGCGCGGCTCCACCCACGCGCGACGGGCCTGGTCCACCCCCCAGCGGACGTAGGCCAGCTCGTCGGTCCGGTGGGCGTCGGAGTCGATCGAGAGCGTGCAGCCCAGCTCCACGGCGCGCCGGGCACGCTCCGGGGCGAGGTCCAGGCGGTGCGGCGAACCGTTGACCTCGAGGGCCGTGCCGGTCGCGGCGGCCGCCTCGAACACCGCGTCCCAGTCGAGGTCGAGGTCGTCGCGCGCCTGGATCATCCGTCCCGACGGGTGGGCGATGACGTCGACGTGCGGGCTCCGGATCGCGGCCAGGGTTCGCCGCGTGAGCTGCTCACGCGGCTGCCTGCGCGCGACGTGGACGGAGGCAACGACGAGGTCGAAGCGGGCCAGGAGGTCGTCCTCGTAGTCGAGCGTCGCGTCCGCGCGGACCTCCAGCTCGCAGCCGTGGAGGAGACGGAAGCCGCCGGGGTGCGCGCCGGGGGGCAGCGTGCCGGCGGCCTCCTCCGCCTCGAGGCGCGCGTTGAGCGACGCGATGATCGTCCGCTGCTGCTCCACCCGCTCCGGGTTCAGCCCGTTGGCGATCCCCAGCCCCTGGCTGTGGTCCGTCAGTACCTGGTAGCTGTAGCCACGGGCGCGGGCCGCCTCGGCCATGACCTCGATCGAGTGGACCCCGTCGCTCCACTCCGAGTGGCTGTGGAGGTCGCCGCGCAGGTCCGCGAGCGTGATCAGGCAGGGGAGGCGGCCCTCGCGCGCGGCCTCGATCTCGCCGCGGTCCTCGCGCAGCTCCGGCGCGATCCAGTCGAGGTCCAGGAACCGGTAGACGCCCGCCTCGTCCTCGAACGTCCGGAGCTCGGCCGCGTTGCCGGCCAGCGGCTCGCCGTCCTCGCCGAGCCGCAGGAACCCCTTCTCGGACAGGCTCCAGCCCCGCTCGCGGGCGATGCCCCGGAGGTGGACGTTGTGCGCCGCCGACCCGGTGAAGTGGACGAGGTAGGTGCCGACCTCACCGGGCGGCATCACCATCAGGTCGACCTGCGGGCCGCGCATCAGCGTCACGGCCGCCTTCGCCCTGCCCGCGCCCAGCACGCGGTCGACGGCAGCGAGCGTCGTGAAACGCTCGACAATGGCCTCGGGCCGGTCCGTCTCCGCCAGGAGATCCAGGTCGCCGATGGTCTCGCGCCGACGGCGCAGCGAGCCTGCCTGGACGATGCGCACCAGCCCGTCGGTGCCCGCGAGCTGCGCGACGAGGCCGTCGGAGAGCGCCTGCGCGCGGTGCAGGAGGAGGCGCGATGGCCGCGACGCGAGCTGGGCGATCCCCTCGAGGATCCGCTGCTCGGTGGTGGCGCTGATCCCCCGAAGGCCGCGGAGCTCGCCGGCCTCGGCGGCGCGCTGTAGGCCGTCGAGCGTCGCGATCCCCAGGCCCTCCCAGACCTGGCGCACGGTCTTGGGCCCGACGCCCGGGATCCGCAGCAGGTCCACCAGGGTGGCCGGGATCTCCGCACGGAGCCCCTCGTGATAGGCCATTCGGCCGGTCGTGGCGAGCTCGGTGATCTTGTCGCTGATCGCGGCGCCGACGCCGGGGATCGGTCTCCGGTCACCGGACCCGTACGCGGCGCCGACGTCGAACGGGGTCCGGGCGATGGCATCCGCGGCCCGGTGATACGCGACGGTCTTGAACGCGATCTCGCCCTTGACCTCGAGGATGTCGCCGATCTCGTGGAAGATCCGCGCCAGGCCGCCGTTGGTGACCGGGCGCCTGGGGCCCGCGTCGGCGTCCCGGGCCGGCTCGACGAGCTCCGCGTCGTCCTCGTCTTCGGCGTCCCGGTCGTCCTGGGGCGGGGGCGGGGGCGGGTCGTCTCGGCGCGGCATGGACGCAGGGTAGCGCGGGCGTCCCCGGGCACCGCTCCCTGTTCGCGCCGGGGCCGCAGCGCGGGCGCAATCCAGCCATGGATGCCAGGAGCGAGCACCACGAGGAGCTCGCCACCCTGATCGCGCGCCCGTGAGCCGAGCCCCGTTCGGCGGTCGTGCCGGGCATCCCCATGTGGATTCACGACGAGCATCGCGACGAGCGCCCCGGCGATCCCGGAGCCCGAGAACCCTACGCGGCAACCACCCGGTCGCGCCCGGCGCGCTTCGCGCGGTACAGCGCGCGGTCCGCCTCGTCGATCACCACGTCGAGCGGCTCGTCCGGCTCCTCGGCCACCGCGACGCCCACGGACACCGACACCCCGGGGACGCCCATCCGCCGCAGGTCCAGGTCGGAGACGGCGCGCCGGACGCGCTCCCCCACCTCGGCCGCGATCTCGGGCGACGGGTTCTTGAGCAGGACGGCGAACTCCTCGCCGCCGAACCGCGCCGGGACGTCGTCCTCGCGCACGGCCCCGGCGATGGCCTGGGCCACCTCGCGCAGGACGTGGTCGCCGACCGCGTGCCCGAACGTGTCGTTGAGCTTCTTGAACAGGTCGATGTCGATCATCAGGACGCCGACCCGGTCCTCGGCCCGCCGGCGACGGGCCAGGAGCGTCAGATACTCGTCGAAGTAGCGGCGGTTGGGCAGGCCCGTGAGGGCGTCCGTCGTGGCCCGGGCCTCGGCGTCACGCAGCGAGTAGACCCGCGCGAGCGCGGCGGAGGCCTCGACGGCCGCGGCCTCGAGGAACCGGAGCGTGCTGTCCGGCCAGGCCGTGTTGACGCGCCGGGACAGGATGAGCGCCCCCTCCACGCGGCCGTCCACGCGGAGCGGCGCCGCGAGCAGGTTGCGCAGCCCGTAGGCGTCCCGGAGGCGGTCGGCGATGCGATCGGCGATGCGCTGCTCGGAACCCTCGCCCGACGGGGTCGCGTGGACGGACCGGCGGATGCGCGGCGCAAGCGTCGCCACGGGCACGCCGTCCGCCTCGACCGCGGGCGCCAGGCCGTCGAGCGAGCCGATCCGCTGCCCGGACCGCCGCGGGGAGAGACCGAGGGGCACGAGGTCCGGGTCGCCGTCCGCATCGGGCTCGATGGGGATCGCCGTCAGACGCCGGCCGCGCGAGGCCGCGATCGCGAGCTCAGCGGCCGCCCGCTCGATCACCGGGTCATCCAGCTCGCGCAGCGGCAGCGTCGTCCGCGATGCCGGGGCGCCCGCGCGCGTGGGCGAGAGGATGCACTCGAGGTTGTGCGTCTCCGGGCGGCGCCGGACGACCGCGACGTGATCGGCCCCGGTGCCCACGCCCAGCTCCTCCACGATCGCGTCCACGATCGCGTCCGGCGAGACGGAGCGGGAGAGCCCGCGCAGGATCCGGGCGAAGGACTCCGCCTCGGTCCGCCGCGAGCCTTCCGAGTCCACGACGTTGTCGCGCTCACGGATGGCGGCGATCGCGACCACCCCCATCAGGGCCAGCACCGCGGCATCGAGGAGCTCCGGGCGGAGGGCGAACCGGAGCAGCTCCACGACACCCAGGACCAGGAGCGAGAGGAGGAGGGGTCGCCGGGTCAGGGCTCGCATCTCCTTGCGCAGCCCACCGTCGCCCGTGGAGCCTCCGCGCGATCTCATCCTGAATCCGTAGCATGGGGCCCCCGACGGTCCCGGGCAAGCCGGGCGACCCGTACCCTCGGCGATCCGGCCTGGTACTTTCGTACTGGACCAGCCCGATCCGGACCGCACCGGGCCCCCCCGCGACCACCCAGGCGCCCTGAGCCGGGTGAGCGCTTCCCTGCCCTCTCGGCGGGATCGCGGGTTCGGGACTCCAGTCCATCCACGCGCGTGCCTCGGCCGGACCAGCTTCCCGCCGGCGATCGCTGGCGGCATACCGCCCGCGGTTCGCGACCGCGATCCTCGGGCGCTGGCCGGGGCCGCGCTCATGCGCCGGGCCGCGTGCTGCAGGGCGACGAGCTTGGCCGTCCAACGGGCCTCCACCTCGCGCGCGCCGGCCCACGCCCCCCCCCGGGGCCCGGTCGACGCCGGTCGGGCCCGGTCCGCGGCGCGGAGGGCGCGGGCACCGGGTGCGCCGACTCGTGCGCCGGAGTCGGGCACAATCGCCACGTGATCGACCATCAGGCACCCTCCGCCGGACAGGCGACGATGCACGACCCTTCCGGCGGCCCCCACCGGCCGCGCCTCACGGCCGTGATCCCGGCCCGGAACGAGGCTGCGCGGATCGCGGCCGTGGTCGCCGAGCTGCGCCGCCATGTCGACGAGGTCCTCGTGGTCGATGACGCGAGCGACGACGACACGGCAGCCGTTGCCCGGGCGACCGGGGCGACGGTGGCCTCGAGCGCCACCAGGCTCGGGTACATCGGGGCGCTCAGGCTCGGGTTCTCCATGGCGTCGGGCGACATCGTCGTCACGGTGGACGCCGACGGGGAGATGCCCGTCGAGTTGATCGGCGACCTGATCGCCCCGATCGCGGCCGGCACCGCCGACATCGTCCAGGGACATCGGAGCAACGTCCCCAGAGTGTCGGAGCGATTGGTCACGGCCATCGCCGGACTGGGCGGAGCGGTCGGCGACTCCGGCTCGGGCTTTCGGGCGCTGCGCACGGACCTCGCGCGCGACCTCGAGATCCGCGGCTCCTGCATCTGCGGCTCGCTCACGCTCGAGGCGCTCGCGCACGGCGCGCGGCTGGCGGAGATCCCGGTCGCGACCCGTCACGTGGCCGGCCGACGGCGCAGCATCGCCTGGAGCCACCTCGCCCAGGCGCTCCTCGTTGCGCGCCTGGTCCTCGGCGTGCGCCTGGGCCAGCGTGCGAGGAGGGTACGGTGATCGTGCGCACCACACGCAGGGACGATCGGGCCCGTGCGGGCAGGACGACGGGGTGGCGGCCAATCCGCGCGGCCTGGCGATACTTGAGACGTGCGACACACCATCTCTCGCAGCGCTGGAGCAGGCTCATGATCCCGACCCCGGTTCGACGACGAGTCGTCCTGACCGTCTCTCTCGCGGCCGTGCTCCTCGCCGGCGTCCTGGGCAGCGCGCCCGTGACGATCGCCGCCACGCCCGATCCTGCCACCCCGATGATCATCCAGGAGGTCCCCGTGTGGGACCTCGAGAAGAACACCAACGGGATCTGCACGTCGGGCGCGACCCACGTGATCAAGAACGCCGCCGGCACGTTCAATGCCCTCAACTACCTCAACAAGGCAGAGGCCTGCGGGCTCAAGGTCATCTTCGCCTTCCCGGAGACGATCAACTACGCGACCGGGAGGATCTACCCGTCGCGGGTCGCGAAGTGGGTCAACAAGGTGAAGAACCACCCCGCGACCTTCGGCTACATCTCGGTCAAGGAACCCTCCTGGTCGCGGATCAGCAGGACCGAGATCCGGACGATGTACAAGGCGTTCAGGGCCGCTGATCCGAAGCACCCGGTCATCGCCCTGTTCGGAGACATGCCCGGCTTCGGGACCACCCGCAACCCGTACACGGCCGGGATGGCCAACATCGTGATGTTCGACTGGTACCCCGTCGAGACGACCAACGGCAGCAACTCGAGGTATCTCACCGGGGCGACGAAATGGTTCCCGCGCGCGAAGGCCATCGTCGCCAGGGTGACCCCGGGCCGGAAGATCTGGCTCATGGTCCAGACGCACAAGTACCTGCGTCCGGCGACCCACAAGAAGCAGCGCCCCACCGAGGCCCAGCTGTGGCGCCAGGTGCGGGACGGGTTCAACCTCCTCGGCGCCAAGGGGATCGCCTTCCACGTCTGGAGGAACACGAACTACACCCGCGACCAGCTGCGGGATCCCGCGATGGTCGCGTCCATGTCGAAGCTGTTCGGCCAAGTCCGGGCCAGCACCTTCCGCTGACGCGCGGCCGCGCCGCGCCGACGCACAGCCCGACACCCCGGCCCGCGGCCGGGGTGTCTGCATGTCCGGCGTTTCAGCCGGTAGACTGTCCCGCGGCCCGCAACCATTTGCACAGCCCGGCAGCCGATCTTGCGGCCGGGGTGGGAGGACTCTCTTGACGCAGCGAATCCTGGTCCTTGGCGGGGACGGCTATCTGGGCTGGCCGACGGCCATGGCCCTCTCCCGGCAGGGGCACCGCGTCGCTGTCGTGGACAACTTCGCAAAGCGGCGCTGGGAGCTTGAGATCGGCGTTCGGCCGCTCATCCCCATCCGGACGCTCCACGAGCGGGTCCGCGCGTGGCGCGAGGTCAGTGGGCTGGACATCGAGATGTTCATCGGCGACCTGACCGACTACGCCTTCGTGGAGTCCGTGTTCCGGTCGTTCCGCCCCGATGCGGTGATCCACTACGGCGAGCAGCCGTCCGCGCCGTACTCGATGATCGACGTCCGGACGGCCACCTACACCCAGGCGAACAACGTCGTCGGCAACCTCAACGTCCTGTTCGCGATCCGTGACAACTGCCCCGACACCCACCTCGTCAAGCTGGGCACAATGGGCGAGTACGGCACGCCCAACATCGACATCGAGGAGGGCTACCTGACCGTCACCCACAACGGCCGGGAGCACACGTTCCTCTACCCCAAGACCCCGGGGTCGCTGTACCACCTCACGAAGGTCCACGACAGCCACAACATCCACTTCGCCTGCCGGATCTGGGGCCTGCGCGCGACAGACCTCAACCAGGGCGTCGTGTACGGGATCGAGACGGACGAGACGGCGCTCGATCCGCGCCTCGCGACCAGCTTCCACTACGACGAGGTCTTCGGGACGGCCCTCAACCGCTTCTGTGTCCAGGCGGTCGTCGGCCACCCGCTCACCGTCTACGGCGAGGGTGGCCAGACGCGCGGCTACCTCAACATCCGGGACACGATCCAGTGCGTGCGCCTGGCGGTCGAGAACCCCGCCGATCCCGGCGAGCTGCGCGTCTACAACCAGTTCACCGAGCTGTTCTCGGTGCTCGAGCTCGCGGAGCGCGTCCGCGAGGCGTCGGCCCACCTCGACCGCGAGGTCGTCATCGAGCACATCGCCAACCCGCGTGTCGAAGCCGAGCACCACTACTACAACGCGAAGCACACGAAGCTCCTGGAGCTCGGCCTGCAGCCCCGCCTCCTGTCCGAGGAGCTGATCGACACGATGATCGACACCATCGACCGTCACCGCGACCAGGTCAATCGCGACGTCATCCTCCAGGGCGTGAAGTGGGTCCCCGATCCGCTCGCGCCCAAGCAGGGCGCCGGGGCCGCCGCCGGCCGGTGAGACCCCGCCGGGTCCTCGTCACGGGCGGCGCCGGGTTCATCGGGTCCGCCCTCGTCCGCCGGCTCGCGGCGTCCGGCGGCGAGGTCCGGGTCCTCGACGACCTGTCGATCGGGCACCGGCGGTATCTCGACGGGCAGGCGTGCGACCTCGTGGTCGCGTCGCTCGCGGACCCCGAGGCCGTCCGGGCGGCGGTCGCCGGCTGTGACGCCGTCGTCCACCTCGCCGCGCGGGCAGGCATCCCCGACTCGGTCACGGATCCGCTCGGGACGTTCGAGGCCAACGTCACCCAGACGATCGGCCTCCTCGAGGCGGCTCGCCAGGCCGGTGCCCGGAGGTTCGTGCTCGCGAGCTCCAACGCCGTGCTGGGGCCCCACGAACCGCCCGCCGATGAGACGGTCCTCGCACGCCCCGCCTCGCCCTACGGGGCGTCGAAGCTCGCCGGCGAAGCGTACCTCGCAGCCTACGCCGCGACCTACGGGATGGCGACCTGCGCGCTGCGCTTCTCCAACGCGTACGGACCACGATCCCTGCACAAGAAGAGCGTCGTCGCCTCGTGGATCCGGGCCGCCCTCGCCGATGCCCCGCTGACGATCTACGGGGACGGTGAGCAGACCCGCGATTTCGTCCACGTCGACGACCTCGCCGCAGCGATCTCGGCGGCCCTCGAGGCGTCCGAGGAGCGCGTCGCGGGGAGCGTCCTGCAGATCGGGACCGGGCGGGAGACGACCGTCAACGAGCTGGCCACCACGCTGGGGCGGGCGGCGGGACGCCCCGTCGCGGTCCGGCACGCGCCGGAGCGTGCCGGCGACATCCTGCGCAACTCGAGCCGGGTGGACCTGGCGGCCGAGGTCCTCGGCTGGCGAGCGGCGGTGGGCCTCGAGAACGGCCTCCGCGAGACGGTGGACTGGTTCCGTGACGCCCTCGCCGATCCGACGCTCACCGCCGTCGTCCCCGACACGCGCTCCGGCTCCGAATGACCGGGGCGCCGGCCGGGACATCGTCCGAACCGGATTCCGGCGCCCGGCAGCCGTCCCGCCCGCAGGGTCAGCTGGCCAGGGACGCCCTGCTGACCATCGCGACCCGCTTCGGGCTGGCGGCCCTGATCCTTGCGACCGACGTGGTGCTGGCCCGCCTGCTCGGTCCCAGCGCGAAGGGCCGCTTCACACTCGTCCTGCTGCTGTCCCAGCTCGCGTCCGTTGTCGCCGCCTGGGGGATGGACTCCGCGCTCGGCGTGATCGCGGGGCGGGGCCGGGAGGACGCCCGGCGCGGGTTCGCCAACGGGGTCGCGTGGACCATCGTCGTGGGCGGGCTCGCCGTCGTGGTCGCCTGCTGGCTGTACGGCCTGCCCACCGACACCCGCCCGAGGGGACCCCTCGCCGTGGTCGTCCCGAACCTCTCGGCCACCCAGTTCCTTTACGGCGCGCTGGCGATCCCCGGCGAGATCTTCTTCGCCGTGGGCCTGTACGCCCTGCTCGGGCGCCGACACGTCACCGCCTACAACACGATCCGGCTGTTGCGCCGGGCCACGCTGTTGATGCTCATCGTCGCGGCCGCGGCCATCGCGCGCCTCTCCCTCGGGGTCGCCGTTGCCTGCAACATCGCCGCGCTGGCTATGACGGCCCTGGCGATCACCTGGGTGGCGCGTCGCGACGGCACGGCCTCGCTGCGCCCCTCGCGGCACCTGCTCGTCGAGGAGCTCCGCTTCGGCACGCGGGTCCTGCCCGGCACGCTGGCCGAGCGCCTCCAGTTCCGCTCCGACGCCTTCCTGCTCAACGGACTCGTGGGCGTTCTCGCGACCGGCGTCTACTCGGTCACCGCGGGTCTGGCCGAGACGCTGTGGTACATCCCGAATGCCCTCGGCACGGTCATGTTCAGCCGCGCCGTGGACCCCCGAGAGGACGCCGCAGGAACGGCCGTGGTGCTCGCCCGGGTCACCGTCGCGATCACGGCGGTGCTGGCGATCCCCGCGTTCGTCCTGGGCCCATGGCTCGTCGCGACGCTGTACGGCCCGGAGTTCGCCGAGGCGGGGACGGCCCTGCGCTGGATCCTGCCCGGCATCGTGGCCTACAGCGTCGTCGCCGTGCTGTCGCGCTACATCGTGGGTCGAGGGCGGCCGGGCCTCGCGACGTTCGCGATGCTCGCGGGCCTGGCGGTGAACATCGCCTCGAACGTGACGCTCATCCCCTTGTTCGGGATCGCCGGGGCGGCCATGTCGTCGTCGATCTCCTACGGATGCACCGCCGTCCTGATTCTCGCCATGTTCCGCGGGCTGTCCGGGCGGGGCCTGGCCGAGACCCTGATCCTGCGGCCCCGGGACGTCGCCGCGGCCGGCCGTGCCGCGCGTCGCACGCCCAGCATCCCGGCGGCCGCCGCTGGTGGGGACGAAGCCCGAGTCCGCGCGTCCGGCCCAGTGGACGACGCGTCAGGATCGGGTCCGGGCAACGAGCCGTGACAGGGCTCCGGGTCGTCATCCTTGACGACGCCCCGTACGTCTCATGGGATGGCCGCTTCCATGCTGCGAACGCGACATTCCACCGCTTCGCGGCCGCCCTGCTCGACGTGCGGGACCCCGACGGGGCGGCAGTCGTCGACCGCCTGGTGCTGGCGGCGCCGGTGCGGCCCTCGGCGAACCCGCCCACGACCCTCGCGGTGGACCCCCGGATCCGCGTCGTGCCCACGGAGCCGTTCGACGGCATCGCCGGCTACCTGCGCGCGGCACCCCGGATGGCCGCCCGGAACCTGCCGCACCTGCGGTCCGCCTTCACCGGCGCCGATGTCGTGCTGCTCCGTCTGCCGGCCTCGAACGGCCTCCTCGGCGCCCTGGTCGCCGTCGCCCGCGGCGTCCCCCGCGTCGCGTACGTGGTGGGGAGCGTCGCCGATGTGGTCGCGGGCCAGCGCCGGTCCGGCGCCCTGGGCCTTGCGGCGCGCCTGACGGGCGCCGGCTACGACGCCGCCACCCGAGTGGCCGGCATCGGTGCGGCGCGGGTAGCGGTCGGCGCCGATCCGGGCGGGACGGGGATCGTCAGCAGCCTGATCCTGCCGGGCGAGATCCGGGACCGGCACGAGACGCCATGGCCTGCGAGGCCCCCGGGGATCCGCCTCGCCTACGCAGGCCGGCTGGCGAGCGGCAAGGGCCTCGAGGACCTGCTGACGGCCGTCGCGCTGCTGGCGGCGCCCGGACGGGCTGACGCCGCGCCCAAACGCGGGGCGCTCGACGTCCACCTCGACCTGGTCGGCGATGGCCCGGAGGCGGCCGCCCTGGTGTCGCGCGCGGCGGCCCTGGGCATCGCCGACCGCGTCCGCTTCACCGGGTACCTGGCCGACCGAGCGCCGTATCTCGAGGCGCTCGCCGTGGCGGACCTGTTCGTCTCGGCGTCGCCCGCCGAGGGATTTCCCAAGGCCGTGCTCGACGCGATGGCGGCGGGGCTCCCGGTCATCGCCGTCCCGGCGGGCGGCCTCGCGGGTATCGCCGAGCCAGGCGCCACGGCCCATGGGCCGGCGATCCACCCGATCCGCCCCGGTGATCCGGAGGCGATCGCCGATGCCGTCCGGGCGCTCCTCGACCGGCCGGAGCTGGCAGGCCGGCTCCGGGCGGCGGGCAGCGCCTTCGCCTCGGTACACACGCTGCCGGCGGAGGCCTCCCGCCTGGCCGAGACCCTCCGCGCCACGGCGGCGAGCCGCCGTGGGGCACGGCGCCTCAGCTGACGATGAAGCCCGAGAACAGGATCGAAGCCAGCGCGAGCGCGAGCGCGAGGTTGACGACCGTCGCGGTCGCAAACACGCCGATGGGCTTCCAGCCGGCCTCGCGGATCGAGACCACGCGGAGCTCGAGGCCGATGCTCACGAAGGCGAGGATGAGGAACCAGGTCCGCAGCGCGTTGACGATGGCGATGGTCGACTTGCCCTGATCTCCCGGGACCGTCGAGAGCCACCACGTCGCGATGATCGACGCCGCGATGAACCCGAGGACAAACTTCGGGAAGCGGCGCCAGATCTCGCCCAGGCCGGGCCGCTGCGCACCCTCGGTTCGCTCGACCCGCATCACGAAGTAGAGGGTCAGCAGGACCGCGACGACCCCCATCAGCGCGTTCTGGGTGACCTTGACGATCGTGGCGATCTGGAGCGCCTTCTCGCCCACGATGGTCCCCGCGGCCGTCACGGCGGCCGTCGTGTCGATGTTGCCGCCGATCCACGCACCCGCGACGGCGTCCGGAAGCTTCATCGCCGTGGCGAGCCACGGCTGGATGAAGATCATCGGGATGGCGAAGATGATCACCAGGCTCGCCGCGTAGGCGAGCTGCTCCTTCTTGGCCTGGACGGCCCCCGCGGCGGCGATCGCGGCGGAGACACCGCAGATCGAGACGGCGGCCGCCAGGAGGGCCCGCAGCTTGTCGTCCAGCTCGAGGACCCCGCCCAACCACCAGGTGAACAGGAACACCAGCGAGATGAGGAGGATCGCCTGCATCATCGCCGGGCCCGCCGCCGAGATGATCACGGACAGGTTGATCGACGCCCCGAGAAGCACCAGGCCCGTCTTGATGAAGAACTCCGTGCGGAAGGCGCCGCGGAGGCGCTCGCGGAGGCCGAGGGCCGCGAGCACGGCGTTCGCCAGCAGGCCGAGGATGATGGCGTAGACCGGGAACTCGATCGCCTTGGCCACGCCGGCGAACGGCGAGCCCGCGAACCAGGCCGGGACGTTGAGCTCGAGGAAGCGCGTGGCGGCCGCCAGCAGGAACAGCACGACGAGCCCAACGCCGGTCCACACGCCGGCCGGCCTCGCCTCCGCCCGCACGACCGTGGTCTCGAGGGTCGCCATCAGGGCACCATGCCCTTGCCGATGACGCCGACCAGCGTGAGCAGGAGCAGCGCCAGACCGAGGATCGTCGCAGCCCAGTCCTCCGTGATCGCGCGACGCCCCGCCTCGGCGACGCCGCCGGCGGTCTCGATCGCGTCGTCCTCGGGCTGTGCGGCGTCGGGATCGACGGGGCCGATGCTCATTGCTCCCTCCTGGTCCTCGCTGCGCGGCGTACCGCCGCCGGACACTGTAGCCCCTGCCGTGGCTTCTCGGGCCACACGTCCGACGCGGGGCGCGGCGCCCCGCTCGCGCGCGGCCCGCCGGACCGCTACCCTTCCGCGTTGTGCTGGTCCTCGCCGCCCTCTTCCTGCTCGCGTCCGCGGCTCTCGCCTGGGTGTATGTCGGGTACCCGGCGCTCGTCGCCCTCATGGCCCGGGGCCGCCCGCTGCGGCTGCGGACGGGCGACCAGGTGACGACCCTGAGCGTCGTGATCGCCGCACACAACGAGGCTGCCTCGGTGGCCGAGCGGATCGCGGACGTCCTCGCGCAGGACGGCCCTGACAGCCCGGTGCTCGAGGTGCTCGTGGGGAGCGACGGCTCGACCGATGAGACCGAACCCATCGTGGAGGCGATCGCCCGGACGGATCCCCGCGTCCGCCTGCTGGCGCTCCCCCGGGCGGGCCAGACCCCAGCGCAGCACGCCCTGTTCGATGCTGCCGTCGGCGACGTGGTCGTCCTGACCGATGCCGAGACCCGGTTCGCGCCGGGGGCTCTGGCGCGCCTCCGGGCGCCGTTCGCCGATCCGCGTGTCGGCGCCGCGACGGGCCGTCTCGAGTGGCGCGACGAGGGCGCGACCGCGACGTCGCGCAACGAGGGCCTCTACTGGCGCTACGAGCGGCGGGTACGCGAGCTCGAGAGCCACGCGGGCTGGCTGACGGCCGTGACCGGGGCCTTCCTGGCCGTGCGCCGCACGGCGTACCGTCCCGTGCCCGCGACCGCATCCATGGACCACCTCCTCCCGCTGTACGTCCGCGAGCAGGGCGGCACGGTGGTCTACGTGCCCGACGCGGTCGCGACCGACCGCCCGATCAGCGGGCTCCGCGAGCAGTTCCGAAGCCGCACGCGGACCGCGACCCGCGGCATCCGGGCCAACGCGTCGATGGCGGGTCGCCTGGCCCCCTGGCGCCACCCGGCGGCGGCCATGGCGATCTGGTCGCACAAGCTGCTCCGCTGGGCGACCCCGCTCCTCGGGCTGGTCGCAGCCCTCTCCGCCACGGGCCTCGCGCTCGGCGGGCTCACCGCTGCCTGGTCCGTACCGATCCTGGCCCTCGGCGGGCTGCTCGCGGCCGGCCTCGCCCACGCCCTCGTGGGGGCCGGACGGACGCCACCGCGCCCCCTTGCCTTCGCGCGGGCGTTCGCCGTCGTCAATGCGGCGTTCCTGGTCGCCTGGCTCAACGTCGTCCGGCGCCGCCGGATCGAGACCTGGCGCCGGATGGAGTGGAGGGCGTCAGGACGGTGAGTCAGGCCCCGCCCGGCGTCCCGGCCGGCACGACGTCGGCAGCGGACGGGTCGGCTTCATCGACCGGCGGTCTCGCGGGCGCCATCGCGGTGTCCGTTGGGGGCCCTCGCCGCCCCAGGGCAAAGCCGCTGCCGACGATCGTGAAGGCAATGATCGAGACCTGGATGAACAGCAGCGGATTGTTGAACGAGGCCGCCAGGACGTAGGACAGGAAGGCCGTCGCCATGCCGGCCCCCAACCAGCCTGGGATGCGTGTGAGCCGGCGCAGACCGGCCCCCACGAACGCGATCCCGACGAGGCCACCGACGAGCCCCTGCTCCGCGAAGAACCGCAGCCACTCGTTGTGCGGCGAGTTGAGAATGGTATCCCCGTATCGGTCGCCGATGACCCGGTAGGCACGGAAGCCCCAGCCGGTGAGCGGACGGTCGGCGAACATGCGGATCGACGCCTCCCAGGCGGTCAGGCGCTCCGTGTCCGTGGCGACGAGGATCGAGCCCGTCCTCGCTGCTCCTGTCACTTGGGCCCGCATGTCGAGGTACCTGGGGAGGGCCAGGCCGCCCACCACAATCCCCGCCACGAGCACGATCACTCCCAGCGAGCGCCTGACTCGCCAGGCGGCGACCACGGCGAACCCGTAGGCCGCGACGAACACGGTCCGGCTGTAGGTGAAGTACAGGGCCGGGATGATCGGCACCAGGCCGAGCGCCGCGAGGATCCGCAGCTTCGGACTCCAGCGGGGCGCGAGGACGACCGCTGCCGCCAGCACCATCGCCGGCGGCAGCAGGAGGGCCGCGAGCCCGTTCGGGGAAGGGATCACGCCGCTGATCCGGGAGCCGAAGTCCTTCGCATGCACCATCCAGGCGAGCGGGCCGCCGGGCACCACGGCGGGCGCCAGGTAGTCGACGAGCGTGACTGCCGCGGCAACCACGGTTCCGGCGATCGCCGCGAGGAGCGGCCGGAGCTCGCCGTCGCGGGCGATCCAGGTGGCCGCGAGGAGCACCAACATGCCGCCGCCCACCCCGGCGACCCAGAACTGGAACGAGTCGATCGTGAAGTCGCGCCCGAACTGCCGGTAGGCGACCGCGAGGCTCCCCAGCGTACCGACGGCCAGCGCGCCCGCCAGGACAACGGGCCACGACCAGGGCATCGAGCGCGGGCGGAAGAGGACGCGAATAGCCACGCTGCCTGCGAGGACCATGACGAGCACCATCCTGGGGCCGAGATAGCGGGTGAGCGTGAACGGCTCGTCGAACGGGGCGGTCGCGGCGAGGACCACCAGGCCGGACAGGGGAGAAAGGACCATCACGACGCCAAGCGCGACCGCCCACGCGACGCAGAACGGGCCGTCCGCCGGGCTTGCGGCCCGGATGACGAACCAGGCGGCGGCGAGCGCGATCTCGAGCGGGATCGCGACGCGTGGGCTGCGGAAGGGACCCGTCAGCGCGTCGCCCAGCGCCCGGTACAGGTCGAGCGCGCCGGGCCGCCGGGGATCAGCCGCGAGCCCTTCCGGGGAACCCGCCGTGGAGGAACCGCCATCGGGGGTATCCAGGCCCGTCACCGCAGCCACGTCCTGAGCATGACGCGCAGGAAGCCCAGGCCGTAGCGGAGGTTCGTCCCCTTCTTCGTCACGCCCGCCGACCGCCGGCGGATGGTGACCGGGACGTCGAGCACGCGCAGGCCGGCGCGCGCCGCGCCCAGGAGCAGCTCCGGGTTGTGGAACTGGTCCTCCGTGAAGCTGATCTCCGCGAGGCGGCTCGCACGGATGGCCCGGTAGCCGTTTGCGATGTCCGTGACCTCGGTGCCGCCGAGCAGGTTGATCAGGCGTGTGTAGACCGTGATCCCGGCATCGCGGGCGGTCGACTCCTTCTCGTAGCCCCCCTTGCGTCGCGACCCGACGACGAAGTCCGCGCGGTCCTCGACGATCGGCGCCACGAGCGCCTCCATCTCGCGAGGGTCGTGCTGGCCGTCGGCGTCGAGGGTCACGACGACATCCACCCCGAGGCGCTCGGCGACGAGGTAGCCGGTCTGGAGCGCCGCGCCCTGTCCCGAGTTCACGGGGTGGGTCACGACGTGTGCGCCGGCCGCGCGGGCCACGGCCGCGGTCTGGTCGCGGGAGCCGTCGTCGATCACCAGGACATGGGTCGGGAGCCCGGCGACCGACGGCGGGATCTCCTCGAGGACGCCCGGCAGGCTCGCCGCCTCGTCGAAGGCCGGCATGCAGACGAGGACGCCACCCCACGGGGCGTCCCCACGCGCCTCGAGCTGGGCGGCGGACAGGGCCCGGACGAGCCGGCTGAGCCGCTGGTTGGCCCGGTCGGCGCGCCCAAGCGCATACAGGATGAGGACGAAGCAGCTCGCGACCGCCACGATGAGGACCGTCATGAGGCGCCCGAGCGGTTCGCCCTGGAGCCCGAGGATGCCCTGAATGGGTCGCACGAAGTCCGGGAAGGCGGCAACGACACCGAGCGAGATCCCGACCGCGACGAGGAGGACCCCAGGGAACCGGCTCCCGGTTCCGACCGTTCGCAGGCGCCGCAGGCCCGCGATGGCGAAGATGACGGCAACGGCCAGGCCGGTGACGCGGAGTAGGCTCAGGTCGGGCAGCGTGACCAGCGGATCACCTCGCGTGAACGGCGGCGCCGGGCGGGGCGACCGCATAGAGCAGCAGCCGCCCGCCGGCGAAGGATCGGACGCGAGTGTAGCCGTCCCCGGCATCGAGGGACGCCACGTCCGTGTCGAACGGGCTGTAGCCCCCGAGGTCCGCGCCCGACCCGCCGGCCTCCGCGTTCGCCACCAGGATGTAGTCGACCTCGTTCTCCGCGACGTATCGCGCCGCGAACGCCCCGCCCGGATCGAGGAACAGCGTCCGCGCGCCCAGGACCAGGGCTGTCGACTCCGCGAGGAAGGCGGGGTCCTCGAGGTAGACGGCTCGGCCGTCGACGATCCCGACGCGCTCGGTGAGGGCGGCGACCGAGCCGTCCGTGTACGCATTGGTGAGAATCCGGGCATCGGGTGGGAGGTTCGCGGCGATCCAGCGGTAGGCGTCGTAGCCGGTCGTCGTCAGGCCGGGTTCCGCGTCGTCGACGGTCCCCTCCGGCGCCGGCGCGACGGCCGCGGCGACGAGGATCGAGGCCGCGAGTGCCGCGGCGATCCCGGCCCGACCCGCCGATGGGAGCAGGGCCCTCCAGCCGGGTCGGAGCAGCCGGTCGAGGCCCCAGACCGCCACGATGGCCGCAAGCACCGGCACGAGCAGCTCGTAGGGCATGAGCCGGCGGGGTCCCGTCCGCATCGGCACGTAGGTGGACGAGACCGCGAACAGCAGGTACGAGCCCACGAGCAGGGCGACGCCGAAGACGACCATGAGGATCACGGAGCGGCGCCTGCGGGCGTCGAGCCACCGCCAGGCCAGGATCGGCAGCAGGCACAGCGGCCCGAGGAGGAGCAGGGCCTCCCGATTCCGGCCGTCCAGGCCCGGCCAGATCCAGATGATCGACCGCGGGAGCAGCCGGGAATCCGTGAACCGGTCCGGAGGCAGCGTCCCGACGACCGCCGGCGCCACGGCTGCGACGTTGAAGTCCCATGTCGGGTCGTCGGTGAACGTCCAGCCGGGCGGGATCTCGTCGGCGGGGGGCAGCGGGGGACGCTCGGTGGCCGTCCGGTCGCGGGCCACATAGCCCGCGATGCGGAGGTCACCCGTCAACGCGAACGACGCGCTGCCGCCGACGACCATGCCGCCGACAAACACGACCGCCACCACGCTCGTCACGACGGCGAGGTGGCGCCGCGTGGGCAGGCGAAGGCCGATGCGGCCCGGCGCCGCGAAGAGGCGGCCGGCCGCGAGGCCGACGATCGCCGGGCCCAGGAGCAGGAACACCTCGGCGTGGGCGAGCCAGGTGAGCGCGGCCGCGGCGACCGCGCTCGCCGCGAGGCGCCGCGAGCGCTCCGCCATCGCCCGGTCGACGAGCCAGAGCGTGAACAGGGCGGGGACCAGCGCCCAGGTCTCCGGGCGGTAGGCCAGGAACTTGCCCTCGAGCCGCACCGTCGCGAGCAGCAGGCAAGCGCCCAGCACGGCGATCCAGCTCGAGACGAAGCGCCGGAAGAGGAGCGCGGCCACCGCCAGCGCCGCGGCCAGCACGGCGAGGCGGTACACCTCCAGGATGAGCCGCACGTCCAGCCCGGGGAGCAGCGCGAACGCGGCGGCGGTGTGCGCGGTCGCCGGCAGGTAGTCGACCTGGAACGGACGCAGCGTCCCCCACTCGGGCAGGGCCGCGGGAAAGCCGCCGTGGAGCGCCGTCTCGCGGGCGAGGTTCGCGTAGTACCACACGGTGGAGCTGAACGGCAGCAGCGCGTCTCCGACGGCCTGGCGCGATGGGAGGAGCACGATCAGGACGGTGACGGCGGTCGCACCGATGGCCAGGAGAATCCCCGCGACTCGGCGGCCACGCGCGGGCCGGCGCATGCGACGCAGCACGCCCGCGATCGAGCGGCGCCTCGCCGAGAGCAGGAAGGGGGCCGCGGTGAGGGCGAGGAGCACCCCTGCCACGAGGGCCGGCGACACGAGCCCGAACCTGCCCAGCAGGGTGCATGCCACGCCGGTCACAAGTAGACTGGCCCCGGCCGCCCGGCCGGCGGTGACGACCGGTGACCCGGACCCAGGCGCCAGGACGGGACCCCACGCGAGCCCCGGCAGGACGAAGAGGAGGGCCACGACGATCCCGGCCTGGGCCAGCTGGACGCCGGTGGCGAGCGGATCCGCAGCCAGGGTGATATGCCTCCGGTGTGGCCGATGACGACAGACACGAACCAACCGGGGAGCGCATCCGGAGGCCGGGTGCCCCCGAGTGTACGGCAGGGCTCACCGCGTGGTCCCCTCACCGCCGTCGCGGGCCTGCTCGCGGCCGCCGGCGTCATCTTCGGGTTCCGCCTGCTCAGTCCCGCGTATCCGGGTGGCGACCTCCTCTACCACGGAGCCCTCGCGCTCGACCTGCTCCGGGGCGGCCTGCCCATGGAGGGCGTGTACGCCGGGCTGCCGGCCTACTACCCGCCCGGCTACCACGTCCTGCTCGCGGCGCTGGTCGGGACCCTCGGGATCGCCCCGGTCGACGCGGCCGGGGTCATGTTCGTCGCCCTCCTCCCGATCCTGGTCATCGGGACGTACCTGCTGGCGGCGAGGCTCACCGGCCGCCCGTGGGTGGCGGTCCTGGCGGTCGCCCTGACGCTCTTCGGCGGCGCCTACGACCTGAACCCGGTCCGGCAATGGGTCAACAGCCTGTTCATGAGCGGGCACGCCGCGTGGACGGCGTACCCGCGCGACCTCGTGTTCGCGATCCTGCCGTTCGCCGGCTATGCCTTCGTCCGGGCCATGGAGCCGGCGGTCCCGGGCCGGCGGACGGTCGCCTGGGCCGTCGTGGCCGGCCTCCTCCTCGGCGGGGCGGCGCTGTCGCAGGTCCAGCTCCTGCTGCCGATCCCGTTCGCGTTCGCCGTGACGGCTGTCGTCGCGGCTCGGGACCCGTCGCGCCGCCGCCGGGCGATCCTGGTGCCCGTCCTGGTCGGCGCGCTGGCGGCCGTCGTGGCCTCGCCCTGGATCGTCGGCACGATCGCGGACCTGCGCCGCAACGGCGGGGTGGCGCTGGACTCCTCGGATCAGCTCCTACCTGCCCGGTTCGGCTTCTGGCGGTACCCGCGGGAGTTCGGGCTCCTCCTGCCACTCGGGCTGCTGGGCGCGGGTGCGGCGCTGCTGTTCCTGCGGCGCGCGGACGGCCCCAGGCCCGCCGGCGGCCCCTCCTCGTGGCGGCCCGCGCTTCCCGAGGGCGGCGTGCTGCTGGCGGCCTGGTGGGTCCTGCCGTTCACGATGGCGGTCCTGTACGACCCGTCGTGGCCGCTCGAGGATGCACTCCGTCCGCAGCGCCTGTGGCTCATCTCCTCGCAGCCGCTGGCGATCCTGGCTGCCGTCGGCCTGGTGACCATCGCGGAGCACCTGCTGCTCGTCCGGGGTCGCCGCATGGTGGTGGCCGCCGTGGTGGCAGCGGCCCTTCTCGCGTCGGTCCCGGCCACCTACGCCACAGCCTCGCTCGTCGCCCGCACCTGGACCCGGGACACCTACGCGATGCTCGATCGCGAGCTGGATCGGGTCCCGCATTTCGCGTCCCTCCTGGGTCGCGAAGGGCCCCGCGAGACCATGCTGGCGCCCGAGGACTGGTCCGCGCTCGCGTGGTTCGAGACGGGTCTCCCTGTTGTCGCCATCGTCCCTCCGGGGTACGCGAAGCTCGCGTTCGACCCGGCGCGTTTCACGGATGCCTCCCAGGAGGCGCGGCGGGCGGCGCTCGTCGAGGGCTGGTCGGGCGATGTCTCGAGGCTGGCCGCCGTCGCCGACCGGTTCGCGGCGACCCGGATCATCATCCCGCGCGACGGGGACCGCTGGGCGCTCCTCGATCTCGCGGCGGCGGCTGTCGTCCGCTCCGACCCCACGGCGGCCCAGGATGCCCAGATCGTCGAGGGCAACGGCTGGGACGCCGTGGATCTCGAGCCTGGCCAGCGCCTCGTCCTCCCCGCCGGTCCGAGCGGGCAGATCGACGTGGCCGTGAGAGTCGTGCGGACCGCGACCGGGAACCAGCCCACGACGGGGCAGCGCCTGCGGGTCCTCGCCGTGCCGGCCGATGGGGCCGGCACGGGGCGCGTCCTGGGCGTGATCGAGATCCCGGCCGGCCCCGACGATTGGGCCAGAGGACGCACGACCGTCACGATCGCCCCGGACGAGCGGCTCGTGCTCGAGTTGGTCACGCCCGCCGTGGTCCAGGCCGTGACCGGCTGGGTGCCCCGGCCGGAGGTCCCGGCCGGATGGCGCGTCGCCGCTGAGACAGCGGAGGCTGCCGTGTTGGAGCGCGCGCCATGAGTCGCTGGCTCCGCCGGCCCGCCGTGTGGCTGCCCATCTCCGGGTTCCTCCTCGTGCTCGTGGCCTGGCGTTCGCGGGCATGGGAGGCGCTCGACATCCTGGGGGCCCCGGATCCTGCGCCGCTCGCGATGGCCGTCCTCCTCAACCTCGCGATCGGCGTCCTGTGGGCCCTTCGCTCCCGCGATCTGCTCGCGGCCGCGCGGCACCCGGTCGGGCTCGGCCCGCTGCTGCCGATGACCGCGTTCGCGAACACGATCAACAACCTCACCCCGGGGTCGGCCGGCGAGATCGTGCGGGCCTGGCTCCTGCGGGCCCACCACGGCGTGCCCTACGCGGCTGGGGGCGCGGTCATCGTCCTCGAGCGGGTGGTGGCGATCGGCTACCTGGCGACCAGCGCCGCCATCGTCTGGGCCGGCCAAGTGGTCGGCCTCCCGTGGCCGATCCAGCTCGCGCTCCTCGCGCTGGTCGCGGTCAGCCCGGGGGTGGTCTATGGCCTGGGCCTTCGGCCGGCCGCGGCCGCGGGCCGGCTGCCGCTCGGCGGCGTGGTCGGTGCGCCACGGTGGGCGCGCGTGCGAGGCGCCCTGGCGCGGGTCGACGGCACGATCGCGACGCTCCTGACGAACCCGCGCCACCTGGCCGTGTTCGCCGCGACGACCTCGCTCGTGTTCGCCTGCTACACGGCGCAGCTGTGGCTCGTCGCCGCGTCCGTCGGCATCGTCCTCGACCCGATCGCCGCGTGGGGCGCCCTCGGCCTGGCGACCATCGCGGGCGTCCTCTCCCTGCTGCCGTTCGGGCTCGGCGCGACCGACCTGGTCCTCGCATCGCTGCTCGCATCGCTCGGCGTGCCCCCCCCGGCGGCGGGGGCGATCGCGTTCGGGTACCGCCTCGTCGCCACGCTGCCGCTCGGGCTCCTGGGAACGGCCTCGTATGCCTGGCTCAGCGCCCGGCTGCCGGCCGGCGGGGCCCGGGCCCTGATCGTGGCCGGGCCGACGGACCTCGCCGAGGAGCGACCCGAGGTCACGCCGTGACCCCGCCCGGCCTGCTCGCGGGCGTCGCCGCCCTCGTCGCGGTCGGCGGCTCGATCCTCCTCGTCCGGCCCGCGGTCAGGCGTACCGGGCTCGGCGTCGTCCACCCGGCAATCGCCTGGATCGCGCTCCATGCGGTCTTCTTCGCGGCGGGCGCGGCGCTCCTCTCCTCGGTCGGGGCGGCGGAACCCGGCCTGGCCTGGTACGTGGCCCTGACCGCCCTCGCGACCGCCCTCGGGGTCGCCGCCTCGGATCGCCTCGCGCGCCGCCGCGGGGCATCGGCGCCGGATCGCCCGGGAGCCGTGGGGCCTGCGACCCCGGACGGCGCCCGGGTCCGTCCGGCGGTGGTCGTTGCCCTGCTCGGGATCGCCCTTGCCGCCGTCGCGCCGGGGCTCATCGCCACCGGGCTTCCGCTCCTCGCCGACGACCCGACCGGCGCGCGCGCCGAGCTCGCCGGCCTCGCGGTCCAGCCGCTGCGGGTCGCCCTCCCCGGCGCCGTCGTCGTCGTCGTGCTGGCGGCCCTCCGGCGCCCGACGCGGACGCGCATCGCCGCCGCGGGGGCTTCGGTCATGATCGCGCTCGCGTTCACCCTGCTCCTCGCCAGCCGGTACCTCGCCGCGGAGCTCGTTGCGACGCTCGTGGTCGCCTGGCTCCTGGCCGGCCGGCGGATCGACACTCGCGCTGTGGCGGCCCTCGCCCTCGGCGGTGTCATCGTCTTCGGTGCCATCCAGGTCGTCCGTGCTCCCGGGCAATCGTCAGGCAGGGAGCTCGCGTTCGCCGCGGAGCGGACGGTGTCGCGCGTCGTGCTCGTCCAGCCTCGCACCCTCGATGCCCTCATGGATGCGATCCCCGCCGAGACGCCGTTCTTCGGCGGGCTCACGTGGCTGCGCCGGGCCGCGCCGCTCGTCGGGCGCGACGACGTGCCCAACCTCGGCTACTGGATCTACCCGCGCATCTTCCCGGACCAGGACCCCGGCGTCATCGGGTACGCCGCGCCCGGGCTCATCGGGGAGGCCTGGGCGAATTTCGGGGCGGCCGGGCTCACGCTCTTCGTGGCCCTCGGCATCCTCCTGGAGCGGCTGGGGGGCCTGCTCGCAGGGCGCAGGACCGGGACCGCGGACATCGCCGCGGGCGCCGTCGCCATCGTCGTGCTGGCCAGGACCCATGCCCTGGGGCTGAACGGGACGCTCGTGCTCATGGCGCTCGTCGTCGCCTGGCGCGTCCTTGGTGGACGGGACGCGGGGTCGCTCATCCGGGAGGCGGGACTCGTCCTGCGCTGGCGCGCCTGAGCCGTCCCGTCGTGGGACGGGATGGCGTGCGACCGCTTGGCCCCTCGGCTGGCTACGGCGTCGGCGAGCCCGAGGGCACGGGTGACGCGGTCGGCGCCGGCGGCCAGGTTGCCCCGGTCTTGACCGGCGGGAAGTTCGTGTCGATCCACGTGTGGACCTTCTTGAGGTCGAGCTGGTACGCGGACTTGCCGAGCAGGACCCCGAACCTGACCGGGCCCAGCACGGTCCGCTTGGCCTTCGCGAGGTTTGCCCTGCTCGCGATGTCGTAGATGTCGGCGACCCTGTCCCGGGGCAGGTCCGTCCGCACCGTCTTGGCCGCGATCTGCAGGAGGTCGGGGAGGATCGCAGGCCCCTTGGCGCGGACCTTCTCGAGGGCAGCCATCACGAGCTGCTGCTGGCGGGCGGCGCGCCCATAGTCGCTGTCGCCCTTCCGGCTGCGGGCGAAGATCAGGGCGTTGGCGGCGTTGAGCTTGTGCGTTCCGGCCGAGATGCCCCAGCCCTGGGTGTGCCCGTTCACCCAGTAGTAGGGGTCGTAGTACGACTCGTCCATCGTCACGGTCACGCCCTTGACCGCCGAGACCAGGCGCTGCACCCCGTCGAAGCCGATGAGCACGAGCCCATCGATCTCGACCCCGAGCGCTCCCGCAACCGCCTGCTTCATGGCGGCGTTGCCGTTCTTGGTCGACGAGAGCAGGTGCTGGTAGAGCGCGTTGACCTTCGCCGCGTACACCGTGCCGTTCGGCAGCGGGAAGTTGAGCAGGTCGCGCGGGATGGACACGGCAGCCGTCTTGCCGCTCACCGGGTCCACCGAGACCACCATGATCGCGTCGGTCCGGTTGCCCGGGTGGGAGGGCCGGAAGTCGGAGCCGAGCAGCAGCACGGTGAAGCGCCCGTCGGTGCCGAGGAGCCGTTCCGCACCGGCCGGCGTCGCCGTTGGCGAGGGCTCCGGATCCAGCGAGGGCGCGAGCGAGGGCTCGGGAGGCAGGGCCGGTGGCGTCTCGCCGGGGGCGAAGCTCATCGGCGTGGGCTCCGGCCCGTCGGGCGTCTCGTCGGGGAGGACCGCGACGGGTCCGTTGCCAGGGAGGCCGCCGGCAAGGATCGCCCCCAGGCCGACCGCGAGCGCGACGACCACGACGCCCCCCACGGCCAGGACCCGACTGGCCGGACGCATGGCCCGCCATGTGGTGCGAAGGCTGCTCATGGCTCTGGACCGTAGCACAAGGCATCGAACCGCACCTCATGACGAACGTACTGGGCGGGCGATCCGGCTGTCCGTTCGCGCGGTACGATGAACGGAACCCTGCGGCACCCCGCGAGGCCTCGGGTCAAGCACACCCCTAGGGAGGAGGGCGCCCCGGGATGATCCGACGGCATGCCATGGCCCTGCGCATCAGCCTGGCGATCATCGACTTCGTCATGGGGATCGCCGTGTTCGTGGCGGTCAGCGTCGCCCGATACGGGCCCGCGTGGGTTGCCGCGTGGGTTGCCGCCGCGATGAATCCCTGGGTGCTCGCGCTCGTGTACGCGGTGAACTGGGTCGTGATCCTGTGGCTGCTGGGCCTGTACCGGTTGCGGGCGAGGTGGGCCTGGCGCTCCGAGGTCATCGACCTGCTCCGGGCGGCCCTGATCGTGGCCATCCTGACGTTCGCGACGCTCTTCGCAGTCAAGCTGCCAGAGGTCAGTCGTCTCCTCCTCGTCGGGCTGTTCGTGGCCCAGGCCGCCGTTGCGGTGGCGTCACGCGGACTTCTGCGGCTGCTGCTGCGCCGCGCCAGAGAGCACGGGCGCAGCCTCCGGTTCGTCCTGATCGTGGGGCACGGCGTTTCGGCGCTGGACTATGCGCGACGCCTCGAACGCCACCCCTACCTCGGGCTCCGGGTCACGGGGTACCTCGCCGACCCGGGGCCCTCCGATCCGCATCCCGAGGCGCCCACGGCTGAGCGCTCGCCCAACCCCGAGGCGGAGGCACCGCTCCCGGGCACTATCGCTCGCCTCAGCGAGATCGAGACGGTCCTCCGCTCGATGGTCATCGACGAGGTGGCCATATGCCTCTCGCCGGAAGACGCCGCGTTCGTCGAACCGGTTACCCACGTCTGCGAGGAGCTCGGGGTCATCGTGCGGATTCCGCTTTACGCGGGTGTCGGCGCGGTACCCGGTGGCCGCGTCGAGGAGTTCGACGGCATCCGGATCCAGACAGTCTCCCGTGGACCGGACCGAACGCTCGGGCTGATCGCCAAGCGCCTGATCGACATCGCCGGCGCTTCGGTCGCGCTGGTCATTCTCTCCCCCATCCTGATTGTGGTCGCCCTGTTCGTGATCGTGCGCGATGGGCGGCCGGCCGTCTTCAGCCAGATCCGGGTGGGCGTGCACGGGCGCCCATTCACGATCTACAAGTTCCGCACGATGTACCGCGATGCCGAGGAGCGATACGAAGAGGTCGCGAGCCTGAGCAGCACGAAGGGCGCCGCATTCAAGATGACCGACGACCCCCGCATCACGGCGTGGGGTGCAGTCCTGCGCAGGACGAGCATCGACGAGCTGCCGCAGTTCATCAATGTCCTGCGTGGGGACATGAGCATTGTGGGGCCGCGGCCGGCTCCGCCGCGCGAGGTCGAGGGGTACGACGTCTGGCATCGGCGTCGCCTGTCGGTCAAGCCCGGGATCACTGGGCTCTGGCAGGTGGAGGCCCGGCTCGACGAGGACTTCGACAACCGGGCACGTCTCGACCTCGACTACATCGATCGGTGGTCGCTCTGGCTCGATATCAAGATCATGTTGCGCACGGTCCCGGCGATGCTCCAGGGCCGCTGAGACCGGCCCGCTGAGGCCGGCCGCCGGAGCCCGCTACGGCGTCGCCGATGGGGCCGGCGAGGCGGGCGGGACCCAGTAGCGGCTGTCCGCGCCGAACAGCTTCACCGACATGGCGGCCCACTTGGCCATGTCGGGGAGCAGCA
>JBBSCF010000004.1:0-140872 GCA_038250545.1 Candidatus Limnocylindrales bacterium | reverse complement strand
GTCCAGGTTCTCGAGGCGTCGTGCGCCGGGCACCGTGGCCGCGAGGTGGTCCAGCACGATCGCCGTCTGGCGCACCCGCTCCTCGATGTCGAACGAGGCGTGCCCCGTGGCATAGGTGTGGACGCGGGGCTCCATACCCCGCTCCCGGAGCCGCCCGACGTAGTTCCACACCTGGCGGATGGGGCACCTGGAGTCGTTCTCGCCGGCGAGGACCAGCAGCGGGGCGGTCACGGCGTCCACGTAGGTGATCGGGTTGCGCTCCGCGAACAGCGCCGGGACGTCCACGGGTGACCCGCCGAAGAGGGCCCGGTCGAGCGCCTGGAGCATCGGCGCCTCGTCCTCGTACGCCGCCAGGTAGTCCGCGACCGGCACCCCGGCGATCAGCGAGGCCCAGCGGTCCGGGTGGCGGCCGGCGCCCAGGAGCGTGACATAGCCGCCCCAGGACCAGCCGGCGAGGACGACCCGCTCGGGGTCCGCCTCGCCGCGCGCGACGAGGTCGTCGAGGCCCGCGATGACGTCCTCGAGCTCCAGGAAGCCGACATTGCCGGTCAGCTCGTCGCGCCACGCCTGCCCGAACCCCTCCGAGCCGCGGTAGTTGACCATCGCGACGAGGAACCCGGCATCGACGTGCGCCTGGATGTCCGGGGCCCAGCGGTCCATGTCCGTGGAGTGAGGACCGCCGTGGACCCGCATCATCACCGGGTGTGGCGCGTCGCCGTCGGGGCGGACCAGGAAGCCGTGCACGCGCTGGCCGTGCGGGTTCTCGAACCACCACGCCTCGAACGGGCGGCCGGCGGGGGTGCCCGGACCCTCGGGCTCCAGGAGCGGCACCGTCGAGCCCACGGCCAGGAGCCGGGCGGGGTGCTCGCCGTTGTGGCAGCGGTACCAGACCGACCCGTCAGGGCGGACGCCGGCGGCGGTGATGGAGCCGGGCTCCGTGTCGAGCCGCGTCGCCGCGCCCGCGACGAGGTCGTAGCGGTAGAGCCCGTGGCGGCCCGCCTCGAGGACCAGGAGCAGCAGCGCGGACCCGTCCGGCCACCAGTCGGCGGGCTCCACGTCGCCCGGCACGTCCAGCGCGAGGTCCGTGACCTCGCCCGTGCGGGCGTGCCACAGCGCGGGTCGCCGGTCACCGGTGCGCTCGTGCGTGATCGCCACGCGCAGGTCGCCCGGCACCGGCGAGAACCCGAACCCGCCGAGCTCGCGGCCAGGGTCCTTGAGCTCGGCGAGCGTCTCGCCTGTCAGCGCGTCGAGCGAGCGCAGGGCGGGGTGCAGGACGTCGCCGTCCTCCATGATCTCGAGCACCACGACGGCGTCGTCCGCGGACAGCGCCGCGCGATCCACGGCGCCCCCCAGGCCGGACCCGGCCGCGAGCCGAATGGGCTCGTGGTGGGCGTGGAGCAGCCGCACGTCGTCGCCGTCGTCGGAGACCCAGACGGAGAACCGCTCGTCGGTGCTGATGGCGGCGACGGTTCGCCGGCGACCGATGGCGAGCCCCTCGGGCCAGCCCTTGGGCAGCCCCGTCAGCAGGGGCTCGGGGGCGACGTCCTCGTCGAATGGGGCGATCACGTAGGTGCCCGTCTCGTCCCCGGTCTCATCGCGGAACCAGATGACGCCGAGCCCGTCGCGCGTCGGCCGGCCCTCGAGCACGCCCACGGGGTCGGAGGTGACGCGTCGCCGCCGGCCCGTGCGCCGGTCCCATGCGTGGAGCTGGTAGGAGCCGCTCTCGGTGGATGCGACCACGAGGCGATCGGGATCCTGGTCGGCCCAGGCGGGGAAGGACAGGATGGGGGCGCGGAATCGCTGCTCCCACAGAGGCTGATCTGACATGTCGGGAGGGTAGCGAACGCCGCCAACCTCCCGCATCCCATTCGCGTCGCGGATGGGATGCCCGATCAGGCGGGCGCGACGCTCTGGCGGCGGGCGAGGATCGCGCCCGTGTTCTGGACGTCGGGCGTGTCGACCTGGAGGATCTCCCGGATCAGGTGGCGGTTCACGAGGACCGTGTCGACCGTCGGGTCCGAGACGAGGCGGCCCTGGCGGCGGGCCCGGGTCCAGGGCTCGTCGGGCTGGCGGCGCACCATCGCGATCTCGATCTCGAACGGGTCGAGCAGGATGTCGGACGGGCGGCCCACGCCGCTGATCGAGCCCGTGATCACGGGCGTCGACGTGTACAGGCGGACGGGACGGACGACGTCCATGCCCTCGATCGGGCCGCTCGCGATCGGGGTCGCGGTCCAGCGATCGCGGTCCGTTACGGGGTGGCGGACCTGTGAGCGGGCGGGTTGGCGGCGGAGCAGTGCGGGAGCACCGGGATCTCTCGATTCTGGGGCGGCTTCCTGGTTGCTGCCATCCTCGCTCCGGACGGCGCCGGCTCTCAGGCCCGGTTCGTGGACATCGCTCGTGGGTGGGGGCCTCCCCGCGTGGCTAGCACCCAGCGCGTGCGCACCCCCACCCCCCCGAGCGCCGGGCCGGCCTTCAGCGGCCGGTCGTGCGCCGGGCCCAGGCCAGCAGGTCCACCGAGGGGAGCGCATCCAGCTGGTCGATGGGGACCCACGCCGCCGCGTCCGTGGATCCTTCGAGCTCGACCTGGAGCTCGCCGCCCGTGACCGTGGCCCGGTAGACGATGCCCACGGTCTGCACCCGGTGGCCACTGATGGTCTGGGCTGGTTCGAGGACGTCGCTCCGAATGCCGAGCAGCTCACCCAGCGCGACGCGGTAGCCCGTCTCCTCGAGCACCTCGCGCTCCGCGCCGGCCTCGGGATCCTCGCCGAAGTCCAGGCCCCCGCCCGGGAGCGTCCACAGGCCCCCGCCGGGGCCGTCCGGGGAGACGCGGGTCAGGAGCACGGCGCCGTCGCGCTCGCACCACGCGTACGCGCCGAGGCGGACCCGCTAGATGGCGCCGTCCGGGCCAAGGAGGTGCCGCGGCACGCCGGACGGGGCGGGCTCCGGGGTCACGGGACGAGGGCCGGCGCAAGGCGCCGCGGGTCGAGCGCACGGGTTGCCGGCGCGGGGTTGCCAATCACGCGGCGCATCGTCGCACGGATGCCGGGGGGCGCGCGGTGCGCGGCGGCTGGACGGGAGGGCGCGCGCCCGCGCGCCACGCCGCGCGACCCGCCCCGCTGCGATAATCGCCCGGTGATTCTACGAACCGCTCCCGACCCCGGTCCCGCGCCGCTCATCGTCGTCGCCGGTGAGGCGCTCGTCGACCTCATCGTCCGCGCGGACGGCGAGATCATCCCGATCGCCGGCGGGAGCCCGTTCAACGCCGTCCGGGCGATCGCCAGGCTGGGGGTGCCGGCGTCGTGGGTCGGTGGGCTGTCCTCGGACCGCTTCGGACGCATGCTCGAGGCCGGCCTGGCCGGTGACGGGGTCGGCCGCGACCAGGTCCAGCGGACCGACCTGCCAACGACGCTCGCGCTCGCGGAGCTGGGCGCGGACGGGTCCGCCTCGTACCACTTCTACACGGAGGCCACGTCCGCCCCGGCCGTGCTGCCGGGGCCGCTCGCGGGCGGGATCCCGGCGTCCGCGCGGGCGTTCCTGACCGGCTCGCTCGGCCTTGTCCTGGAGCCCATGGCGTCCACCCTCGAGGCCGTCGCCGTGGGTCTGCCGGCGGACCGGATCGTCATGCTGGACCCCAACGCCCGCCCCTCCATCACCCGCGATCCCGACGCCTGGCGTGCCCGCATGGCCCGGATCATGCGGCGGGCCGACATCGTCAAGGCGAGCACCGAGGACCTCGAGTTCCTGCGGCCCGGTGAGTCGGTCGATGCCACCGCGGCGTGGGTCAAGGGCCATGGGCCCGCGGTCGTCCTCGTGACCGACGGCGGCCGACCCGTGCGGGTGCTCACCGGAGCGGCGACGGAGCTGGTGCCCTCGCCGTCGGTCGACGTCGTCGACACGGTCGGGGCGGGGGACACCTTCGGCGGCGCTTTCCTCGCGTGCCTGGTCCATGAAGGCGTGCGCCCGGCGGGCCTGTCCGATCCTTCCACGGTCCTGCGCGCCGCGCGCTTCGCGGTGCGGGCGTCCTCGTTCGTGTGCGGTCGCGCGGGTGCCAACCCGCCCATGCTGGCCGAGCTCGGGGGCTGGCCGGCGGCCTGACCTGGTGCCCGCCCGGCGCCGGCCCGGCCCGCCGCGACCGGTTTGACGAAATTCTGAGATTTCAGTATTGACTGAACGTTCCGAATGACCGTAGCGTTGGGGGATGCGCAAGGAAGAATCGGAATTCATCGAACGCTGGTCGCGCATCCTCGCCACGGAGGGTCTCCCGCCCGTCGCCGGTCGGCTCTGGGCATGGCTCCTCGTGTGCGAGCCGCCGGACCAGACGGTCGACGCGATCTCGGAGGCCATCGGGGCGAGCCGGGGAGCGATCAGCGGGGCTGTCCGGATGCTGGAGCCGTCGGGCCTCATCGTCCGGTCCAAGCGGCCGGGCGATCGCCGCGAGCACTGGCGGACGTCGCCGGACGCGGTGATCCACAGCCTCGAGGCGAAGGAACGGGCGACGCGTCCCTCGCTCGTGGCCCTGGACACGATCATCGCGGCCCTCGCCGACCGCCCCGACGAGTCCCTCGCGCGCCTGCGCGAGGCCCAGCGCCTCTACGCCATGCTCCTGCGGACGTTCCCGCGGCTCATCGACCAGATCAAGGCCGAGCGGGCGGCACGCCTCCCCGCCGGCGTCCCAGCCAGAAAGGAACAGGGATGACCGCCATCATCCGCACCGAGCGCCTCACCAAGCGCTACGGGGCCAGCCGCGGGATCATCGAGGTGGACCTCGAGGTCCAGCAGGGCGAGGTGTTCGGGTTCCTGGGGCCCAACGGCGCCGGCAAGACGACCACGATCCGCACCCTCCTGGACCTCATCCGGCCCACGTCCGGCAAGGCGTTCGTGTTCGGCATCGAGTCCACCTCCGACCCGGTCGCCATCCACCGCCGGATCGGCTACATCCCGGGCGAGTTCGCGCTCTACGACCGCCTGACGGGACGCCAGACGCTGGAGTACTTCGCCAACCTGCGCGGGGGCGTCGACGCGGCTTACCAGGCCTCGCTCATCGAGCGCCTCGAGCTCGACCCCGGCAAGCGGTTCAAGGAGTACAGCAAGGGCAACAAGCAGAAGGTCGGCGTGATCGTCGCCCTCCAGCACCGCCCGGAGCTGCTCATCCTCGACGAGCCCACCTCGGGCCTCGACCCGCTCGTCCAGCAGACGTTCTTCGAGACGCTGCGTGAGACGATCGCCGACGGCACGTCGGTGTTCCTCTCGTCCCACATCCTGTCCGAGGTCGAGAAGAGCTGCGACCGGGTGGCGATCATCCGTGACGGGCGCCTGACCAAGGTCGACACCGTGGACGCCCTGCGCGATCTCGCGCACCATCAGGTGGAGCTCCGGTTCGCCGGGCCGGTCCCGGCCGCCGCGTTCGAGGCGCTGCCCGGCGTGTCCGACCTCACCTCGGACGACCATGTCCTGCGCATGCGCGTCTCGGGCCCGATCACGCCCGTGGTCCGGGCGGCAGCGCAGTACGAGCTGCTCGACTTCGTCTCCCGCGAGCCCTCGCTCGAAGAGACGTTCCTGGCCCAGTACGGCCGTGAGGCCGTGGAGGCGAACAGCGATGGCCGCTAGCACCGGCACGCCGCGCCATGCCGCGGCAACCTTCCCGCCCATCCCCCTCCGTCGCCGGCTGTATGGCTTCGGGAGCGTCTACGGCAAGACGATCCGCGATTCGCGGCTCTCGTTCATCATCGCCGCCGGCCTGCTCGGCGGGATGGCGCTCCTCATGGGCGCCGCCCTGCCCACCCTGTTCCCGACGGCCGCGGCTCGAGCCGACGTCGACAGCCTGATCGGCGCCATGCCGGCGTCGATGGTCAACCTGTTCGGCAAGCCCGTTGGCCTGGGGACGCTCGGCGGCTACATGACGTGGAAGTACGGCGCGATCTTCGCGATGGGCACCATCCTGTGGTCGATCTTCGCGCTCTCCGGCACGCTCGCGACCGAGGCCCGGCGCGGCAGCCTCGACTTCATCGCCACGACGCCACTCGGCAAGCGCCGGGTGGCGATCGAGAAGGTCGCCGCGCACCTGACGCTGCTGTGGCTCACCATGGCGATCCTCAGCGTCGCCGCGTCCGCCAGCTCTGTCCTGTTCGGTGACCCCGCCCAGGGCGACACCATCACGCTCGTGTCCAGCCTGGGGTTCGGGTTGTGGATCGGCCTGCTGGCCATGTGCTTCGGCGGTCTCGCGTTCCTCCTTGCGCCCGTGCTCGGCCGCGCCGGCAGTGCCGGCATCGCCGGCATGGCGATGGTCATCCTGTGGCTCGCCAACGGCCTCGAGGGCATGGATGCGCTCGCGGCCATCAGCCCCTTCCGGTGGACGTCGGACCACATCGCGCTGGTCGGCCAGTACGACTGGCCGAGCCTCGTGCCGGTCGGCGTTCTGGGGGTCGTGTTCCTCGTAGGCGGGGTTGCCCTGTTCGTGCGTCGCGACCTCGGGGTCACGGCTGGTCTCTCGCTGCCCAAGCTGCCGGGGTCAGTGCTGGGCGTGCACGGTCCCCTCAGCCGGGCCTTCGGCGACCAGCTGCCGCGGGCGCTGGCGTGGGGGATCGGGCTCGGGCTGGTCGGCGCGATGCTGGCATCGATCGTCGGCCCCATGTCGGCCCAGATCCAGGAGGACACGGCGCTCCTGCCCACGTTCCAGGCCATCTTCCCCAACTTCGACCTCGCCAGCGCCGGTGGCTTCCTCCAGCTGTTCGCGGAGCTCATGTTCATCGCCATCGGGTTCGCCGCTGCGACCTTCGTGTCGAAGTGGGCCTCGGACGAGGAGGACGACCGGCTCGAGATGATCCTCGCCACGCCGATGACGCGCACGAAGTGGGTGGTCGCGGGCGGCGTCTCGGCGCTGCTCGGGGTGGTCGTGGCGACGGTTCTGTTCGCGCTGGGCATGGGCCTCGGCGCCTCGTCCGGCGACGTGAGCGCCACCGCCCCGATGCTCGGGACGGCCGTGCTCGGCCTGTTCGCGGCCGCGATCGTCGGCGTTGGCTTCGCCGTCGGCGGCCTGTTCCGGACCTCCCTCGCGGCCGAGATCGCGGCGCTGGTCGTCGTGGCGACGTATCTGGTCGACCTCGTCGGCCCGCCGCTGGGCCTGCCGGACTGGCTCCACCAGCTCGCGCTGACGAGCCACCTCGGCCAGCCGATGGTCGGCATCTGGGACCCGGCGGGCATGATCGCCTGCGTCGTGATCGCCGTGGGCGGGATCGCGCTCGGAGCATGGGGCATGCGCCGGCGCGACGTCGCGCGCTGACCTGCGGCGCTGGTCCACGCGCGGCCCCTGGACTCCGGGCGTGGACCCGTACGCCCTCGTCGCCATCGCGGTCGCGGCCGTCCTCCATGCGACCTGGAACATCCTGCTCAAGACGGCCGGGGATCCGCTGCGCACGGCAACCGTGGGGGTGCTGGCGGCGTCCGCAGTCCTGGTGCCGCTCGCCGCCATCGCCTGGCTGGCCACCGGCCGGCCGGACCTGCCGCCGTCGGCGTGGCTCGTGGGCATCGTGTCCGGGGTCGTGGAGACGGCGTACTTCGTGTTCCTCGCGGCCGCGTACCGGCGCGGCGACCTCTCCGTCGTCTACCCGCTCGCCCGCGGCAGCGCGCCGGTCCTGGCGGTGGTCGTTGCCGTCGTCGCCCTGGGGAGCGGCTGGCCCCGGTCGCGTGGTTGGGGGTGGCGCTGCTGGTCGCCGGGCTCCTGGTCGTCCAGCGGCCGTGGCGGCTCATGGGGGCGGGCGGACCGGCCCGCGCGGGCGCCGGGTTCGCGCTCCTGACCGGGGCGATGATCGCCACGTACTCTGCCCTCGACCGGGTCGGCGTGCAGCTGGCGCCGTCGTGGCTCTACGCCGCGGTGCTGTGGCCCGTCTGTGGGCTCGGACTCGCCGTGGTCGCGTTCGCGCGGCCCCGGATCCGCCGGGGGATCTTCGCGCCGCCCGATGTGCTCCTGGACGTGCCGCGCGCCGTGGCCGGCGGCCTGCTCACCTTCACCGCCTACGGCTTCGTGCTGGCGGCCCTGTCGCGAGCGCCGCTCGCGATCGTTGCGCCGCTCCGCGAGTCGGCCGTGCTGCTCACCTCCACGTGGGGCGTCCTGCGCCTCGGCGAGGCGGCGGGCCGGCGGGAGATCGCACTGCGCGTCGGGGGGTCGGTGCTGGTCCTTGGCGGGGCAGTCGTGCTGGCGGTCGGCCGGTAACCGGTGCACCATGAGGTGGCGCAGGAGGAATGGCGCCACGCTCAGTGAGGATCCCATGCCCGCACTCACCCTCGGCTACAAGGCATCCGCCGAGCAGTTCCCGCCGCAGCGCCTGCTGGACCTCGCCGTTGCCGCTGAGGGCGCCGGCTTCGATTCCGTCTGGACCAGCGACCATTTCCAGCCGTGGCGCCACACGGACGGCCACGCCCCCAACGCGCTCGTCTGGCTGGGCGCCGCCTCGCAGGCCACGCGGCGCGTGGTGCTGGGCACCAGCGTGCTGACCCCGTCGTTCCGCTACAACCCGGCGATCGTGGCCCAGGCCTTCGCGACCCTGGGCTGCCTCGCGCCCGGCCGCGTGATCCTGGGTGTGGGCACCGGCGAGTCCATGAACGAGGTCCCGGTGGGCGTCGACTGGCCGGAGCAGAGCGAGCGGTTCGCGCGCCTCCGCGAGTCCGTCACGCTCATCCAGGCGCTCACCGCGCCGGGCGCCGAGTTCGTGGACTTCGAGGGCCAGTTCTATCGGACGCACGAGGCCACGGTCTACGACAAGCCCGACCAGCCCGTGCCGGTCTACATCGCCGCCTCCGGGCCGGCCGCGGCGCGCCTCGCCGGGCGCATCGGCGACGGGTTCATCTGCACCAGCGGCAAGGGGGCCGAGCTCTACACGGAGACGCTCCTGCCGGCCCTGGCCGAGGGCGCCGGGAAGGCCGGCCGCGATGCCGCGGGGCTCGACAAGATGATCGAGATGAAGGTCTCCTTCGACACCGACCTCGACCGGGCGATGGAGGACACCAAGGTCTGGGCCGCCCTCGCGCTGACCGGCGAGCAGAAGATGGGGATCCACGACCCGCGCGACATGGAGATCGCGGCCAGGGAGGCCGAGCCCTACGCCCACCGGCGGTGGCTCGTCTCGGCGGACCCCGAGGAGCACGTGGAGCAGATCGCCCCATACCTCGCCTACGGGTTCAACCACCTCGTCTTCCACTTCCCGGGCCCGGACCAGGAGGCCGCCATCGCACGCTACGGCGAGGTCATCCTGCCCCGGCTGCGCGAGCGGTTCGCGTGATGGCCGTCCCGGAGGGCTTCCCGGGACCCGAGGCGGTCCTCGAGCAGGAGGCGCGCCTCCTGCTGCCGTCCTGCTCCGTCGAGGACGCGTTGTGGATCGGGGAGTGGCTGCTGGACCGGGCCGTGGAGCGGTCGCTGGCCGTGACGGTCGAGGTGTGGCATGGCGACCGGCTCGTGTTCCGCGCGGCCCGGTCGGGGACCGATGCCCACAACGACCTCTACCTCGCCGGCAAGCTGCGGGTCGTCCGCCACTTCCGGCACTCGAGCCTCTACGAGCGGGTGCGGCACCTCGCGGCGGGCACGACGTTCGAGGAGGCGACGTCCCTCCGGTTTCCGGAGTACGCGCCGCACGGGGGCGGCGTGCCGCTGGCCGTGCGCGGGACCGGGATGGTGGGCGTCGCGCTGGTCTCGGGGCTGCCGCAGGTCCAGGACCACGCGCTCGTCGTCGAGGCGATCGAGGCGTTCCTGGCGGCCCGCGAGTCCTGAGCCGGGGCTCCTGCCGGCCCGGCGGCACAGTGCCGGCCCGACCCGGAGCCTGCCACCGATCCCCCAGGCTCCGGCGGGGTCTGGCTCACTCGGGGGTCAGGTGGTCTGGCTGGCACGGAGGTCGAGGGCGATTCCGTCGATCCCGGGCATGAGCTCCTCGACAGGGTGCCCGTTCTGATACCAGGCGGAGGCAAGGCGCCAGAAGCGGCCCAGAAACGGCCCGGCGGCGGACACCCTCAGCGTGCCTCGGCGGCCTCGGTCGCCTCGAGCACGGGCGCCGGATCGACGGCCGCCGGTACCGGGTCGCGCGCGTCCCGCCCGCGGATGCGCCGCATCGCCGCCGAGCTGTTGACCAGCGCGATGCCGGCGATGACCAGCAGCGTGCCGCCGATCCGGTTGAGTGTGATCGGGTCGTTGAGCACGAGCGCGCCCAGCGCGATCCCCACCACGGGCAGCAGGTAGGCGACCATCGACGTGCGGGTCGCGCCCCAGCGCTGGAGCAGGGTGAAGTAGCAGAGATACGCGAAGCCCGACCCGAGGATCCCGAGCCACGCGATCGCGAGGAAGGCCTGGGGCGTCGGGTGGACCGTCTCGAACGGCCGGTCGATGACCAGCGCCAGGGGCACCACGACCGCCGCCGCGAACGACACCTGGAACAGCGCCGGGATCATCGGCCGCAGCCCGTGCACGTTCCGGCGGGCGTAGACGTTGCCGATGCCGTAGGCGACGGACGACCCGAGCATCATCAGCTCGCCCGTGAGGTTCGAGTCCGAGAGGTTCACGAGGCCCGGCGCCACGAGCAGGATCACGCCCGCGAACCCCAGCGCGAGCCCCGCGACCCTGGGCAGCGTGATGCGCTCGTCGGGGAGGACCAGCGGCGCGAGGACGATGACGGTGAGCGGCACCGTCGCGTTGAGGATGGACGCGAGGGCGGAGTCGATCGACTGCTCGCCCACGGTGATCAGGATGAACGGCAACACGATGTTCACGACGCTCATCACCAACAGGTGGCCGTACATCCGCGCGGTGCGGGGGAGCTCCTGGTGGGCGAGCGCGACCACCGCCAGGAGGAAGAGCCCGCCCAGGGTGAGGCGCCCGGCGATCAGGGTGAGCGGCGGCAGGCCGCCCTCGAGGCCGATCTTGATCCACAGGTACGAGGATCCCCAGAAGAAGCCGAGGGCGAGGAACACGAGCCAGGTGAGGGACGCGCCGCGCTGCATCGCGGGATGATAGCCCGCCGTTGGCCCAGCCCGATGGGCCAACCAAGGACCGCGCGGCGGTCGACCGCCCCGCCTTTGACGCCGCGGCATAGAATTCATCACACGTTGAATTCATCGACGTCCCGGCAGAGTGGCGAGGGTGCAGGATGGGCTCGGAGGAGTCGGCGGCCGCGATCCGCGCGGTGGACGTGGCCAAGCGGTTCGGGACGATCAGGGCCGTCGACGGGATGACGTTCGACCTGGCGCCCGGGCACATCTACGGCCTCCTGGGCCCGAACGGATCCGGCAAGACGACGCTGATCCGCCTCCTGACCGGCATGACCCACCCGACGTCCGGGTACGCGGAGGTCCTCGGTGCCCGCATGCCGTCCCGCCCCATGCTGGCCCGCATCGGGTACATGACCCAGGGCGACGGGATCTACCCGGCGCTCACGGTCGGTGAGAACGCCCGGTTCTTCGCCGCTGCCTACGGGACGGACACCGGCCCCTCGGTGACCGCGGTGCTGGAGCTGGTGGAGCTCGCGGACCGCGAGAAGACGCTGGCCGCCACGCTGTCTGGAGGCCAGCGGCGCCGCCTCTCGCTGGCCTGCGCGCTGGTCCACCGGCCCGAGGTCCTGTTCCTCGACGAGCCCACCGTGGGCGTGGATCCGCTCCTGCGCATCCAGTTCTGGGGCCATTTCCGGTCCCTCGCGGACGGCGGGGCCACCATCGTGGTCTCCAGCCACGTCATGGACGAGGCGGACCGCTGCGACGAGCTGCTGTTCATGCGCGCCGGCAAGGTGATCGCCCGCGGGACCGGCACCGAGCTGCGCGCGAAGGCCGGGACGGACAGCCTGGAGACCGCGTTCCTGCGCTTCTCGGGCGACGCCGAGGTCGCGGCATGAACCCGCGGCGGCTGCGCGCCCTCGTCCTGCGCGTCGTGGCCGAGGTCCGCCGCGACCGGCCCAGCCTGGCCCTCCTGTTCATCGCCCCGATCGTCGTCACGGGCCTTCTCACGTTCATCCTGCGCGAGGGTGAGGCCCCCGACGTCCGCGCCGTCGTGGTCAACGAGGCCGCCGGACCCACGGCGGTCATCGGGTCGGCGCTCACGGGCGCGCTCGCGGACGCCGGCTACGCCGTGACCACGGCCTCCGACGTGGCCGGCGCGCGGGCCGCCGTCGAGGACGGCAGCGCCACGGTCGCCATCGTCATCCCGGCGGACCTCGCCACGGGTGGGTCGCTCATGGCGATCACGCTCGGCCTCGACGCCGCGGGCGAGGGCAGCCAGCTCAACGCCATCCGCACCGTCGCGATCGCGGCCATTGCGAAGGCCACCGGCGCGCGGATTCCCGAGGTCACCCGGGAGACGATCTACGGGACGGGCAGCACCGACCCCATGGTCCCGTTCGCGCCCGCGATCGTCGCCTTCTTCCTGTACTTCTTCGTCTATCTGCTCACGGGCGTGAGCTTCCTGCGCGAGCGCACCGGCGGCACCCTCGAGCGGCTGATGGCGACGCCGGTCACGCGCGGCGAGGTCGTCGGCGGGTACCTGCTGGGCTTCGGGCTGTTCGCCACGATCCAGGTCACGGTCGTGCTGCTGTGGGCGCTGGGCACCGTCCATGTGCCGGCAATCGGGCCGCTGCCCGAGTTCGCCCTCGGTCTCGGGATCCCGGTCGCGGGCAGCCCGCTGCTCGCGTTCCTCGCGGTCGTGCTGCTCGGGCTGGGCGCCGTCAGCCTGGGCATCTTCCTCTCCACCTTCGCCCGCACGGAGCTCCAGGTCATCCAGTTCATCCCGATCGTGCTGGTCCCGCAGTTCCTGCTCTCGGGTGTCCTGTTCCCGGTCAACAGCCTGCCCGGGATCCTCCAGCCCCTCGTGGCCATCATGCCGCTGGGGTATGCCGTGGACGCTCTGCGGCAGGTGTTCATCCGGGGCGCGGACCTCTCCGTGTCGGCCCTGCAGCTGGATCTCGTCGTCCTGGCCGGGATCGCCGTGCTGTTCGCGTTCGTCGCGTCGCTCACCATCCGGCGGGATGTCGTGTGAGCGGTCGGCGCACCGGTCGGCGCCCGGGCTCGGAGGACACGCGGGGCAGGATCCTGGCCGCCGCCCGGGAGGCGTTCGGCGAGCGTGGGTACGAGGGGGCCTCCGTCCGCGACATCGCCGGGCGTGCCGCCGTGGACGCCGCGCTCGTCCACCACTACTTCGGGAGCAAGCAGCGGCTGTTCATGGCAGCGAGCGAGTTCCCGGTGGACGTGACAGCGGTCGTGCCCAGCGTGCTCGCCGGGCCGGTCGAGACGATGGGCGAGCGGTTCGTGGGTTACGTCGTCGAGCTCTGGGACCGGCCCGAGATCCGGCCCCTCCTGCTCGGCATCGTTCGCTCCGCGTCCACGGACCCGCTGGCGGCCGCCATGCTCCGGGGGATCCTCGCGGACGGGCCGCTCGGGGCGATCGCCGGGGCCATCGGCGGGCCCGACGCCTCGGTCCGGGCGGCGCTCGCCGGCACGCAGCTGGTCGGCCTCGTCCTCGCGCGGTACGTGGTCGCGCTGGAGCCGATCGCATCGATGCCCCCGGACGAGCTGGCGGCGGCCGTCGGGCCCACGATCGGACGGTACCTGGCGGGCGACGTCCGGCTCACGACCGGGGGAGAGCCGGGGTAGGCTTGGGCCATGCGCGCCCCCGCCGCCGATCCCGACGCCTCCCCCCTGGCTCGCGACCCGGGCGCGCTCGCGGCGCGCCTGCGCGACGTCGCCCCGGAAGCCGTCGCGCGCCCCCATGACATCCGCGTCGTGCACGCCCCCGGGCGGGTCAACCTGATCGGCGAGCACACCGATTACAACGAAGGCTTCGTCCTGCCGGTCGCGATCGACCTCGGGATCGCCATCGCCTTCGTGCCCACGAACGACCGGCGCGTCGAGATGACGCTGGCCGCGACGGGGGAGACCCTCGGTTTCCATCTCGACGCCATCGGGTCCCGGCGCGGCGCCTGGATCGACTACGTCGCCGGCACCGCATGGGCGCTGGCCGAGCGCGGTGTCGCGACGCGCGGCTTCCGCGGGGTCCTCGCCTCGGACCTGCCGCAGGGCTCGGGGCTGTCGAGCTCCGCGGCGCTGGAGCTCGCCTCGTCCCTCGCGCTCTCGGGCGGTGAACCCCCCGCCCTGGATCGGATGACGCTCGCGCGGACCGCGCAGCGGGCGGAGAACGGCTACGTGGGTGTCAACTGCGGCCTCATGGACCAGTTCGCCTCGGCGTTCGGGCAGGCGGGCCACGCCCTCCTGCTGGACTGCCGGACGCTGGACCACCGCGCGATCCCGGTGGCGGACCCGGACCTCGCGCTCGTCGCCTGCCACTCGGGCTCGCCGCGCAAGCTGGAGTCGTCGGCGTACAACGAGCGTCGCTCCCAGTGCGAGGCCGCCGTGGCGGAGATCGCGAGGGCCGAGCCCGGGGTCACGTTCCTGCGCGACGTCACCCCCGCCATGCTCGAGGCCGCGCGCCCGCGGCTGGACCCGGTGGTGGCCGCTCGGGCCGAGCACATCGTCCACGAGAACGCGCGCGTCCTGGCGGCGGTCGAGGCCCTGGAGGCGGGCGACATCGACACGATGGGCCGGCTGTTCCACGCGAGCCACGCGTCCATGCGCGACCTGTTCGGGATCAGCAGCCCGGAGCTGGACGCGCTCGTGGAGATCGCCGCGGGCGTCCCCGGGGTCATCGGTGCGCGGCTGACCGGGGGCGGCTTCGGCGGCTGCACGATCAACCTGGTCCGCCGCGAGGCCGTCGGCGCGCTGCGCGAGGCGGTCATGCGCGACTACCCGGCCCGCACGGGCCTCGTCCCGCGCGTGTTCGAGGTCGCCGCCTCGGACGGCGCCCGCCGGGTCGCCTGAGGGAGCCCCATGAGCCACCACGCTCCCGGGCGACCGGACGACGCCGCGGTCGCCGCCCTCGACGGCGAGCCCCACCGGCGGCTCAACGCCCTCACCGGCCAGTGGGTCCTGGTCTCCGCGGGTCGCACGAAGCGCCCCTGGCTGGGGGCCGAGGAGCCGGAGCCGCCCGAGGAGCGGCCCCAGCACGACTCCGGGTGCTACCTCTGCCCGCGCAACACGCGCGTCACCGGCGACGTGAACCCGGACTACGCAAGCACCTTCGTGTTCACCAACGACTTCGCCGCGCTCCGGCCCGACACGTCGGGCGAGCGGGTGGGCGGGGGGCTGTTCCGGGCCGAGGGGACCCGCGGCACGTGTCGCGTCGTCTGCTTCTCGCCGCGCCACGACGTCACGCTCGCGGACATGGATGAGGCCGCGATCCGCGGCGTGGTGGACGTCTGGGCGGAGCAGAGCTCGGAGCTCGGCGCGCGCTACCGCTGGGTGCAGGTGTTCGAGAACCGCGGCGCCGCGATGGGGGCCAGCAACCCGCACCCGCACGGCCAGATCTGGTCCGGCGACGCCCTGCCCGTGGTGGCCGAGCACGAGGCGGCCCGGCAGGCCCACCACTATGCCCTCGGCGGCACCCAGCTCCTACGCGACTACGCCGACGCCGAGCGCGGCGGCCCGCGCGTCGTGCGCGACGCGGACGGGTGGATGACGGTGGTGCCGTTCTGGGCCGCCTGGCCGTTCGAGGTGCTGCTCATCCCGGAGACGCCCGCGGCCCGCCTCGCCGACCTCGGCGCGCAGGCCCGCGACGGCCTGGCCACCGCCCTGCGTGACCTCAACCGCCGCTATGACGCGCTCTTCCGCAAGCCGTTCCCGTTCTCCATGGGCTGGCACCAGGCGCCCTACGAGGGGGACTGGGACCACGCCTGGCAGGTCCACGCGCACTTCTACCCGCCGCTGCTGCGGGCATCGGTGCGCAAGTTCATGGTCGGCTACGAGCTCCTCTCCGAGCCCCAGCGCGACCTCACCCCGGAGGAGGCCGCCGGCCGCCTCCGCGACGCCCTGGGCTGAGCGGCCCCCGAACGCACCGCCGGTACGATTGGACCGGCACCCGAAGGAGGATCCCATGCGGCTCTGGGGCGGGCGGTTCGGCGACGGGCCCGACGCGCGGATGGCGGATTTCACCCGGTCCATCGAGGTGGACGCGGAGCTGGCGCTCGACGATATCGCGGGTTCCATCGCGCACGTGCGTGGCCTGGCCCACGCGGGCCTCCTGACCGACGACGAGGCGGCCGTCCTGGAGCGGGGCCTCGTGTCCCTGCGCGATGACGTGGTCGCCGGTGCCGTGGCCTGGGATCCGGCACTCGAAGACGTCCACATGAACCTCGAGACCATGCTCACCGAGCGGGTGGGCGCCGTGGGCGGGAAGCTGCACACCGGGCGGTCGCGGAACGACCAGGTCGCCACGGACCTGCGGCTCTGGACGCGGCGGGCGATCGCGCGCCTGGACGACGGCCTGGTGGGGCTGGAGCGGGCCCTGGTTGACCTCGCGGACCGCGAAGGCGACGCCGTCCTGCCCGGCACGACGCACATCCAGCCGGCCCAGCCGATCCTGCTCGCGCACCACCTGCTCGCCTACGTGGAGATGCTGGAGCGCGACCGCGGCCGTCTCTGGGACGCCAAGCGCCGGCTCAACGTCTCGCCCCTGGGCGCAGGAGCCCTCGCCGGCGCCGGCTACCCGCTGGATCGGGAGGCGACGGCCGCGGACCTCGGGTTCGACGGGGTGACCGCCAACTCGCTCGACGCGGTGTCCGACCGGGATTTCGTGGTGGAGGTGCTGGCGGCCACCGCCCTGGCCATGGTCCACCTCTCGCGCCTCGCCGAGGAGATCACCTGGTGGTCGAACCCGCGCTTCGGGTTCGTGCGCGTCGCCGACGCGTTCTCCACCGGCTCCTCGATGATGCCCAACAAGAAGAACCCGGACCCGGCGGAGCTCGTCCGCGGTCGGTCCGCGGGGGTCATCGGCGCGCTCGCCGGCACGCTGGCGCTGATCAAGGGCCTGCCGCTCGCGTACCAGCGCGACCTCCAGGAGGACAAGCCCGCGTTCTTCGCCGCCGTCGCGACGCTGGACGCTTCGCTGGGCGTCATGGCCGGGCTCATCGAGACCCTCGTCATCGACCGCCACCGGATGCGCGCCGCGGCCGAGGAGGGCTACACGACCGCGACGGCCCTCGCCGACGCCCTGGTCCGGCGCGGGGTCCCATTCCGCGCCGCCCACCACATCGTCGGCGGGCTCGTTGGCGGCGCGGAGGCCGAGGGGATCCCCACGCTCGCGGGGCTGCCGGACGAGGCCTTCCGGGCCGCTCTGGACGGGTCGGACGACCCGGTGGCGCGCCACCTGGCGAAGCAGAAGGGGATCGCGACGGCGCTCCGATCCGCCGCGACCATCGAGGGCTCGCTCGCGTCGGCCGACGTGACCGGTGGCACGGCGCCGGACCGGGTGGCCGCGGCGCTCGCGGCCGCGAAGGGGCGCCTCGGGGCATGACGGGGCTGCCCGTCCGCACGACGGATGTCGTCGTGGTGGGCGCCGGGGTCCAGGGCGCGGCGCTCGCGTTCCACCTCGCGCGGCGCGGGGCGCGCGTGCTCGTGGTGGAGCGATCGTCGGTTGGCGCGGGGGCCACGGGCCGGTCGTCGGGGTTCGTGCGCATGCACTACGACCTCGCGCTCGAGGCGGAGCTCGCCTGGCGGTCCTTCCCGTGGTTCACCGGGTGGGCGGACCGGGTCGGGGCCGGCGACCCCGGGTTCGTCGCGACGGGGTTCCTCCAGCGGGTGCCCGCCTCGGAGGCGGACGCGCTGCGCGCGAACGTGCGCGCCCAGCAGGCGCTCGGGATCGCGACCGCCGCCGTGGGCCCGGACGAGATCGCGCGTGTCGCGCCCGGGATGCGCGTCGACGACGTGCCGGTGGCCGCCTGGGAGCCCGGCTCCGGGTACGCCGACCCCACGGGCACCGCGATGGGCCTGCTCGCGGCCGCGCGCCGCGACGGGGCCGCGTACGCGCCGGGCGTCCGGGCGCTGCGGATCCTCGTCGAGGGCGGGCGGGTGACCGGCCTCGAGACGGACGCGGGCACGATCTCGTCGCCCGTCGTGGTGGACGCGGCCGGGGCGTGGGCAGCGGTGCTCGCCCGGACCGCCGGCATCGAGATCCCCGTGGAGGCCTGGCGCCACGACACCGCCTACTTCGGGCTGCCGCCGACGCGGTAGGATCGGGGCATCGCCCCCAGGAGGACCGCCGTGCTCGCGCTCGAGACCATCCGCAGCGCCCCCAAGGCCCTGCTCCACGACCATCTCGATGGCGGGCTGCGCCCGGCCACCGTCGTGGACCTCGCCCGCGAGTACGGCTACAAGGGCCTGCCCACGGAGGACGTGGACGAGCTCGCCGCCTGGATCCGGCGCGGGGCGGACCGCAAGAGCCTCGAGCTGTACCTCGAGACGTTCGCGCACACCGTGGGTGTCATGCAGCACCCGGCGGCGATCGCCCGGGTCGCGGCCGAGTGCGCGGAGGACCTGGCGGCCGACGGCGTGGTCTACGCGGAGGTGCGCTTCGCGCCCGAGCTCTCGACGATGGCCGGCCTCACGCCCGACGAGGTGGTGCTCGCGGTCCTGGAGGGCTTCCGGGTCGGGATGACGAACGCCGCCGCCGCCGGCAACCCGATCGTCGTCCGGGCCCTGCTGACCGCGATGCGCCAGGCGGCCCACAGCATGGAGATCGCGGAGCTCGCGGTCAGCCACCGTGACGATGGTGTGGTGGGCTTCGACATCGCGGGCCCCGAGGCCGGCTTCCGGCCCACGCGTCACCTCGACGCGTTCGAGCACGTGCGGCGCGAGAACTTCCACATCACGATCCACGCGGGCGAGTCGTTCGGGCTGCCGTCCATCTGGGAGGCGCTCCAGATCTGCGGCGCGGAGCGGCTGGGCCACGGCGTCCGGATCATCGACGACATCACGATCGACCGAGACGGCACGCCGCACCTCGGGCGGCTGGCCGCGTTCGTGCGTGACTCCCGCGTGCCGCTGGAGATGTGCCCCACGTCCAACGTCCACACGGGCGGGGCGGCGTCGATCGCCGAGCACCCCATCGACCTCCTGCGCCGGCTCCGGTTCCGCGTGACGGTGAACACGGACAACCGCCTGATGAGCGGCGTGTCGATGACGAGCGAGTTCAAGGCGCTCGACGAGGCGTTCGGGATCGGTCTGGGCGAGATCGAGTGGCTCACGATCAACGCGCTGAAGTCGTCGTTCATCCCGTTCGACGAGCGCCTCTACCTCATCAACGAGGTCGTGAAGCCCGGCTACGCCCGGTTACGCCGCCAGGGATCGGCGGCCGGGAGCGGGACGATCGCCGCACCCGTCTGACACGGACCCGGACGCTACTCGATCGGCGCGAAGATCTCCGTCCGCCAGGTGGCGGGATCGGTCTCCACCTCGGGGTTGCTCCAGTAGACCTCCCACAGCGGTCCGGTCGCCCCGAGCCCCAGTTCGGCGAGCCAGCGGGTGAGCTCGGCGTACGTGCGCTCGAGGCCGTCGTACGATCCGATGTGGACGACGGATGCCACGCGTCCGCCCGGCAGGCGGCCCGGGAACACGCGCCCCACGTGCGGCGTCGGCCGCAGGACGGGGAAGCCCACCTCGGCACGGATCCGCGGTCCGAACGCGAGGTAGCGGGCGAAGGGCGGTCCCGCGAGCTCGACGCCGGCGGTCCGCATCACGGCCTCCACCTCCATGATCCCGCCGCCCACGGCATCCGCGATCTCGTCGGGCGCGACGTCGATGGCGACCACCGCCGTCTCGCGCATCGCCAGGCGGTGGATCTCGGGCGTGGCGTGGGCCCGCTCGAACACGGCTCCGGGGTCATGGGTTACAGGGTTCAGCAGCTCCGGCATGGGTGGCCTCCTGCGTGGAGGCTGCGCCGCCGGCGTGGCAGCGGACAGGTGCGGCCGACGGCAACGCGGGGGGCGGTTCGGCCCGTAGGCACGCCCCGGGTCAGGCGATCGGCAGCGCCACCATGAACCGCGACCCGCCGAACCCGTTCTTCTCGATCCAGACCCGGCCGCCCATCGCCTCCATCAGGCGCCGCGCCGCGAACAGCCCGATGCCCGAGCCCCGCGACCGCACCCGGTCCACGCGGACGTACGGCTGGAACACGGCCTCCCAGTCGTCGAAGGGGACGCCGGGGCCGTCGTCGGTGATGTAGACCTGGATCTCGTCGGCGGTGCGCCACACGCCGAGCGACACCGCCTGCTCGGGCGGCGCGTACTTCGCCTCGTTGTCGAGGAGGTGCTCCAGCACCTGGCGGAAGCGCACCTCGTCGCCCCTCGCCACCAGCGCGTGCCCGGGCGGTGTCCAGCGCACCGCCCGCGTCCGTAGCAGCAGCGCGAGGGTGCCGACGGTCTTGTCGATCGCGTACACGACGTCGAACGGCTCGCGCCGCAGCCCCGTCAGCCCTTCGCCGCGGACGGACGCGAGGATCGAGTCCACCAGGCGGTCCAGCCGCGTGACCTGGTCCGTGGCGCCGGCCCGCCAGTTCTCGGCGACATCGGCCGAGGGTCCGGACGCGTTGCTGGCCGCCGCGTCCGCGAGCAGGTCCACGTACGCGCGCACGACGGCCAGCGGCGTCCGCAGCTCGTGGGTGACCACCGCGAGCAGCTCAGCCCGGGCGGCATCGAGCTGCGAGAGGCGGTCCAGCTGCGCCTCCGCCTCGGCCTGCATTCGGCCCTTCTCCACGATCCCGGCGAGGAGCGCGGCGATCGTCGCCAGGAACTCGATCTCCTCGGGGGCGAAGTCGCGCGAGTCGCGGGTCTGGACGTTGAGCACGCCCACCACCTGCTCGTTCCAGACCAGCGGCATGGACAGCATCGCCCGGAAGCCCTGGATGTCGAAGCCGCGTACCCAGCTGAAGCGCTCGTCGGTGGTCACGTCGCGCGAGACCACCGGGTTGCGTTCCGCGGCGGCCCGCCCGGTGAGGCCCTGGCCCAGCGCGAGGCTCACGCGACCGACCTGCTCGGCGTCGAGGCCGTTGGTCGCCGCGAGCGTGAGGCCCTGCCCGTCCCGGTCCAGGATGTAGAACGAGCAGACCTCCATGCCCATCGCCACGGTCGTACGGTCCACCACCGTGCGCATGAGCTCGTCCCAGTCGCGGGCGTGGGTCGCGAGCTGCGCGAACTCGTACAGGAAGGCCAGGCGGTCCACCAGGCGCGCGTTGATGGGCGAGGTGGCGATGGCGGCCGGTCGGGCGCGGCCCCTGCCGCGGGACCGGGTCCCACCCGGCACGCCGCCGTGACCGGGCGCGCCGCCTCCGGGCGTGGGCGCGGCGCCGCCCGCGGGTGCGGCGTTCTCGCCGGGCGCCGCGTCCTCGGCGGGTCGGCGCGAGCGGCGGCGCCGGGTCGCGGGGGCGTCGGGCGGCGGCACATCAGGCCCGGGATCGTGAACGTTCACGGTGCCGAGCCTACGGCATCGCGCGGCCGCCTGCCACCCCGTCCGAGCACGGGTCGATGGCGCCGGGCGTCCGGCGCCCTGGGGTCAGCCCGGGACGGGATTGCCCTCCGCGATGCTGGTCGGGAGCCCGGCAAGGAGCGGCTCCGTCCAGGTCCAGGCCGCGCCATGGTGCCTGCCGACCGCTCCGTGGCGCGCCGCCTCGACGCGGAGCGGGAGCCCGAAGATTTCGATGAAGCCCACGGCGGCCGCGTGATCGAAGGCGTCGCCCTCGTCGTAGGTCGCCAGGTCCTTGTCGTACAGGCTGAGCGGGGAGCGGCGCCCCACCACCGCCGCGCGGCCGTGGTCAAGGCGCATCCGGACCTCGCCGGAGACCACCCGCTGGGACGAGAGCGCATACGCGCGCAGGTCGCGCGAGAGGGCGCTGAACCAGAGTCCGTCGTAGATGATCTGGGCCAGCTCGTCCGCCACGAAGCGGTTGAACCGCAGCTGCTCCCTGGACAGCACCAGGCCCTCGAGGGCGTGGTGGGCGGTGTGCAGGATCACGGCCGCCGGGGCCTCGTAGATCTCGCGGCTCTTGATGCCGACGAGGCGGTCCTCGACATGGTCGATGCGGCCGACGCCGTGCGCGGCGCCGAGCTCGTGGAGCTTCTCGACGAGCGCGACGCCGCCGAGCCCCTCGCCGTCGATCGAGACCGGGATGCCGCCCTCGAAGCCGATGACGATGTCGACGGGATCGGGCGCATCGGACGGCTTGACGGTCCAGGCGTAGGCATCGTCGGGCGGGGTCACCCACGGGTCCTCGAGGACGCCGGTCTCGCACGAGCGGCCCCAGAGGTTGACGTCGATGGAGTAGGGGGACGACTTCGTGATCGGGATCTCGATGCCGCGCTCGTTCGCGTAGTCGATGGACTGGTCGCGGGTGAGACCCATGCCCACGCGCATCGGCGCCACGACCTGCAGCCCGGGGTCGAGGGCGTGGACGGCGACGTCGAAGCGGACCTGGTCGTTGCCCTTGCCGGTGCAGCCGTGGGCGACGGCGTCGGCGCCCTCCTTCTGGGCGACCTCGACGAGCAGCTGCGCGAGCAGCGGCCGGGCGAGGGCGGTGGCCAGCGGGTAGGCGCCCTGGTACACGGCGTTGGCCTGGAGGGCGCGCCAGACGTACTGGCTGACGAACGTCTCCCGGGCGTCCACGACGTATGCCCGCGACGCGCCGGCGGACATCGCGCGCCGCTCGACGCCCTCCCGGATGGAGCCGCCGCCGAGATCGACGGTGAGCGTCACCACCTCCGCGCCGTGCTGCTCCTTGAGCCAGGCGACGGCGACGGACGTGTCGAGTCCGCCGGAGTAGGCGAGCACAACCTTCTTCATCGGGCGTGGGCCTCCGTGGTGATCGCAGCCGGCTCGACCGGCGTATTGATCGCTTCGAACCGCTCGAGCCAACCGGTGAGGGCGGGCTCGTCGGGGAACAGGACGATGAGCGTGTTGTCGCCGGCGACCGTCCCCACGAAGCCGTCGAGGGTGGATTCCTCGATGGCCTGGGCGATGACGTTGGCCGTGCCCGGCTGCCCGTTGAGGACGAGGATGAGGCCGCTCCGGGCCACCGTGACGGGGATGTCCGTGAGGATCCGGCGCAGCCGCTCGTCGGACGGGGGCCGCCGCGCGCCGATGGCTTCGGGTACGACGTAGACCGAGCGGTCTCCGCGCATCACCTTGGCCAGGCCGAGCTCGGCGATGTCGCGGCTCACGGTGGCCTGGGTGACGTCGAAGCCGAGGGCGGACAGCTCGCCGACGAGCTCGCCCTGGCTGGCGATGGGGTGGGCGGTGACCAGCCGGCGGATCGCCGCGAGCCGGTCCCGCTTGACCATGATCACGGCCCGGCCGTCAGGCCGCGCCCGCGTGGGCGCGGGCGCTGACGCGGGTCCCGAAGGTCGGGTCGTCCAGCGCGCGGGTCAGGGCGTTCGGGGCCGAGCCGTCGGCGATGATCGCCTCGGAGCCCTCCCACGCGAGCGCCGCGAGGGCGGCCCGCACCTTGGGCACCATGCCGCCGCGGATCGTGCCGTCGGCGATGAGGGCCTCGGCCTCGGCGGGTGTGATCGTGTCGAGCCGGTTGCCCGCCCCGTCCCGGATGCCGTCGACATCGGTCATCAGCACGAGCTGCCGCGCGCCGAGGCCCGCCGCGAGGCCCGCCGCCGCGTCGTCCGCATTGACGTTGCAGACGACGCCGGTCTCGTCGCGGACGAGGGGCGCCACGACGGGGACCTGGCCGCCGACCAGGAGCTGGTCGAGGAGGTCCCGCCGCACCCCGGTGACGGTGGCGACCAAACCCACGTTGGGGAGGCGCTGGCCGATGAGCAGGCCCCCGTCGACGCCCGACAGGCCGACCGCGTCGCAGCCCGCGTCGCGGAGCGCCGCGACCAGCTCGCTGTTGACGACGCCTCGCAGCACCGCGGCGGCCACCTCGAGCGCCGCCGGGTCCGTGATCCGCAGGCCGTTCTCGAAGCGGGACTGGATGCCCAGGCGCTCGAGCCACTCGGTCATCCGCTTGCCACCGCCGTGGACCAGCACGATGGGCCGCCGGCGGGCGACCTGCGCGACCTCGGCCAGGACCTGCTGCTGCTCGGCCAGCGTCGTGCCGCCCAGCTTGACGACGACGATCTCGCTCACGTCGTGTACTCCGAGTTCTCTTTCACGTAGCCCTCCGTGAGGGGGCAGCCGAAGGCCTCCCCGGTTCCGGGCCCGAGCCCGAGGTCGAGGCGGATCAGCACGTCCTCGGCCGCCATCGCGTCGCGCGCGGCCGTCTTGTCGATGCCGGTTGGCCCACCCGCGGCCCCGTCGTAGGCGAGGTGGCCGGCGATGGCGATCCGGAGCGTCGCCGGGTCGACCGTCGCGGGCCGGTTCGCGCGTCCCACGGCCGCCTCGGGGGACAGCCCGGCCGCCTCGAGGACGGCCGCCTCCGCCGCGACGGCGTTACCGGCGGCGCCGGCGATCCGGCCCCAGTTCGCGTCGCGGCCGTGGACCGCGGCCTTGACCAGGGCCGAGGCGATCACCGAGCGCGCGACGGCCCGGGCGTCCACGTCGTCGACGGCGCCCGAGACCTGGCACGTGATGAGCGACGAGGCCCCCTCGCCATCCCGGGCCTGCTGGCGGGCGAGGTCCCGCGCGACGGCCTCGAGCGCCGCGGCGAGTGCCGCGCGGGCCGCGGGATCGGTGTCCGCCGAGGCGGCGCCCGCGGCCCCGGAGGCGAGCAGGAAGACCGTGTCGTTCGTGCTCGTGTCGCCGTCGACCGAGAGCTGGTCCCAGGTCGTGGTGGCGGCGGCCCGGAGGAGCTCGCGGAGCGTCGTGGGCGAGGCGGTCGCGTCGGTGAGCACGATCGCGAGCATCGTGGCCATCCGCGGGTGGATCATCCCGACGCCCTTGGCGATGCCCGTCAGCGTGATCCCGACCGTCCCGCCGGCGGCACCCGGCACGGGGAGCGTCACCGACGCCATCTTGGTCGTCGAATCCGTCGTGCGCAGCGACACCGCCGCCGAGGCGAGCGCCTCGTCCGTGGCGGACAGGCCCGTGGCGGCGACGCGCGCGGCCTCGGCGGTGACCCTGTCGACCGGGAGGCGCACGCCGATCACACCGGTCGAGAGGTGCAGGACGCGTTCGGGGAGCGTCCCCAGGGCGAGCGCCACGGCCTCGCCGATCGCGGCCTGGTCGGCATCGCCGTCGGGGCCCGTGGCGGCGTTGGCGCTGCCGGACGTCGCCACGATCGCCTTCGCGTAGCCCGCTGCGGCCTCGGTGCCACCCGTGGCCTGCAGGTTGGCCCGCGACAGGCGGACCGGCGCGGCAGCGAGGCGGTTCGGGGTGAAGACCGCGGCCGCGGGGACGGCGTCGCCCGTCGCCACGACCAGCGCGAAGTCCTGGCGCTCGGACGCCTTGATCCCGGCGCGCGTGCCGGCGGCGAGGAACCCCGCGGGGATGTGCGCCGGGCGCGTCAGCGCGGGCCGGTCGTCGGGCAGGGGCGCGAGCAGCGGGTCCGGATTGGGGGACACGGGCGGACCTTTCGGCGGCGGGCTGGGGCGCCGGGCTACGGCGCGAGGGGGAGCTGGAGGAGGGCGGTGGTCTCCGGCAGCCCATGGAGGACGTTGAACGCCTGGATGCCCTGCCCGGCCGCGCCCTTGACCATGTTGTCGAGGATGCCGATGGCGAGGATGCGGCCCGTCCGCTCGTCGACGCGGCACCACACGCGGAACTCGTTGCTGCCCAGGACATGCTTCGTGCCCGGTGCGTGCTCCATGACCGTGACGAACGGTTCGTCGGCGTACGCCGCCCGGTAGAGCTCGTCCAGCTCCTCCTGGGTGACGGCGCGGGTCGGGCGCACGTGGCACGCGGCGAGGATGCCCCGGGTCATCGGGACCAGGTGGGGCAGGAAGTCGATGCCGCTCGCGCCCGGGTTCGCGCCCGGGGTGGGGGACTGGCCCAGGAGCTCCTGCTCGATCTCGCCCGTGTGGCGGTGGGTGAACATGGCGTACGCCCTGACGCTCTCGTTGACCTCGCCGAAGTGGAGGTCCGCCTTGGGGTCGCGGCCCGCGCCGGAGACGCCGCTCTTGGCGTCGATGACGACATCGGCGATCAGCCCGGCGCGCGCGAGCGGGGCGAGCGAGAGGATCGAGGTCGTGGCGTAGCAGCCCGGCGAGCCGATGATCGCCCCCGGCCTCGTGCCCAGCTCCGCGAGCGCCGCGCGGTGGAGCTCGGGCAGGCCGTAGACGGCGCCCGGGAGCAGGTCCGGCCGCGGGTGGTCGGCGTGGTACCAGGTCAGGTAGTCGGCCGCGTCGCGGAACCGGAAGTCCGGCCCCATGTCGATGATGGTCTGGCCCTTCGCGAGGTACTCCTCCGCCCGCGCCGCCGCCACGCCATGGGGGAGGGCGAGGAAGACGGCCTCGGCATCGTCCGGCACGTGGTCGAACACGCGCAGATCCCGCGTCGCGAGGTGCGGGTGGATGTGCGCGATCGGGTCGCCCATGCGCTCGCGACCCACGAGCCCGGCGATCGTCACGTACGGGTGGAGGGCCAGGAGCCGGATCAGCTCCGCGCCCACGTAGCCGGTCGCGCCCACGATCGCCACGCGGACGGGGTCGCCCGCGAGCGCGCGCGCGCCACGCCCCGAGGCGGTCGGCTCGTTGACGGGCGATGGCACACGGCCCGCCGCGATCGCCGCGTCGTCGGAGTCCGCGCTCACGGGCGCGATGCGCCGCTCACGGGCGGCGGGCTCGACGGCATGGAGATCGGGCGGAACGTGGTCACGGAATGACTATACATGCCAGATGCATAGTCATGCAAGCGGCGGCGGGTGTCGAGTGAGCCGCCGCGCGCGGCCCAGGCGGGGCTCAGGCCCCGCCGTACGCCTCTTCGAGGATCGCGGCCTCGGCCTCGAACTGCTCGTGGTACAGCCGCGCGTACAGCCCACCGCGGTCGATCAGCTCGCGGTGCGTCCCGCGCTCCACGATCCGCCCCTTCTCGAACACCAGGATCCGGTCCGCGCGCAGGATCGTGGACAGGCGGTGCGCGATCGCGATGGTCGTGCGGCCCTCGGTGAGCCGCGCCAGCGCGGCCTGGATCAGCCGCTCGGAGACGGTGTCCAGCGATGAGGTCGCCTCGTCGAGGATCAGGATCCGCGGGTCCTTGAGCAGCACCCGCGCGATGGCGAGCCGCTGCTTCTCGCCGCCCGAGAGCTTGTAGCCCCGCTCGCCGACGACCGTGTCCAGCCCGTCGGGCAGCTCCGCGATGCGCTCGTGGATCGCGGCGGCCCGGGTCGCGACCTCGAGCTCCGCGTCGGTGGCGTCCGGGCGCGCGAACAGCAGGTTCTCGCGGATCGTGGAGTGGAACAGGTATGTCTCCTGGGTCACGAAGCCCACGAGGCGTCCGAGCGACGCGAGCCTGATCCCGCGCACGTCGTGCCCGTCGATCGTGACCCGGCCGGCCTCGACGTCGTAGAGCCGCGGGATGAGGTAGGTGGTCGTGGTCTTGCCCGCGCCCGACGGCCCCACGAGCGCGACCAGCTCGCCCGGGTTCGCCTCGAACGAGACGTCGTCCAGGCCGAACGGCGAGGGCGGCTCGACGGGCACGATGGCGGCCACCTCGGCCCGTGCGTCGCCGGCCTCGGACCCGGCCTCGGACCCGGCCTCGGACCCGGCCTCCGCCCCATCGACCCCGGTCTCGGTCTCCTTCGCGGGCGCGGTCGGCGGTTCGGCGGGGTAGTGGAACGACACCCCCTGGAACGCCACGGCGCCGCGCACGTCCGCGGGCTCGAGTGCGACCGCGTCGGGCGCGTCGGTGATCTCGGGATCCAGGTCCAGGTACTCGAAGATCCGGTCGAACAGCGCGAGCGATCCCTGGATCTCCACCTGGATGTTGAGCAGCTGGCCCATGGGGAAGAACAGCCGGCTCTGGAGGGTCGTGAACGCCACGATGTCACCCGCGGTGGGCGCGGACGGGTCGCCATTGGCCGCCAGGGTCCCCGCGAGCCAGTACACGAACGCGGGCGTGATCGAGAAGATCGTCCCGATGATGGCGAAGAACCAGCGGCCCACCATCGCCTGGCGGATCTGGAGCGTGGCGAGCTCCAGGTTGAGCGCGGAGAACCGCGCGACGGACCGCTCCTGGGCCCCGAACGTCTTGCCCAGCAGGATCCCGCTGACCGAGAGGGTCTCCTCGGTCACGGCGCTCATCTCCGCGAGGCGCCGCTGGGTCTTGCCGCTCACCTCGCGGCGGACCTTGCCGACGCGGAAGGTGAGGAAAAGGAAGAACGGCAGCATGCCCAGCGAGAGCAGCGTGAGGCGCCAGTCGATGAAGATCATCGCGACCATGGTCGAGGCGGCGATCGCGATGTTGGAGGTGATGGAGGCCGCGGTGTCGGTGACGACCGTCTGCACGCCGCCCACGTCGTTGGTGAGCCGGCTCTGGATCTCGCCCGTCCGGGTCGCGGTGAAGAACCGCAGCGGCATCCGCTGCAGGTGGGCGTAGAGCGCATTGCGCAGGTCCTGCATCACGCTCTGGCCGATGACGTTGTTGAGGTAGGACTGCCCGACGCCGATCAGGCCCGACACGATGGGCGCCGCGATCATCAGGCCGACGTACAGGTTCAGCTTCCCGAACTCGTGCCCGATGATGACCTCGTCGGTCAGCGCCTTGAGCAGGTACGGGTTGAGCAGGCCGATGAGGCTCGTCGCGATGATGGCGACGAACACCACGAGAACCTTCGCCCGGTAGGGCCCGAAGAAGGCCGCGATCCGCCGGATCGTCTGGCCGCGCCGCTCCTTGGGGACGCGCTCGAAGTCGTTCGAGGGCGGCATCATCCGGCCGGAGCGCTGCTGCCCGCCGGTGCGCGCCATGGAGCGCACGCCCCCGCCGCGCATCGTCACGCTCGGCCTCCCGATGGCGCCGGGGCGGCGGAGGGTCCTACCACGCGGTGGTGGTCTGGTGCTCCGCGATGCCCTCGCTCTCCAGCCACTTCTCGGCGTCGATGGCGGCCCGGGCCCCGTCGCCGGCGGCCGTGACGGCCTGGCGGTAGCGGTGGTCCTGGACATCGCCGGCGATGAACACGCCGGGGATCCGGCTGGTGGTGTGCTCGTGGGCCACGAGGTAGCCCTTCTCGTCCGTCTCGAGCCAGGCCGAGAACACGTCCGTGTTGGGCTTGTGCCCGATGGCGATGAACAGCCCCTCGAGCGGCATCTCGCGCAACTCGCCGGTCCGCGTGTCCTTGATCCGCAGCGCCTCGACCTTCGCGTCGCCCAGGACCTCGTCGATCGTGGTGTTCGTGTGGACCTCGATCTTGGGGTTGCCGTACGTCCGGTCGATCATGATCTTGGAGGCGCGGAAGCCGTCGCGGCGGTGGAGCAGGTGGACCTTGCTCGCGTACTTGGTGAGGTAGTTGGCCTCCTCCATCGCGGAGTCGCCGCCGCCCACGACCGCGATCTCGCGATCCCGGAAGAAGAAGCCGTCGCAGGTCGCGCAGGCGGACACCCCGCGACCCCGCAGGCGCTGCTCGGACTCCAGGTTGAGCCACAGCGCCGACGCGCCGGTCGCGATGATCACGCTCTCGCCCCGGTACTCGACCCCGTGGGCCCAGGCGCGGAACGGGCGGGACGAGAGATCCACGCGGTCGATGTCCACGTCGACGAAGGTGGTGCCGAACCGCGCGGCCTGCTCGCGGAAGCGGCCCATCAGCTCGGGGCCGTCGATGCCCTCGGGGAAGCCCGGGTAGTTCTCGATCTCGCTGGTCAGCATCAGCTGGCCGCCCGGTGCCGAGCCCGCGAGCACGATGGGGGACAGGTTGGCCCGCGCCGCGTAGATGGCGGCGGTGAGGCCGGACGGGCCGGAGCCGATGATCAGGACCTTGGATTCGGTGGGGCCCTCGGCCGCCGCGACGGAGGGGCCGCCTGCCAGCGGTGCGGCATCGGCCGCGCCGTCAGCGATGATGCTGAGTCCGCCGCCGAAGGGGTTGAGGGGCGAGCCTCCGGCCGGTGCCACGGGGGTCCCGTTCGGGCCGCCGCCGAAGTTGATCTTGAGCGAGCCGAGGGCGTTGGCGGCGCCCCCGTCGCGGTCGGTGTTGTCGGTCATCGTGGGATTGTCGTTCCTGTCGGGTCGGTTGTCCTGACGTCACTGTACCACGCTGGGCGCATACCCCAGGGGAGTATATTGGAGGTGCCTCGGCGGCCGCGTTCGCGGGGCCTCGGCGGCCGCGTTCGCGGGGCCTCGGCGGCCGCGTTCGCGGGGCCCCGCGACCCCGCGTACCCTTCCTGCGTGACCACCCCCTCCGCCGCCCCGCGCCCCGACGTGTCCGCCGGCCCGCCGGGCATGGAGGAGACCCCCGCGCACATCGCGCCCGCGGCGCCGGACGCCGCCCCGGCGCCCGGCATCGCGCTGCGCCGCAACCGCGACTTCCTCGTGGTGCTGTTCGGCCAGGGCATCAGCTCCTTCGGCGATTCCATCAGCAACACGGCGATGCCGATCCTGGTGCTCGCGCTGACCGGGTCGGGCTTCGCGATGGGCATCGTGGGCGTGCTCTCCACACTGCCCGACCTCATCGTGGGCCTGCCCGCGGGCGCCTATGCCGACCGCTGGGACCGGCGCCGGATGATGCTGGGGGCGGACCTCGGCCGGGCGGTCCTGACCGCGCTCGTCCCGCTCTCGGTCTGGCTGGGCGGGCCGACGCTCGGGGTGATCATGGCGGTCGCGTTCCCGCTCAACGTGCTGCGCGTCCTGTGGCTCGCCGCCTATACCGCCGCGGTCCCGGGGCTCGTGGGCCGCGACCAGGTGCCGCGGGCCAACGGCGTGTTCGAGGCCGTGTTCAACGTGGGCTGGATCGTCGGTCCGGCGCTCGCCGGGCTCCTCGCGGCCGCGATCGGCCCCGGGCCCACGATCGCGATCGATGCCACGACGTTCGTGGTGTCGGCCGCCGCCCTGTTCCTCGTCCGGCGTCCCCTGCGACCCGAGCGGCGCGCCACCCGGACGCGCCTCCACGCCGACGTCCGCGAGGGGATCGCGTTCGTGGTCCGCCAGCCGACGCTGCGTGCCGTCATCGCGCTCTGGACCACGACGTCCGTGGTGTCGGCCGGGCTGACGAGCGCGCTGATCTTCTACATCACCATCGATCGCGGCCTGGGGACGCAGGTGGTGGGCCTGGTCCTGTCGGCCTTCGCGGTCGGGTCGCTGGGCGGCTCGCTGCTCGCGGCGCGGCTGGCCCCCAAGGCGGTCGGCAGGGTGATGCTGGCCGGCTGCCTGAGCTTCGGGGCGACGCTGCTCGCGTCGGTGGGGTCGCCGGTCCCGGTGCTGGTCGGGGCGGCCCTGGTCGCCGGGATCGTCAACGCCAACGTGCTGGTGGCGTACATCTCGCTGCGGACCCTGCTCTCGCCCGACGCGCTGCTGGGCCGCGTGGGCGCGACGGCGCGGACCCTGTCGGTCGGGATGATGCCGTTGGGCTCGCTGGCCGCCGGGATCGCGCTCGATGCGGTGGGTGGCGGAGCGACGATCGCGGTCATGGGCGTCCTGCTCGTCGCCGCGGCCGGCGGCTTCGCGCTGCTCCCGGACGTGCGGCGGGCCCGCCTGGCGGGGTAGGTGTCGCCGCGCCGCAGCGCGCCGCGTGGCCGCGGCTGACGTCCGGACACCGGACGCCGGCAACATCCTGTTCCAGTCCGGCGGCCAGTACGCCACCATGCTGGTCGCCGTGGTCCTGGACCGGCGCGCGACCGCACCGGATCAGCGGATCTAGGCGAGCGCCTTCAGCGCGGGGACCAGGTCCCGGGCGACGACCTCCATCACCCGCGGATCGGCGACGTCGCGGACGCCGAAGATCACGTGCTGGGCGCCGGCATCGGACAGCTCCCCGAAGCGGTCCACGGCCTGGGCCACGCTCTCGCCGGGCGTGTCGCCCACCGCCAGCTTGACGGCCTGGAGCGTCGAGCGCTCGATCTCGTCCGGGTCCCGCCCGATGACCGCGCAGTGCTCGCGGATGACCTCGTACTTGTGGTGGATCGTCTCCGGTCCGCCGAAGACGTTGGTCGCGTCCGCATACTGGGCGACCAGGCGCAGGGTCTTCCGCTCGCCGCCACCGCCGATCATGATCGGGGGGTGGGGCCGGCTGATGGCCTGGGGGGAGTTGAGGAGCCGGCCGGCCTGGTAGTGCCGACCCTCGAAGAACTCGCCGGAGCCGAGCTCGCCCTCCCACATGCCGTGGACGATCTGCAGCGTCTCCTCGAGCATCTCGAACCGGTCCGCGAGCGGCGGGAAGGGGAAGCCCAGCGCCCGCGACTCGTCCTCGTTCCAGGCGGCGCCGATGCCCAGCCACGCCCGCCCGCCCGAGAGCACGTCGAGCGTCGTGGCTGCCTTGGCCCACAGGCCCGGCAGCCGGTAGTGGACCCCGCCGACCATGAGCCCGAGGCGGGCCCGGGTCGTGTGCGCCGCCATGAAGCCAAGGGCGGTCCAGCCCTCGAGCATCGGCTCCTCGGGGCGGCCGACGCCACGGATCTGGAAGAAGTGGTCCATCACCCAGATGGAGTCGAAGCCCGCCGCGTCCGCGTCGCGGCAGATCCGGGCGAGCGTGGGGCCGATGGCGTCGGTGCCGCCGGGCCACGTGAAGGAGCTGAGCTGCAGGCCGATCTTCATGGGGTCAGGGTAGCGCCGGTCACCGGAGCGGGCACCACCTCGAACCCTTCGACCGCGAAGTCGGCATCGAAGGTGAACGCCCGCCGGACGCCGTGCTTGCGCATGACGAGGAAGCTTGTCCAGTCCACGAGCGAGACATTGCGTCGACCTGCGGCCAGCAGCGCCTCGCGCGCCTCGGCGTGGAGGACCTCGCCAACCCACACGACCTCGAGCAGCGGCAGAAGGTCGTCGGCGAGCCGGCGCACGACGCCGATGCCCAGTCGGCGCTGCGCGAGCGCGGTGGCCTCCAACAGGACGTACTCGTGCGTGAGCAGCCCCTCCTCACTGGCCAGCCCCGGCAGTGCGTTCGCCGCGGCGGCGTGGAACTCGTCATCCCGATCCAGGAGGGCGAGCAGGGCTGACGTGTCGACGAAGATCACGACCCGAAGATCTCGTCCAGGTAGTCGTCGTGCCGCCGGGCGACGTCCCCGAGCCCCGATGCGCCACACCCGACGGCCGCCATCGCCCGGTCCCAGAGCTCCTCCCGCGACGGGGCGACGAGCGCCGAGCCGTAGGCCTGGTCAACGGCGTCCCGGATCAGGTGCGCCATCGACACGCCGCGCTCCTTTGCGAGGCGGCGCAGCCGGTCAGCCTGCTCCGGCTCGAGCGAGATCTGGGTGCGTTCCATCGTCTGATGATACCACTCGAGCTTCGTGATGTAGTCAGCGGAAGAGGTCCATGTCCGAAGGGATGACGATCTCGTCGACCGAGCCCTCGCCGGGCGGGGGCTGCGCGCCACGCACGAGGGCCACCGGTCGTCCGGCGACCTTGCCCAGGGCGAGCTCGGCGGCGGAGGCGATCTCGTCGGCCACGGCACGGACCGTGGACTGCATCACGCGCCCATCCGCGTCCGGGATGCCGCGCAGGTCCTCCAGCGGCAGGAGCCCCGACACGCCGATCGCCACGTCCACGATGCCCCAGCGCCACGGCCGCCCGAAGCTGTCGCTGACGATGACGGCGACGTCCGTCCCGAACCGGGTCCGGATGGCCTCGCGGATCCGCGCCGCCGAGGCGTCGGGGTCGCGGGGGAGGAACGTCACGAGGTCGCCCGAGGCCGGACCGACGTTGCTGGCGTCCACGCCCGCGTTGGCGCACACGAAGCCGTGATGCGTCTCCACGATCAGCACGCCGTGCGCCTGGCGGACGACGCGGACGGCCTGGTCCAGCACCACCTGGATCTGGCGCGGGTCGCGGGCCCAGGCGGCCGCCCACGCGGCTGCCTCGGGACCAGGGGTGACGGTCCGCAGGTCCACCACGGCGCCCTCGGCCTTGGACACGATCTTCTGGGTCACGACCAGGACGTCGCCGGGCTCCAGCGGCAGGAGACCGGCCGTGGCGTCGAGCGCGTCGCCGATCATCGCCGCGAGGTCGTCGCCCTCCCGGACCTCGGGCAGGCCGGCGAGCGCGACGACCTCGACGCGGCCCTCAGTCGACACGGGTGGCCTCGCGGCCGGCCTCCCGGGCAGGCTCAAGGCGGACGTCCCGGCGCAGTGCCTCGGCCAGCAGCAGGTCGTCGGGCGTGTCCAGGTCCAGCCCGAGGACCCCGGGCAGCTCCACGAACCGGATGTCGGCCGACTCGGCGAGCCACGCGTGACCGGCCCGGCTGTCGCCACCGAACGCGGGGTCGATCCCATCGGGCGGGTCCAGCAGCAGCGCGTTCGTCCCGCGACCGTGCCGGTCGGGGACGAGCACCACGGAGGGCGAGCCCGCGGCGTCCCCGGCGGCGAGGATCGCGGCGATGTCCCCGGGCGTGATCGTGGGCAGGTCGCCGGGCAGGACCAGCAGCCGCTCCCCGGTGGCGGCGCCACGCGCCTCCTGGAGGGCGGGGTTCAGGCCACGGGACCGCTGGGGGAGGGGACGGGCGCCGGCCGCCTCGGCCATGGCGAGGGCCTCGGGGTCCGGCGACACGACGATGACCTCGACGACGCCCGGCGTGTCGAGTGCGGCAGCGATCGTCCGCCGGAGCATCGCCTCGACGAGGTCGTGCCGCTCCTCTGCGTCCAGCACGGCGCCCAGGCGGGACTTGGCGCCCTCGAAGGCACGGATGGGGACGGCGACGGTGGTCGGCTGCACGACCCGATCCTAGCGCGCGGCGGGCCGAAGCCCGGAGACGGCGACCACGCTCCGCGCCACGCGATCGCGGACCTCGTCGCGGTCGAGCGCGTCGCCCTGCTCGGCCACGGCCACGAGCGCGCCGTCGAGGAGCATCGTCGTGACGGCGGCGACCTCGTCGACATCGGTGCCGGCGGGCATCTCGCCTCGTCGGACGGCGTCGCGCGCGAACAGGGCCGAGAACCCGCGCAGGTCGTCGCCGCGGCGGCGCAGCGCGGTCCGGAGCCGGGCGTCGGCGGGGGCCGCCGCCAGCGCCTGGAGCACCAGCGGGGCGCCGCTGGCGTGGAACAGCGCGTCGAAGTAGGAGTCGATGGCGACCGTGAGGCGCTCGACCGGGTCGTCGATGGGGGCGATCCGCTCGGCCAGGTGTCGGAGCTCGTCCGGCGTGCCCGAGAGGCACCAGTGGACGGAGCCGTTCGCGTCCGACAGGTCGGCGTTCGAGGCCGCCTTCGGGCAATTCGAGCGGACCCCGCTGGACGAGGCGCTTGCGACGACGATCGAGTGGTGGCGCGGGGAGATGGCCACCCGCGCCGCCGCGAAGGGCGCCCCGAAAGCGGCTCCGGCGGCCTGACCCGCACCCTCCCGCCGGCTTGCCTGTCGCGGGCTATCCACCACCGGCTCGGATCGCGAACCACCGCTCGGAGCTCGTGGCCCGGACCGCCGGTTGGGGTGATGAGCTCCTCGTGGTGGTCGCTCGCGGCATCCGCTGGTGGATTGGCGACGGTCCGGTCGCGCGGAGACGCCTGGCCGAGTCCACGGTGCAGAGCCTGCGTGGCCCGACGGCGCGACCGCTACGCGGCGGAGGCACCCTGGGGCAGGAACTGCTCGACGACCTGGCACGGGATCGCGCGCTTGAGCAGGCGCTGGATCGAGCGCAGGGCCTGGACCTCCTCCGGGGCGACCAGCGAGATCGCCGTCCCGGACAGCCCGGCGCGGCCCGTCCGGCCGATACGGTGGATGTAGTCCTGCGCCTCGAACGGAAGGTCGTAGTTGACGACGTGCGGCAGCGAGTCGATGTCGAGGCCGCGTGACGCGACGTCCGTGGCCACGAGCGCCACGACCTCGCCGGCCTTGAACGCTGCCAGCGCGCGGGTCCGCTCGCCCTGCGTGCGGTCCGAGTGGATCGCGATGGCGGGCACGCCGCGACGGTCCAGGTAGGACGCGAGGCGGCTGGCACCGATCTTGGTTCGCGTGAACACGAGGACCTGCTCGATGCCGTCGCGGCGGACGAGGTGGATCAGCAGGTCGGCCTTGCGGTCGACGTCGACCGGGTAGAGGACCTGGGTCAGGTTGTCGGCGGTGGCGTTGCGGGCCGCGACCTGCACGATCTCGGGATCGGTCTGGAACTCGCGGGCGAGCTTGCGGATGGCGTCCGAGAAGGTCGCGGAGAAGAGCAGCGTCTGGCGACCCTTGGGCAGCAGCGCGATCGCCTTGCGGACGTCATCGATGAAGCCCATGTCGAGCATACGGTCCGCCTCGTCGAGGACGAGGATCTGCACCTGCGAGAGGTTCACGGCCTTCTGGCCGATGAGGTCGAACAGCCGGCCGGGCGTGGCGACGAGGATCTCGACGCCGCCCCAGAGGGCCTTGACCTGCGGGCCCTGGGGCACGCCGCCGTAGACCACGGTCGAGCGGATGTTGGTGCCCTTGCCGAGCGTGCGGACGCTCTCGTCGATCTGGACGGCCAGCTCCCGGGTGGGGGTCAGCACGAGGGCGCGGATGGGGTGGCGGGCCGGGCTGATGCTCGAGTTCGCGTGACGGGCGAGGCGCTCGAGGATCGGCAGGGTGAAGGCGGCCGTCTTGCCGGTGCCCGTCTGGGCGGCGGCGAGGACGTCGCGCCCGGCGAGGACCAGGGGGATGGCCTGGGCCTGGACGGGGGTGGCCTCGGTGTAGCCCTCCCGCGCGACGGTGGCGAGGAGGCCGGCCGAGAGGCCGAGGTTGGAGAAGGTCAAGTGGGGCTCCTGGATGCGCTGACGCGCAGGTCCGCCCCGAGCGGGGGTCCGGGGCGAGACGGGAATGGTCTCGCGCTGCTCCGGCCCAAGAGGGCGGGTTGGGGGTACGCGTCGGTCACCCGAAGCGTGGGTGCGGCGCCAGTGGCGGTCGACCGGCCGGCCCGCGCATCCGCGAGCTCATCGTCCCGTGCCGCCCGGCAAACGCTTCCTTACGCGTCCTCTGCCCGGCTGCGCCAGACTCGATCATCGCACGCCGAGGCCACCTGCCACAAACGTGGCGTCAATCCAGCGCCGCCAGCACCTCGCCCGCGAGGCGGGCCCGCGACGAATCGTCGCCCATGATCGTGTCCGTGACGACCGGCCGGAGGCCCAGCGCCTCGACCTCCGGCGCCAGGCCGGCATCGACCGCATCGAGCACATACACGTCGCACAGGTCCGCGTAGAGCCGCGCGACGCCCAGCGCGGAGGCCTCGTGGCCGAGCGACGTGAGCATCCGGTCGGCGGGGCCCTTGAGCGCCCGGCCGCCGATGATGGGGCTCACGGCCGCCACCCGCGCGCCCCGTGCACGCGCCGCCAGGATCGCGTCGCGCATTCCGGGGACGTCCAGGATCGGCCCGACCGAGACCAGCGGGTTCGACGGGGCGATGACGATGGCCGCGGCGGCGGCGAGGGCATCGAGCACCTCCGGCGTCGGCGCGCTCTCCGCGAGGCCCGCGAAGCGCAGCTCCAGCACGTCCGGGTCCTGCCGGCGATGGACGAAGTACTCCTGGAACTCGAGCCAGCCGTCGGTCGTGCGCACCTCGGTCGCCACCGGCGTGTCCGCCATCGGCAGGATCCGCGCCGCGATCCCCAGCGAGCGCTGGAGCCCGAGGCACACGCCGGTGAGCCGCTCGCCCGCATCCACGCGCACCGTCCGGGCGATGTGCAGCGCGAGGTCCCGGTCGCCCAGGCCGAACCACGTCTCCTCGCCGTAGACGCCCAGCTGGCCCATCACGGCGTGGGTGTCGCCCTCGATGCCCCAGCCCCACGCGACCTGCTCGATCCCCGCGAGGTTGTAGAGGACCGTGTCGTGGTCCGGCATGACGAGCAGCCCGTGGCGCCGGCAGTCGTCCCCGGTGTTGACGACGACGGCGAGCCGCTCCCCGACGACCGCCTGCAGGCCGTCGGCCAGCTTGGCGCCCCCGACCCCGCCGGCGAGCGCGACGACGAGGCCGCTCACGCGCCCGCCCGCCTCAGCCGTTGAGCTGGGCGAGGACCTCGCCGATCCGGTCGATCGTCTCGAGGTCGTACGGCGCGGGCATGTCGATGAAGATGTGCCGGAACCCGAGCGCCAGGACCGGCTGCAGGCCCTCCGCGATCTCCGCGGGCGTGCCGCAGAAGGCGTTCCACGTCTCGTCGAAGTCCTCGCCGGTCGCCGCGAGCCGGCCCTTGTACGCGGCCAGCGCGGCCTCACGGGTGTCGCGGATCACGATGTCGACGGTGGTCGTGCGCTCGATCTCCTCCTGGTCGCGCCCGACCGCGTCGCAGTGCGCGCGCAGGATCGCGTCGCGCTCCGCGAGCTTGTCCGGGCGCCCCATCGCGTTCCACTGGTCGCCGTACTTCGCCAGGGTGCGCAGCGTCTTCTTGGGCCCGCTGCCGCCGATCATGATCGGGAGCCGCGCCTGGACGGGCAGCGGGGCGACGAGCGCGTCCTTCATCGGGTAGACCGGGCCCTCGTGGGTCACCCGCTCGCCGTCGAGGAGGCGGCGCAGGAGCATGACCGACTCGTCGAGCCGGTCCAGCCGCTCGCCGAACCCGGACCCGAAGTCGATGCCGAAGGCCTCGTGCTCGCGCTCGAACCAGGCGCCGCCGATGCCGAGGACCGCCCGGCCGCCCGAGAGATGGTCGAGGGTCGTTGCGAGCTTCGCGGTGAGGCCCGGGTTGCGGAACGTGTTGGCGGACACCATCAGGCCCAGGGTTGCCCGGCTCGTCACCTGGGCCCAGCCCGACAGGATGGACCAGCCCTCGAGGATCGGGCCCTCCCACGGCCCGACGATCGAGTTGAGGTGGTCCCAGGTCCACAGGCTCGCGGCGCCGGCGGCTTCGGCGCGGACGGCCGCGTCGCGGATCGCGGGCCATGAGGCGGTCTGGGGCCAGAGCAGGAACCCGATCTTCACGTCGGTCATGGGTCAGTCCTCCAGGTGGTCGTGGACGCCCGTGATCCGGATGAGGAAGGTCACGCGCGGCTGGCCGCCAAACGTCGCGATGAGCGACGCGTCGGGGCCCTCGGGGTAGTAGCGGTGGGCGAGCGCGACGATGTCGTCTCGGGCCCGATCGAGGTCATCGATGACCTCATCGACCACGCCCGTGAGGCCCAGCCAGCGGTAGCCGTCCGCGCCGTCGACGACGGAGATGGCGACTCCGGGGCGCTCCAGCATGTTCACGCACCAGCGTCGGGGCGTGCGGCTGTTGAGCAGGATCCGGCCGTCGGGCAGCACGTCGTACCAGGCCACGGCCTGGCGCGGGCCGCCGTCGGGGTCGATGGTGGCGATGGATGCGAAGCGGGGCTCCCGCAGGAAGGCGAGGGCGGCCGGGGAGAGCATGGGGTCGGTGGTGGGCATGACCCCATGGTACCGAGGCCCGCACCGTCCCCGACGCGCGCTATGGGCCTCGCCTACGGGTTCGGCGTCGCCTTGGGGCAGCCGGACCAGGACTGGGTGCAGTCCGCGGGGGCCGCGCCGGGACCGCCGGCCGCTGCGTCGCCGTTGCCCCAGGTGCCGATCGCGCTGATCGCCCCGAGGGCGAGGCCGGCCACGAGCAGCGTCGCGCCCAGGGCGCCGAGCGTGCGTGAACGGCGCGGCGCGGGCACATGCGCGACCGGCGTCTCGGTGCCGGTGCCGCCGACGGCCGTGGTCTCTTCGATGCCCTCGAGCTCGCGGTGGACCAGGCCGCGCTGCACGGCGTACGCCCCGAGCAGCGCGATGCCGGCGACGATGGCGATGAGGGCGGCGATGCCGATGGGACTCCAACCGGCGAAGGGCATGGGGACGGCGGCGTCCACGCTCAGCGGAGCCGCTCGCCGGCCTCGACGCGTGCCGCCACCCGGTTCCCAGGTGGCGCGAGCGGGCACGCCCAGCGCGGGTCGAACGCACACGAGGGCTGGAAGGCGAAGTTGAGATCCACCACCAGCGTCCCTGCCGCGGTGTCGCCGCCGAGGTCGGCGCCCTTCGCCGTGTCCAGGAGGTACCGGCCCGCCCCGTAGGTCTCCGCGCCGTTGGTCCCGTCGCCAAGGGGGAGGAACAGGCCACCCGCGTAGCCGCGTATCCAGAACAGGCCAAGCGTGGCGCCGGCGACGGGGAGCGGCAGCGTCACCGTCCCGACGCGGTCGAACGCGAGAGCCTCGCGGCCGCTGCTGGGCAGCGCGAGGGGTGCGGAAACGGCGCCGGGAGTCGCGCCTCGCTCGGCGCCCGCGACGCGCACCTCGAACCGGAGCCGCTCGTCGTAGGGCCAGTGACGGGCCCGGAAGCCGTCGCGCTCCGCGGCCGGGACGGGGGACTGCGGGTGGCCGCGGTAGAGCGCCTCGCGCTCGGCGGCCCAGCGCGCGCGGGCCGCCGCCGAGTCGGAGGCCGCCACGACCCTGACCTCGGCGTAGAGCTCGGCGACGCGTCGTCGCCAGTCCGCGAGCCAGGCCCGCTCGATCGTGTCGTCCATCGGCTGCCCCCGGTGCGGCGCGGCCCGGGTTCTCGGGTGCCCGGCCGCGCGTCGGGTCAGGGTACGCCGTGGCACATCAGGGTACGCCGTGGCACAACGGCCACGCGCAGGTGGCGATGCCCGCCCTCGTGCGAGAATATCTCCTCGAAGCAGGAGGTTGGCGGCTTGATGGACACGGCGGAGATCGGCGTCTTCGGGGGCTCGGGGTTCTACTCCCTGCTCGAGGATGTCCGCGAGGCGAAGATCGACACCCCGTACGGCCCGCCGTCGGACGCGTTCTTCCTCGCCACGATCGCCGGCCGCAAGGTCGCGTTCCTGCCGCGCCACGGCCGCACCCACTCGATCCCGCCGCACAAGGTCAACTACCGCGCCAACGTGTGGGCGATGCGCTCGCTGGGCGTCAAGGCGGTCATCAGTCCCTGCGCCGCGGGCTCGCTGCAGCTCCATGTCGAGCCCGGCCACTTCGTCGTGTCCGACCAGTTCGTCGACCGCACGAGCGGCCGCGCCGACACGTTCTTCGACGGCCCCATCGTCTCCCACGTCTCCTCGGCGGAGATCTACGACCCGACCCTGCGGGGGATCGCGCTCGACGTGATCCGCGAGCACGGGATCACCGCCCACGACGGCGGCACGGTCGTGGTCATCCAGGGGCCCCGCTTCTCGACCAAGGCCGAGAGCAAGTGGTTCAGCGACGCCGGGTGGGAGGTCATCAACATGACCCAGTACCCCGAGGCGTACCTGTGCCGCGAGCTGGGGATGGCCGTGGTCAACATCGCGCTGATCACCGACTATGACGCCGGCGTGCTCGAGGGCACGGAGGCGGTCACGGCCCACGACGTCCTCGCGGTCTTCGAGCAGAACGCCGAGCGGATCCGCAAGGTCGTGCTGGACATGATCGGGCGGTTCCCGACGGATCTCGACGCCCTGGGCGCCAGGGAGTCGCTGCGCTTCACGCGGGGCGACGGCCATGCCGCCGGACCGGCCGACATCCGGATCTTCGAGACCGGTCTCTAGCCTGCGAGGCTCCATGACGTCCCACTCGCCGCTCGCCGCCGCATCCACCGACGCCCCCGAGCCCATGCACGGCTGCGTCCGCTGTGGCGCGCGCATTCCCATCCACGAGTCGATGTGCGAGGCATGCAACCCGCTGGGCCTCAAGTCGCCTGCCGCGTCGCAGGCCCACGGGACGGTCTTCGTGGGCATCGCGATCGCCGTCGTGCTCATGGCGGTGGTGGCGCGGGTGATCATCGCGGACATGGGGCCGTTCGCCTCTTCGGTCGGCGGCGTGGTGGTCGACCCGGGCGGTCTCAAGGTCACGGTGACGGTGTCCAACGAGGGCCGCACCGCCGGCGCGACCACGTGCCGGATCGACGACCCCTCGACGGGCGGGATCGGGCCCGGGGCCGCCTACGTGGAGAGCCCCGTCGTCCCGCCCGGGGGATCCATGACCTTCGATGTGATCGTGGGCGGGTTCGGCAGGGAGCCGCGCTCGCTGATCGCGGCCTGCGGCCGGTGACCGACGCGACCGCCCTGCCGGACGTCCCGGCGGTGCCGACGTCCCGGTTCGCCGCCGATGGGGCCTTCGCGCGGGCGATCGCCGAGCGGGCCGGGCGGCTGCTCCTCGAGCGGTACGAGCGAGTGGAGTCGATCGACCACAAGTCGCCGAAGGACGTCGTCACCGAGGTGGACCACCTGTCCGAGGCGCTGATCCTGGGCGCCATCCGGGAGGCGTTCCCGGGCGACGGGATCCTGGCCGAGGAGTCGGGGGCGCACCACGCGGCCGGGCCGGGTCCGGGCGGCGGCAGGGCCGCGGAGGGTGGCGCGGACGCCCCCGACGCCGCCTCGTCGGTGGCCAGGGCGCTGGCGTCCGGACGCACGTGGATCGTGGACCCGCTCGACGGGACCATCAACTACGCGAACGGGATCCCGTACTTCTGCGTGTCGGTGGGGCTCCTCGTCGATGGCCGCCCCGCCGTGGGCGCGGTCTGCGACCCGATGCGCGGCGAGACCTTCTGGGCGACCGCGGACGGCCCGGCGATGCTCGGCGACCGCGTGATCCGCGCGTCGTCCAAGGAGCTCCTCTCGGACTATGTCGTCTCGCTCGCGCTGGGCGGCCGGGCGATCTCGACCCGGGCGCGGGCCGTCCGCCGGGCCGTGCGCGCGTCGCGCAACACGGGTTCGGCGGCGCTGGCACTGTCCTACGTCGCGAACGGGCGGTTCGACGCGTTTCTCCAGACGGGCGGGATGTCTGCCTGGGACGTGGCGGCGGCGGGGCTCATCGCGGAGCGGGGCGGCGCGGTCGTGACGGACGCGCACGGCGGCCCCTGGTTCGACGTGGACAAGGCGACCCGCCAGTTCGGGATCGTGGCGGCCCCGGCGTCGCACCACCCGGAGCTGCTGCGGCGCTCGCGGGAGACGCCGGCCGGCTGATCCCCGGTCAGCCCTCGCCGGCCCAACGGTGGGGACGGTTGGCCAGGCGCGCCAGGCCCCACTCGTCGCAGAAGGCCGTCCAGCGCGGGCGGTCGGCGCCGGGCCAGGCCAGCTCGTCCACGTCCACCTGGGGGATCGGCACGCCGTCCGCCGCCGTGCGCAGCCGGGCCAGGTCACGGAACAGGAGCGCATCGGACATCTGTGCGCGGAGCGTGGCGGCGAGCGCGGGCGCGCCCCGGAGGCCGGGCACGTCCCAGTCGCCGGCGTTGGCCGGGATCGCCTCGAGGGTGCCGTACCGCGCGAGGACGGCCGACGCGGACTTGTCGCCCCAGCCCGGCAGGCCCGGGAAGCCGTCCGCGGCATCGCCCACGAGCGCGAGGCGGTCCGGGACGCTGGCGGGCGGCACGCCCCACTTCGCCCGGACGCCGGCGTCGTCGTAGACCTGGTCGCGGCGGCGGTCCCAGAGTACGACCCGGGCGTCGAGGACGCACTGCGCCAGGTCCTTGTCCGGGGTGCAGATCACGACCTGCTCCACGCGGTCGTCGGCCGCGAAGCGTCCGGCCGCGGCCGCGATGGCGTCGTCCGCCTCGTACTCGACCATCGGCCACAGCACGAGCCCCAGGGCCTCGATGGCCGCCTCCGCGACGGGGAACTGCGCGAGAAGGTCGGGATCCACGCCGGCATCGGTCTTGTAGCCGGCGTAGAGGTCGTTGCGGAACGAGCGGATGACGCGGTCCGTGGCACAGCCGACATGGGTCGCGCCCTGCTCGCGCAGCAGGTACAGGAGCTGCTCGACCAGGCCGCTGACCCCGCTGAGCACGACGCCCTCGCGTCCCAGGACCGGTGGTCGCGGCGAGAAATGGGCCCGGAACAGCTCGTAGGTGGCGTCGACCAGGTGGACCCGCACGGGTCTACTCCACGGCGCCCGACTCGACCAGCCGCCTGAAGCGATGCAGGTCCGCCTGGAAGATCTCGCGCAGGATGGGGGCCTGGGCCAGCGCGCCGAGCTCCGGGAGGAGCGGCGGGACCAGCGTCTCGGCCCAGCGGACGATGGTGGTCGTGCCGTCCGCGCCGGGCTCGAGGGTGATGACGCCGCCGCCGGTGAACAGCCCCTCGTGGCGGATCGCGAAGCGCGTGGGGGCGTCGAACGCGGTGACCTCCACCGGGTCCGTCACCCGGATGCCGAAGATGCGGACCGTGGCCTCGCCCCGCGTGCCGACGCGCGTGGGGCCGGGCGTGGTGAGCCGGACCTCCTTCATCTCGCGCATCCAGGCCGGCTGGAGCCCGATATCGGCGAGGACGCGCCACGTCTGCTCGATGGGGGCGTCCACCACGACCAGCATCCGCAGCGGCTCGGGCGGGCACGGGCCGCGGCGGCGTGCGAGGAGGCGGTCCACGACGAGGGCCTTGGCGGCGACGATGGCGGCGAGCGCCACCAGCGTCAGGACGCGGCGCAGCACGCTGGTCAGTCCGCCTCGCTCGAGAGGAGGATGGCGCCGGCGGTCTCAAGCTCGGCAAGGGCACGGTCGCCGTCGCCGGGCTGCACGTTGACCGCGGCGACGCCGTCGGTGAGGACGGTCGTCTGGAAGCCGAGCCGGAGCGCGTCGAGCACCGTAGCCTTCACGCAGTAGTCCGTGGCGAGGCCGACGACCACGACCTCCTCGACCCCCGCCGTCTGGAGCAGCGGCTCGAGCATCGTTGGGACGGCGGCCTCGGTCGCCGGGTCCCGCATGGTGAAGGCGGAGTAGCCGTCCTCGCCGTTGCTGCCCTTGCGGACGATCGGGGTGCCGCTTGGCACGTCGAGCGTCGGGTACAGCTCCGCGCCCCAGGTGTCGAAGACGCAGTGCGGCGGCCACGGCCCGCCATCGCGGACGAAGTGGGGCGTCCGGGGCGGATGCCAGTCCTGGCTCAGCACCACGAAGGCCCCGTGCTGCCGGGCGAGTGCGGCCTGGGCGTTGATCACCGGGACAATGTCGGGTGCGCCGCGCACGCTCAGCGAGCCGTTGGGGTCGGCGAAGTCGTTCTGGACATCGACGATGATGAGCGCGACGCCGGGCTGGTAGCGGAGCATGCCGCTACGCTAGCGCGCCCGGCGCCGTTCGTCGCGGCCCAGGATCACGTTTTGGGGCTGATTCGCGCGACGGGGCCCCGGGGTGGTCGACCGGTGGCCGTGGGCAGGCCGCGGGCGGAGGCACAGGGGGGCAGCCCGAGGGCCAGGCCCGCCTCTCTGTGGCACGATGCCCCCATGACGATTTCCCCGAGCGCCACCGTCCGCTTCGACCGCATCGAGCGAGCCCAGGCCCTGATGCGCGAACAGGGCGTGGCCGCGATCGTCGTGATGAACCATGACGACTACCGCTGGTTCTTCGGGTTTGATCGGGCCCAGCCGCGCGCGATCATTCCGGCCAACGGAACGCCGGCCCTGGTTGCGTTCGCCGCGGAGGAGGACGAGCTGCGGGCGATGATGGGCGGCGGGCCGATCCTGATCTGGGGGTCGGTGGGCGGCCAGATCAACGATGTCGTGACCCGACTGCGGGAGCTCGCGGCCGAGAACGGGGCGCCGGCCGCGGGTTCTGGAGCGCGCCCGCGGGTCGCGATGCAGCTGTGGTTCGAGACGCCGGCGTTCCTCGTCGACATGTTCCGGAAGGTGAACCCGGGCGTCGAGCTGGTGTCGTCGGATCCGATCATGGATCCCCTGCGAGCCGTGAAGGAGCCAGCGGAGATCGCTGCGATGACCACCGCCCAGCAGATCGCCGGCATCGGCATGGATCGCGCCCGAAGCCTGCTGCGCGATGGGGCGACGGCCCACGAGCTCGCCACTGAGGCGATGTACGCGATGATGCTGGCCGGGGCCCAGCGGACCAGCACTCCCATCTACGTGAACGTCGGCCGGGAGACGTGCATGCTCCATGGCTGGCACAGCCCACGACCGATGCGGACGGGCGACCTCGTCCTGGTCGACCTCACGCCGATGGTCGACGGCTACTGTGCGAACCTCGCCCGCACCTTCGTCCTCGGCGAGCCCGACGCCCGGCAGCGCTCCCTGCTCGAGGCGTACGAGGCGCTCATCCCGGCGACGCGCGACGCGATGCGTCCAGGGGCGACCGTCGCGCAGCTCGACGCTCGGGCCGGCGAGGTGCTCCGCGAGCGCGGCCTGGCCCAGTACCAGGTGAACGGGATCGGGCACGGGCTCGGTCTCCGCTTCGAGGAGACGCCGGCATCCACGATCATCCCGCCGCACCGCAACGTCCCGCTCCGGGAGGGCATGACGGTCACCATCGGTCATCCCGTGCTCGCGATCCCGGGGTTCGGTGGCGTGCGCCACGAGGACGTGTACCGCGTGACGCCGACCGGCGGCGAGCTTCTGGCCCCGTACCCGGTCGACCCGGTGATCACCGGCTGACGGTCCTGCCGCCGCGGTCCCTCCGGCCGCCCGGCGGCCGAACCGCCGCCCCGAAACGGGTCCCGGCTGACGGTCCCGCCGCGGTCCCTCCGGCCGCCCGGCGGCCGCCGCGGTCCCGCCGGCCGCCCGGCGGCCGAACCGCCGCCCGGAAACGGCGTTTCGTTCGCTATCAGCGAGCGAACGTCGCTCCGCGCGCCCCGAAAGGGGTCGGTCGCTCGCCATCAGCGAGCAGGACGGCGGCCGCCGACCGCGCTTCGGCCGCCGGGCGGCCGCGAGGGGATGCAGTGCAGCGCCGGGACCCCCGGTTGCGCCCGACGCCGGGTCCACATAAGCGCCCGGTGAGTGCTGCGGTCCATCCTGCCGGCATGGGAAGTCGACACGCGGCGGACGAGGACGGGCGACAGCTGGCGGCGGGGATCCGGGGCAGGATCGGGGCCGAGATCCGCCAGGCGAGACGCGCCGCGGGGGTCAGCCAGGACGCGGCGGCGGTCGATGCCGGCATGTCGCGCCCCCAGTACGGACGGATCGAGCGCGGCGAGATCATCGGGGTCACCCTCGTCCAGGCGTGCCGCGCCGCGTCTGCCGTGGGACTGCGCCTTGGCCTGACCGTGTTCGCGGAGGGGGACGCGGTCCGGGATGCCGGCCAGTTGCGGCTGCTCGAACGGTTTCGCGGGCACCTCCCGCAGGGCGCCGCGTGGCGGACCGAGGTTCCGCTCCCCATCGCGGGGGACCGGCGCGCCTGGGACGCCACGGTCGGCCTGCTCGGTCGGCGGGCCGGCTGTGAGGCCGAGACCAGAGTGCGCGACGTCCAGGCCGTGGAGCGCAAGCTCGCGCTCAAGCTCCGTGACGGCCAGGTGGACATCGTGATCCTGATCCTCGCCGACACCGCGTCCAACCGAGCGGCGCTCGCCCGCCACCGTGAGGAGCTGCGCGGGCTGCTGCCTCTGGACACGCGCGAGGTCCTGCGGTGCCTGCGTGGGGGACGGCTGCCGGGGGCCAGCGGGCTCGTGATCCTGTAGCCGAGGCCCCAGAGCAAGGCCGCCAGCCCAGGCCCGCTCTCCTGGCGGCCCAACCGTCGTCTGCGGCGGACGTTTCGCTCTCCATCAGCGAGCGAGGGACCCGCGTGGGAGCTCCTGGAGGCCTCGCCGCTCGCCATCAGCGAGCAGGACGGCGACCGCGAGTTGACCTTGGGCCGCCCAGCGGCCGCCCGGGCACGGATCCCGGTTCGCGCCGCAGCCCCCCCGCCCAGCGGCCGCCCGACCCCCCGCGCCGCGGCCGCCCGACCTCAGCCCGCCGTCGCGGGCCTGACCGCGCGGTCCGTGCCGTCGTCGTGGAGCGACCCGGACGCGGGCGACGTCGCGTCGCCGGCGGTGTCGAGCAGGTACCCGATGCCCTGGAACGTCCGGATTCGCCCCGGCTCGCCGGGCTTGGCCCCCAGCTTGCGGCGGACGCGCGACACCCAGACGCGCAGGTACTGCAGGTCGTCGCGGTACTCCGGCCCCCAGACCTTGGTCAGGAGCTCGGCGTGCAGCACGACCTTGTCTGCGTTCGCGGCCAGGTGCTGGAGCAGGAGCCACTCGGTGCGGGACAGCTGGACGAGCTCGCCGGCGCGGCTGACCATGCGCCGCTCCAGATCGATCTCGATGTCGTCGAAGCGGATGACCCCCGCGCCCGGCTGCGCGCCCGAGGACCGCCGGATGACGGCGCGCACGCGCGCCGCGAGCTCGTCGGGGTGGAACGGCTTGGCGATGTAGTCGTCCGCGCCGAGGTCGAGGCCCTTCGCCTTGTCCGCGGTGGAGCCCTTGGCGGTGAGCAGGATCACGGGCACCGGGCGCCGCTCGCGCAGCTGGCGCATGACCTCGATGCCGTCGAGATCGGGCATGACGATATCGAGCAGGACGATGTCCGGGCGGACCTCCTCCGCCTTGGCCAGGGCGTCCTCGCCGCCGCTGGCGGTCACGACGCGGAAGCCCTCCTCGGACAGCGCAATCGACACCAGCTTGGTGATCCGGGGCTCGTCATCCGCGACGAGCACCAGCGGTTGCGTGCTCATGCCTGGTTCCTCCCTTGGGCTCCGCCAGTCTGCGCCGGGTGCGTCACTCGTGCGCGCCGGGGAGCCCGCGGGGCCGGACGACGGCAGGTCCCAATCGCGGTAGGCCTCCTGACCCATCACCCAACCCTGCACCACGGACGGGTCCGTGCGCCCCGGCCCGCGTTGCGGAACCGCTACAGGCGCGTTGCAGTTCGCGGCCCCTGGTCCTCGATGCAGCCGAACACCCTGTGCGACGCACGTGGCGGGCACGTCCCGGCGGCATCGGGGCTACCCTTCTCATCGCCCACGGCGAGCGATCGCCAGCGCGTCCACGGAGCCCCGATGTACATCGACGATTTCAAGCAGCAGCTGCCCGACATCGACGAGGCCGAGACCCGCGAGTGGCTCGAATCGCTCGACCAGGTGCTGGACCAGGCCGGGGAGAACCGCGCCCGCTTCCTGATGTACAAGCTGCTCAAGCGCGCCCGCCAGCGGCAGATCGGCGTCCCGAGCCTGACGCAGACCCGCTACATCAACACGATCAGCCCCGAGCAGGAGCCCTACTTCCCGGGCGACGAGGCGCTGGAGCGCCGCATCCGCCGGCTGATCCGCTGGAACGCCGTGGCGATGGTCCTGCGAGCGAACGTCCGCTTCCCGGGCATCGGCGGGCACATGTCGACCTACGCCTCCGCAGCGACGCTGTACGAGGTGGGCTTCAACCACTTCTTCCACGGCAAGGAGCATCCGGGCGGCGGCGACTCGATCTTCTTCCAGGGCCACGCGGCGCCGGGCATCTACGCCCGGGCGTTCCTCGAGGGCCGCCTGAGCGAGGACGACCTCGACCACTACCGGCGCGAGACCGGCGGCCGCGGCCTCAGCTCGTACCCGCACCCGCGCCTGATGCCCGACTTCTGGGAGTTCCCGACGGTCTCGATGGGCCTCGGGCCGCTGGCCGCGATCTACCAGGCACGCTTCAACCGCTATCTCGAGAACCGTGGCATCCGGGACACCTCGGGCCAGCGCGTGTGGGCGTACCTCGGCGACGGCGAGATGGACGAGCCCGAGTCGATCAGCGGGATCTCGCTCGCCGCCCGCGAGGGCCTCGACAACCTGACCTTTGTCGTCAACTGCAACCTCCAGCGCCTCGACGGCCCGGTGCGCGGCAACGGCAAGGTCATCCAGGAGCTGGAGGGTCTCTTCCGGGGCGCCGGCTGGAACGTGATCAAGGTCATCTGGGGCCGCGAGTGGGACGAGCTGCTCGCGCGCGACGTGGACGGCGTCCTCGTCGAGAAGATGAACACGACGGTCGACGGCGAGTTCCAGAAGTACGCGACCTCGACCGGCCTCTACGTCCGCGAGCACTTCTTCGGCCCCGACCCACGGCTCCAGCGGCTTGTGGACGGCCTGTCGGACAGCCAGGTCGAGCACCTGCGTCGCGGCGGCCACGACTACCGCAAGGTCTACGCCGCGTACAAGGCCGCCACGGAGTACCGCGGCGCGCCGACGGTGATCCTGGCCAAGACGGTCAAGGGCTGGACGCTGGGCAAGGGCGTCGAGGCGCGCAACTTCACGCACCAGGCCAAGAAGCTGCGGGAGGACGAGCTGCGCGTCTTCCGCGATCGCCTGGAGCTGCCGATCCCCGACGACAAGCTGGCGGATGCGCCGTACTTCCACCCGGGCTCGGGCTCGGACGAGGTGGCCTACCTCATCGAGCGGCGCGCGGCCCTCGGCGGGTCCATCCCGCGCCGGGTGGTCCGCTCGAAGCCGCTGCCCGCGCCCGCGCCCGAGGTGGATGGCGAGTTCGCCGCCGGCGGCACGACCGAGGTGTCGACCACCATGGTCTTCGCCCGGCTGCTGCGCAACCTCATCCGCGACCCGGAGCTGGGCAAGCGGATCGTGCCGATCATCCCCGACGAGGCGCGCACCTTCGGGCTCGACCCGCTGTTCAAGGAGGTCGGCATCTACGCCGCCCACGGGCAGCACTACACGCCCGTCGATTCGGAGCTGCTCCTCTCCTACCGCGAGTCGAAGGACGGGCAGGTGCTGGAGGAGGGGATCAACGAGGCGGGGTCGATGGCCTCCTTCCAGGCCGCGGGAACCTCGTACGCCACGCACGGCGAGCCGATGATCCCGTTCTACATGTTCTACTCGATGTTTGGCTTCCAGCGGACCGGCGACCAGGCCTGGGCGTTTGCCGACCAGCGCGGCCGCGGGTTCATGATCGGAGCCACGGCCGGGCGCACCACGCTCGCCGGTGAGGGTCTCCAGCACGACGACGGCCACTCCCACGTCCTGGCCTCGACGGTGCCGGTGATCCGCGCCTACGACCCCGCGTTCGCCTACGAGCTGGCCGCCGTCGTCCGCGACGGCGTGGAGCGGATGTACCGCGACGGCGAGGACGTCTTCTACTACGTCACCGTCTACAACGAGAACTACGCGCAGCCCGCCAAGCCCGAGGGCGCCGACGAGGGCATCGTGCGGGGCCTCTACCGGTTCGCCGCCGCGCCCGAGATCGCCGACGCGAAGGGCCGCGTCCGGCTCGTGGGCTCGGGCTCGATCATGCAGCAGGTGCTCAAGGCGCGCGACCTCCTCGCCGAGCGGTTCGGCATCGCCGCCGAGATCTACTCGGCCACGTCGTTCCAGCAGCTCCGCAACGAGGCCCTGGGGGTCGAGCGGTGGAACCGCCTCCACCCGGACCAGGCGCCGCGGGTCCCGTACGTCGCCCAGGTGCTGGGCGCCGACGGCGGCCCGATCGTCGTCGCGACGGACTGGATCAAGACGCTGCCGGACCTCGTGGCGCCCTGGGTCGCAGGCCCGTACATCGTCCTGGGCACGGACGGCTTCGGCCGGAGCGACACCCGCGAGGCGCTGCGGGCCCACTTCGAGATCGACCCGCCGAACATCGCCGCGGCCGCCCTGTCGGGCCTCGTGCGGTGCGGGGCCTACGATCCCGCCGCGGCCGCCGCGGGGATCCGCGACCTGGACCTGGACCCGGAATCCCGGGACGCGCTGACGGCCTGACCCGGGTCCGGCGCGCCACGGGCGCTCCCGCGGTGCGGGGTATGCCGGGACACAGAACGCCGCACGACCCGGGAGGGGACCGGATCATGCGGCGTGAGATCCGTCGTCGGCCCCGTCACAGGCACGACCACGGCGGTCGATACAGCGTACCTGGTGAGCAGTCTACGGCTCTCCCGATACGGTTGGGCCGGAGGGACCTTGCAGCCTCGTTACAGCAGCATGACAGCCGTCGACCGGTGACGGTCCTGCCCCATGCGCCCGCCGCGGCCCGAGCGACCCTTGGCGACGCATATCAGGGGTCCCTGCGGAGAGATATCAAGGACACTTGACGGTCGTTGACGGCGCACGTAGCATGGCGCCGCAACCGCGCTCCCCAAACCGCAGGGCGTCCCCCGCCCCGCTCCACCTGCGTACCAGGAGCCCACCGTGGACATCGGTTCCTTCACGAGCGGCCTGCTGACCGGCCTCCGGGAGGGGGTCGAGGCGGCCCTCATCGTCAGCATCATCCTCGCCTACCTCGCGAGGACCGGGAACCGGCAACACTTCGTCAAGATCTGGCTGGGCACCGCCGCGGCGACGGTCGTGTCGCTCGCCGCGGGGATGGCGCTGTTCCTCACGATCGGCGGGCTCCAGGCGCCCTATGAGCAGATCTTCGAGGGGCTCACGATGCTCGTCGCGGCCGCTGTGGTGACCTGGATGCTGTTCTGGATGCGCCGCCAGGCGGCGTCCGTCCGGAACGAGCTGCACGCCGCGGTCGATCGGGCGGTGGGAGACGGAAGCGCCATCGGCCTCGCGGTGCTCGCCTTCACGGCGGTCGTCCGCGAGGGCCTCGAGACGGCGCTGTTCCTCGTGGGCCAGGCGACCTCCGTCGACGCCTCGGCGCCCGCGGTCCTCGTCGGCGCGGTCCTGGGCCTCGGGGCGGCCGCGCTCCTCGGCGTCGGCTTCTACCGCGGCGCCCGGCTGCTCAACCTGCGCACCTTCTTCCGGTGGACCGGCATCGCGCTGATCTTCATCGCCGCGGGCCTGCTGTCCAAGGCGGTCCACGAGTTCGTGGAGATCGGCTGGATCACCGTGGGCACCGCGACGCTGTTCGACGCGTCGGCGACGCTGCCCCACGAGGCGATCGACGGGGCGCCCGGCGGCCTGATCCTGCTGGCCGGCCAGTTCCTGCGGGCCATCCTCGGCTATACCTCGCGGCCCGAGGTGACCACCTTCGTGGTCTGGGCGACGTACGTCGTCGCGACGCTGTTCCTGTTCCTGCGGCCGGTCAGGCTCCCGATCGCGGCGGCCAAGCCCAGCCCCGGCACGAGCCCGGCGTCGTGACCGCGGCGGACGAGCGGCGCGCGACGGTCACGGTGTCGGGCACCGGCACGGCGGGCCGACCGGCCGACCTGGCGCAGGCGACGTTCGTCGCGGAGGCCATCAGCGAGACCCCCGCGGCAGAGGAGGCGCGCCGTGCCGCCGTCGCGGATGCCCGGCGCCGCGCGGCGATCATCGCGGACGCCACCGGTGGCCGCCTCGGCGCCCTGCTGGGGATCAGCGAGGGCTCGGCATCGGTGCCCGGGCCGTTCCCGGCCACTCGGATGCTGGCGATGGCCGCGGGCTCGGCGCCGACACCGGTCATGCCCGGCCGGATCGAGGTGTCCGTCACGGTCACGGCCGAGTGGGAGATCGACCCAGCCGGCTGATCGTGACCCCGGTCACCGCGCGGCCGGGATCGCCCGCTCAGCCGCCCGCGACGAGCCGCAGCACCTGGCCGCCCGCCAGGTCGGTCAGGTAGACCTCGCCGTCCTCGCCCGTCCCGATCGAGCTGACCGAGGCGCCGGTCTCGCGCAGGACCACCGGCTGCTGCGGGCCGGACGTGGCGGCGACCGCATCGATCGCCCACAGGGTCCCGCTGCAGTAGTCCGAGAACAGGTAGCCGCCGCGCAGCGCCGGGATGGCTTCACCGCGATACACGACCCCGCCGATCACCGAGCACCCGGCCCCGTGGCCGTACTCCGCCACGGGTATGGTCACCCCGACCGGGTCGCAACCGGTCTGCGGGTTGTAGCAGTGGTTGCCCTCCCAGCGTCGCCAGCCGAAGTCGAGGCCGCGGGCGTCCGGCGGGGCGACGTCGACCTCCTCCCAGGCGTTCTGCCCGACGTCGCCGATCCAGAGGGCGCCGGTGGCCGGATCGATGCTGTCGCGGAACGGGTTGCGGAGGCCGTCGTGAAGGATCTCCGGGCGGGCGTCGGTCCGACCGGCGAAGGGGTTGTCGGCAGGGATGGCGTACGGCTCGCCGGCGGCGGCACCCAGGACATCGATCCGGAGCATCTTGCCCAGGATCGTGCCCAGGCTCGAGGCGCGGTTCTCCGGGTCGCCGCCGGAGCCCCCGTCGCCCAGGGCGATCAGCAGCATCCCGTCGGCATCGAACCCGATCCAGCCACCGTTGTGGTTGGGGTATGGCTGCGGCTCGGTGAGGATGACGCGCTCCGACGCCGGGTCGAGGACGCTCACGTCGTGCGCGTCAAGGCGGAACTCGCTGACCGTCGTCGCGCCATCCCTGCCCGAGTAGTGGACGTAGACGACCGGCCGCTCCGCGCCGAAGCCCGGCGGGAACGCGAGGCCCAGGAGGCCGCGCTCGCCGCCCGCGGTCACGCGGTCGGTGATGTCGAGGAACGGGGTCGCCGCGACGGTGCCGTTCTCGACCACGCGGACGCGGCCCGCCTGCTCCAGGACGAAGAGGCGGCCGGACCCGTCGCCCGCGCTCGTGACGAAGACGGGCTGCTCGAGGCCCCCGACGAAGGGCTCGGTGGTCACCTGGACGGCGGCGAGGTCCGGGCGGTCCAGGGTGGCGCTCGCGCCGGGGGTGGCACCCGCGCCCGGGGTGCCACTCGGTGCGGGCGCGCCGCCGCTCGCCGGGGCGCTGGTCGGCCGCGGGGTCGCCACCGGTGCATCGCTCGCCTGGAGGACCGGGCGAGGCGCCTCGCAGCCCGTCGCGAGGGCGGCCGCGACGGCGAGGATCGCAAGGCGGGGGAGGGAGATCGCGTGGCGCATCGGTAGCCGCTAGGGTACCCGTCAGCACGCCTTCACCCTCTCCGAGGCCCTCGGCCGGCAGCAGGCCTCGGGTGGCCCCTGGACAGAGCTGCTCAGCATGCCGGACCTCTCGTTCGGGCTGTACGTCCTCGCGCCGGGTGCGGCCGACCCGCAGCAGCCCCCCACCGAGGACGAGGTCTACGTCGTCCTGGCGGGTCGAAGCCGGTTCACGGCGGGCAACGAGACGCGGGACGGCGGTCGCGAGGACGTGATCTTCGACCCGGCGCTCGCCCCGCACCGGTTCCACGACATCACCGACGAGCTGCGGGTCGTGGTGGTGTTCGGGCCGGCCGGGGGCTCGCAGGCGGCGGCGGGCGAGGCGGGTCCCGTGGCCCGCGCCTCGGTTCCCAGTCAGATCGGCGGGGTTGCGGGCTCGCGACTCGGCACGGAGTCAGATGCGCAGTGCTGGCGAGGATCTGGACCCAGCGGCGGGTCCAGCCGCGGGCACGGACCCGGCGACGCGAACGGGCTCAGCCGCGGGCGCGGATCCGCTCGATGCGCTCCGCGAAGCCCTCCGCGCGGACCGCGCTCGTGCCGTCGTCGTCGTGGCGGAACAGGACGTAGACGTCCATCCCGTCGTCGAGGAACGGAACCAGGCGGGCCGCCCACGCGTCGAGCGCGTCGTCGTCGTATGCCGTCCGGCGCAGGCGCAGGTAGAGGAACGGTCCGGTGCGCCGGATGTCGGGCGTCTCCTCCTGGTCGTCGAGGTCGGTCGTGCACAGGACCGCGCCGGCTGCACGCAGGGCCGCGAACGTCTCGTCGGCCGTCCAGGTCGGGTGCTGCGCCTCGACGACCAGCGGGATCGTGCGCGGCCACGCCGCCAGGAGGCCCGCCAGGCGCTCGTCGTTGCGGGCCGACTTGGCGTCGATTCGGAACAGCACGGCGCCCAGCCGCTCCCCGAAGCCCGGCAGTGGCTCGGTGAGCCACGGCACCGACTCCGTGGGATCGGCGTAGAGGGCGCGGACGCTGGCCCCCCGTTGCGCCTTGACGATGAACCGGAATGCGGGTGGCGTGGCGGCCACCCAGGCGGCGATCCTGGTCGCCGTCGGCCGCGCGTAGAACGTGTTGTTGAGCTCGACGGCTGGCAGCCGCGAGGCGTAGTGCGGGAGCAGCTCGGGGCCACGCAGCGTCGCGGGATAGAAGCGCGGGGCCCAGCCGGGGTAGGCGAAGCCGCTCGTGCCGGCGAACAGGCGGCCGGACACGCGGGGCGTCTCCGTCGTCAGGCTCCCTCGACGGTGCAGGAGGCGTCGGCCGTGTCGTCCCGCCCCAGCTCGTCGATGACCCGGGAGCAGCCGCGCTCGATCGCGTCGCGGTCCGCGTCAGCGATCGGCCCGAGGAAGTAGCGCTGGACCCCATCGAGATGCGTCCGCGAGGCGGCCCGCAGGGTGTCGACGCCCATCGCAGTGAGCGCCGCCTCGGCGCCGCGCGCGTCGGTCACGCACGCCGTGCGCTCCAGCATGCCGGCCGCGACGAGGCGGTCGACGAGGCGGGTGATGCCGCTGCGCGAGAGCAGGACGCGCTCGGCGAGGACGCTCATCCGGAGTCGGCGCCGGGGCGCATTCACCAGCTGGACCATCGCGTCGTACTCGGCGAGGGACAGCCCGTGGATCGCCTGCAGCTCCTCGTCGAGGCGGCGAAGGAGGCGCGCGTTGGCGTGGATGAAGGACCGCCACGCGCCGAGGCGCGAGTCGTCCGGGCTGGGGGTGGCCGCGAGGCTCGGGACGGACATCGCCATGGGCGACATCCTACTGCATCGTCCTGGTAGTTGACAACGCAACAAAGCGGCAATATAGTTGCACCAGCAACCACAACACGAGCGGTGCTTGCGCCGCCGGTCTGGGAGGACCTTCACACATGAGCACGACCACCTGGAACATCGATCCCGCCCACACGGATGTCGTGTTCTCCACCAAGCACATGATGGTCACCACCGTCCGCGGCACGTTCGCCGACGTGAGGGGGACCATCACCCTCGACGTGGAGAACCCCGCCGCCTCGACCGGCGAGTTCACCATCGGGGTTGCCTCGCTCAACACCGGGGTCGAGCCGCGCGACGCGCACCTGCGCTCCGCCGACTTCTTCGATGCCGAGAACCACCCGACCGCCACCTTCACGGCGACGACGATCTCCGCCAAGGGCGGCAACGACTACGTCGTCACCGGCGACCTGACCATCCGCGGGGTCACGCGCCCCGTCTCGTTCGATGTGGAGCTGCTTGGGTTCTACACGGGCATGAACGGGGCCCGGCGGGCCGGCTTCCACGCCACCGGCAAGATCAACCGCGAGGAGTTCGGCCTCAACTGGAACGTCGCCCTCGAGACGGGCGGCTGGCTCGTCGGCAAGGATGTCAGGCTCGAGCTTGACCTCGCCATCGAGGAGGCCGCTGCCGCCAGGGCGGAGGGCCGGGCCCGCACCGCGGTCGCCTGACCCGTCCCGCGTCCGCGCGTCCCGCGTCCTCGGTCGCCTCCGGGCGCCGGCCGCCGGGCGCCCTCGATCGCCTCCGGGCGCCGGCCGCCGGGCGAGCGAAGCGTCGCCCGCGGTCCCTGGTTCGCTCGCTGATGACGAGCGGGAGGGCTCCCTGGAAGGTCGGCGAGAGCCTTCTGCTCGCCCTGGCGAGCAGAACGTCGCGCGCCTGCGACGAATGGGCCGCCGGGCGGCCGGGCGCCACGCGGCCGGCCCCCGCCGCGCGGCCGGCCCCCGCCGCGCGCGCGGCGGCGCTACGATCGTCGCACGACCCCGCCGCGAGGACCCCCATGCCCGAGTTCGACGTCGAAGCGCTCCGCGCCCGTTTCCCCGCCCTGGCCATCGAGCAGGATGGCCGTCCGATCGCCCTGTTCGACGGGCCAGGCGGCACCCAGGTCCCCGACTCGGTGATCGAGGCGGTGGCGACCTACTACCGCACCTCGAACGCGAACCACGATGGGACGTTTCTCACGTCCCGGCGGGGCGATGCGGTGGTCGCCGAGGCGCACGCCGCGCTCGCCGACCTGCTCAATGCCGAGGACCCGGCCGAGATCAAGTTCGGCAACAACATGACGTCCCTGACGATGCACCTCGCCCGCTCGGTGGCGGCGTCGCTCCAGCCCGGCGACACGATCGTGGTCACGAGCCTGGACCACGAGGCCAACGTCGGGCCGTGGCGGGCCGCCGCCGCGGACCGCGGGCTGATCGTGCGGACCGTTCCGATCCGCCCCGACGACGTGACGCTCGACATCGAAGCCTTCGACGCCATCCTCCACGAGCGTCCGAGGCTGGTCGCCTTCGGCTGGGCGTCGAACGCGGTCGGCTCGATCAACCCCGTCGCCGAGCTGGTCCGGCGGGCGCACGAGGCCGGCAGCCTCACCTTCGTCGACGCGGTCCATGCGGCGCCTCACCTGCCCATCGACGTCCAGGCGATCGGCACGGACCTCCTCGCGTGCTCGGCCTACAAGTTCTTCGGGCCGCACGTGGGCGTGCTCTACGGGCGAGCTGAGTTGCTCGCCGCGCTCCCGACGTACCGGCTCCGCACGGCGTCGGACCGGTTCGAGACCGGCACCGGCAACTTCGAGGGCATGGCCGGGGCGCTGGCGGCGGTTGAGTACCTAGCGGAGGTCGGCCGCCGGTTCGGCGCCCCGTTCGCGGCTGGCTTCCCGGGCATGAGCGGCCGGCGCCTGGAGACCCACGCCGGGCTGGCGGCGATCCGCGCCCACGAGATGACGCTGTTCGGCCGGCTCCTCGACGGCCTCGAGGCCATCCCGGGCGCCCGGGTCTGGGGCATCACCGATCGGGCCCGCTTCGCCGAACGAACCCCGACGGCGGCCGTCACGTTCGCCGGCCACACGCCCGAGACCGTCGCGACGGCGCTGGGCGAGCGCGGCATCGCGACCTGGTGGGGGACCTTCTACGCCGCCGGCGTCGTGGAGTCGCTGGGCCTCGAGCCGGAGGGCGTCCTGCGCATCGGGCTGACCCACTACAACACGGCCGCCGAGGTCGACCGCCTGCTCGCCGAGCTGCGCTTCATCACCGCCGGGGTGTAGCCCGTCGACGGCCGCCCCGACGGCCGGCCGCTCGTGGGGCCGGTGCCACGGACCGCGAACGTGCTCGCGGGCACGGACACCGCGAGGTTCGGCGCGCCGCCGGCCTGACGACGCGGACGCGGGCGTCCGCCGCCGCGACCGCCCTGACCTAGGCCTGCGCGATCCGGTAGACCGTCCCGTTGAGGTCGCACAGGTAGAGCTCGCCGGCGTTGTCCTCGCCGAACCCGCTGATCATGCGCCCCGTCTTGAGCAGGGTCACGGGCTTCGCGGGCCGGCTGGCCCCGGCGGAGACCGCCCAGACCTGGCCTCCGCAGTAGTCGCCGTAGACGTACCAGCCCTTGAGCGCGGGGATCGCCGAGCCGCGGTAGACGTAGCCGCCCGTGATCGCACAGCCGCCGGTCGCCGCGTGGCTGTACTCCGCGAGGGGCCGCGTCCGACCCGTCGTGGTGCAGCCCGCCGCGGGCCGGTAGCAGTGGTTGCCCTCCATGACCCGCCAGCCCCAGTTGATGGCCTTGCCGGGCCCGCTGCTGGTGCGGACGGCGCGGTCGACCTCCTCGTAGCGGTTCTGGCCAACGTCGCCGATCCAGAGGTTGCCCGTCGCGCGGTCGAACGAGAAGCGCCACGGGTTGCGCAGGCCGCGCTGCCAGACCTCGTTGCGACCCGGCCGCCCGACGTACGGGTTCGAGGCGGGGATCCGGTAGTTGCGGGTCGAGGTCTTGCCGTTGACGTTGATACGCAGGATCTTGCCCAGCAGGAGGTTCTTGTTCTGGGCCCGGTTGCCGGGATCGCCCGCGTTGCCGCCGTCGCCGGTGCCGATGTAGAGGTAGCCGTCCCGGCCGAACGCGATCATGCCGCCGTTGTGGTTGCTGTACGGCTGCGCGATCTTGAGGATCGTGCGGCCCGACCCCGGCGCCACGACATCGGGGTTGGTCGCCGAGGCCTTGTACTCGCGGATGACGGTCGTGCCGCTGGTGTTCGTGTAGTCCACGTAGAACGTGCGGTTGGTCTTGAACGACGGGTGGAAGGCGAGGCCCAGCAGGCCCTGCTCACTGCCCTTGGAGACGGCGGCCGAGAGGTTCAGGAAGGGTGCCGCCAGGAGCGTGCCGTTCTTGACGATGCGGATCTGGCCGGCCTTGGACACGACGAACAGGCGGTTCGTGCCATCGCGGGCGCCGATCGCCAGCACGGGCTGCGGCACGTCGGCGACCTTGACCAGCTTCACGGTCGACGCCGTCGGGGCCGCCACGGCACCCCCGTCGGTGAGCGGCGCGGGCATCGTCGCCGCAGACGCGGCGCCCGGCAGCGTGGCGGCGACCAGGCTCGCGGCCAGGAGGGCCGCACGAACGGACCGGATGATGGGACGGATCATCGGGGATGCACCTCGGGCAGGTGGTCGGACGCCGGCACACAGGACGCCACGGCCACATCCTGACGCCGATCGACGCCCGTGTCGAACCCAGGGGTCGCCGCGGGCCGTATGCTCGACCCATGACCGAGACCACCGATCGCGCCTGGGGCGCGCAGAGCATGACCGCCCCCCTGCGCGAGGTGCTGGTGAAGGCGCCGGGCCGCGCCTTCGGGCGTGCCTTCGACGAACCGGCCGTCGGGTTCCTCCGTCCAGTGGACCTCGACGCGGCGCGCCGCGAGCACGATGGCCTGGTCGAGACGCTGGCCCGGCTCGGCACGACCGTCCATCTCCTCGACGCCGAGACCGATGACCCGGACCTGGTCTACGTCTTCGACCCGCTGCTGATCGCGGACGGCGGCGCCATCCCGCTCCGACCCGGCAAGCCCAACCGCACCGGCGAGCCGGACGTGCTCGAGGCGTGGACCCGCGCCCGCGGCATCCCCACGCTCGGCCGGATCGAGGCGCCCGGGACCATCGAGGGCGGCGACACGTTCTGGCTCCGGCCAGACCTCCTGTGCATCGGGCGGACGCTGCGTACGAACGACGCCGGGGCGCGCCAGCTGGCGGCCATCGCCGGCGGCGACGCGCGGATCTTTGACGTCCCCTACTGGAGGGGCGCGGCGGAGCTCGTCCACCTGCTGAGCGTGATCTCCCCCGTGGCCGACGACGTCGCGGTGGTGTTCCTGCCCCTGCTCCCGGCCGGCCTGTACGCGCTGCTCGCCGACCTCGGGGTGCGCCTCGTCGAGGTGCCCGAGGAGGAATACGCGACGCTCGGGTGCAACGTGCTCGCCGTTCGGCCGGGCGTCGTCGTCGTGGCCGATCGCAACCCCGTCACGCGCCGTCGGCTCGAGGCGGCCGGCGTCGAGGTCCACGCGATCCCGCTCGGCGAGGTGGGTGAGAACGGCTCGGGCGGGGTCACCTGCCTCACCCGCCCGGTGCTGCGCGCGTGAGCCCGCGCCTGCGCGAGGCGGCCCGCGCCGCGGCGGACGCCGTCGACCCCGCGGCCCTCGTCGAGGACCTCGTCCAGCTCGTCCGGATCCCCAGCATCACCGGCGACGAGGGCGCGGTCGCCGCGCGGCTCGCGGACCGCCTGGAGGCCCTGGGCCTGACCGTGGAGGTGTTCCACCCGGACCCCGCCTCGATCCGGGAGGACCCGGCCTGGCCCGGCGAGGAGGTGGCCCGGACGGCGCTCCCGGTCGTCATCGGGCGCGTTGGGCGGCCCGGCGGCACCCGGCTCGTGCTGTCGGGGCACACCGACGTGGTACCCACGGGAGATCCCGCGACCTGGACGCGTGACCCGTGGTCCGGCGAGGTGAGCGACGGCTGGCTCCATGGCCGCGGCGCCTGCGACATGAAGGGCGGCGTCGCCGCGATCCTGGCGGCGGTGCGGGCGCTGGGCGCCACGGGCGCCCTCGACCGTCTCCAGGGCGAGCTCGTCGTCGCCTTCGTGCCGTCCGAGGAGGACGGCGGCCAGGGCACGCTCGCCGCCATCCGCGCGGGCGCGAACGGCGACCTGTGCGTCATCCCGGAGCCGTCGTCGCTCGACGTGGTCATTGCCCATGCCGGCGCGATCACGTTCCGGCTCACGGTTCCCGGCCGGGCGGCCCACGCGAGCCGCCGCACGGAGGGCGTCTCCGCGCTCGATACCCTGGCCGACCTCGTCCGCGCCCTTGATGCCGACGAGGCCCGCCGCAACGCGGCCGAGACCGACCCGCTGATGACGGCGCTCGGCCTGCCGTACCCCACGATCATCGGGACCGTGGCGGGCGGGGAGTGGGCCTCGACCGTCATGGATCGCGTGGTGGCGGACGGGCGCTACGGGGTGCGGCTTGGCCAGTCGCCCGACGAGGCCGCCGATGAGCTGCGCGCCTGCATCGCGGCCGCGAACGACGCCCACCCGTTCCTGCGCGAGCATCCGGCCACGGTGGAGATCGTCGGGGCCCGGTTCGCGTCCGCGCAAGTGGCGGCGGATCATCCGCTGCCGGCGGGGCTCGCGGCGGCCGCGAAGGCCGTCACGGGCCGGCGGCCCGCGCTCCTGGGCGTCCCATACGGTGCCGACATGCGGCTGTTCATCAACACCGGCGACACGCCGTGCGTGATCTTCGGACCGGGCGATGTCCGCCTCGCCCACGCCGCGGACGAGCGCGTGCCGCTGTCCGAGGTGGAGGCCTGCGCGCGGGTCCTGGCGGCCTGGGTCGCGGACGAGCTCGGCGCCTGACGGCGGGTGGACACGGCACCGATGGTCCGGCTCACGCGGGAGACGCGCTGACGGACGACGCGCCGCGCGCCATCGCCACCCCGCGCCTCCGCCTCGACCCGCTGCGGGTCGAGGACGCCGAGTGCATGGTCGCGGTGCTCGCGGATCCCGCCCTGTACCGCTTCACGGGCGGCGAGCCACCGACGCTGGAGGAGCTCCGGCGGCGCTACGTCGCGCAGGTCGCCGGGCGGTCCGCGGACGGCACGGAGGCGTGGCACAACTGGATCGTGCGCCTCGCTGCCGGTGGCGAGGCTGTCGGGTTCGTGCAGGCCACGGTCACCGGCGACGGCGACGACGCGAACGCGGACATCGCCTGGGTCGTCGGCGTCCCGTGGCAGGGGCACGGCTACGCCGGCGAAGCGGCCGCCGCGCTCGTCGCGTGGCTGGTCGGCGCCCGGGGTGTGTCCGCGGTCACGGCGCACATCCACCCGTACCACGCCGCGTCGGCGCGGGTCGCGGAACGGGCCGGCCTCGCCCCGACCGGGGTCTTCGAGGATGGGGAACGCGTCTGGCGGCTGGACCCCCGCTGATCGTCCGCAGGCTGCCGGCAGGTCTGCCGACGCCTCGGCGGCGACCGCCCGGGCGGCGGTCTCGCGATGGCCCAGGAGCACCGCGACGGGGAGGATCACCGCGGAGGCGCCCAGCACCCCCAGGGCCGTGTAGCCCACGACCACCATGACGAACCCGGAGCCGAGGCTCGCGGCGGCCGCCGAGCTCCAGATCATCGCGTCGGCGACGCCCTGGACACGGGTCCGCTCGTGGATCTCGAGGCCCGACGAGAGCAGCGCGGATCCGGCCACGAACCCGAAGTTCCAGCCGAGCCCCAGCAGGAACAGCGCCAGGAACAGCATCCCGCCGCCATGGGGCGGGGCGAGAGCGGCCATCAGCGACGAGACCGCGAGGACCGCCGTCCCGAGGAAGATGACCGCCACGGGCCCGAAGCGATCGGTCAGCCGGCCCGAGATCGGGGAGAAGGCGAACATCCCCAGCGTGTGGCCCGAGAGGACGATCCCCACCGCGCCCAGGGCGTGGCCGTGATCGGTCATGTGGAGCGGCGTCATGGTCATGATCAGCACCATCACGAACTGCCCGATGACCAGGGCGATGACCGCCGCGGTCACGGTCGGGCGGCGCAGGATGGCCAGGAGCGACACCTCCAGTGGCGGGCCCGCATCCGTCGGGTCGACCGCCTCCCGATCGGCGAGGTCATACGGGTCCGGGCGCAGGAACGAGAACGAGAGCGCCGCCGCGAGGCCGACGAAGACCACCGGCACGAGGTACGGCCCCGCGAGCGGCGGCAGCCCCCGCTCCCCGCCAGGCCCGAGGCGAACGGCACCATCTGCGGCCCGATGACCGAGCCCACGGTCGAGGCCCAGACCACGAGGCTGATCGCCGACGCGCGCCGCGCGAGCGGGACCATGTCCGCGTTCGCGTAGCGCGAGAGCTGGTTCGAGGTGTTGCCGAACCCGATGAGCAGCGTCCCGCGACGGTGACCGCGGCGATGTGCCCGGTGCTGCCGAGGGCGACGCCCGCCACGAGGCTGTTGCGCGCGCGCCGGCGTGCGGCGGCCAGCTCGGCGGGCGCGAGGGCCATGGGCGGCAGGCTGGCGCCCGGAGACGCGGGTGCGGCGGTCATGGGCTCCGACGATACCGCCCGTCGCCGGGCCGCGGGTGGTTCAGGCGCGGCGTCGCCGGTCGCCCGGACCGAGATCTGGGAACAGCAGCAGCGGGACGATCGGGTCCTGCACGGATGTGGGTTGGGCGGCGTCCCCGCGCCGGCCCGGCCGGGCGGCGGCCTCGACGGCGAGACACAGCCCGTTGGCGAGGCGCATCTGGCGGGGGGTGTGGCAGATCACCCGCAGCAGCGATGGGGAGCACACGAGGGCCGTGACGCAGCGCGCGCGGGAGGTGGCCACGTTGAGTCGGTTGAGCGAGTACAGGAACTCCATGCCGCGCGGCGCGTCCTCGGGCGCGGAGGTGCCCATGGCGTAGAGGCTGATCGGACGCTCCTGGCCCTGGAACTTGTCGACCGTGCCCACGAAGGCGCCGGCCCGGCCGGCCGCGGCGAACGCCTTCTGGATCTCCGCGACGTGGGCGTTGTACGGCGCGACGATCACGATGTCGTCCAGGGCGAGCGGCTGCTCCCGGCCCTCGCGGTCCATCCACGTCGCCCCAGCGTCCAGGAGGTCCCCGACGAGCCCGACGACTGCGGCCGCTTCCTCCGCCGAATCCGTGGCATTCCCCTCGTGCACGACCGGCAGGTACCGGATGGCGGCTCCCGCCAGCGGGCCCCGCCCGACCACCGCCTGGCGCTCCAGGCCGGGGATCGGGAGCAGCCGGTCCTCGTAGAAGGCCGCGGACGTGAAGTCGCAGATCGCCGGATGGAGCCGCCAGGTCTCGCCGAGGAAGATCCCCTCGTGCGGCTCGATCGTGGCCCTGACGCCCAGGATGTGCCCGAGCGCGCTCGCCTCCGCGCCCGGCGGGTGGCTGCCCTGGGTGGGCTGGTCCAGCTGCTGCGGGTCGCCGAGCAGCACGATGGCCCGCGCCGAGGGGGCACAGGCGAGCACGTTCGCGAGGCTCATCTGCCCGGCCTCATCGACGACCAGTACGTCGAGGACGGGGTCCGGGAGCGCCATCTCGGGCCGGCACCAGGTCCACGCGACGGCGCCCACGACATCGAGGGAGCCCGACCGCAGCGCCGCGGCGACCGAGGCGTTGTCGGGCAGGACCGCGGCGCCGGCGAACGACGGCGCGGCGTCCGTCTTGGGCTTCTGACCGATCCGGACCGGCCGCGGGACGTCGCCGGCCGCCAGCTGGTCCCGGGCGACCTCGTCGACCTTGCGCAGGAGGTTGCCGATCACCTTGTGGCTGTTGGCGACCACGCCGACCCGCTGTCCGGCCATGGCGAGCGCGACGATCATGTGGGCGCCGGTGTGCGTCTTGCCCGACCCGGGCGGACCCTGGATCGGCAGGACGCGGCCGGCAAGCGCAGGGGCGAGGCGGACGGCGGCCTCGAGCGGGGTCTCGCCCCGTCCGACCACCGCCTCGCCGGCGGTCCCGGGTCGGGCGTCGAGGGGCGCCCCGGGCGGCACGCGCAGGAGCAGCGCGCGAGCCGAGGCAAGATCAGCCGGACCGGCGGCGGCCGTGTCCCGGTCGAACCCGACCCCGGCCACCTGCTCGCCGATGCGCAGGAGGCTCTCGGCGAGCTCGGCCGTGGGGACCACGCCCGTGGGCACGAGCGCGGTCGGGAGCGCCGTGCCGGCGAGCTTCGCGCCGCGCTTGAGCCGGATCGTGCGGGCGGCGTCGTCCACGGCGACCACGGTGCCCGCGCCCTCGCGTGTGACCGGGTCCGAGACATCGCTGGCGGTGTCGATCCGGTGATCCTGCGGAGGAAAGGAGAACGTGTAGACCATCGACCGCTTCTCGACCTGCGGCTCGCCCACGGGCACGAGCCCGGCCAGGGGCTCACGCTCCTCGATCAGCTCCTCGTCGCTCATGCGCAGCAGCTCGAAGTACCGCCACCAGGCCGACTTGTCCTCGCGCCGGTGCCAGGCGAGCAGCTGGGCGAGCAGCCAGCGACCGGCGCCCTCCGGGTCCAGCGCCCGCTCCGCGGGATCGGCCGGGACCCCGTCCGTCAGGCGCTCCATGAGGGCGACGACGCGCCGCTCCCGGTCGGTCAAGTCCTTCGAAGCCGCCCCGTCGTCCAGGGCAGGGCGGGGCAGCGCGCGTCCCTCACGAGCCTCGAGGTTCACGCGGCGCGCCTCGAGCCAGTCGCGCAGCCGCCAGTTGCTGAGCACGTCGTCCCGGTTGTAGGCCGCGATCCCGTCCAGGATCGCGGCCGCGTCCGCGACGGGCGTGTCCGCGCCGAGCTCCAGCCAGGTCTCGAACGCGACGATGCTGCTGCCGGCGTCCTTGAGGTCCTGCTCGCGGGTGAGCGCGTACAGCGGCTCGATCTTCTTGATGGAGTAGCTCTCCACGCCGGCGCACAGGCCCTGACGGACGACGCGGAAGAGGTCCACCAGCACCTCCCCGCGGAGCAGGCGGTCCACCTCCTCCTCGCGGGTGCCGTGGCGTTGCGCGAGCCGTCCCAGCGCGGTCCGTTCGTACGCGGCGTAGTGGTAGACGTGGAGCCGCGGGTCCCGCGCCCAGCGATCCATGATCAGGTCCACGGTCGCCTCGAACGCAGCCTTCTCCGCCGCCCATGTCACCCGACCTTGGGTGTCCAGGCTCCAGATCGCGTGGAACTTCGGCGTCGCCCCGCCCGCGGGGTCGGCCCAGCGCGGGTCTTCGTCGGGCAGCCGCGGCTCCAGGATCCCGAACAGGTAGTCCACGCCGTCATCGAGCGCGAACGGATCGCCCTCGAGGTCCAGGTACAGGTCGCCCTCGCTGGGCTCCGGGAGGCCCAGGAAGCCCCGGAGGGGCACCAGCTCGCCGTCCTCGCCGCGGTCCAGGGGGAGCAGCTCCCACAACACGCGGCCGGCATCCTGCGACTCGACCTGGATCCGCGCCTGCTCCCGGACCCGCGCCAGCGCCTCCCTGCCCACGTTCGCGAGCGGGGGAGCCAGCGGCAACGAGAGCCCGGCCAGGCCCCGCCGGGTGCCGATGCCGCGCGCCTTGAGCACCGTTCGCTGGCGGGAGGCGGCGCCCGCCACGAGGCTCAGGTCGTCGTCCGCGCGACGCCGCGCGCGGCACTGGGGCGCCCAGCGACAGACCGCGCAGTGCTCGACCGGCTCCGGATAGGTGCCCACGGGCGGGTAGGCCGGGTCGCCCGCGGTGGCGCCCCGCAGGCCCACGGCCTCCTCGAACGCCGCCTTCGCCCGTCGGTAGTAGGCCATGAAGTCCGCGACCCGCAGGCGGTCCGTCGGGCGCTCGCGACCGCCGAGCACCACGTGCAGCGACTCCGGCTCGATCCCCTGGATGGCCGTGAGCTGCTCCACGTACGAGCAGATCTGCAGGATGGCGGACGCCTTCACGTGGCGCGCGAGCTTGGTGTCCGCGACCTCGTAGTGCCACGGTCCGAAGGCGCTGTCCGCCGCGCCCGCCTCGTGGTCCCGGCGGAGCAGGAAGTCCGCGTGGCCCCGCCAGGTCCCGTCGAAGAAGGTGGCCTGGTAGACGACGTCCGCGCGGGCGCGCATCGCCGCGATCGTCTGGTCCTGGGCGGCGCGCAGCTCCGCGCCCGCAGCGCGCGGGACCGGCGTCCCCTCGGGCGCCCTCGGGGGCGCGACCGCCGACCCATCCTTCTCGATCTCGACGACCCGGAGGCCCCGTGCGCGCAGGTCCTCGAGATAGCGGCGCTCGTGTTCCAGGCCGCGCTTGGCCACGAGCTCGATGCTGGGATCGTCGCGGATGGGTTTGGCCACGAGCCCGTGCATGGCCGCGCGTTCCAGCTCCAGCCGGTGCACACACGCGAGGAACCCCACCAGGTCCGTGGCGGCAAAGACGGGGCGCCCATCGATCAGCTGCATGCGGGGCCATCGTACGGGCGGCGCGTGCCACCTCGCCTGTCACGACGGCGCGCGCGTCGATTCCGTAGACTCCGGGCGTGGAAACCCCGCGCAAGCCCCCCAACCGGATCGACGAACACGGCGAGCGCCAGGTCGCGCCGACGTGGGAGAGCCTCGTCGACCGCCAGATCCGCGAGGCGATGGAGGAGGGCAAGTTCGACGACCTGCCCTACCACGGCCGACCGCTGCCGACGGACGACGACAGTGCGGCGGGCGAGTGGGCTCTGGCCTACCGCATGCTGCGCAACGCCGGGGTCGCCCCGCCCTGGATCGAGGCCGACAAGGACGCGCGGGCGCTGCTCGGGCGCCGCGACGCAACCCTGGCCCGCGCGGCCACCGCCTCGCCGTTGGGGATGCGCCGGCTCCGCGACGAGATGGAGCGCGCCGTCGTCGAGATCAACACCGCCATCGCCCGGCTCAACGCCGAGGCCCCCACAGATCGCCAGCACCGCCGGCCCCTGGCCCTCGCCGAGGAGCTGGCCCGCCTCGACGCCGCGCGCCTGGATGCGGCGCGCCCCGACGCCGCGCGCGGCCGGCCCACGCCGTGACCGATTCGACCCGCACCGCGCTCACGATCCGTCGTGCGGTCGCCGAGGATGCCGCCGCGGTCCGCGACGTGGGGGTCAGCGCGTGGCGTGCCACGTACGCGGACCTCGTGGGCGCCGAAACCGTCGAGCGCTTCATCGGGCAGGCGTACACGCTCGAGCGGATCGCGTCGCGGATCGAGCGCGACGTCACGTTCGTGGCGGGTTACCCGGGCGGGGACCCGTCCGGCGTCGACGCCTTCATCGAGGCCATCGCGGAGGGCGACCACGCCCACATCGTGGCGTTCTACGCGCGGCCGGGGTCACGCGGGCTCGGGCTCGGCACGGTACTCCTCGCGGCGATCGTGGAGGCGTTCCCGGGCCGCGACATCTCCGCGGACGTCCTGGAGGGCAACGGCCTCGGCGAGCCGTTCTACGTGGCGCGCGGGTTCGAGCCCGGCGAGCTCATCATCGAGGACCTCGCGGGCGAGCCGGTCCGCGAGCGCCGCTGGTGGCTCCGGGCGAAACGCGGCTGAGGGTACCCGTGGCTGATCCCGGCCCCCGCGCCCCGTACCCGGGGTGCCGATCGGGCACCGTGTCGGGCCACGGCCCCGGCTGGCACGGCTCCGTGCCAGATTGCGGGTGCTGACGCGGAGCTCACCGGTGGATCCGTCGACTCCCGGGGCGAGGTCCGCGACATGGGCGCCGATCTGGCACCGAGCCGAGCCACGGCCGCCGAGCTGCACGGGCTGATCGCGCGAGCGCAGTCCGCGTCGGCGGCCGACTCGGCTCCGCGTCAGAACAGACCCCTCTGCGCTGAGGTCGACGTCGATTCCGTCGTTCTCGCGCCTGAGGTCTGCGAGTGGGGTGCCGATCCGACGCCGTGCCGAGTCACGCGCGCGCCGGGGTCGCGCCGGGGCCGCGCCCGCGCGCTGGAGCCCGGCGCGCAACCGTCAGCCGAACAGTGCCGCCATCGCCTCGCCGAACACGGCCGTGTGCCGGTCCACGTCCGCCTCGGTCGTCGCGGGCGACATCAGCGCCATGTTGTGGAACGGCGTCATCAGCACGCCGCGGTTCATCGCCCACAGGTGCAGGAACCGCTCCAGCTCCGGGTCCATCGCGTCGTGCAGCTCGGAGCCGGTGCGGGGCGGCTCCGGCGTGAAGTGGTACTCCGCCCGGGCGCCCAACCTCGTGACGTGCCACGGGACGTCGTGCTCGCGCAGCGCCGCATTCACGCCTGCCTCGAAGCGCTCGGCCAGCGGGATCATCCGCGCGAACGCCTCGTCGGTGAGCACCTGGGTCAGGGTGTCGGCGATGGCCGCGAGCGAGAGCGCGTTCCCGGCCAGGGTCCCGCCGATCCCCCCGATGTCGCAGTCCTCGCGCTCGATGAGCGCGGAGATCCGCTCCGCGACCGATTCGGTGAACCCGTAGGCCGCCGCGGGGATCCCGCCGCCGATCGTCTTGCCGATGGTCAGGAAGTCGGGCTCCAGGCCGTGCGCGCCCGTGTAGCCGCCCGGGCCGGCGCAGATCGTGTGGGTCTCGTCGTTGATGAGCAGGGTGCCGTACCGGCGGGTCAGCTCACGGACCGCCTCGTGGTAGCCCGGCTCCGGCAGGACGATGCCCACGTTGGTGAGCGCGGGCTCGAACAGGCAGGCGGCCACGTCGCCCTTGGCGAGCTCGCGCTCGAGGCCCTCGAGGTCGTTGATCTCCACGACCCGCGTCGTCTCCGCGAGCGGCACCGGCTTGCCGATGTTGCCCGGGCGCGCGACGGCCTCGCCGTCGGGGCCGATGACCGCGAACGTCTCGTCCACCGACCCGTGGTAGCAGTGGTTGTGGACGAGGATCTTGGAGCGGCCCGTGATGTGGCGGGCGAGCCGGATGACGAACCGGTTGGCGTCCGTCGCCGTGAGGGTGAATTGCCAGTAGCGCAGCCCGAACCGCCGCCGCAGCTCGTCGCCTGCGACGATCGCGTCCTCGGTGGGCAGCATGTGGGTGATGCCGCGGCGCATCTGGCGCTCCACGGCGCGGATCGTCGCCTCGGGGCCGTGGCCGGCCATCGCGCCCGTGTCGCCCAGGCAGAAGTCCACGTACTCGTGCCCGTCGACGTCGGTGAACCGGGCTCCGGATGCGGCCTCCACGAACAGCGGGTAGGCGCCCGCCCACTTGATCATCCAGTTCATGGGGACGCCGTCGAGCAGCGAGCCCTTCGCCCGCTCGAACAGCGCCCGGGAACGCGGGTTGGCTCGCTCGAACGCCGCCACCTCGACCGCCATCAGCCGCTCCAGCCGCTCGCGGTCGAGGGTCCTGCCGCTCGTCATCTCGTGGGGTCTCCTTCCCGGAACTCGCCGGCCGACGGCGCGCTGTCGTGCGTAATCATGCCGCGCCGCCGCCGCGCCGGGGACCGTGTCCCGCAGGGCCGGACGGCGCTGCGCATGGAAGCGCCCCGGACCGGTGGGGGAACCGGCCCGGAGCGGGGGGAATTTGGGGGAGGAGCGGGACTAGCGCACCGACACGCGAGCGGCGACGAAGCGGCGCGAGGCGACGAGGCCCAGGAGGCCGGCGCCGGCGAGGACCAGCAGCCAGGCGTTCGAGCCGGTCGGCTCCGTGTCGGTGGCCGGGGCGGCCATGCCGTCCACGCCCACGACCGCGGTCAGGGCCGCCGCGCCCTCGCCGGGCTGCAGCGAGCCGATGGCGAAGACGCTGTAGGCCACGCCGGCCTTGAGATCGAGCGCGCCGGGGTCGAGCGGGCAGACGGTGTTGGCCGCGTTGGCGCAGACCTTGAGGTCGTAGCTGCCCGGGGCGAGCGCGAGGTAGCCGGTCGCGTCCGGGTAGGCGAGGTTCTCGACGACCTTCGCCGCGCCGTCCTGGGTGAGGACGTCGACCGCAGGGGTGTCGGCGGACAGGTGGACGACACGGACCTTGGCCTTGCCGTTGACGGCGTTGCCGTCGGTGAACACGTTGGCCTTGATCTGGGCGAGCAGGTCGGACGCGGCGACGGTGTACTTCTTGCCGGCCGCGAACGTGAGGTCGACCGGACCGATGGGGCAGACGGTGTTGTCGACGGTCGCGCAGACCTTGACCGAGTACGTGCCGCCGGGGACCGCGACGTAGTCGGTCAGGTCGCCGAACTCGGCGCCGGAGAGGGCATCAACCTTGCCGTCGTTGACGAAGACGTCGACCGACGGGGCGTCGGGCGACGCGTGGAGGACGCGGACCATGGCGTCATCGGCGGCGGAGGCGGGGATGGCGGCCGTGAGGGCAAGGGCGCCGGCAACAACGAGGCCGGCGATTCGGGCGGTGCGCACGGGCAGTCTCCATAATCTTGGATGGCTGTTCGGTCGCTCGGGTGACCGGTGTGGGGACGCTTTGATGTCGTCCTGCCCCCGGTTCGCGGGACCACGCCGGTCGGATTGGGTCGGGAATCGAACGGCCGGCCCAGGGGGCCGGCCGGGAATGGCTCGGGCGAGAGGCGGATTGCTCCGGCCGCGGAGCCGTGTGTGGTGGGCGGTCGCGCCTAGTTGAGGCGACGGCTGTAGCCGCAGATCTCGCAGTGAGCGACGCCGCCGAGCTCGTCGATGACGAGGAAGGAGGTGCAGCCGTTGGTGGCGCAATAGGGACGAGTCGAGTTGAACGACCGTCGGCGCATCCGGCGCATCGAGCTGGCGCGATGCGCCACGGCATTCGTGGTGGCGCGGGTGAGCATGTGGAGAGTGGATCCTTTCCGGGCTCCGTCGGGTTGGGACGGGCCTGCCGCCGCTCCAACGGCCGTGACATTCGGTGGCCGGAGCGGCTTGATTGATGTACCCGGGCGCGGCGGCGGTTGCGCGTGTTGGGCGTCGACCTGGCGGCCGCGTGCTATCGGGCGATGAGAGAAGCATGGGGGTGAACAGGTGTTCCTGTCAACCACCCCCAGGGGGGCGGGACAACCCCATGACGCCTCCGCCACTCTGGGGGTTCCCTCGTGGGGGGTGCCGCGGAGGATCCGGCGGCGGCAACACGGGAACCCCGGACGCGGCGATGTCGTCACGGGTGAGGTGGTCCGGGGCCGGCCGCCGCGCGACCCTCACGCCCGCAAGGTGAAGCCGCATGCGATCTCTCCCCCTCGTGGGTCTGTCCCGCGGGCGACGGGCCACGATCTCGTGCCGGACACGGCGATCACGCTCACCTTCGGTGACGGCCAGATCGGGATCGCCGCCGGCTGCAACCAGATGAGCGGCCGCTACGACATCGTGGACGGCACGCTCGCCACGGGGCCGATGATGACGACCGAGATGGCCTGCGCGGAGCCGCTGATGGCCCAGGACGCCTGGATCTCGACGTTCCTCCCGGGCGCGGCCGTCTCCCTCGACGGCGACACCCTCACGCTCACCCACGGTGGCGTCACGCTCATCGCCACGGACAGGCGGATCGCGCGACCGGACCGCCCCCTCGAGGGCACCACCTGGGTTGTCGACGGGTTCGTGGCCAACGGGACCGCCTCGTCGATGCCGGCGGGCGTCACGGCCACGCTCGTGTTCTCGGCCGGGAAGGTCGCCCTCGACGCCGGCTGCAACACGGGCGGCGGTCCGGCGGCAGTCGCCGACACGTCGATCACCTTCGGCCCGATCGGGCTGACCAGGATGGCCTGCGCGGGGCCGGCCGGCGAGGTCGAGCGGCGGATCGTCGCGGTGCTCGCCGGCGAGGTCGCCTCGACGATCGAGGCCGACGCGCTCCACCTCCGCGGCGCTGCCGGCGGGCTGGACCTGCGCGCCGCGCCCTGACCGACGCACCGCCGAGGCGACCTGACGCGGGTCACACCTCGGGCGGGTATCCCGTGATCCGCCGGATGTCCTCGTAGAGCGGCTTGAGGCGATCGTAGAGCCGCAGGTAGACGCTGCGGTAGAGGTCCTCGTAGAGCGCCCGGTTGGCCGGGTCCGGGTCACGGGTCTCGACCAGCCGGGTCATCGCCGCCACGGCGGCCACGAACGATGGGTGCAGCCCGAGGCCCACCGCGGCATCGATCGCCGCCCCCAGGCCGCTCGTCTCGTGTGTGTGCGGCCGCGACGCCGGCAGGCCGAAGATGTCGGCGGTCAGCTGGATCGCCGCCGGGCTCTGGGAGCCGCCGCCGGACACGCGCAGCTCGGTCACCGGCACCTTCGTCCTCTTCTCCGTGCGCTCCTTGCCCTCGCGCAGCGCGTACGCGAGCCCTTCCAGGATCGCCCGGTAGAGGTGGGCCCGCGTGTGGACATCCCCCCAGCCGATGACGGCGCCCTTGGCCTCGGGACCCGGGACGCGAACCCCGGGCGACCAGTACGGCTGGAGCATCAGGCCCATCGCGCCGGGCGGGGTGACGGCCACGAGGTCGTCGAACAGCGTCTCGGTATCGACGCCCTCCTCGCGGGCCCGGGCCACCTCGGTCGCCCCGAACTCGCGCTTGAACCACTCGATCATCCAGTAGCCGCGGGTGACCTGGACCTCGAGGCTGTAGGTGTCCGGGACCGCCGCGGGATACGGCGGCACCATCGGGATGACCTCGGTGTAGCGACGGTGCGTCGTGTTGAACGTGGCCGTCGTGCCCAGCGAGATCGCGCCGATGTGCGGCTCCAGCGCCCCCGATCCCAGGACCTCGCAGGCCTTGTCGCCCGCCGCGGCGATGAGCGGCAGGCCGGCGGGGATCCCCGTCGCCTCGGCGGCAACGGCCGAGATCTCGCCCAGGCGTCCACCCGGGGGCACCAGGTCCGGCAGCCATGCACGCTCGATGGGGACCGCGAGCCACTTCCAGTCCGACGGCTTCGCCCACGCGAGGCCCTTGTAGTCGAAGGGGATGTAGCCCACCTGGGCGGCGACAGAGTCCCGGAACGCCCCGGTCAGGCGATGGACGAGGTACCCGGAGAGGAACAGGTAGTGGCGGACGGCCGCCCAGGTCTCGGGCTCGCGTCGGCGGAGGACGTTGGCCTCGGCCTCGGCCTGGAAGGTGGCGACCGTCTCCGTGAGGCCCGCAGCCCGGAAGGCGAGGCCCCACCGCCCGCCGATCCGCGGCAGGCCCTCCGCCCGACACCGGTCCAGCCAGACCATCGCGCGTCGTAGCGGATCACCATGCTGATCTGTTACCACGATGGTGCCGCGCTGCGTCGTGAGCGCCACGCCAGCGAGGGCGTCGCGGCGGCCCTCGGGGTGGGTCCAGAGCGCGGCGCAGGCCTCCCCGATGGCGCGCCAGTAGAGCTCGGGCTCCTGCTCGCAGCAACCGGGCGGCCCCGGGACATACGGCTCGATGGGGACCTTGGTGCGCGCGAGGAGGTTCCCGGCCGGGTCGAAGACCATCGCCCGCACGCTCTGCGTCCCGACATCGATCGCGAGGACGCGGTCCGCGCTCATCGTCGCCTCACCCGTGCCGGTCCGGGAGCAGGACGCCCGGGTTCATGATCCCGTCCGGGTCAAACGTGCGGACCACGGCCTCGAGCGCCGCCATCCCCAGCGGTCCCTTCTCGACCACGAGGTACGGCGCATGGTCCGTCCCCACGCCGTGGTGGTGGGTGATCGTGGCGCCCTCGGCCTCGATCGTGGTCGAGGCGGCCCGCTTGATCGCGCGCCAGCGCTCCAGGGTCTCGTCCGGGTCGGGCGCCAGGCGGAACAGGAACGTGAGGTAGAGGCTGGACCCCGACGGATAGAGGTGCGAGAGGTGCGTGAAGACGTGCACCCGCTCGCCGTAGGGGCCCAGCGCGTCCGCCACCGAGCGCTGGAGACGGGCGAGCAGGCCCGGCACGCGCGCCCAGTCGGTCGCCGTCTCCAGCGTGTCCGAGCCGTAGCCGTGCTCCCAGAGCGCCGTGCGCAGGTACGGCGAACGGAACCGCGTCCGCGACCACGTGCGCGCGAGCGCCGGCACGCCGACGGCGCCATGGCGGCGCAGGATGGCGCGTGCCTCCCGGCGTGCCGTCCGAGCGGACCCGCGGCTGCCCGCGACGCCCACGAGGACCAGCGACCAGTCGGGCGGGACGCCCCGGGCGCGGAGCCAGCGCCTGAGGAGCCGCACCTGGTCCGACCTGTCCGCGAACCCGAGCAGCGTCTGGCGCTCCACCGGGGTGGACAGCCGGAGCACCGACAGCCTCGCGCGTGCCTGGGCCAGGGCGCGGACGGCCTCGTGGCCCGCCGCCCAGCCGGGCAGCGCGAAGGCGTACAGGCGGTCGACCTCCGGGAGGGGGCTCGTGCGCAGCACGGCGTCGGTGAGGAACCCGAGGCGGCCCTCCGAGCCGAGCACGAGCTGGCGCAGGTCCGGGCCGGCGGCGCTCGCGGGGAACGGCGGCATGTCCAGCGTCCCGGCGGGGGCCTCGAGCGTCCCGCCCGCGAACAGCTGCTCGATGCGCCCTGCCCCGAAGGAGCGGAGGCCGGACCCGCGGGCCGCCACCCAGCCGCCGACGGTGGCGAGCTCGAACGACTGGGGCTCATGGCCGATCGTGAGGCCGTGCGGTTCGAGGTGCGCGGCGAGGGCGGGGCCCGTGATGCCGGCCCCGACCGTCACGAGGCCGCTGCGCTCGTCGAGCGCCACCACGCCGTCGAGAGCGGCCAGGTCCACGGTGATCAGCGGGTCCGGCGAGGGCCGGGCCGTGACCCCGCCCACGACGCTCGTCCCGCCGCCGTACGGGATCAGCCGCGCACCGACGGCCCGCGCGTGGTCGATGAGGCGGCGGACATCGTCGCCCGAGGCCGGGTGCGCGACGGCGTCCGGCACGGCCTCGAGGCGGCCGCCCCGGAGCGCGACCAGGTCCGGGAAGGACTGACCGCGGGCGTGCCGGACGCGGGCCTCCGGGTCTGTGTCCAGGATGTTGCCCGCAGGGTCGAGGCGGGTCGCGGGGACCTGCGCGACCACCTCGGCGAGCGTCGCATCGCGCGGGGCCGTCCCGGGGCCCAGGCGGGCCTCCAGGAAGCGCAGGGCCGGGGCGCCCACGTGCGAGGTCTCGGACTCGTCGCCCCAGCCGTTCCAGCGTCGCATGGCGTCATCGTGCCCCAACGGGTCGCGGCGCGCGTCGCGGTTCCGCGGCGCCGTTCCCTGCCCGACCCGCGGCGGGCCGCGGGTCGGGTACCGTGCCGTCATGGCGGATCCCACCCCCGAGCTGGTCATCGAGCGGCTGGGCCTGGTGCCCCTGGAGCCCGAGGGAGGCTTCGTGGGCCAGACGTACCTCGACGAGCGCGCCTCGGCGATCCACTACCTGATGGCGAGCGGCGCGGTCTCGGGGCTGCACCGTCTCGAGCACCTCGAGATCTGGGCCTGGCACGCGGGCTCGCCTGCCCGGATGCTGCTGGTCTCCCCGGGCGGCGAGGTCACGGAGCCGATGCTGGGCCCGGACCTGGCGGCGGGGGAGCGGCCCCGGGTGATCGTTCCCGGTGGCTGGTGGCAGGCCTGCGAGCCGGTGGGGGACTGGACCCTCGTGTCGACGTTCATGGCGCCCCCCTACTCGGCTGCCGGCATCACCTTCGCGGGCGGGCGCGCGCTGGCGGAGGCCCACCCGGAGCACGCGGGGCGGATCGCCCGGCTGGCTCGAGGCTGACGCCCGGCACCGGCGGCGCGCTCGCCCGACCGTCCGGGAGCGGGCCGGCGGCTCATCGGGCGCTCCGTGACTCAGCTCCGGGTCAGATCCCACCCGAACGTGCGGAGGTCACGGGCAGAATCGACGGAATCGCGCCCCAGCTCCGCGCGGAGACCCCCGATCCGACACCAGGGCGAGTCTGGGACCCGGGTCGACGAGTCTGGGACCCGGGTCGACGAGTCAGGGACCCGGGTCGACGAGTCAGGGACCCGGCGAGTCGGCGACCCCGCCGGCGAGTGGCCCCCGCCTCAGACCGGCGGCCAGGGCAGCGCGGGCCGCCGCGGATCCGGCTGGGGGAAGACCCCCGTCTCGAGCAGCGCGTCGATCCGCCGCGCCGTCGCGCGGACCTCGATGGTGTCCAGGAGGCCGCGGAGGGTATCGCCCAGCGCCCCGTCCAGCCCCAGGCGCAGCCCCCGGAGGACCGCCAGCTCGTCGTCGAGGAACGTCTGCCCGCGCCAGGCCCACAGGACGGTGCGCAGCTTGGGCACCGGCGAGAACGTGACCCCGTGGTCCACGCCGTACACGTGGCCGCCCGGGACGGGGATCAGGTGCCCGGCCTTGCGATCCGTATTGTTGACAGCCGCGTCGAACACGGCCATCGGCCGCAGGCGCGAATCCTCCTCGACGACCAGGGCGACCGGGTCGACGGACGGGTCCGCGGCGATCCACAGCTGGACCATGCCCTCGCCGAACGGTCCCTCGCGCAGCACGGTCGGCGGCACGAGGTTCCAGCCGGTCGCCTGCGCCGTCACGAACGCCGCGACCTCGCGCCGGGCGAGCGTGTGATCGGGGAAGTCGCCGAGCGGGCGCTCGCCCATGACGGGCTTGTAGATGCAGGCCGCCTCGAGGCCACCGCCGCGGACCACGCACAGCATCGCGTTGTTCGTCGACGCCCAGAGCCGCCCGACCAGCTCCAGTGCCCCGTCCCGCAACAGGGACAGGGCCTCGTCGAGCGACAGGACGGGCATCGGGAGACCGAGATCGTCGACCGAGGCGGCCTCCTCGTCGCCGTCGTCGTCCCCGTCGGCGTCCGCGGGCAGGATCTCCTCGCCCTCGTCGACCTCGGCCTCGAGCTCCGCGAGGATCTCGAAGTCCAGCGGCTCGGAACCCTGGGTCACAGGACGCTCGCCCGCTAGTTCAGCCGGTGGCCGTTGCGGCGCGGGCAGAGGTGGCCCTGCGGGTCGAGCGGCTGCCCGCACAGGGGACACGGCGGCCGGCCGGCGGCCACGACCCGCTGGGCCCGCGCGATGAAGCGGCGCGCGTCGGCGGGCGAGAGCCGGACGCGGAGCAGGTCCGGGCCGTCCTCGTCATCGTCGTCGACCAGGGCCTCGTCCTCGACGTCACCCTCATCCTCGGTCAGCTCGCGGGCCTCGAGCACGATGAGGTTGTCGGCGGTGTCCCAGCCCAGCGACAGCGTCCCGACGCGGAACGCCTCGTTGATCGGCTCGTCCAGGGCGGCGGTATCGCCCACGATGCCGGGCTGCTCCTCGGCGCCCTCGACGCCGCGGCGCTCCAGCTCCTCGAGCAGGTCGCCCAGGCGGTCGGCGAGCGCCGCGACCTGGACCTTCTCGAGGGCCACGGAGGTGATCCGGGTCCCGGCGCGGGCCTGGAGGAAGAACGTGCGGTTGCCGGGGGCACCGACGGTGCCCGCGATGAAGCGGTCGGGGATGTCGAACAGGAAACGGCGTCTCGGCATAGGCCGGTCAGGGTACCGGAGACGCGCTCAATCCACCTGCACCGACACCGAGTGGTAGCCGCGGGCCCCGTCGGGGTCGGGCCGCGTGACCCGCTCCTCCTGGGGGACGCCGGTCCCGTCGGTCGCGCGGACCCAGAACGTGTGCCGCCCGGGGACGGCCTGCCAGGCGAAGCGCCACTGGACCCAGGTCTGCGGGCCCAGCGCCGTCGCGAGCGTCGCCGGCTGCCACTCACCGTTGTCGACGCGGATCTCGACCTTGGACACGCCGCGATCCATCGCCCACGCGACGCCCGCGACCTGGATCGTGTCGCCCGTCCTGTGGAGCGCGTTGGGCTTCGGCAGGTCGATGCGGGACTGCGTCAGGATGGGCCCCGTCTTGGACCAGCCGCGGGGCACCCAGTAGGAATCGAACGCCTCCCAGGTGGTGAGCTCGATCTCCTTGAGCCACTTGGTGGCCGAGACGTACCCGTAGAGGCCCGGGACGATGAGCCGCGCCGGGAACCCGTGGGTGACGGGCAGCGGCTCGCCGTTCATCTTCACGGCGATCATCGCGTCGCGCGGTCGCTCGGGGGCGGTGACCCAGTCGGTGGGGAAGCCCGCGGCCCAGCCGTCGACGGAGCGTGGCACGACCTGCGTCGCGCCCGCCTGCACGCCGGCCATGTCGAGCACGTCCGTGAGGCGGACACCGGTCCACTTCGCGTTCCCGAGGAGGTCGCCCCCGACCTCGTTGCTGACGCAGCTGATGGTGACGTAGCGCTCGATCAGCGGCAGCTCCACGAGCCGGTCGAAGGTGAGCGTCACCTCCCGGTCCACCATGCCGAAGACCCGGAGCGTCCAGGTCGCGACGTCCACGGACGGGGTCACGAGCGCGGTGTCGATCCGGTAGAACTCGTCGTTGGGGATCACGAGGGGGGTGATGCCGGCGATGTCGAAGGTGTTGTCGGGGGCGATCGAGGGCGCCGGGTCCACGGTGCCCGGGATCGCGAGGTTGGCGTTCGCGGCGGCGGCGGCACGGCCCTCGACCAGCGCCCGGCCGATGGACTGGCCCACGAACGCGAGCACGCCCAGGGCGCCGGCCTTGACGAGGAACCCGCGACGCGCGTCGTCGGCGCCGCCGGGCCGGCCGGGCGTCTCGGGGCGCGGCCGCGCAGCCTCGACGAGGGTCTCCAGGGCGAGCAGACCGGCCGCCACCTGGAGCGCCGCGGACAGCAGGACGTTCAGCGCGCTCGCGGTCGGGTCGCGCAGCGCGGCGAGGGTACCCACGCCCACCAGCGCGACGATCGCGAGCGACGCCAGGAGCGAGCTCCGGCGGGCGACGAGCCCGATGGCGGCCCCGGCGAGCAGCACGGCGACCAGCACGACGACGTTGAGCGCCACCTTGTCGTTCGTGCCGAACAGCGACACCATGAGGTCCTTGGACCCGGGCGGGGCGAGGTCGATGACCTGTGCACCCACGGCGATCAGCGGCGATGGCGCCCCCGTGATGAACGCCGCGGCCAGCTCCCCTGCCGCGAGAGCGACCCCCGCGGCCACGACGCCCGCGACCATCGCCGCCACGGCGCCGGGCGGCACGGGGCGGGAGGCGGGGGCGGGCATCGTCTCGATCGTCATGGGTCCACCTGCTGTTTCGTTCCAGGGTCCTGTCCGGATGGCCGGCGCACCCCGAACGATGCCCCCGCCGCGTGACGCCCCCATGACGCCGCGCGCAGGGGAGCCGCTACGCGCGGACCTCCTGGCGCAGGAAGAGGACGTACGCCAGGGCGAACATCGCCACGGTGAGCGCCGTGAGGATCACGATCTGCGGCCATACGACCAGGATCGACTGATCGAGCGAGAGGAGCGACGGCAGCTGCTCCTGCGAGGCGATCGCCTGGCCCACGTTGCCAAAGCCGAGGACGTTGTTGACCGTCGGGTTGAGCAGTGCGTTGCCGATGTCCCCGTACAGCGTCGACGGCGAGATCCGCAGGAACAGCTGCTGGGCCGTCGTGGATGCGAACAGGTCGTTGTAGGTGCCGCTCGTGTTGGTCGGGAACAGCGCGCTCGCCATGATCGGCAGCAGGAACGACCCGAAGAGGATCAGCCCCAGCCACGTCCCGAACCCGATCAGCGCGGCGCTGGCGGCGCCGCGGACCACGACGGACAGGAGCAGCGCGAAGGCGAGCCAGAACGAGGCGTAGAGGACGGTCGCGAGGAGCCACGCGACGACCCGCGCGACCTCCTCGGGTGCCGGGATGATGCCCAGGCGCATGATCCCCGCCGCGGCGATGAACGCCACGAGCGCGGCGAGCATCAGCGCGATGACGGCGATCCCGGCGGCGAACTTGCCGTTGACCACGTCGTCGCGGTGGACCGGCTGCGCGAGGAGCCGCGAGAGCGTGCCCTGGCTCCGCTCGCTGTTGATGCCGTCGAACCCGAACGCGATCCCCACGAGCGGGACGAGCAGCGCCACGAAGGTGACCGTGGTCACGCTGCCGATGCTCTTGGAGCCCACGACGAACAGCGCGAGGAACAGGGCGGGCGACCCGGACAGGGTTGGCGCCTGGCTGCTGATGTCGGCCGAGATGAACAGGAGCGGCACGACCGCGGCGATCGCCACCACCAGGAGCAGCACGAAGAAGCGCGTGCTGGCGAGGTGGTCCGCCATCTCCTTGGCGGCGATCGTGCGCCAGCCCCCGGACGGGGCCCGCTCGGCACGGCGCGCCCTGCGCGTGATCTCGGCGCGCCGGGAGGTGTCAGCTGGGGCGGCCATCGATGCCCTCCGGGACGTACTTGCGGTAGAGCTCGAGGAGATCGGTGCCGCGGCGCCGCAGGTGCACGAGCGTCAGGCCTGCCACGGCGAGCGCGGCCGCGACGGGTGCCGCGATGTCGTGGCTGCCGGTCACGATCCGCAGCCGCTCCTCGTGCGGGTCCGGGACCACGGACGTCACACCGGGGACGGCCATGACGACGGGGTCGATCGCCGCCGGGTCGCCCTCGATGGCGACCTCCATCTGCACCGGCTGGTCCGACCCGCCCGCCAGCTCCGCGAGCGGACCCGACGCGACGAGCTTGCCCGCCGAGAAGAACCCGACCCGGTCGCACAGGGACTGGACCTGGCCCAGGATGTGCGAGGACAGCAGGACCGTGAGGTTGTGCTCGGCGACGAGGCGCCGGAGCAGCGCCAGCAGCTCCTCCACGCCGGCCGGGTCGATCGCGATCGTCGGCTCGTCGAGGATCAGCACGGTCGGGCTCTTCACGAGCGCGTCCGCGATGCCCAGGCGCTGGCGCATGCCGCGCGAGTACGTCTCGGCCTTCTTGTTCGCCGCGTCCTCGAGGCGGACCTCGGCGAGGAGCTCGTCGATCCGCGCCTCCGCCTGGGTGCGCGGGATGCCGTTGAGCTTCGCCGTGTAGCGTAGGTTCTCGCGGCCGGTCAGGCCCGGATAGAAGCCCACGTTGTCGGGGAGGTAGCCCACCTGGCGCTTGACCGCCAGCGGCTCCCGCGTGGGATCCAGGCCCACGACCCGCACAACCCCCCGGGTCGGCTCCGTGAGCCCCAGGAGCATGAGCACGGTGGTCGTCTTGCCGGCGCCGTTGGGCCCCAGCAGGCCGAAGACCTCGCCCCGCCGGATCGTCAGGTCGAGGCGGTCCACCGCGGTGAACTCGCCGTACTGCTTGGTCAGCCGCCGCGCGACGATGACCGCGTCCTCGGGGACGTCGGCCAGCACCTCGGCGACGGTCACCCGCCGCTTCGTCCTGGTCTGCTCGCGTCCCCTGGGCGTGACCGGCGCGACATCCCATGGTCGGACCGGCCGCTCGCCCGCGTCACCCGCGTCGCCGGCGGACGGGGTCGTCCGCTCGTCCGTCATGGTGGCTACCGGCGCCCGTACGTCCGGAAGACCCAGTAGAGGCCCGCGAACACGGCCGCGATCAGCGCGACCCCTGCGATCCACCAGAAGGCAGGGGTCTCCACCTTGACCCGGATCGTGACGTTGCCCGAGGCCTCGGTGCCCTTGGCCGTGATGGCGACGTTGTAGTCGCCCGTGATCGCGTCGCTCGTCGGCGTGATCTGCGCCGTGACGGTCGCCGACTCGCCGGGGAGGATGGTGTCGATGGTGGGCGGATCGAAGGCGACGGTCCACTTGGTGGGGGCGCTCGCCGACGGCGTGACCTGGGTGATCGGCGCCGTGCCGCTGTTGGTGAGCGTGAGCGCGAGGTCCGTCCGGGTGCCGGCGTTGGCGTTCGTGGACAGGACCTGGTTGGGCGTCGAGACGTCGAGCGCGTAGGCGCCCGTGATGGTGACCGCGAGCTGGCTCGTGGCCGTCTTGCCGCCGCCGCTGACCGTGACGGTGACGGGATAGCTCGCCGCGTCGACCTGGGACGGCGGCTCGGCGGTGACGGTGATCGTGGACGTGCCGCCGGCGGCGACCACGGCGCTGGTGGCCTGCGCCTGGCCGGAGGGCTTCGCCGTGACGGTCCAGCCGGGAGGGCCCTGCGCGTCGAGCGAGAAGGTCGCCTCGGCGGCGGTGCCGTTGGCGAGCTTGAGGTTGAAGGTGAAGGTCGAGGACGACGGACCCTTGAGCTCGGGAAAGTCGGAGGTGAGGGTCACGTCGCCCGCCGCCGCATCGGCCACGCGGATCGTGAGCGGGAGGATCGCCGAGCCGTCGCCCGTCGCTGTGACGCGCAGGCTGGTGCTGCCCGGCTGCGCGTCCGCGGGGATCTCGACGTTGAGGTTGACGTCCACCGGTTTGCCGGGCGTGACGTAGGCGCTGTCGATCGTGAGGCCGCCGCCGGTGAACCGGGCGGTCCAGCCGGACGGGGCGTTCTCGGTCTTGAGGCTGACGTCGCCCGCGGTCGTGGCGGCGATCGTGAGCTTGAACGAGGCGGTGCTGCCGGGCTCCGCGACGATCGCCGGGAACGGCGTCGTCAGCGTGAGGCTGCCCGCGGCCGCCGCCAGGGGCGCCATGGGGCCGGCAAGGAGGCCGAGCGAGGCGAGCAGCAGGGCGGCCCGGGCGGCGAGACGCGAACGGCCCGGGCTCCCGGCGACGCGATCCGACATGTCGTGACTCCGAGTGGGGGTGGGTACTGGTCGATGGCACGCGGGGCGGGACTCCCGCGGAGTGCCGTGGCGGATGATAGGGCGGATCGCCTGAGAGTCCGCTGAGAGTCCGCCGGCGTTACGATCGGGGCGGCGTCGCCGCCCGGGCGACGCGTCGACGCGAGGTGCCCCGTGCCGCTCGAGCCCCGGTTCGGCCTGTTCATGAGCCAGGCGTCCAAGCCCTGGTCGCAGGTGCGCGACGAGTTCGCCCTGGCGGACGAGCTTGGCTTCGACCACGCCTGGCTCGTGGACCACCTGCTGGACACGGACGGGCCGCCGGAGCTGCCCTGCCTCGAGGCCTGGACGCTGCTCGCGGCCCTCGCGGCCTCCACCTCCCGCGTCAGGCTGGGCGTCCTCGTCTCGTCCAACACCTTCCGCAACCCGGCGCTCCTCGCCAAGGAGGCCGTGACCGTCGACCACGTCAGCGGCGGCCGGCTGATCCTCGGGATCGGGACGGGCTGGCACGCCGACGAGCACCGCCGCTATGGCTTCGACATGCCCGATGCCCCCGAGCGGGTCGCGCGCCTCGAGGAGGCCGTGGAGCTGCTCGTCCGCCTCCAGGAGGAGCCGCGCGTCACCTTCGCGGGCCGCTACTACCGCACGGACGATGCGGTCTTCGAGCCACGCCCGGTCCAGCGGCCGCGGATCCCGCTGCTGATCGCCGCCCACCGTCCCCGGATGATCCGCATCGCCGCCCGCTGGGCGGACCAGTGGGACACCTTCCCGGAGCTGGCGGGGGCGGCCACGGACGGGGTCACGACATCGGTGGGGGAGCGGATGGCCATGCTCGATGCGGCCTGCGTCGCCGCGGGCCGGGACCCCGCCACGATCCGCCGGTCCGTGTGGGGCACGCCGGACACCGTCGCGAGCGAGGCCGCCTACGAGGCGTTCGCCCGCCGCAACCTGGCGCTCGGGTTCACGGACATCTCGGTCGTGCCGCGGGGCGTGCCCGAGGCGCGTCTGCGCCGCATCGCCGAGGAGATCATCCCCGCCCTCCGCGAGGAGGTCAGGTCGGGGCCGGGACTGGCGTAGGGACCGGGACCGGCGGGAGCGTCGGCGCCGCTGTCGGCGGGACCGGCGTGGGCGTCGGGACCGGCGCGGGCGTCGGCGTCGGCGGGACCGGCGTCGGCGGGACCGGCGTCGGCGGGACCGGCGTCGGCGGCTCCGTGGGCAGGTCACTGGGGCTGGGCTCCAGGGACGGGGACGCAGACGGCAGGTCGGACGGCGACGGGCACACGACCGGCGGCGCGAGCGGATCCACGGACGCGTTGGGATCGACCGACGCGAGCGGATCCGGCGATGCGCAGGGATCGATCGAGGGGCTCGGCGACGGTGACGCGCAGCCGGATCCCGCCCCCGCGAGCGGGCCCCAGGACCGGCCGTACGGCACGAACGAGCCGTTGTAGAAGTACGCGGTCCGGGTGCCCTTCGGCCCGCCCCGGACGCCGCTGCCCTTCGCGGCGCGGGCCAGCCACGCGCGGTCGGCCGTCATCCACGCGTCGTGGTCCTTCTCGAAGCCCGCACTGCTGAGGACCGCCTCGCCGCACCGCTGATCGGCCGGCAGCGCGCCCTGCGGCGCCGTTCCGGGCAGGAACAGCTCGGTCACGCTCGTGCCGCCCGCGGCGGCGAGGCCGGTCCACGGGTCCACCGCGGCCTCGACCAGGCCGCCAGGCGTCTGGAAGCCGTTGATCGACCAGCCCTTCGTCGCGTCCTGGAGGAAGCCCTGCCAGACGTAGGTCGTCACGTCGATGGAGAACAGCGGGTCCGATGCGGTGCTCACGAGCGAGTTGTCGGAGTTGCCGTTCCAGGCGCCGACCGCCAGGGCGTACTCGCCCTTGGCTCGCTCCGCCTTGCTGGGGGCGCCGATGAAGCCGTAGGCGTTGAGGTCCCGGGCGTCGTTGTTGGTGCCGGTCTTGAGCGTCGCCGGGCGCCGGCGGTTGCCCTCGGTCAGCCGGAACTTGCTCCAGTACGGGTTCACCTTGGGATTCGTGTTGTCAGCCAGGATGTTCGTGATGATCCCCGCGGCCCCGGCATCGATCGCCTGCACCGGCGGCGGGGTGGTCCGCGCACCCAGGACCTCGCGGCCGGTCCCGTCGCTCACCGACAGGATCGTCGTCTGGTAGACGAGCTTGCCCCCGTTGGCCAGCGTCCCGTAGGCCCGCACGAGGTCCCTGGGATGGACCTCCTCCACGCCGAGGGCGAAGGCGAGCCCGGCATTCGTCTTCCCGTCGCGGAACTGGACCCCCATGGCCGTGGCCCTGGCCTCGATCGTGTCGTTGCCGATGACGGCCACGGCCTTGACGGCCGGGATGTTGAGCGAGAACTGGAGGGCGTTGCGGACGCGGACCGGGCCGCGTTCGAGGTTGTCCGCGTCGGTGGGCGTGTAGCCGCCGCCGAAGTCGGTCACCACGTCCATGAACATCGTGGCGGCCGTGATCTTCCGGGCATCGATGCCTGACGCGTAGACGACGGGCTTGAACGCCGACCCGGGCTGGCGCCAGCCGTCCGCGAGGACATCGAACCGGGGCTGGAACTTCTTGGTCGCCTTGGTCGCCGTCTGGTCCGCCGAGCCCTGGTAGGCCACGATCTCGCCCGTCTGGTAGTCCATCGCGATGAGCGCGCCGTTGCGCAGGTTCTTGCTCCGCAGGTTGCTCATCCACGGCTCGTAGGTCAGGCCCAGCGCCTTCGCCGCGGCCTTGGGGTTCTTCGCCTTGGGGACGATGGCGGCCGCCTGCACCCACTTCTCGGCAAGGCCCTGGAGGCGCATGTCGAGCGAGGTCGTGATCTGGAGGCCGCCTCGCTCGAGGACGGGGCACGTCGCCGCGTCGGCGCCGCACAGGCGGGTCGTGAGCTCGCGGCGGACCTGCCACACGAACTGCGGCACCTTCCACTGGGTGGAGCGCTGCGGGGCGAGGATGACCTTCTCCGCCTTGGCGGCCGCGTAGTCGGCTGGTCCGAAGGTGGTGCCGGTGAGGGGCGTGCCGCCGGTCGCGGCCATCTGGTCGAGGACGAGGTTGCGCCGGAGCACGATCGTCGTGTCAGGCGGGACGACGAGCTGCGTCTTGTCGCAGGTCTCGGGATCGGCGGTCGGGTCCACGCACTCGATGTCGGCGTTCTGCACCAGGTCGTACGTGGACGGCGACTTCGGGAGCGCGGCGATGATGGCGGCCTGGGCCAGCGTGAGGTCCTTGAGGGCGACCCCGAAGTACTCGCGCGCCGCGGCGGCCACCCCGTACGCCTCGTTGCCGTAGTAGTTCTGGTTCAGGTAGGCCGCCATGATCCGCTGCTTGCCCGCCTCGCCCTCGTAGGCCTGGGTCACGCGGATCGACTGGATGATCTCCTTGAGCTTGCGGCTCGCGGTGACCTGGGTCTCGGCCGTGCCCTCGGCGTTGAGGAGCCGCTGGCGGACCAGCTGCTGGGTGATCGTGGAGGCGCCGCGGGCGTGGCCGCGCAGGGCGTCGAGGCCGGCCGCGATGATGCCGACCGGGTCGAAGCCGGAGTTGTCCCAGAACGTGCGGTCCTCGACGGCGGTCGTGGCGTCCACGAGGACGGGCGGGATCTCCGCGAACGTCACGACCTCGCGGTTGAACTCCCCGAAGCGGGCGAGCTCCACGGACGTGTTCCGGTCCCACACGATCGACTGCTGCGGCAGCTCGATCTGCTCGAGGACCGTCGGATCGGGCAGGTCCTTCGCGAGCGAGGTGTACGCGTTGACCGCGAGGGCCGCGCCGGTCAGGCCCAGGGCCACCAGCGCGCCGAACAGCACGAGACCCATCGTGGCCGCCACGCCGATGCCGCTCCGGCGGCCCCGGCGGGGTCGGGCGTCACGCGCTGGGGAGCCGTACGGGTTGTCGTCCATCGTCGGAAGTGTGCGGTGGAACGGCGGATCCTGCCACCGCGGGGCCCGCGCGGCACATCGTGGTGGTATGGCAGCGACGGATCAGCCGCCCGCGCCGCGCCACAGCGCGTCCCACGCGGCGGCCTCGCGCAGGACGTCGGCGGCCCGGTCCATCGCCGCCCGCCGCGCTGCCGCCGCCGCGCGGGCCGACGCTGCGTCGACGACCGCGAAGCCGACGCCGTCGCCCGGCGCGAGCTGCCCCAGGGCCGGGCGGTCCGCGCCGATCACGACCGCGACGACCGGGTAGCCGCCGGTGGGCTGGTGGTCGGCGAGGAGGAGGATGGGCCGGCCGTCGGGCGGGACCTGGACGGTGCCGGCGATCAGGCCGAGCGACGCGAGCTCCACCGCGCGGGCCCCGGGCAGCGGGTCGCCGCCCAGCCGCACCCCCGTCCGGTCGCTGGCCGGGGTCACGGTCCAGGCCGTGGAGACCAGGGCCGCCAGCGCGTCCGGGCCGAGCAGGCCCGCGTGCGGCCCGGGCAGGACGCGCAGGGGCGCGTCGAGCAGCGAGGGGGCCGGCCCCGACCAGCGTGCGTCGTGACGATCCCCGTGCGGGTCCCGCGCCGTGACCAGGTCGCCGGTCCGGAGCGCGCGTCCCTCGAACCCCCCGAAGCCCGCGCCGAGCGCGGTGCCGCGCGCCCCGAGGACCACCGGGACGTCGATCCCGCCGGGCAGGGCGAGGTACGCGCGGCAGCCCGCGCGCCACCCGGGTTCTGTGCCGGATCCCCGTTCTGTGCCGGATCCCCGTTCCGTGCCGCGCGCGGCCCCGCCGTCGAACGCCAGGATGTCCCCGGCGGCGAGCCGCACGGTGCTCCCGGGGGCGACCGTGGCGCCGGTCTTCCGGAGGCGCGCGCCGAGGTCCGCTCCCGCGATTGCGAGCGTGACCGGCCGCCGCGCCCGCAGGAGCGCGCCCGCGAGCGTGAGCTCCAGCGCGGCGGCCCCAGGCTCGTTGCCGAGCAGGAGGTTCGCGATGGCCAGCCCATCACGGTCGGCGGCCCCGCCGGAGGTGATCCCCAGCGCGCCGAGGCCGGGCCGGCCGGCGTCCTGCACCGTACCGAGGAGACCGGGCTCCAGGACCTCAAGGCACGGCCCGTGCCCGCTCACCGCGGCACGAACCGGACGCGGTCGCCCGGCCGGAGCGTGACCGGCGGGTCGGCCGCGGGATCGAAGAGCGTGGCATCCGTCTGGCCCAGGAGGTGCCAGCCGCCCGGCGAGGGCGCCGGGTAGACGGCGGTCAGCCGGTCGGCGATGGCCACGCTGCCGGCCGGCACCCGGGTCCGCGGCGTCGCGAGGCGGGGCAGGGCCAGGGCGTCGGGCAGCTCGCCGAGATACGCGAACCCGGGTGCGAACCCGAGGAACAGGACCTCGTACGGGGTCGCGGCGTGGAGTGCCACGACACCGGCCGGGTCCAGGCCCGCGAGCCGCGCGACGGCGTCGAGGTCCGGACCATCCTCGCCGCCGTAGCGGACCGCCATCACGTGCTCGCGCGCGCCCGGGGGCGGGGGCGGATCGGCGGACAGGTCCGCCAGGAGCGGCCACAGGAGCGCGACCACCTCGTCCGCGTCGGCGGTGGCTGCGTCGAACGGCACGAGCACCGACGCGGCGCCGGGCACCGGCGCCCCGATGCGGGGATCGGCGGCTCGCAGCGCCTCGACAGCGCGCGCCAGGGCCGCCGCCCGGCGCGCGGCACGGACGCCGGCAGGCTCGCGGAGGTCCGCGAGGACGGCGTCATCCCCGAAGGGCAGGATCGCGGGCGCGTCCGCGACATCCCGCGCCGGGCCACCGTCCCGCGGCGCGACCCCACCGTCCCGCGCCGGGCCGTCAGCCGAGGGCACGGATCTCGACACCCGCTCCGACCAGCGCTTCGCGGACGGCGCGGGCCCGCGCGGCGGCGCCGGGGAGGTCCCCGTGGACACAGATCGTGTCTGCCCGGACCGCGAGTGGCGAGCCGTCCGAAGCGGAGAGGGTCCCGCGGACGATCGCGAGGGCCTGGCGGGCCGCGTCGCCGGGGTCGTCCAGGACGGCGCCGGGCAGGTCGCGCGAGCGGAGCGAGCCGTCGGGCCCGTACGCCCGGTCGGCGAACGCCTCCTCCGCCACGGCCAGCCCCGCCTCGCGGCCGGCCTGCACCAGCGCGGAACCGGCGAGCCCCACCAGGACCAGCGATGCGGAGAACCGTCGCACGGCCCGCGCGATCGCGGCGGCGGCGTCGGGGTCGCGGGCCGCGCGGTTGTAGAGCGCGCCGTGCGCCTTGACGTGTCGCAGCTCCGCCCCCGCGGAGCGCGCGAACGCCGCGACGGCGCCGACCTGGTACAGGACGGAGGCCTCGATCTCGCCCGGGGACAGCGCCATGGCCCGCCGCCCGAACCCGGCCAGGTCCGGGTAGCCCGGGTGTGCGCCGATGGCGGCCCCTGCCCGGACGGCGAGGGCCACGGTCCGCTCGATGACGACGGGGTCGCCGGCATGGAGCCCGGCGGCAACGTTGACCGAGGACAGGAGCGGGATCAGCGCCTCGTCCTCGCCGAGCGACCAGGCACCCAGCGACTCCCCGACGTCGGCGTTGAGGTCGATGCGCACCGAGCGGTCAGCCGACAAGCGTGAGGAGCTCGTATGCCTCCGCGTGCCGGCCCAGGCTGGCGAGCTGCTTCGCCCGGGCCGAGAGGATCCGGCGTTGTCGCGAGACGGAAGGGATCCGGAGCGCCACTTCGATCGCCTCCACCCAGGCGGCCTCGGCGGCATCGGTGCGTCCGAGAGCCTCGAGCGTCCTGGCCCGGGTGATCCGGGCGCCCACCTGCTCGTCCGCCGGGCCGTGCTCTGCCTCCAGCTCGAGGGAGCGTTCCGCCAGCTCGAGGGCCTCGGCCGCGTCGCCTGCCTCGAGCCGGATCGTCGCGAGGGTGTCGAGCGCGTGACCCAGGTCCACCCAGCCCTCGAGCCGCTCGAGGGCTGCGACGCTCTGGCGCGCCAGCGCCTCGGCGCGACCCAGTGCGCCCATGGAACACAGCGTCATCGCCATGTCGTTCTCCATGGACGCCGCCTGGATCTCGTAGCCCACCTCCCGGAGCAGGGTGAGCGCCTCGGTCCCGGCCCGGATGGCGGCCTCGTGATCGCCCATGCTCGAACGGACCTTCGCGAGCGCGTCGTAGTACGAGGCCAGGCGCCGGACGTCGAGGGTGCCTGCCGTGTCGGCGGCCTCTTCGAGATAGGCGCGGGCCCGCTCGATGCTGCCGTGCACGTACTCGATCCCGGCGATCGCGATCCGCAGACGGGCGTCGAAGCCCGGGTCGTCGTCCGGGTCCTTGCCGTCGGTCAGCAGGCCGAGCAGCATGTGGCGTGCCATCTCGGGATCGTCGAGCGCGCTGTGGACCGCCGACTGCCAGTAGATCGCGCGCCGCATGTCCGCCGTCCGGCCGCCCGCCGCCAGCAGCCGGTGCGCCTCCTGGAGCACGCCCGCCGCCTCCTCGAACCGCCGGAGCCGAACGGCCGCCTCGCCCGCCCCGAGCAGCAGCTCACCCCGGCGCGTGGTGCCCGGCTCGTGGGCCGCGAGCGTGTGGAATCCCTCGAGGGCCTGGTCGTACCGGCCGGCAGCGAGGTGGAGGTCCGCCTCGAGGCGCGTCCAGCGCTCGGTGTCGTCGCCGACGAGGCGGTCCGGACGCGTCCCGAGGCGGGGCGCCAGGTAGTCGAGCGCCGCCATCGAGGGCTTCGCGTGCCCCAGCTCGAGCGCGCTGATGTAGGCCTTCGTGTAGCGGTCTCCGGCGAGCTCCTGCTGGGTCAGGCCGGCGGCGAGCCGCGCTGCGCGGATGCGCGTGCCGATGGCGCGCGCGAGCTCCCGATGATCGACCACGACGCGACGGCGGGTTCGGACGAGGGTTTCCCTCATGCATCCATTCTACGCACAGGTCAAGTGCGGCTGGACACGCTCGTATCAACTTCCTGGAAGAACTCGCCGTCGGGCCATTGTTTAGCAATACTTGCCTTCGCCATGGCGAAACCCCGGCATGTCGACAGGCGCGGGGGAAGAGCGTGCGGCAGAGGTCCACATCGCCGACCCGGGCCGAGGAGGTCGACACCATGGGTCCCTGGCGGTCTCCGCCATGGCGTTCGCGGACGGCGGTGGCAGCTGGCACCCGGGCTGAGAGTCAATAAAAGGCGGACAGCATGAGGCGAAACACGCTAGACTGCCGCCGTCGGAGCCGGGGGCTCCTTCCTATTCGGCGGGGCGGCGGGCAGACCGCCCGGCGGATCAGCCCTTCCTGAGGGCGTCCCGGATCTCGCCCAGGAGCTTCACCTCGTCGGAGGGCTCCGCGGGGGCCGCCGGCTCCTCCTTGATCAGCGCCTTGGCGATCATGAACACGACGAACGCCACGACGACGAACACGATCAGCACCTGGACGAAGTTGCCGATGTTGATCGCGACCTCGGTGGGCAGGCCGTTGTCCTTGATCGGCCACTTGAGGTCCGTGAACTTCACGCCGCCAAGCAGCACGCCGATCGGCGGCATGATGATGTCGTCGACCAGCGAGCCGACCACGTTGCCCAGCGCCCCGCCGATGATCACGCCGATGGCGAGTGCGAGTGCGTTGGTCTTGGTCAGGAATGCCCTGAACTCCGAGAACATGACGCGGGAGCCTCCCTCTTCCGGCCCGGTGACGGGTTCGGGCCAAGGCGGCGTAGGTTACGTGCTCGCGAGCACCATGAGGAGGCGATCGACAAAACCGGCCTGCGCGGGGTTGAGCCGGCGGCGGGCCTCGGCGGGGTCGGCCCAGAGCACGCGGTCGATCTCGGGGACCGTGATCCGGCGCCCGGACTTGGGCGGCCATTCGACCTCGACCGTCATGCTGCGGATCGCCGACGGGTCAAGGTCACCTTCGATCGCCCACCCGTGAACCACCTTGCCCGAGCGCATCCGGACCTCGCCCAAATCGATGGCCGGGCCGTCGGGCGGGCGATGCCCCGTCTCCTCCTCGAATTCGCGGCGGGCGGTCGCGAGCCGCTCCGTCTCACTGTCGAGCGGCGCGCCCTTCGGCAGGGACCAGGAGCCGGAGTCGCGGCGCGCCCAGATGGGACCGCCGGGGTGCGCGACGAGCACCTGGATGTCGTCACCCGATCGGCGGTAGAGCAGCAGGCCGGCGGAGAGCTTGGGCATCGGACCCCCGGGCACGGCGCGCACGAAAGCGCCCGAAGGAACCGTACCGCACCCACACGCCCACGACACTGCCAAGCAAGCTCGGCGCTGTCGCAGCGGCTCCGGTTACCAGCTGCCTCGGTGGCCTTGCGGCCTCCGTGGCGACGGTCCGGGGACCCGGTCCAGTCATCGCTGACCGGTCCGGCGTCGGTGCCACCGGCCCCTTCGGGCAAACCGAACGATATCGGGCCGCCAGCTGGGTGCCAACCGGGTTGTCCACGAGTTGCGGGACGGTGACGGTCGAGTTTTCCACGTCCTGTGCACCGGCGTGGACAACCTGTGGACAGGTCGCCCGGCGGGTGGCGCGCGAAGCCGGATCACGCGGCCGGGGCGTCCGGTCAGTCGTCGGCGACGACGCCCCGGGCGGAGCGGGCCGGCGCGACCTCGTGGTGGCGCAGGCAGCGGGCCTCGTACGTCTCCACGGTCCGGCCGTCGAACCTGCCGATGACGATCAGTGGGTCGTCGACCGCCGCGGGCCGCCCGCCGACCAGGCGCTGGGTCCGGGTGGCCGTCTCGCCACAGACGACGCAGATCGCCGTCAGCATCGTGATCTGGTCGGCCATCGCGAGCAAGGTTGGCATCGCGCCGAATGGGCGCCCCGCGAAGTCCGTGTTGAGGCCGCTCGCGATGACGTGCCGGCCGCTCTGGCGCAGCGTGTCCGCGACGCCCGACAGGCTCGCGTCGAAGAACTGCGCCTCCTCGATCCCGATCAGATCAACGTCTCGCTCGCGCGCGAGCGAGAGGATCCCCACGGGCTCGGCCTTGGCGACCTGCACCGACGGATAGCGAGCCTTGCTCCGGCTCTCGGCATAGTCGCCCGGCGTCCGGTCATCCACGTCCGGTCGGACGAGCAGAATCCGCCGCTTCGCGATCTCGGCGCGGCGGAGGAGGCGGAGCAGCTCGTCGGTCTTGCCCGAGGACATGCAGCCGGCGATGACGTGGAGCCAGGGATCGGCGCGGTAGAGCACGTCCCGAATCTACCGGCTCGCGGTCGATCTGGGGTGCGGCCCGCGCATTGCGCCGGTCCGGCGAGCGGCCACGGATCGGGCCCCGGAGTAGCCTTGCGCCGTGAGCGCGATCGCCGTTGAGGGCCTGACCAAGCACTACGGGCGCGTGCATGCGCTCGAGGACGTGACGTTCGAGGTCCGGCCCGGCGAGACCTTCGGGTTCCTGGGGCCCAACGGGGCCGGCAAGTCGACCCTGATCCGGCTCCTGTTGGGCTTCCTGCACCCGACGGCGGGGCGGGGAAGCGTGCTGGGCCTCGACATCGTCCGCGACAGCGTCGCCATCCGCGGCCGTACCGGCTATCTGCCCGGTGGCATCGCGCTCGACGACGGGCTCACAGGGCTGCGCCTGCTCGACGACCTCGCCGCGCTCTCCGGGCGGGCGCCGGTCCGTCGGGCCGCGATCTGCGAGCGCCTGGAGCTCTCCGACCGGGTCCTGCGCCGGCCGATCCGGGACTACTCGCGGGGCATGCGCCAGAAGATCGGCATCGTGCAGGCCCTCCAGCACGACCCGGAGCTCGCCATCCTCGACGAGCCGTCCGAGGGCCTCGATCCGCTGATGCAGCGCGCCTTCTACGACGTGCTCGACGAGGTCCGCGCCGATGGCCGGACCGTCTTCTTCAGCTCCCACGTCCTGTCCGAGGTCGAGCGGGTCTGCGATCGCGTCGCGATCGTCAGGGCTGGACGTCTCGTGGCCACCGAGGACGTCGCGGTGCTCCGGGCCCAGCGCCGGCGCCGGGTGGAGCTGCGGTTCGAGGGGACCGCGCCGGACCTGGCGGGCGTCGAGGGGGTGGAGGACGCGAGCCTGGCCGACGGGACGCTGACGTGCACGCTGGCCGGGAGTCCGCGCGGGTTCCTCGCCGCGATCGCCGGGGTCGCCGTCATGGACCTCGTCATCGAGCCGGCCCGCCTCGAGGACGCGTTCCTGGAGCTGTACGCGGGCGAGGAGGCGGCCGAGGCGGCCGAGGCGGAACGGTGAGCGGGCCGATCAGCCTTCCGCTGCTCCGGCGCACCTGGCGCGCGCAACGGGCGCGGGTCGCGCTCGTGTGCCTCGCGCTGGGGATCTGGGCGTTCCTGATGCCGGTGATCTACGCCACCTTCGGCCGCCAGCTCGCCTCGCTCCTGGACACGGACATCATCCCGAAGCCCTTCCTGCGCCTGCTCGGCGCGGACCCGTTCAGCCTGGTGGGCGCCGTGGCGCTCGGCTGGGTCCACCCCATCGGCATCGGGCTGTTCGTGCTGTTCCCGATCGGGCAGGGGGCCGCCGCGATCGCCGGCGAGCGCCAGCGCGGGACCCTCGAGGTGTTGCTGTCCCGGCCGTTGTCCCGGCGGACGCTGTTCTCGACGCACCTCGTCCTGCTGGTTGTCATCGCCGGGCTGACCGTCGGGGCGGCGCTTGCCGGGACCGTGGCCGCCGCCGCCGCGTACGGCGTCGCGGGCGAGCTCGACGCGGGATCGCTCGGGTTCCTCGCGCTCAACACGGTGCTGCTGCTGGCGGCGCTGGGGGCCGTCTCGCTCGCCGCGTCGGCCTCATTCGACCGCCTGGCCGCCCCGGTCGGCATCGGGATCACCGTGCTGCTCCTCGGCTACGTGCTGGAGATCCTGGGCACCCTCTGGCCGGATGCCGCCTTCCTCCAGCCGCTCTCGCCGTTCCACTATCTGCGCCCACTGGCGGTGCTCGGCGGGCGGGGGGAGCCCGCGGACCTCCTGGTGCTCGCCGGGGTCACCCTCGCGGCGACGGCGTACGGGCTGTGGCGCTTCCCGCGCCGGGACATCGCCGCGCCGACGTGAGGCAGGGCGTGCGGAGGGACGAGTCGATCGCCGCGGCGAGCCCGGACTCGCGCAGGACCTGCACGACGCGATCCTGGCCAATGCGGCGCGCCACGCGGGCTGAGCGTCCATGATGGCGGCATGACCGACGCCCACGCCACCCCGCGACCCTTCGTGCCGGGTGGCTTCGTGCCGCCGGCTCGCCTCGACCATCCGGCGTTCCGGCTCCGACCCCTCGGGCCGGAGCACAACGCCTCCGACTACGCGGCCTGGACCTCGAGCATGGCGCACATCGCCGCCACGCCCGGGTGTGCCGGCCTGGACTGGCCGCACCCGATGACGCTCGAGGGGAACCGCGGCGACCTTGAGCGCCACGCGGCCGACTTCGCGAACCGGACCGGCTTCACGTATACGGTCCTTGCCCCTGGCGACGCCGACCCGCCGGTGGTCATCGGCTGCCTCTACATCTACCCGGCGGACGGGTTCGACGCGCGCGTCCGGTCCTGGGTGCGCGCCACGGACGCCGGGCTCGATGCGGTCCTCGCCGGGGTTGTCTCGGCATGGCTGGCCGAGGCTTGGCCGTTCGAACGCGTGGACGATGCCGCCCACCCGACGGGGTCGGGGACCATGACGGCGTCATGACGACCGCCGCCACCCCGCTCGCCGTCGGTCTCAACCTGCCCACCTGGCCGCGGGCCGATCGCAGCCACGCGACGTGGCCTGAGATCCGGGCGCTCGCGCGCGACGCCGAGGCGATGGGCGTCGACACGCTGTGGGTCGCCGACCACCTTCAGCGCGACATGCCGACCGGCGAGCGGGTGGGGTTCTGGGAATGCTGGACCATCCTCACGGCGGTCGCCGAGGCCACGACCCGGATCGGGATCGGGCCGCAGGTCGCCTGCACCGGGTTCCGCAACCCCGCGCTGCTCGCCCGGATGGCCGCGACGCTCGACGAGGTCAGCGGCGGGCGGCTCGTCCTGGGCCTGGGCAGCGGCGTGCCGGACCGGGACACGAGCTGGAGCGCGTTCGGGTACGACACCGCTCGGCCGGTCGCGCGGTTCGCGGAGGCGGTCGAGGTCATCACGCGGATGTTCCGGGAGCCGTCGCTCACGTTCGAGGGCGAGGTGTTCCGCACGGTCGACGCCCAGGTGATCCCGGCCGGGCCACGCGCTGGCGGTCCGCCAGTGTGGGTGGCGGCGCTGGGCGATCGGACGAGCCGCGTGGCGGCCGCCTTCGCCGACGCGATCAACGTCAACCTCCCGCTCCGCGGCCCGGACGACATGGCGCGGGTCGCCGAGGTCGCCGCGCGGGCCTGCGTCGCCGAGGGACGCGATCCGGCGACCCTGGAGCTGACGGGGTGGGGCCGCGTGGTGCTCGACGAGGACGGCACGGCGCTTGAGCGCGAGGGGTGCCTGGCCGGTTCGCCGGCCGTGGTCGCCGAGACCGTGCGCTGGTTCGCGGCGGCCGGGCTGCGGCACCTCACGCTCCATGTCGGGGCGCCCGACGATCCCAGCCGGTACCCGGCCCTGACCCCCGCGATGCTGGCGCGCTTCGCCCCCCTGCTCGAGGCGATCCGGGCAGGCTGATCGGCCCCCGATTGCGGGCGCCGGGGCTCGCGCGCCACCCCCGCCGTTCCGTATGCTCCAAGTCACGTCCGCGCGTGCCAAGGAGAGGGTTTGATGGCCGGGTTCACCTCGTTCACGAAGAACTACAGCGACCAGTCCGACGAGAACGGCTACCAGTTCGAGTTCTGTTGCGACATCTGTGGGTCCGGCTACCGGAGCGAGTTCATCCGCTCGAACCTGGGGACCGTCGGGAACCTCCTGTCGGGCGCCAGCAGCATCGTCGGCGGGTTCTTCGGCAGCGCCGCCAACGCCGCGGACCGGGTCAAGGACATCACGGACCGAGGGGCCCGCGACGAGGCCCTCCAGAAGGCCGCGAACGAGATCATGCCGCTGTTCACGCGGTGTCCCCGGTGCAACAACTGGGTCGACGAGACCTGCTGGAACGAGGCCCGCGGCCTGTGCGTGTCCTGCGCGCCCAAGCTCGCCTCCGAGATGGCCGCCGAGCGGGCCCAGGTCGAGATCAACCAGATGCGCCAGGCGATGCAGGAGGAAACCGTGTTCTCCGGCGACACGGCCGCCCGCAGCACGGTCTGCTCGACCTGCGGCAAGCCCGTGGGCTCCGAGAAGTTCTGCTCCAACTGCGGCTCGCCCACCGGCCAGAACACATGCTCCCAGTGCGGCGCCGAGCTGCCGGCCGGGGCGCGCTTCTGCGGCAACTGCGGGACCAAGACGGCCTGACGATCCGACGGGGTCGCCGTGGGTCTGCCGCGGGTCGCCGCGGGTCGCCGCGGGTTGCCCGGAGGCTCGGAGGCTCATCGCGGCCCGGCCGCCAGCCGGGGCCCATCTCCGGCCCCCTCCCGGGCCCGGCCGCCTCGCGGCCCAAACGCAGCCGACGATCGCTGGTTCGCTCGCCGGCCGTGTCATTCCGGTCGAGGCAGGTCCCGAACCCTGCTGACCGGCCGCCATGGCGAGCAGAACGTCGGGGCTGAGCGGCGGATGGCTCGCCGAGCGGCCGCGACCGGGTGCCCGGACCGGCGCTAGGAAACGGCGGTGCCGCAGTCGCGGCAGAAGCGCGCGTCCGATGCGAGGGGACTCCCGCACGCCGCGCACGCTGATGCGCCGCTCGGTGATGCCGACGCCGCGGCGGGCTCCGACGCCGGGGTGACCCGCAGGCTCGGCTCCGGAGGCGGTGCCGGGACGTTCGACATGGGGGCCGTTGCGGGCGCGACCGGCAAGGCGGGGGCGGGCGGCGGAGCGGGCTGCCCCCATCCGGGGATCGCGCCCGGCGCGTTCGACGCAGGCGCCGCGAGCCCGGAACCGGCCGCGGGCCCAGAGGCCGCCGCGAGCCCGGAACCGGCCGCGGCGTTTGCGGCCGCGACCGCGGCCGCGCCCACCGGCTCCCCGCACCTGGGGCACGCGACCCAGGACGTGTCCTCGATGGGCGCGCTGCAGGAGGGGCACCGGCCCGGCGCGAACGGATCGCGGGTCCCGCACTTGGGGCATGCCGCGACGTCGCGGTTGATGTATGTGCCGCAGTGCGGGCACGGGTGCTTGAACGTCGGCATCGTTGGCTCGCTTCCTCAGCCCAGGCCCGCAGCCTGGTCGATCTCACCTTCCTGTGCGGAGCGACCGGGCCACACGGCGTCGTCGTCGCGCGCGGTCCCGTGCCACGCCACCACGTCCCGGAGCGCCGCGGCCCAGCTCGCGGCGTCGCGATGGACGAGGCGCGCGACGAACCGTGCCCGCGCGGTGGCGAGGCTCGGCAGCGCCGCCAGGGCCAGCCGGTAGCGGAGGGCGCCCGCCACAGCGAGGCGGTCCGGTGGCAGCGCGATCGGCTCGCGGAGGAACCGGGCGTCGATGAGCGCCTCGGACACGTCCGCGACGGCGGCCTCGAGCGCGCCCGCTGGCAGCGACCCGGTGAACGCGGGCCGCGGCACGACGCGGAACAGGTACGTCGCGTGGGCGCCCTCGCTGACGAGCTCCATCGCGACGAGGTTGCCGGGCAGGCCCACGAGGAACCACAGCTTCGGCGTCTCGGGAGCTCCGGGGCGTTCCGGCGCCGCCGCGAGCCACCGGGGAGCGGCTTCTCCGCCGCCGGCCTCGCGCAGCGCGCGGTAGGACGCGTCGAACGGCGCGACGCCCAGCACCGCGCGCTCGAGCGGCGCCCAGGCCTCGCCCAGCTGGCCGCGGCCGGCGGGCCGTCCCTCGAGCAGGAGCGCCGCCGCCGTCGCCCGCGCGCCATACGACGCCTCCGGGATCAGCATGGCCACGATCGCCGCCGCGTCGGCCGCCGCGCCGTCGCGGAGCGCGGACCAGCGCGCGACGTGCCGGGTCGCCACGGCGCCCATCCGCAGGAGTCGCAACGCCGGGGCCCCGCCCGCCCCCGGAGGCAGCGACCGCCCGGCGCTTTCGATCCGTGCCCCACCCACGGACGGCTCGGCCGCCACGGCCCCGATATCGGCGCGGCGGATGCGCTTCCAGGCGTGGCGCTCGTTCACGGGGGCGAGGACGACGCCCCGATCGTGGTAGACGAGCTGGCCCACTCCGGTCTCGCCGGGCGCCTCGTACTCGACGAGATCCACCTCGGCGTCCGCGTCGAGCTCCACCAGCCCGTCGGTGAGTCGCTGGCGAAGCCGGCCCTCGCGGAGCCCGCGGGCAAGGGCGCCGGTCTGGGTCCCGAACCGCTCCAGCAGCCACGTCTCGGCGCCCGGTCCCTGGCCCAGGCGCACGCGGACCGATCCGGCATCCACGGTCACGGCGACCGCATCGCGGTATCCCGCGGCCACCGGCGGCATGCCCGCGACAACGATGCTGAAGCCGTCCGGCGCCAGGACGACGGTCGCCGGCGCGGCCGCCCCGTCGGCCCGCCGTGCCTCCCCGTGGAGCTGCGTGGTCTCAGGCTGGTTCACGGTCGTCCCCCGGTGCGTCTGCGCGGTGTCATGCGGTCATCGTACGAGCGTCGCCGCCCCGTCGCGCTCCCGTTCCGCCTCCCCCTCGGACGGGTACGACCGCGGTGGCCGCCGCCCGTGGACCATCTCCGGTGGCGCCCCGAGCAACGCCGTGGTACCGCACCCGATTGGGAGACCGGCGTGGAGCCGCCGCAGCAGCCGCACGATCCGCCCGGGTCGGTGCGTTTCCGGACGCACCGCATCCTTGGGATCATCGTGCTCGTCGGCGCCGCGACCCAGGGCCTGTCGTGGCTGCTCCGCGGGCCCGACGCCGGCGTGGTGGCCGTCGTGCTGGTCGCGATGGGCGGGGCCTTCCTCGTCGCGGACGTGCTGGACGCTCACGGCCGAGTCCGCCCGGCGATCCTCCTCACCTGTCTCGCGATCAGGTGGCGCGGGCGGCACCCGGCGAGCCGGAGCCCGTCCCGGTGCTCTAGCGCCAGCGCCCCTCCGCCGCGACAGCCGGTGTGATCAAATCGGGCCGACGGAGATGGACAGGCAGGAGGTCGGGTCGATGATCGTGTGCGTGCCGGTGACGCCGGACGGCCAGATCGCCGGGGGATGGGGTCGCGCGGCGCGGGTCGCCGTGGCGCGCCTCGAGGGTGGCCGGATCACGGCCTGGGACGAGCACGACGTGGCCTGGGATGCCCTCCACGACATCGGCACCGAGGGCGGCCACCACGCCCGCGTCGCCCGCTTCCTGACCGACCACGGCGTCGAGGTGGTCGTGGCCGGGCACATGGGCCCGCCGATGGTGGGCATGCTGGGCAAGCTGCGGATCGTCGCGAAGCTGGGCGTGGACGGCGACGCGCGGCGCGCGGTGGAGGGCGTGGCGGGCCTCGAGGGGTAACCGGTCCCGGCTGGGCGGTGGCCGGGTACGTGTTCGGCGGCGTCTCGGTCGTCGGCGCGGTCGTGGGCTCGAGGGCGCGGGTGCGATAGGCCCGGCACGCGGCTCAGACCCAGGTGTTGTCGTGCTCGGCGTAGAAGCGGGCGAGCGCGTCCTCGCCTGGGCGGCCCTCGGTCGCGAACCGCGCCAGCCCCTCGAAGTAGCCCTCCCGGGGCGCGCCGGGCGCGAAGTGGATGAGCATCGACGCCGCCTCGCCGCTCTCGTTGCGGAAGCCGTGGATGCCGCCGGGCGGCACGTGCACGAAGTCACCGGGCTCGGCGTCGCGCCAGGCCGTGCCGTCGTAGATCCGGACGCGACCGACGAGGACGTAGAACGACTCCGCCATCGTGCGGTGGAAGTGCGGCCCGGGGCCCGTGGGCTCGCCGGCCATCGTCCAGCGGTACAGGCCGAACAGGCCACCGGTCGAGGCGCCGGTGGCGAGGTAGTCCACCGTGCCGCCGGACGCATACGCGAGATCGGGCGTGCCGCCGGCCTGGCGGAAGGTCGCCGTCGTCTCACCGGGATCACCGACGTAGCGGGGCGCCGGGTAGCTCATGGGACGCTCCTCGAACGGGTTGGGACCCCGAGTGTGGACGGCGGCCCGGCCGGTGTCAGCCCGTCGTGTCGCCGGTCGGTCCGCCGAGCCGGGACGCGTGTGGCCCGGGATCAGATGGGGGCCGTGAACCCCACCAGCACCACCGCGAGCGACGCGACGATCTCCACGACCCCGACGTGGACCGGACGCAGCGGGTGCGGCCCGCCGGTCAGTCGTCGCTGCACGACCGGCAGCGCGGCGGCGCGTGCCGTCAGCCCGGCGGCCAGGATCGGGTAGGGGAGCGGCAGCCACAGGGCCGCGACGACGATGAGCGCGGCATGGAACCCGGCGGCGAGCGCCGCGAACGACCTGTTGCCACGCTCGCGCAGCACGGAGCGCACGACCAGCACGACGCCCAGCTGGTAGCCCGCCGCCACGCCCGTGTACGCGGCCACCCGCGCCGGGTCCCAGTCGCCCGAGACCCAGGCGGTGACGGGCACCAGGACCAGCGACTGCGCGACCTGGAGCAGGCTGTTGGCGAGGTCGCGCCGCGTCCCCGGCTGGGCGCCGCGGAAGACGATGATCCCTGTCGGGACCACGACCAGCCCGGCGATCGCCAGCTCCGGGAAGCGGACGAGCAGCAGGAGCGTCAGAACGGCGGCGACCGAGCCGTAGGCGGCGATCGGGAGGCGGTACTCCGCCGGCCTCCGGCTCCGCGACCACGTCTGGGCGGTGGCCGAGGCGAGGTACGCGGCGAGGGCGATCGCGGCCACGGCCAGCTGCCAGGCGTGCGGCGTGCTCGCCGCCACGCCCAGGAGCACCGGGAGGAGGAGCATGGCCCACGCGCCGTGCTGGCGGGGGATCCAGAGACGATGGCCGGTCACGGGACGGGCGGCGGTGCGTGAGGCGGCGGTCATGGCCCGCACGGTACCGGAGGACGCCGCCCTCGAGCCGGTCGGAATGGCCCAAATGTGTAGTGCCGAGGTACACGATCAGGCCCACCCGCGGGACAGGACGGATGGCCTACGCGAGCCGTTCCGCCGAGTGCCATGATGCCGCCGGCGTGCCGGCCACCCGCGACACCCTGGACCCCGTCTTCCGACTGCTGGAGGATCCCCGCGATGAGAGTCGAGGCACCCGTGGCCCCGGCGGACGACGCTGCCGCCGCCCGCCCGACCGCGCTCCTGCCCCGCGGCCAGCTGGTCCGCCTGTCCCTGTACTGGCTGGGCCTCAGCTCGGTGTTCATCGGCCTCAACACCATCCTCGGCGGTCGTGCCGAAGGCGTCGGCGGGCCGCTACATGGGCATCAGCAACGTCGCGACCGCCACGGCGGGCCTCGTGGGCCTCGCGATCGGCGGGCTGGTGATCGACCTGGCCAACGCCGTGATCGGGGAGGGGATCGGGCCGCGGATCGCGATCGGGTTGTCGGTCCCGCTCCTGGGGCTCGGTGCGCTCCTGCTGCACCCGGTCAAGGAGCCGGGCCGCACGCCGCGGGACCTCGCGCCGATCCCGGCGTAGGGTCAGCCCGCGACCCGGGGACGGGGGTCAGCCCGCGGCCGCCGCCGCGCCCTCCCGCTCGGCGGCCTCGATCGCCGCGTCCGTGACGATCGCGCGGGCGAGGAGCAGCAGCGCCGTGCCCCCGCCCGCGATGAGGAACACCGCCTGGACGGCCCAGGGCCTGGCCGATGAGCCCGCCCAGCAGCGCCCCGATGGGCTGGGAGCCCCAGGCGAGCAGCCGGTAGCTCGCGTTGAGCCGGCCCAGCAGCGCGGGCGCAGCGAGACCGTGACCACGTTCCACATGACGCTGCCGAGGCCGGCGACGGCGAACGAGGCGCCCACGAGCCAGGGGTTGACCGTGAGCCCCGGCACCGCCAGCGTCGCCGCGCTGATCAGGACGCTGAGGGTGAGGATGGTCGCGCGACCGAGGCGCCGCTCGACCCGCTCCACGACGAGCGATCCGGCCAGGCTCCCGGCCGCCATGGACGTCAGCAGGACCCCGAACCCGACCTCGCTGAGCCCCAGCGGGCCCGGGGCGACCGCGTACAGGACGAAGATCGCGAACACGGCCGACGAGGCCAGGTTCATGACCCCCACCATGAGCGCGAGCGTCCGCAGCAGCCGGTGGTGGAGCAGATAGCGGAGCCCCTCGCGGATATCCGCGATGACGCTCGTCGTGCGGTCGACGCGCGCGGGGCGGAAGGAGCCCGTCAGCAGCAGCAGGGCGATGGCCGCGAACGCGAACGCGAGCGCCGAGCCCGCGAACGCGAGCGCGATCGCGAGCCCAGCGAGCAGCCCGCCCAGTGGCGGCCCCACGAACTGGTTCATCGTGAGCTCGACCGCGTACAGGCGGCCGTTGGCCTTCGAGAGGTCGTCGCGGTTCACGATGCTGGGCAGGACCGACTGCGCGGCGGTGTCGAACAACGTCTCGCCCACGCCGAGCACGAAGGCGGCGACGTACAGCATCAGGAGCGTGTCCGTGCCGGTGACGATCGTGACCCCGATGACGAGCGCCACGATCGTCCGCAGGACCTGGACGGCGACCATGGTGCGCCGCCGGTCGAGGCGGTCCGCGAGGGCGCCCGCGACCAGCACGAACACCAGCCACGGCAGCCGGCCGACGACGGTGACGCCGGCGACCAGGGCGGGGGAGTCCGTGAGGCGGATCGCGAGCAGCGGGAAGGCCGTCCAGAACACGCCGTCCGCGAGGTTGGACGCGGCCGACGCGGACCACAGCCTCCAGTAGTTGGCGCCGAGGCCGCCGGAGAGCCGGGAGCGGCCGCTCGTGGTGGTCATGGGCCTGAGCGTAGCGAACTGCGGGCCCTGCGGGATCGCCGCCCGGGGCGGCTACCATGGCGGCCCATGACCGAGCACATCGAGATCCGGGGCGCCCGCGAGAACAACCTCGACGACGTGTCGCTCCGCATCCCGAAGCGGCAGATCACGATCTTCACCGGCGTGTCCGGGTCGGGCAAGAGCTCGCTCGTGTTCGACACGATCGCGGCCGAGGCGCAGCGCCAGCTGTACGAGACCTTCAGCCTGTTCGTGCGCAGCTTCCTGCCGCACTACCCACAGCCGGACGCGGACGCGATCGAGAACCTGTCCATGGCGGTGATCGTCGACCAGAAGCGGCTCGGCGGCGGCTCCCACTCGACGGTCGGGACGATCACGGACATCGCGCCCGTCCTGCGCCTCCTGTTCTCGCGGGTCGGGCGGCCGCGCGTGGGCCCGGCGTACCTGTTCTCGTTCAACGACCCGCGGGGCCGCTGCCCGGAGTGCGCGGGGCTGGGGCACGCGGTGGGGGTCGTGACCGACGACGCCGTCGAACCGGACCCCGGGCGCCGTGTGTGTCCGCTATGCAAGGGCGCGCGCCTGGCGCAGGCCGCACTGCGCTGCCGCATCGACGGCTACTCGATCGCCGACCTCGCCGCCATGGAGGTCCGCGAGCTCGTCCCGCTCCTGCGCCTGATCGGCGGTCCGGCGGCGGAGCCGATCATCGGGACGCTCCTGGAGCGGCTGCGACACCTCTCGGACATCGGCCTCGACTACCTCTCGCTGGATCGCGCGACCGACACGCTCTCGGGCGGCGAGTCCCAGCGCGTCCGGATGGTCCGCCACCTCGGCAGCAGCCTCGTGGACGTCATGTACATCCTCGACGAGCCCAGCATCGGTCTCCACCCGCGCGACGTCCACCGGCTCACCGAGCTCCTGGTGGAGCTGCGGGACAAGGGCAACACGGTGCTGGTGGTGGAGCACGACCCCGACGTGATCAAGGCGGCCGACCACGTCGTCGACATGGGTCCGGGCGCCGGGACCGCGGGGGGCCGGGTCGTGTTCGAGGGCTCCTTCGCGGACCTGCGCCACGCGAACACCGTCACGGGCCGGTACCTCGGGCGGTCGCTGCCGCTCAAGGGGACCGTCCGGACGCCGACGGGCTGGCTGCCGATCCGGGGCGCCCGGGCGAACAACCTGCGCGGGCTGGACGTGGACATCCCGACCGGGGTGCTCACGGTGATCACCGGCGTGGCGGGGTCGGGCAAGAGCTCGCTGGTCGAGGGCGTGTTCCTGCCGGAGCACCCCGAAGCGGTTGTGATCGACCAGGCGGGCGTGGGGACGAGCACCCGCTCCAACCCCGCGACGTACACGGGGGTGATGGACGACCTGCGCCAGGCGTTCGCGAAGGCGAACGGCGTGGAGGCGGCCCTGTTCAGCTTCAACTCCCGAGGGGCCTGCGAGACCTGCAACGGGTCCGGCGTGATCGCCCTCGACCTCGGGTTTCTCGAGGGCGTGCAGACCCCGTGCGAGACCTGCGAGGGCCGCCGGTTCCGCGACGAGGTCCTCGCCCACCGGCTCGACGGGCGCAGCATCGCCGACGTGCTGGCGCTCACGGTCGCCGAGGCGCTGGGGGTCCTCGACCAGCGCGAGATCGTGCGCAAGCTGCGCGCGATGAGCGACGTGGGCCTCGACTACCTGACCCTGGGCCAGCCGTTGTCCACGCTGTCCGGCGGCGAGTGCCAGCGGATCAAGCTCGCCGGCGAGCTCCACAAGGCCGGGCGCATCTACGTGCTGGATGAGCCAACGACCGGGCTCCACATGTCCGACACCGGCCACCTGCTGGCCATGCTGGACCGGCTCGTGGACGCCGGGAACACGGTGCTGGTCGTCGAGCACAACCTCGACGTGGTGCGCAACGCGGACTGGGTCATCGACCTCGGGCCCGAGGGTGGGAGCCGGGGCGGGCGGCTGGTCTTCGCCGGGAAGCCGGCGCAGCTCCTCGAGGCCGACGGCTCGCTGACGGGCGAGTACCTGCGCCGGCAGGGCACGGTGGCTTGAGGCCCGCGGCGCCGCGCAGGGAGCCCGCCGGAGCACGCATCCGCGATCGCTGGTAAGGTCCCGCCGGAAACGGACATCCGACAGGAGCCACACAACTCCATAGCGCCGTCCGGCAGGTCTCCTGCCGCGCGATCGAACCCCCAGTCGGTCGCACCGCGCTTTCCCGGGTCGGGGTGTCCCGGGTCAGCTCCCTCACAACCGCGTCGGTCGGCGCACGTCCTTTCGTCATGGCGCTCGCCGCGCCGTGGCTGGCAGAGAGGAGCATCTTGCCGAACCACGCTCACGGCCTCCGGGCCATCACCATCGCCACGCTCGTCGCAATCGCCGGCGCCACCGCGGTCGTCGCACCCGTCGCCGCGACGGACCCCGTCGCGACCCCGTCGCCTGCGCCGACTGCCGACCCGTCCGCGACGTCGTCGGACAGCCCCAGCCCCACCGCCGACCCGTCGGTCGCGAGCCCCGTCACGGTTGGCGCAACCGCGACGGTCGTCGTCCCGACGCCCGTCGTCCGCCCGAACCTCGCTGCGCGCGTCGTGCGTATCGCCCTCAACCAGCGTGGCGACCCGTACGTCCGCGGCCGGCAGGGCCCCAACGCGTTCGACTGCTCGGGTCTCGTGCGCTACTCGTACCGCAAGGCGGGCATGAACGCGAAGCTCGGCGGCGGCAGCTCGGCCCGCGGGATGCTTCGCTGGGGGCGGCTCCACCACCTGACGGGCCGCACCAACCCGCGCATCGGCGACGTGGTCATCTACGGCAACGGGTCGCACGCCGCGATCTACATCGGCCGGGGTCGCGTGATCCAGGCGCTCAACCCGCGGCTCGACATCCGGGTCACGCGCCTCCACGCCGTGACCACGCGGTTCACGACGTTCATCCACACGCGCCTGCCCACCGGCGGCTGACGGGCTCGCCCCCCGGATCCGCTCAGCCGGCCTCGGACCAGGCCGCGAGGGCGCGGGTCGCCGCGTCGGCCGTCGCGAGGACCGGGATGCCGGCCGCCGCGAGCCGCTCGACGAAGGGCGTGTAGAGCGAGCCGGCGTCCACGACGCACACCCACGGCGTGGCCGTCTCGCGCCAGACCGCCACGAGCGCGTCCGCGAGCCCGCCGTCGCGCGCGAGATCCTCGCCGTGGCCCGGCCCGGGCGGCAGCGTGTCGATGGTGTCGGTCATCGGCACGACCCCCACGATGCCCAGGTCCGTCTCCGCCGCCGCAAGGATGATCCGGGCGACGGCGGACGTGATCGCCGCGTTCGCGATGGGCGTGAGGTCGAGCGGGTTGTGGACGTCGACGACGGCCGTGATCCCGACGGGCTCCAGGACTGCGCGCAGGCGCGCGGCCGTGGCGGGATCGAAGGGAACGAGGCGGAGCGGGCCCGCGTGGTCGGCGATCGTCACGCACTCCGAGCCCGCGTTGCTGACCGCCCCGAGGCGGCGCCCGGTCGCGGGCCGGCCGTCGAGCAGCGCGAACGTGCGCAGGAGGTCGTCGAAGGCGGCGGGGGTGTCGGCGATCGTGACGCCCGCCGCGCCGGCCAGCTCGCGCGTGACCGTCGCATCGCCCGCGATCGCCGCCGTGTGGCTGGCCGACGCGCTCGCCCCGGCCGCCGTCCGCCCGGCGCGGTAGAGGATGACGCGCCGCCCGGAGGCCCGGATCCGCGCCGCCGCCTGCATGAAGCGCAGCCCGTCGCCGGGCATGAAGCCCTCGACGTAGACGCCGAACACGCGGACCGCGGGATCGTCCGCGAGGTGCGCCAGGATGTCGCCCGCGGTGAGGTCCATCTGGTTGCCGATGGTGATCACGTAGCGTGGATCCAGCGGCGCCATCCGCGACAGGCGGGTGATCGCGAAGGCACCCGACCCCGTGATCAGCGCGACGGGCGCCGGCCGCGACCCCTGCGGCAGCTTGGCGGCCGGGATGAACAGCGTGTCGTAGCGGCCGGGCCGGGACCGGATCCCGAGGCAGTTGCCGCCGTTGATGACCGGGCCGCCGCCCTCGCGGGTCCGCGAGGCCGCGAGCGACACGCGCATCCGGCCCGCCAGGGCGTCGCCGCCCTCCTTCTCCTCGAGGCCGCCCGGGATGACGATCAGCGACTCCGCGAGGTCCTGCTCGATGACCTCGGTCACGAACGCCGGGGTCGCGGCGGCCGGCAGCACGACGACCAGGAGGTCCACCTTGCCGGGCAGGGACGCGAGGTCCGGCACGCAGCGCACGCCGTCGATCGTGTCGATGCCGGGCTTGATGACGGTCACGGCATCAGGGGAGAAGCCCTCGCGCAGGACGTTGCGCAGGATCACGCGCCCGGGGTTGGACCCGGACGACACCCCCACGATCGCGATCGACCGTGGCGCCAGCAGTCGCGCGACCTTCGCGAGCGGCCGCGGGGCGCGGACCGGGCGGGGCCCCGAGCCCAGCGTCACGAGCACGTCGAGCGCGACGAGGCCGTCCGGGACCACCGCGGCCGGGTTGATCTCCAGCTCGGCCAGGTCGTCCGGGCAGAGCGGCGCCAAGGCCAGCAGGCTCGCGACGGCGTCGGCCAGGCGTGCCTTCGCGAGGCGGGGCGGCTGGCCGCGGAGCGGGGTCGTGGCGAGGCGGACCGCCGTCGCGCCGGCGAGGGCGTGCGCGAGGCCGTCGCGGTCACCGGGCGGCGTGAGGCTCGGCGAGACGATCGCGAGCTCCGCGCCGGGACGGAGATCCGCCGCGAGCGCCTCGGTGAGGACGCCGCCCGCGCCCACGGCGACGACCGCGCCCATGTCGTCGGTCCAGCGCAGGGACAGCAGCAGCTCGCCGCCGGGCCCCGCGTCGTGAGGGACGAACGACGAGACGGTGAACCCGTCGGGCGGGGCCGGGAGGCGGGCGCGCATCCCGGTCATCGCGTCCCGCACGGCGCCCGGATCGCGGGGCACGATCGCCACGCCGCCCACCTCGGTCTTGTGGCTGACCGCGGCGGCCACGACCTTGACGACGACGCGGTCGCCCTCGAACGGGGCCAGGAGCGCGCCGTCCACGGCCGTCTCATCCAGAACGAACGTCCAGCGCGGGACCGCCAGGCCCGCCGCGGCGAGGAGCGCGAGGCCCTCCGGCTCGAGGAGCGTCGTACGCCCGGCCGCACGGGCGGCCGCGAGGATGCGGCGGATCGCGCCGAGGTCTGCGTCGTCCACAGGCGGATCCTACCCGCGCGACGCCGCGGTTCGCCCGACAATGGCGGGACCATGCCCACCGTCCTGCTCACCGGCTTCGAGCCCTTCGGGGGCGAGGAGCGCAACCCGTCCGCGGAGATCGTCGCGCGCCTGGCGGGGACCCGGATCGCCGGCGTCGACATCGTCGGCGTCGTCATCCCCACCGTCTACGGCGCCTCGGCCGACGCCCTGCTCGCGGCGCTGGAGGCGCACCGGCCCGACGCGGTCATCGCGCTGGGCGTCGCCATCGGGCGGGACGGCGTGACCCCGGAGCGCGTGGCGGTCAACCTCGACGACACGCCGGCCGCCGACAACGCGGGCGCCGTCCACCTCGAGACCCCCATCGTCGACGGCGCTCCCGTGGGCTACCTGTCCGGGCTGCCGGTCCGGGAGATCGCGGATGCCATCGAGGCGGCGGGCATTCCCGCCCACGTGTCGGGCAGCGCGGGCGCGTTCGTGTGCAACCACGTCTTCTACCGGCTCATGGCGGCTACGGACGGAACGGGCGTCCCCGCCGGGTTCATCCACGTCCCCGGGCTGCCGGGCCAGGGCGAACCCGCGAAGGACGGCCCCGGGATGGCGCTCGAGACGACGGTCCGTGCGATCACGGTCGCGATCGGGGTGGTGGCGTCTCGCCTGGGCGCCTAGTGTCCGCCGGCCGCGAGGCGCTCGCCGGCCTCGACCCGGACCGGGAGGCGGTTCTCGGCCGGCGTCAGCGGGCAGGAGAACCGCGGGTCGTACACGCAGGACGGGTGGTACGCCACGTTGAAGTCCAGCGTCCAGGTGCCGTCCTCCTCGGCCTCGAGGTCGAGGTACCGGCCGGCCCCGTACGACTCGGTCCCGCTGGTGCCGTCGAGGAACGGGACGAAGAGCGACTCGGCGAGCTCGCCGTCCGAGGCGGCGAGGCGGTAGGCCGTCAGGCTGCAGTCGGTGCCCATCAGGCGGAACCGGAACACGCCCGCGCGCTCGGCGGGGCGGAGGCGCCCGTCCGTGGTGGGGATCTCGAACCGGACCGGCTCATCGCCCCGGTACGGCTCGAGGGCAAGGTCGTCGACGATCATCGCCTCGTCGACGGGGAAGTAGGCGAGGCCCTCGAAGGCCGGGCGCTCTGCGGCCGGGATCGGGCTCCCGGCTCCGGTCCGGAAGTACGCGTCCTTGTCCGCGCGGTACTCCGCGATCGCGTCCGCGTAGGACAGCGTGTGCTGGTGCTCGTGGTCGGTCATGCGGGGCTCCTCGGGGCGCGGCGAAGACGGGCAGCATCGCACGGACTCGCGAGCCGGTGACCGACCGGTAACCCACGCGGTACGAACAGGGAACCCGCCGCCGACGGCGCCGGACCCGCGCGACCCCTACGATGGAGGCGCCCACGCAACGACCCGGAGGCCGCATGACCCCGCCCGAGATCCGGTCCTGGCTGATCGACATGGACGGCGTGCTCGTCCACGAGGAGACTGCGATCCCGGGCGCCGCCGCGTTCCTCGCCCGCGTCGCCGAGGTCGGGATGCGGTACATGGTCATGACCAACAACAGCATCTACACGCCACGGGACCTCTCGGCGCGCCTCCGCGCCAGCGGGCTGGACGTCCCGGAGGCCCACATCTGGACCTCCGCCCTCGCCACCGCGCGGTTCGTGCGCAAGCAGCGCCCGGGTGGCTCGGCGTTCGTCATCGGCGAGGCGGGGCTCACGACCGCGCTGCACGATGCCGGCTACACGCTCACCGAGCGTGACCCGGACTACGTCGTCCTGGGCGAGACCCGCACCTACAGCTTCGAGCGGGTGACGCGGGCGATCCGCCTGGTCCTCGGGGGCGCCCGGTTCCTCGCCACCAACCCGGACCCCAGCGGCCCCACGCCGGACGGCCCCGTGCCCGCGACCGGCGCCGTCGCCGCGCTGATCAGCCGGGCAACCGGCGTGGAACCCTACTTCGTGGGCAAGCCGAACCCGCTCATGGTGCGCAGCGCGCTCAACGCCCTGGACGCGCACTCGGAGACCGCGGCCCTCATCGGCGATCGGATGGACACGGACATCAAGTCGGGCCTCGAGGCCGGGATGCACACGGTGCTGGTGCTGACGGGGTCGACGGCGGCCGGTGACGTGGACCGGTACCCGTTCCGGCCGTCACAGATCGTGGCCTCGATCGCGGACCTGGTGGACGGGCTGGCGTAGGGCGCCGCGCGCCACCGACTCCCGCGTCTCACCGCCCCCCGAGGGGCCGAACCCGGCCCGCCTCGCGGGCCCACGACCCGGTGACCAGCCACGCGGCCAGCAGGAGCCCCGTGCCGAGTGCCGCCGCCGCGTACCCCGCGAGGAGCAGCTCGTGCGGCAGGGTGGCCCCGGGCGCGTCCGGCCGGATCGACTGGTTGAGCACCCGGAAGGTCAGGAACCCGGTCGCGAACACGAGGGCGGCCGTGCCGGGCCGCGGGCCGCGCCGCCGGACCAGGACCGCGAGCCCCGCGCACAGGACGGCCGCACCGGCCTCGTAGAGCTGCGCCGGGTGGACCGGCTCGACCTGGCCAATGAGCCCGAGGAGCCCGCCCTCACCCGAGAGGACCTGCTGGCTCCACGCGGAACCGCCGTATGGGAAGGTGACACCCCAGGGCAGCGTCGTCACCTCGCCCGCGCAGCAGCCGTTGAGGAAGCAGCCGATCCGCACCAGGACGATCCCGGCGGCCGTGGCCGGGACGACCGCGTCCGCCAACGAGGCCGGGTCCACACGGAACCGCCGGGCGAGGACGAGAGCCGCCAGCACCGCCCCGGCGAACCCCCCGGCCAGCGCGAACCCCCGGGGCTCGAGGCTGGCCGCGAGCCCCGGATCCTCCGCGTACCCCCCGACGTCCAACAGCACGTCGAGCAAGCGCGCTCCGACCAGCCCGGCCGCGATCGCCGCGAGCACGAGCGTCCCCGCCCGCGCCCGCGTCAGCCCCACGCCCGGCGCCCCGGCCGCCCGGATCGCCAGCGCGCCCGCCACGACCGCGGCGAGCACGAGGAACGTGCCATAGGCCGGGAGGACGACCTCCCAGCCCGCGACCTCGAACCGGGCGAGGATCGGGTGCATGCGCTATGACCGGGCCGCGGTCCAGGCGGCCGTCGCGGAGAAGCCCTTGCCGCTCATTGTCGTGGTGCCGCTGATCGTGAAGGCACCGCCCTCGCCCGCCGTGATCCGGCCGGACATGGAGCTGGTCGCGCCGTCCGACGCCTCCACCTTGAACGTCAGGACCGGGTCGGCGTAGGTCACCTTGAACGTCTGCGGGCTGGACTTGAGCGGCTTGTCGTCCGGGCCCTTGATCGACGACATGTTGATCTTCATCACCGTCGTCCCCTTGCCGGCGGCGTCGACCTTGATGTCCATCGCCATGGGCAGGGCCTGGCCCTTGATCGCGTCGAGCATCGCGATCGTGCAGCCCTGCTGCTCGGCATCCTTGGCCATGGACTCGTCCATGGTGACGTCGGTGAGCGTGAAGGTGCCGGCATACGAGCCGTTGATGGCCGTCGCGTCCCACCAGCGATCGCTGGTGGGGACCTGGCCGTTCTCGTCCCACATGAACCCGCGCGGGTCGCCCGGCTCGGGGCGGAGGAGGTTGGCCGCGCGCATGGCGGCGTCGAGATCCTGGAGGTTGCCCTCCTCGTCGACCAGGTACGGCCGGCCGCCGATCACGACCTCGCCCCAGGCGTGCGGCGAGTCCCGGTCGCCCGCGTAGCCGAACACGGCCCGCGCCGGGTAGCCCAGGTTGCGGAAGATCGAGACCATCGCGTTGGTGACGTCGGTGCAGTCGCCCTTCATGCCGCTGGTGGTCAGGTAGGCGCCCGGCTTCTGCCAGTTGGTCCCGGTCGCTGACGAATATGTCTGGCCCCGCGTCGTCCCGTCCGCCCCGGTGACGCGGATCGGCGCGCTGTCACCCGGGTGGGCCTTGAGGTAGTCGTCCAGCTTCTGCTTGTCGGTGAGGGGCACGCCCCCGACGGTCGTCGTCTTCGCCGCCGCGTCCACGGCGGGATCGGTGGGCGCGACCCAGCCGGAGGCCGTCTTCTCGCTGATCGGGTCGGCGTTGGCCCCCTCCTTGCCGTACCACCACTTGATGCCGCGGTTGATGAGGAGCCCGGCCGCCGTGGCGAGCGCGATCGTGGTGAGGATCTCCCCCTCGAAGGCGTCTTGGGTCACCGTGACCGTGTGCGCGGCGGGGTCCACCGTGCCGCCGAGGATCGCCCAGCGCGTGCCGCTCCAGTAGGCGACCGCGATCGTGTCGTAGCCGGCCGGGATGGCGGCGGGGTCGTAGGCGAGGCTGACGCTGACCGGCGACGCGAACGTGACGCCCGCGGGCCCGAAGTCCAGCGCGGGACCCACCGGGGCGGCGGGGACCGCGTCGGCCTCGTCGCGCGCGTACGGGTTCTGCTGGAAGGGCGCGTCCAGCCGGGTGATCTCGACCGTCGTGGCGGCGGCCACGGCGCCTGCGGGCACGACGAGGGTCACGCCATCGGACGTGAGCGTCGCCCCCTGCGCGGCGACCGACTGCGTGGCGACCACCGCGTGCGGGACGTCGATCACGGTGGGTCCGTCGACGGGGGTGGCGACCGCCGGGCCACCCGGGAGCGGCGTGGCGGCGGCGGGGGTTGCCGCGGCGGCTGCGGGCGTCGCGGGACCCGCGGCACCCGGGCTGGGCCCGCCGCTCGCGGGGCTCGCGCCCGAGCCGCCGCACCCCGAGACCAGGGCGACGACCAGCCACGCGGCGACGAGCCGGGACGGGTGGGCAGGGGCAACGCGCGGCAGGTGCATCGAACGCCTCCAGACAGGGACGCGCTTCCACGCGACCGCCGTGGCCCCCGGGCCGAGTCGAGTCGCTTGCTGTGCAGGAGGAGGAAACCGCGATTCGCGCCCGCCCGAAAAGTGCCGTTGGTCAACTCCGGCCACCGTTGAGCCGGTCGGCCCGTTGACGCGGCAGTCCGTCGATCCGATCCTCTTGCCATGACCGAGCTGCCTCCCGTCGCGGGCCTCGCCCGCCCGATCATCGCCGACGGTGCCATGGGCACCGCCCTGTTTGGCCTGGGCCTGCCCGCCGGCGAGGCCCCCGAGGCCTGGCTCCTGACCGACGCCGGTGCTGCGGCCGTCGCCACCGTCCACCGCGGGCACGTGGCCGCAGGGGCCCGCATCGTCCTGGCGTCCAGCTTTGGCGCCAACGCGCTGCGGCTCGCCGGGTCGCCGCTCGAGGGCCGTGGCGGCGAGGTCTGCCGGGCGGCGGTGGCCGCGGCGCGGGGAGCGGCTGGGAGCGGCGTCGTCGTCGCGGGGAGCCTCGGGCCGACCGGTGGGCTGCTGGCCCCGTACGGCGTCCTGGACCCGGGCGCCGTACGCGCCGCCTACGCCGAGGAGGCCGCCGCGCTCGCGTCGGCCGGCGTGGACGTCCTGTGGGTCGAGACGATGATGGATCTCGGCGAGGCCATCGCGGCCGTGGACGGGGCCCGCGACGGCGCCCCCGGCGTGCCGGTCGTGGCGACGATGGTGTTCACGCGGGGCCGGACGATGTTCGGCGACCGGCCGGACGCGGCTGCAGCGACGCTCGCGGAGCACGGCGTGGTGGGTGTCGGCGCGAACTGCGGCGACGGCTTCTCGTCCGTGCTCGACGTGATCCCGGCGATCGCGGCGGCCGCCCCGGGGCTCCACGTGGTCGCCAAGGCCAACGCCGGCGCCCCGGTCCGGAGCCCGGACGGCACGACCCGCTACCCGGGCACCCCCGCCGAGGCCGCCGACTACGCGCGGCGGGCGGCCGATGCCGGCGCGACGATCATCGGCGGCTGCTGCGGGACCACGGCGGACCACGTCCGCGCCATCGCCGGGGCGCTCTGAGCATCGCCCGCGGGCGGCTCGACCCGTTGTCGGACGTCGTCACCCTGACGGGCGACGGGCTCGAGCCGGCCATTCGCGTGGCGGGATCTGGCGCGCCGCCGCGCCACCTGGTTACGCCCCCTCGCCGGCGGTGGTCGACTGGGCGATGGAGAAGATGACGAACGAGGTGCCGTAGCCCGTGCCCGCGACGGCGGCCAGCCAGATCGCGCGCCGCGGCGCCCGGTCGATGCGGGCCGGTCCGGCCACGATGACGATGGCGGCCAGCGCGAGGGCCATCCCCGCGGCCTTCGCGGCCGGCATGGGCTCCCCAGCGCGACGCCCGCCGCCAGGGGCAGGCTCGCCCTCACGATGCCCACGAACGGCGACACCACGCTCATCACGCCGGCCGCCAGGGACAGCAGGGACGTCATGGGCCGGATCATCGGCACCGGCGTCCGGTGTCGTCAGGAACCCAGGTTCCACCCCTGCAGGCTCCGGGTGCCTTCCGGCCATGCGTCCTCGGGGGGCCTTCCGGCCACGCGGACGGCGGGCCGAGTGGCGGGGCGCCCGGGCATGCGGCGCACCCGATCCGGTGCCGATCGCCCCTTCTCGTCGACGAGGCGACCCGCCAGCATCGGGGCTCCCGGGGGCAGGCAGAGGAGGTCGATGGTGCAGGACGCGGTCCTGGTGGCATACGCGAGCCGGTTCGGGTCGACGAAGGGCATCGCGGAGCGGATCGGCGAGGTGGTGGCGGCGACCGGCCTCCTGGTCGAGGTGCGCGACATCGCCGATGTGGCGACGCTCATCGGGTATCGCGCCGCGATCCTCGGGAGTGCCGTGGAGGCCGGCCACTGGCTGCCCGCGGCGGCGACCTTCATCGAGCGCAACCACGCGGCCCTCGCCGCGCGCTCGACCTGGCTGTTCAGCAGCGGACCGCTGGGTGACCGGGCGGCCGCGGCCCCGGCGACGGACCCCAAGGAGGTCACCGCCGCCCTGGGCAGCCTGCGGCCGCGGGACACCCGGGTCTTCGCCGGCGCCTTTGACCGCGCCACGGCCGACTTCTCCGGCATGGGCCTCGTGGAGCGGACGGTCGTGCGGCGGTTCCTGCCGGACGGGGACTGGAGGGACTGGCCGGGGATCGAGGCGTGGGCCTCCGGGATCGCCCGTGAGCTGGCCCGGGAGCCCGCCGGCGCCGCGCGATGAGCGGGGAGATCCGCCGGGTCCTGGTGGTCGGCGCGGGGACCATGGGCATGCAGATCGGGTTCCAGTGCGCGCTGTTCGGCCGCGAGGTCACGCTCGCGGACGCGGATCCCGCCGCGCTGGCGTCGCTGCGCGAGCGCGCGGCCGCATACGGCGGCGAGATCGTCGCCGCGGGATTCCTCGACGCCGCTGGTCTCGAGGCCGCGCTCGGGCGGATGACCCCGGTCGCGACCGCCGCGGACGGGGCCACCGGGGCCGATCTCGTCATCGAGTGCGTGCCCGAGGACCCGGGGCTCAAGGGCCGGGTGTTCGCGGGGCTCGATGCCGTCTGCCCACCGGGCGTCATCTTCGCGACCAACACGTCCACGCTGGTGCCGTCGATGTTCGCCGCCGCGACCGGGCGGCCGGCCCGCCTCGCCGCCCTCCACTTCCACCTGCCGGTCTGGCGCTCGAACGTGGTCGACGTCATGCCCCACGAGGGGACCGACCCGGCGGTCGTCGACACCCTGGTCGCCTTCGCGAAGGCCATCGGCCAGGTCCCGATCCGGCTTGCCCGCGAGAGCCACGGCTACGTCTTCAACGCGATCTACGGCGCGGTGAACCGCGAGTCGATGACCCTCGTCGCGAACGGCATCGCCACGGTCGAGGACGTCGACCGGGCCTGGATGGGCGTCTTCAAGATGCCGATCGGGCCGTTCGGCATGCTGGACGAGGTGGGCCTCGACACGGTCTGGCACATCACCGACTTCTGGGCCCGGACCCTGGGTGACCCGCAGCTGCGCCGCAACGCGGACCTGCTGCGCGGCTACCTCGATCGCGGACGCCTGGGGCGCAAGAGCGGCGCCGGGTTCTACGACTACCCGGACCCGGCGTACGCACGGCCGGGGTTCGCGGCGGGAGCGTAGGCCGACGGGTCCTCGTTCGGCGTGGATATCGGTGCCCCGGTTCGCCGGGGGTACGCTTCCCGTCCGCCTGCGCCGCCCGGGAACTCCCCGGGCACAGGACCCGCCCGATACCATGGGGCTCAACGCAGTACAGAGGTGGATCGGGTGGACGGGGCCCAGGTGGCGGTCATCGCCCTCGTCGTGGCGGCGCTGGTGGCGATCGTCGTGCCGAGGATCGTGCTGGCGCCCGGGCGCGCCCTCCGCCGCCGGTTCGTGGTCCTCGGCTCACTCAAGGGCCGGACGCGCCGGGAGATCGTGAAGGCGGTCGGCGAGCCCGCCACCGAGACGCCGCTGCCCGACGGCCGCACGCTCCTCCAGTGGCGGACGACCGGCTACCACATCGCGCTGGTGTTCGAGAAGAACGGCCGCTGCTTCGGCGTGACCCACGAGAACGGGCGGCGGATCCGGTCCGGGTCGAACCCGGGCGGGTAGGAAGCGGCGCGCGCGGAACCATCGGACCGCGGATCTCGGATGCGGAGGCCGGGCCACACTCCCGCCCCCGTTCGCCGCCCCCGCGCGCACTGAGGCGGGCCAACGGTTCGGTCACCCAACGTCTGAGCCGCTGCATGTCGCACCTGTCGGCTCGGGGAGGCCCGGGGGCAACGGATGTGCCGCCAGACGGGTGATTCGTTCGGGCACCGAACCGCAGACCCGCCCGGTGGCGCTGGTGGACCGGGGACGGCGCCGCGCGCGCCGAGATGCGCCGCGCGCGCCGAGATGCGCCGCGCGCGCCGAGATGCGCCGCGCGGCCGAACGGCGCCGCCGCTCAGCTCGTGGATCGCCTCAGCGCGTCGCCAGGACCCAGGCCGCCAGGTCCGCGACTACCTCGCCAGCCACGTGGCCGGGCGCCGCGTACTCCGCGGGCCGGCTGGGGCCGGTGCCGGCCATCAGCAGGTGGTTGAGCGACGGGTACTGCCGCACCGTGACCCCGGCGCGGCTCCCGAGCGCCGCCCGCCAGGCCGCGAGCTCGCTCGGCGGCACCTGGTAGTCCCGGCCACCCTGCGTGATGAAGATCGGGATCGTGAGGCTCCGCGCCGTCGCGGCGGGGTCGTACCCGCGGAGGTCCAGCCAGTAGGCGGCCGGGATCCCCAGCGGCAGGGCTGTGGCCGGCGTCGCGGGTGAGAGGTCGGGCGACTCCACCAGGGCGACCTGGGCCGCCAGCCCGTCCAGCATGGCCTTCGCCCCCGGGTCCGCGCCGCCGGCGTCCGAGGCGAGGTATGCGATCTGGTCCGCGATCAGCCGCTGGAGGGGGTTCGCGTTCGCCTCCAGCAGCGCGATGCCGGCGATGTGGCCGGGTGCCGCCGCAGCGATCCGCGGCGCCAGGTAGCCACCCAGGCTGTGGCCGGCAAGGAAGACGCGGTCCGGATCGATCCCGGGCGTGGTGCGCAGCAGGTCCACCGCGAGGACCGCGTCGTCGGTCGTCTCCTCGCGCACGGTGACGGTCGCGACCTGCCCCGCCATCTGCGCCCCGTACGTCTTCGTGCGCTTGTCGTAGCGGAGCACGGCGATGCCGTTGGACGCCAGCCCCCAGGCCAGGTCCCGCAGCGGCTTGTTGGGCCCGATGGTCTCGTCGCGGTCGTTCGGCCCGGAGCCCGCGATCAGCACGACGGCCGGGAACGGGCCGACGCCCGTCGGCATCGAGAGCGTGCCGGGCAGCGCCCACGGCGCCGCACCGACCGTGACATCGGTCTCGGTGAAGGCGGACGGGCCCACGTACGCCGGCGGTGAGTCGGCCGCGGATGGCGCCGGCGAGGTGCCGGCCGGCGGCGCGGACCCCGCGGACCCCGCGGACCCCGCGGGACCCGGCTGGCCCAGGTGCAGGCCGGCCACCAGGCCGTCACCGGACACGGTCACGATCAGCGGCACCGTGGCCTTCTCGAAGGCAACCGGCACGGTGACGTTGACGTACGGCGGCTGGTCCTTTGCCTCGGCCTGGCCAACGCCCCCGACCGCGCCGAACTGGCCGGTGATCTGCGCCCACAGCTGGGTGAGCGCCGCCGCCGGCGCGGCGGCCCGCATGGTCGCGTCCTCCATCGCCTCCGCGGCGGCCATGTCGCCGCGGGCGAGGGCCTGCACGAAGGCGGTTCCGGTCGCGGTGGGGTCGGTCGCGGCCGCGGAGGGGGCGGCACTGGTGGACGGGGCGGCGGACGGCGATTCCATCGGCGTCTCCTCGGCGGAGGGCAGGGGAGCCGGGCCGCACGCGGCGAGCACGACCGAGGCGGCGACGACGAGCAGCATGCGGAGCAGCATGCGGAGCAGCACCATGCGTCCATGATGCCACCGGCCCGGCGAGCGGTTGAACGGCCGCGTCGAGTCGGTCATAGTGGGCGCTCCTCGGGGCCCGGCCACGGGTCCATCGTCCCAAGGGGAGGCACCGGCGGCATGGCGAGCGTCAGGGTCCCGGGCTTCGAGCCCGTGCTCAACGGGTTCCAGTTCACGAACGCGTTCCCGCACAGCGCCCTCAAGGCGTTCAAGCTGGGCACCATCGCCACGCTCGACGTCGGCGATGCCGCGAACGGCCTGTACGGCGGCATGTCCTTCAGCACCGCGGACCTGCATCGGGCGGGCCTGCGGCCGCCCCCGGACACGTCGCGCCTCTCGTCGTTGCGGCGGACGTCCATCCCGGCCCTGACGGCTACCGGGGCGACGCCCGCCTCGTCGGCTACCCACTGCCCTACGGCTACGAGCTCACCTCGGATCGAGACCCAGTGGAGATGGACAACCAGGTCTCATGCACGGTGTCCGGGCCGTCATGCCGGTACCCGGCCCAGAGTGGCCGCTTCGGAACGGTCCACTTCGTCCTGGACTGGCTCGCCTGGTTCTGCGTCGCGGGCTCCGTGGCGATCGCAGGTTGCGCGGTCCGGGCGTGGCGCGGCCGCCGGGCGGCCTTCGCAACCCGGTGAACGCCCCGTAGGGTGTGCTGCGGAGCGATGGGGATAGGCACTACGCTCATCACCAGCGCCTCCATGACCGCATGGATGTGCCCGACCCGCCGCTGCTCGAGGTATCCGCGTGGCCATCTACTCCGGCACCTGTCCGGGCCCCTTCTCTGCCCTTAACGGCTCCCGGCTGGCCGGTCCGACCGGCTCGCATCCGCTGCACTCGGTGGCCATCCCCCAGCTGGTGATGCCCTATTCGGGGGCGGTGACCGGGGAGATCCGCATCGACGGCCCCATCGTGGTGGGCCAGGCCATCCGCGGCCACCTGCGGGTGATGGCATCGCGCGACATCGCGGCCCGCAGCGCCGTCCTGCGCCTGGTGGTCCTGCGGCTCGTCGAGGAGCGCAAGAGCGAGGAACACGAGACCGGGACCGGCGAGAACCGGAGCAGCACCACCGAGTCGTGGGTGGAGGCCAACGGCGTGCTGTTCGAGACCCTTCCCTTCACCGAGCCTGTCCTGCCCCCGGCCATGCGGGCCGGCCAGACCTTCGAATGCGACTTCGTGTTGCCCGCTCCGCGGCTCGGGCCGCCGGTCGCGCATCTCGGCGAGGCCATCGTCGCCTGGGCCCTCGAGGCCCACTGGGACGTGGCAAGGGGCTCGGATTCCTGGGTGGCCGCCGCGCTGAACGTGGAGCAGAACCCCGACCTCGTGCGGGCGGGGGTGGGCCGCCAGGGCGGCCTGGCCATGCTCGATGTCGTGTCCGTCGCGGACGGGGCCACCATCGGGGTGACCAATCCCAAGCCGGTCAGGGCGGGCAACGTGCTCCGGGTGGAGGTGGCCTGGCCCGGGGCGCCCGATGGCAACGCCCGGATCGAGCTCCACCGCCGGACGACCGCGCCCAACGGGGTCGAGGGGGAGCTCGCCTCGGTGGCCACAACGGGGGCCCTCCTGCGTGCGGGCACCACGGCCGAGCTCGGTGGCCTGCCGGCAGGTTCGCCGCCCTCCTTCGACGGGGCCGGGCTCGAGAACACCTACATCATCCGGGTGCTCATCGATCGTCGGCTCCGGCGCGACCTTGCCATCGAGCGGCCGATCGCCGTCGTCTGACCCACGGGGCGACCTGCCTCAGCCGAACAGGACCTGCTGGCCGTACCCGGGCGCTCCCTCGAGCTCGAGCATCCGCCGTTTCGTCTCGAGGCCGCCCGGCGCCGAGAACCCCGTGAGCGCCCCGTTCGCCGAGACGACACGGTGGCAGGGGACGAGGATCGGATACGGGTTGCGGGCGAGCGCGGCGCCCACCTCCCGGGCGTCGTTGGGTCGCCGATCGCGCGGGCGATCTCGCCGTAGCTCCGGGTCGTGCCCGGCGCGATGTTGCGGGTCGCGGCGTAGACGGCTCGGCGGAGCTCGTCGAGGCCGCGCTCGTCGAGCGGCACGCTGCGCAGGTCAGGCGACCCACCCGCCAGCACGGCGGTCATGCCCTCGATCGCGCGCCGTGCGAACGGCGGATCGTCCACGCCGTCCTCCAGCGCGGGGCCCGGGCGGCCGCTGCGGTCCGGCAGCAGCACGCCCGTGATCCCGGCGTCGTTCCACCGGACCGCGCAGCGCCCCAGCACGGTCTCGAAGGTCACCATCAGCGTCGTCATCGTGTGCATCATCCAGGGGAACACGACCTGCGGGCTGCCGGTTGCAGGATTCTGCTCTGGACGGGCCCAATCCTCGCGAGAGCTCTCGGCCGCCACCTGCCGGCGGTGCGGATGTCGATTCCCGGCCCAGCCGTTCGTCGCCCGAGTGAACCAGGCATCCCACCGGGAGGACGGCAGCCATGACCAGCACGACCGACCAGAACAAGGACGTGGTCCGCAGGATCGAGGAGGCGTGGGATCGCAACGACCCGGCCGCGATCGACCCGTTGTTCGCCCCCGACTTCGACAACGCCCACAGCGCGATGCCGGGGCTCCCGTCAGGCCTCGCCGGCGCGAAGATGGCGCACGCCGGCGCGATGGCGTCCTTCCCGGACCGCAGGGTGCAGATCCTCGATCTCGTCGCCGAGGGCGACCGGGTGTTCGTCAGGACGCGGGTCACGGGCACGAACACCGGTGGCGCCGCGTTCCTCGGCGCGCCGGAGGCCAATGGCGCCGCCGTCGACTTCGAGATGTGGGGCGTCTACCAGCTCCGTGACGGCAGGGCCGTCGCCTACTGGGGGCTCAACGACGGCGTGACGGCGATGATGCAGGTCGGCGGGCTCAAGCCGCCGATGTAGACACCGCCGCCGGCGCCCGCATCGGGATGCGCTACCCGTTCGGGACGCCGGCATTCGGCGGCGCCGTGGGAGCCGCCTTGGGAACCGCCGCTGGGTCGGTCGGATGGTTCGGTGACTCGGTCGGTCCCTGGCCCGACGGGCTGGGCTGTGCCGCCGATCGGCGATCCTCGCGGAAGGCGAACGCCTGCGCCAGGTCGGCGTCCAGGAGCCGCAGCTGACGCGCGAGCGGCTCCTGCCTGGACGGCGGGGCGACGCCCTCGAGGTCCATCAGCAGGTGACGCAGCCGGCGCGCGATCTGGATCGAGCCGCTCCCGAACTGGCGGATCTCGTCAATCGCCAGCGCCACGTAGTCCGGCCAGTCGGGGCGCCGCAGGCACAGGAGGACGGTGCCGCCCTCATCGAGCCGGAACGGGGACGGAATCGAGCGCCCGGCCAGTCGCCGCAGCAGGTCGTGCAGCTGGTCCAGGCCCTGCAGGGCGGTCGTGGGGTCGTTGATTCCGGGGGAGAGCGCCCGTTCGGCGATGTCGACGATCTGGCGGAACCCGAAGGCCGCGTCCTGGGTCATCGTGCGCTCCAGCCCGAGCTGGATCGTGCCCGCCAGGCGAGCGATCGGCAGATCGGCCGGAAGCCCGCCGTCGGCGCGCGACCAGAGCGCGAGCAGCGGGGCGCCATGGGGGACGAAGTCCCCGACCATGTTCAGGAGCTCGACCGTCAGCTGGTGCTCGCGCGCGAGCACCATGAGCTGCGCATCGTCCACCGAGGTGATGACGCCCGGTCCGTGCTCGAGGGTCACGACACGGTCGGGTGCGCGCGCCGGGAGCGCCGCCGACGTGTCCTCCGGCTCGTCGCCGACCCCCTCCGGGTAGAGCCGGGCGATCGCGGCCCGGGTCTCGTCCCCAACGCTCCGGAGCACGCTCACCGCCCGGATCATCTGGGCCATGTGGTGGATGTAGTAGACGAAGGCCCCGACCGATGCGACGAGGAGCAGGTATGCCACGGTCACGGCGATGGCCGGGACGAAAGCGCTGTCCGTCGGCGGGCTGCGCACCTCCCGAAGGATGAGCAGCGAGTAGAGGAACGTGGCCACGAAGAGCCCGAGGACGGCCTGGTTGACCCGGTCCCGAAGGAACGTCCGCATGACCCGGGGCGACAGCTGGCTGCTGGCCAGCTGGAGGACCAGCATCGTGACCGTGAAGACGAGACCGGTGAACGACAGCATCGCCCCCGAGATCGTCGAGAGGACCAGGCGCGCGCTCTCCGGGCCGCCGGCGAACAGCACGCCGCTCAGATTGCCGGCCACGGACTGGTCCACGAGCCGATCCAGCGGGACCAGGACGAGGGCACCGACTGTGGCGCCGACGGCGAAGCTGCCCGGAATGAACCAGAGAGAGGAGCGAAGCCAGTCGAGGCGGGCCTGGAGCCCGATCGACCCGGACCGTCGCCGGCGCGGTTCGCCGCTCACGTGTTGACCGCGGTTCCGGGCCGCCCTGGATCGATCATCACCTGCATCCTAGCAACGTCAGCGCTCGTCCGAATCGCGCCCCCGGGAGTCTATCGGCGGCCACGGATCCGCGTGCGGCTCGCGGGCCCGGCGGCCACTGAGCTTCGACGGCCCCGGCCCGTCGTTCGCCATGGTCACCTCCGTCCGCCGCCCCGCCTCCCCTCCGCCCCGCCGCGCGACGCGTTGCCACCGCCGCGCCGACCCGATCCCAGCAGAACCTGCCACACGGCGTACCCATTCAGGGCCTGATGGCCCCCAGCAGGCCGAAACCCCGCCCCGTTTGAGACGCCCAGAGCGGTAAGGCCGACGAGCGGCCTGCCACCCGGCGTGTCGAGGCTCACAACGTCGAGAGCGTCGCCAGGGTCGGCCGGACCGGATCCGGGCGCGGCTGCGGGCCGTGGCCGGACCATGGCTCCGGAAGTAGCGCAACGCGAGCTCGCCCAGCGCCTCGTCCCCCTCCAGCCGCCGCGCGGGGTGCGCCACCCAGTCATCGAGCAGCGCGAACGCCTGCTGGGTGCCGTTGGTCGGGCCCAGGACGAGCGTGCCCGTCTGGGCGAGGTACCAGAGCAGGTGGTAGGCACGCGCGCCGGTCGTGCTGACACCGTCCGCATCGAGCGCGGCCAGCAGCGCTCCGCGACCGGGCACGCGGCGGCCGCCGAGCGCCTCCGTGGCGACCGCGCGGGCGTGCTCCATCTCGGTCTCGGTCAGTCCCAACGCGGCCCGCCGGGCCGCCGCCGATCCGATGACCCGAGGCGTGGTGAGCGCCAGCAGCCAGCGCAGGTCCTCGCCCGCGACGAGGTGCAGCGTCCCGCGCAACGGCCAGGAACGCACGATCTCGCCCGCATCCAGGGCCGCGTTGACCCCGGCGACCGTCGCCCCCGCGGCACGCAGGCCGACCGACCACTTCACCCCGGGGAAGTCCTGCCCCTGCAGGGCCAGCATCCACCGGACGGCCTCGGCGGGTGTCGAGCGCTCGTCCGCGCCGACATGCTGCGCAGCCAGCCGCAGCGCGGTGAGGCGTCGACGACCGGGGGTCATGGCGGGGACGGACATCCGCACAGGATCGACCAGAGTCCGGGACACCCGCCGGTCAGGGGACGACGGTGAACCGGCCTCCATCGAGCGCCCGCAGCACCTCGAAGTGGCGGCGATCCAGCGTGGCCACCGTGTGCGTCCCGTACCGCGCGGCAAGCACGACGATCGACACGTCGGCCACGCCGATCGCCTGGTCTGCGTAGCGCTCGATGACGCTGCGCGCCGCCGCGAGATCCTCGGCCCCGAACGAGGCGAGCTCCCAGGCGCCCCCCGCGAGCTCGGCCAGCACCGCCAGCTCGGCCTCGACCCCGATCCGGGTGGCCACCAGGTCATCGAGCTCGGCGACGACATACGGCGAGACCACGAGCGGTTCGGTGGCCGCATCGAGGACGGCGGCGACGGCGGCGTGATCCGGTTCGCGGTCGTTGAGGAACGCGAGGAGCGCGCTGGTGTCGACGATCACCGCTCGCCGAACCCGCGGAGGTGCTCGTCCACGGTGCGGGCGATGAGGGTGTCGGACGCGAACAGCCCGCCCCGCGGTCGCGGCCGATCCTCCTCGGCCACGGCCCGGCGCAGCGAGTCCCGGATGACCTCGGCCTCCGACACGCCGCGCCGGATGGCCACCCGGCGGAGCGCGGTCTTGAGCTCGAGCGGGAGGTACACGGTGGTCTTGTCCATGGACGTATGGTACCACCGGTGGCACCACCCGGGTAGACGGGTGGCGTAACATCGACCCACTGGACGAGAGGCGGGGGCCGAGCGCTCCCACCCGCGCGGCGTCCCCCACGGTCGTTCAGACCGTCGCGCAGGGCCACAGGCGAGACCAGCTCGTCCGGAGTCGGAGGCCTCGGCGTCCGCGGAAAGGGTCCCCTCCCATGAGCAACCCCGACACCCAGCAGCTGCGTGCGCGCGTCACGGGCTCCGTGATCACGCCAGGCGACGACGGCTACGACGAGGCTCGTCGCGTCTACAACGCAATGATCGACCGCAGGCCTGCGGTCATCGTCCGGTGCACGAATGTCACGGACGTCGCGGCGGCAGTCGACTTCGCACGCGAGAACGGGCTCGCGCTCGCGGTCCGCGGTGGTGGTCACAGCGTGCCGGGCTTCGGCACGGTTGACGGCGGCGTCGTGGCCGACCTGTCGGGCATGCGGGCGGTCACCGTCGACCCGTCGAAGCGCACCGCTCGTGCCGAGGGCGGGGCGACCTGGGGTGAGTTCAACGAGGCGACGGCCGCATTCGGCCTCGCGACCACCGGTGGGATCATCTCGACCACGGGCGTCGCCGGCCTCACCCTCGGCGGCGGGATCGGCTACCTGGCCCGCGGCTTCGGGCTCTCCTGCGACAACCTCCTCTCGGCGGAGATCGTCACCGCCGACGGCAAGGTGGTCACCGCGAGCGAGGACGAGCACGCGGACCTGTTCTGGGCGATCCGCGGCGGTGGGGGCAACTTCGGCGTGGCGGCCTCCCTCGAGTTCCGCCTCCACCCCGTCAAGGAGATCTACGGCGGCCCGATGTTCTTCGCCATGAAGGATGCCGAGGCGGTCCTGCGCTACTACCGCGAGTTCATCGCCGAGGCACCGGAGCCGTTCGGCGGGTTCCCGGCGTTCCAGATCGCCTCGCCGCTGCCGTTCATCCCAGAGGATCGTCACGGCGAGACGTTCCTCGCGTTCGTCGCCTGCTGGGCCGGCCCCCTGGACGAGGGGGAGCGAATCCTCAAGCCCCTGCACGACGTGGCGGAGGTCGTCGCCGAGCATGTCGGCCCGATGCCGTATCCGGCGCTCAACGGCGCCTTCGACGCGCTCGTGCCGGCCGGCCTGCAGCACTACTGGAAGGCGAACTTCGTTCGCGAGCTGACCGACGATGCGATCGCCGCCCATCTCGTGCACGGCCCAAAGGTCCCGACCGTGAACTCCACGGTGCACATCTACCCGATCAACGGCGCCTGCAACCGGATCGCCGCGGACGCAACCGCGTTCGCCTATCGCGACGCGACCTTCGCTCCGGTGATCGCCGGGATGTGGCCGGACCCGACCCAGAACGACGCCAACATCGCCTGGGTCCGTGACTACTACGCCGCGACCGCGCCTCTCTCGGAGGAGGGCGGCTACATCAACTTCATGGCCGGCGACGACCAGGACCGGATCAAGGCCAACTACCGCGGCAACTACCCACGCCTCGTGGACGTGAAGCGACGGTACGACGCGGACAACCTGTTCCGGGTCAACCAGAACATCAAGCCCTGACCTGAGGGCCGCACAACCGCCGCCGGGTCTTCCCGGCGGCGGAGGCGGACTACGGGTCTGCGAGGGCCCAATGCCCCGATCAGGTCATCGAGTGACAGGGTCGCGAGCCGATAGCCCCGGGCCGCCAGCCACTGCTCGATCCCATGCCCGCGCCCGCACGTCCGGCTACCAGACGACGACCGCGCGCTCTGTGTCGTGCGCGTGCAGTCGTGCATCCTTGGTCACCAGGCGCCAGCCGTGCTCGAGCGCCGTCGCGAAGATCAGGCGGTCCGCCGGGTCGCCGGGGAAGGGCTCGGGGAGCTCCGCGGCGGTTGCGGCGATGCCCGGCGTGAGGGCGGCCGTCCGCACCGAGCGGGACAGGTCCGCGAACCAGGTCCGCAGCGGCGCCCCGACCGTGATCCGTCCGTGCCCTGCCAGCCATGCGAGCTCCCACCAGGACACGGCCGCGATCGCCAGCTCGTCGGCGGCCTCGATCGCCACCAGCGCGTCGCTCGACAGCCGGTCCGGCGCCACCGACCACCACAGCAGCGCGTGCGTGTCGACGAGGAGCGTGGTCACGCGAGGTCCTCGGGCTCCCCGTTGGTCCAGGTGACGCCGGTGGTGAACAATGCCTCGTCGTCGGCGGTGATCGACACGAGGCTGGCGTAGCGCCCGCGGAGGGCCGCCGCGCCGCGAGCGGGCACCAGCCGCGCGACGAGGCGGCCGTGGCGCGTGATCTCGATCTCCTCGCCGGCCTCCACGTCGTCGAGGAGGGCGAGGATGCGGGCCTTCGCTTCGGTGGCGGTCACGCTGCGAGCCATATGGTCAGAATAGTGGTCAGCGATGTCCATCGCAATGGACAGGCTACCCGCCGTCGCTTCACCGCCACGCACATGACAGGCGTCCGCCCCGTTCGGCATGACCGATACCATCGTGGTCGTCTCCGCGGCAGTCCCCGCCCGACTCGATCCACCTCGCTCCATCCCGCTGCAGGAGGGCTGCACGATGCCGACCGACGCCAGGCGCGTCCCTGCGCCGCTGCTTGTCCTGGGCGCGATCCTGTCCGTCAACGTCGGGGCCGCCATCGCCGCCACGCTGATCCGCGAGCTGGGACCGCTGCCCACCGTCATGATCCGGCTCGACACGGCGGCGGCGATCCTGTTCGTCGCCGCGCGGCCATCGGTCCGCGGACGGTCCCGACGGGACTGGGGCGCGGTGCTGGCGCTCGGCGTCAGCCTCGCCCTGATGAACGTCTGCTTCTACACCGCGATCGGCCGGCTCCCGCTGGCCGTCGTCGTGACCGTGGAGTTCCTCGGGCCGCTCGGCGTCGCCGCGGCCGGATCCCGTCGGCCGCGCGACATCCTCGCCGTGCTCGTCGCGCTCGCCGGCGTGGTGGTCGTGTCGGGGGCGCTCACCATCGAGTGGGCGTCGCTCGACGTCGTCGGCCTCGCGTTCGCCGTCGCCGCGGGCGCGGGCTGGGCCGCCTACATCGTCGCCACGCGGTCGGTCGGGGGGCGGTGGCGGCAGCTCGACGGGCTCGCGATGGCCATGGTCATCGGTGCCGTGATCGTGACCCCGCTGGGGATCGCGTCCGCGCGCGGGATCGCGATCAGCGGCGGGCAGCTCGCGACGGGCGCGGCGATCGCCGTCCTCTCGTCGGTCGTGCCCTACTCGCTGGAGCTGCTGGCGCTGCGCCGGATCGCGACCAGCGTCTTCGGGATCCTGCTGAGCGTCGAGCCGGCCGTGTCCGCGCTCGTCGGGTTCCTCGTGCTGGGCCAGGCGCTCGCGGTCCCCCAGGTTGGGGGCATGGCGCTCGTGGTCATCGCCAGCGCGCTCGTGCTGGCCGCCCAGCGCGAGTCCCCGGAGGTCGAGGCGGCCGAGATCGCCTGACGCTGCCACGTCGACGGGGCGCGCCAGCCCCTCGCAAGAGCACGGGCGGGTGATCCTTGTCCCCTTCGAAGTCGATGTACAGCGCCCGGAGGGCATCGGCCGCGGGCAGGCGGTGGGAGGGCTCGTCTAGGGTGCTCTCAGTCCGTGAGTGATGTGAGCGGGAACGAGACCCAGGCGTAGGGCCTCCGCTGCGGCGACCTATCCGGGGATCTGCGTCAGCAGCTCCACCGCTCGCGCCGGGTCGTTGCCCAGGTCGCGCTTGCCGGCGCAGCCCAGGGCCACGCAGCGGAACCACCAGCCCCGTGACGAGCGATCCAGGACCATCGAGGCTCCGCACGTGGGACACGCTTCCGACCTGCGCACCTTCTCGACCCGCGCGAACAGGTCACGGTTGTCCACGAGGGTGAGCCCCGTCTTCTTGGCCTCCTCGCGCGCCTGGTCCGTGAAGCCGGACAGGGTGACGAAGGCGCCGGCACTCCCGGGCAGTCCCTCGCGCATGAGGGTGCCCGCGAACCCCCGCACGTCGTCGACGCCCACCAGCCACGATTGCCATCGCTTGCACTGGACGATGCTGCGGGTCCCGTTCCGCTTCAGGCTCAGGTCGATGTTGCCGTCGGGCCCGTCACGCCGCCCGGTCTCCTCGACCGTCCAGCCCTCGCGGCGGAACACCTCGCCGACCAGCCACTCGAACTCCTCCGAATCCAGGAGACGGAGATCCGTCGTCCATTCGATGAGGTTCCTGCGATGGTGGGCCTGGACCTGGACGCCGACCCACATGAGGATCAGGATCCCGGCGAAGGTCGTCCCGATCACGTTGGCGGCGACGAGCCACGACACCGACCACCCGAGACCCAGCGGCAGCGCAAGGCCGACCCCCGCATAGAGCGGCAGCGCGAGCACCGCGATCGTGCGGCCGGATGCCCGCGTCGCCATGGCGAGGATCATCCTGTCCAGGGCCTCATCCAATCGCTTCACGGCGGCATTGTGGCAGGCCATGGGCCAGCGACATGTCCCGCCCCGCGTGGGTTTCGCTTCCGTGCCATCCGAGCTGACACGCAATCACGTAGGGTTGACGCATCGACCATTCAGGAAGGGGCTGAGCGTGGCACGGGGAAAGTACGCGTCCACCGGGCGCTTGGTCGGGCGACTACCCTCAGCGTAGGCGAAAGCACGGCTGCGTCGAATAGGGCGATCGAGCAGGGGACCGGGTGACCGAGGCCCGGACCACGATCAACAACCACGCGGGCCTAATCTGGTCGATCGCCGACCTGCTCCGGGGCGACTACAAGCAGTCCGAGTACGGCCGCGCGATCCTGCCGCTCGTCGTCCTGCGCCGGCTCGACTGCGTCCTCGAACCCACCAAGCGCCAGGTCGTCGACCGCCTCGCCGCCCTCGGGGGCAAGATCGAGAACATCGGCCCGATCCTCGAGACGATCACGGGGCTCCAGGACGTCTACAACACCAGCCCCCTCACCCTGCGCAAGATCCTCGCCGACCCCGCCCAGGTCGCCGGCAACCTGCGGGCCTGTCGCGGGGTCGTGGGCGAGTGACTGGGATACGCCTCTACCGCGCCGCGCCCGCCCCCATCCGCCCCGTCCGCGCGATCTCCCCCAGGAACCGCCCCGACGGCCGTACCGTGCGCTCCAGCGTCGCCCGATCCACCCCGACCAGCCCGAACCGTATCGAGTAGCCCTTCGCCCACTCGAAGTTGTCCAGCGCGCTCCAGTGGATGTACCCGCGGACCGGCAGCCCGGCGGCGATCTCGGCGTGGATCGCGCGCAGACCGCGGTCGATGAACTCGACCCGATCGGCATCATCGTCGGTCGCCACGCCGTGCTCGGTCACCACGATGTCCTTGCCGGGCAGCAGGCGAGCCACCCGACGGATCGTGGCCGCCACGGCCTCGGGCCAGAACCGTAGCCCATCTGCGTCCGCCGCGCGCCCGGGGCAGCCCCGCCGTCCGGATCCTTCGTCGCGCGCCGGATGAACGGCGGGGCCACGAGGCGGATGAGCGCGGGCCGCCGCAGCGCCAGCCCCAGCAGCGCGGACGGGACCCTGCCGAACCGGACGGGCACCCGCGTGTACGTCTGGACGCCGACGAAGTCGTCCGCCTCGCACGCCTCGAGGAACACGTCCTCGTTGCGCCGCCGCAGGTACTCCATCATCGGCCGGCCGCCCTCGTCGGGCACCCATTCCTGCATCGAGTGCGTGGCCCCGGCCCTCGCCGACGGCCGCGCCGCCTTGACCGCGGCCAGGCCCAGCCGGTGGCCCTCGATCAGCCCCGCGATCGACCGATCCCAGGAGCCCGCGTCGTGCGCGCCCGGCGGGAAGTCGAGCGCCCCGATGTACCCGCCGAAGGCCGCGACACCCGGCTCGTTGATCGTGCAGTACCAATCCACGCGGTCGCCCAGCGCCCGGACCACGGTGTCGCAGTAGCGGGCGAAGCGGGCCGGCGTGCCCGGGTCCATCCAGCCCCCGCGGGCCGCGAGCCAGCGGGGGAGTGAGAAGTGGTGGAGCGTGACCATCGGCGTCAGGCCGGCCTCGCGCACGGTGTCGGTCATCGCCCGGTAGTGGTCCAGCTCGGCCTGCGCGAACACGCCCTCCTCGGGCTCGATGCGCGCCCACTCCACCGAGTACCGGTAGGTGTTGAGGCCGAGACCCGCCAGCGTGCCGATGTCCTCGGGGTAGCGGTGGTAGTGGTCGGCGGCGGCGTCGCTCCGGTCCCGGCAGGGGGTGCCCGGACGCCGCTCCCAGTCCCACCAGTCGCTGTTGGCGTTGCCGCCCTCGACCTGGTGGGCGGCCGTGGCCGCGCCCCACAGGAACCCAGACGGGAAGACGAGCTCGCTCATCGACCCAAGGATAGTCGGGGCGACGTCCGTTCCATCGGCGACCGCAGCCCTGCCATCGTCGCACATACCGGTTGGCAGAAGTCCTACCGTTGGCTATGATCCATACATGATCGGTCGAGTAGGAGAGCGCGGCCAGATCACGATCGCGAAGGCGATCCGCGAGGAGCTCGCCATCTCCGCGGGCGATGAGACGGTCCAGCGCGTCGAGGACGGTCGGATCGTGATCGAGGTCATCCCCGGCCGGCACCGCCGCTCGCTGGCGGGAGCGCTGCGTGACAAGGCCCGTCGAATGCCGGCCGATGAGTCGTGGCCGGCGCTTCGCGACGCTGCCTGGGCCTCGCGCAACCCCGACCGGGCGCCGTGATCGGCGTCGACACGTCCGTCGTGGTCCGCTATCTCGTCGGGACGCCGCATGACCAGGCCCGCCGTGCGGCGACCCTCATCGATGACGACGGCGTCGTGATCGGCGTCTCCGTCGTCGCACTCGCCGAATGCGCCCACGTGCTCCGGACGCAGTACGGCATCGAGCAGCGGGACATCATCGACGCCCTGATCGACTTCGTGCGGCGCGAGAACGTGCACGTCGTCGACGCGCAAGCCGAGCTGCTGGCCGCGATGCTGGTCCGCGCGAGATCCATGCCGGGTCGGCCGATCCCCGACGCGCTGATCGTCGCGGCCGTCGCCGCGGCGGACGCCGTCCCGCTCGCGACGTTCGACCGGGACCAGGGGCGCTACGGCGTGCCCACCCGCGAGCCGTAGTCCCTGCGTACGCCCGTTCACACGACCCGCCCATACTGCCCTCATCGACCGGCACGTCCCCTGTGCCGGCCCCGCGTCTCGAGAGAGGTGCACCGTGACGGAACCGACCATGGCCACGGACAAGGTCGTCTGGGTCGACCTCGCGACCGATGACCCGGCGAAGGCCGGCGCCTTCTACACGGGCGTCCTGGGCTGGAAGGTGGACGAGCCCGATCCCGCGTACGGCGGCTACACGATGGCCCGGACCGGGGGCAACGACCTCGCGGGCCTCGGCCTCAAGCAGATGCCCGGGCAGCGACGGTCTGGTTGATGTACATCGGGACTCCCGACATCGCCGCCCTCGCGGCGAAGGTCACCGCGGCCGGCGGCACGGTGATCGCCCCGCCGATGGAGATCGGGCCGCAGGGCGGGATGGCGGTCTTCGCGGACCCGGCGGGGGCGGCCTTCGGCGCCTGGCAGGCGAAGGCGATGCGCGGCTTCGCCAGCGACGCCCCGGGCACCTTCGCCTGGGCGGAGCTGAACGCGCGCGGGATCGAGGCGGCCACGGCGTTCTACGCGGATGTCTTCGGCTGGGCACCGAAGCTGTCCGACATGCCCGGCGGTGGGCAGTACACGGAGTTCCAGGTGGACGGCCACTCGGTCGCGGGTGGCGTGGAGATGAACGCGATGGCCCCTGCCGCGATGCCCAGCTACTGGCTGGTCTACTTCGGGGTGGAGGACGTCGACGCGACGTTCTCGAAGGCGATCGAGCTCGACGGGCGCGAGATGCTCAGCCCGGTGGATTTCCCGGGCGGCCGCTTCGCGATCCTCGGCGACCCGGAGGGCGCCCCGTTCGGCGTGATCCGCTGGCGCGAGGGCTGACCGCGCGTCAGCAACGAACGGAGGCCGGTCATCCGCGACCACCAGTAGGCAGCCGGGGGCACCCGGCGGCGCCGGACGGGACGCTCCGGGATCAGCGGACGCGCTGCCACGCCGCACGGGGTCCACTCGCCCCGGCGTCGGCCGGCCGGATGTCGCCCGCGCGCCGCAGCTCGCCGAGCACGAGCTTGATCGTCGGGTCGCTGACGCCCGGTTCACGACGCCCGCCTCTCGCCCCGCCCGATGGTGACATCTGATGTGCCATCGAGTAGCATCACGCATCATGCGCACCACGATCGATCTCGACCCCGGTGTCCTCCGGGACCTCAAGGCCCGCGCGCGGCGCGAGCACAAGAGCCTGGGCCGTGTCGCCTCGGAGCTGCTCAGCGCCAGCCTTGCGAGCGAAGGCCCCGCCGACGCGCCGCCGTTCACCTGGATCGCGAGGCCGATGGGCGCGCTCGTGGATCTCGAGGACAAGGAGGCCCTCCGTCGCGCGCTGGATGAAGGATGAGCCGGACCATCGACGCCAACGTCCTGCTGTACGCGTCGGACGCCTCGAGCCCGCACCACGAAGCCGCGCTCGACGTCCTTCGGTCCCTGGCTGCGGGCCCGGAGATCGTCTACCTGTTCTGGCCGACGGCGATGGCGTACCTGCGCATCGCGACGCACCCGTCGGTGTTCGCGCGCCCCCTGGGCCTGGTCGAGGCGATGGCCAATCTCGAGAGGCTCCTCGCGCGGCCGCACGTGCGGACCGCCGGCGAGGGCGAGGCGTTCTGGCGGCGCTTCCGCGAGGTCGCGGGCGACGCTCGGCCCGCCGGCAACCTCGTCCCCGATGCGCACCTGGCGGCCCTGATGCTGGAGCACGGTGTCGGCACGTTCGTGACGCACGACCGCGACTTCCGGCGCTTCCGCGGGATCACGATCGAGGACCCCTTCGCCTGATCCCGAATCCCGCCATCCAGCCAGCGGCGTTGATCCACGACCTGGCGGTGGTGACCCGCGACATCCGCGACGTAGCCGCGACCGGGGTCCGGGTCCTGGACCCGACGGCGGGTTGACATCGCGCCGCACCGCATCGAGTATGCACGTATGAAGCGCACAACCATCAGTCTGCCGGATGACCTGGCGGCGGCCCTCGAGCGGGAGGCCGCGCGCCGGCGCGTGCCCGTGTCACAGGTCGCGCGCGAGGCGATCGAAGCGCGTCTCGGGCTGACCGGCGACGGGCCGCGTGACCTGCCATTTATCGGGATCGTGAGCAGCGAGCATCCCACCACCGCGTCCGAGGACATCGAGGACGTCCTCGCGGAGCACTGGGCCGATGATATCGCTCGCGATCGTTGACACCGGTCCGCTGCTCGCCGCGATCGACGTCCAGGATGTCAACCACACGAGGTGCGCGGACGTGCTGCGCCGGCGCGACCTGTACCTCGTGATCCCGACCCTCGTCGTGACCGAGGTGGCGTACTTCGCCGGATTGCGCCTCGGGCCCGCGGCGGAGGCGGCGTTCTTGCGCGGCCTTGGCGCCGTCGAGATCGAGGCGCCCGCCGTTGGGGACTGGCCGTTGATCGCAGGCCTGGTCGAGCGCTACGGCGACTTCCCACTGGGGACGGTCGATGCCTCGATCGCCGTCCTGGCAGACAAGCTCGACACGGATCTCATCGTCACGCTGGACCGGCGCCACTTCGGGGCGATCCGGTCACCGCAGGGTCGGGCGTTCCGGCTTCTCCCGGAGCCGCGGCAGCTCAACGAGGAACCGGCGAGCTACGGGGCTGGCCAGGGTGCCGCCGCCGACCAGGTGCGCCGCCGCTGACGTCGCCTACCCCCGAGCCTGCACCTTCGCCCAGGTGTCCTTCAGCGTCATCGTCCGGTTGAACACCAGCGCCCCCGGCGCGGAGTCCGTGTCCGGGCAGAAGTAGCCCAGCCGCTCGAACTGCACCGTCTCCCCAACCGGCACCTCGGCTAGGGACGACTCCACGAGCGCCCCCGACACCACCGTCTCCGACGCCGGGTTGAGGTCGTCGAGGAGGTCGCGCCCCTCCGACCCGGGGTCCGGCCGCACGAACAGGTGGTCGTACAGGCGCACCTCGGCCGGCACGGCGTGCGCGGCGGACACCCAGTGGAGCGTGGCCTTGGGCCGCCGGCCGTCGGGCGAGTCGCCGCCGCGCGTCGCGGGGTCGTAGGCGCACCGGATCTCGGTGATGCGCCCGTCGGCGTCCTTGGCGACGCCCGTGCAGGTGATGAAGTACGCGGACCGCAGCCGGACCTCGCGGCCCGGGGCCAGCCGGAAGAACTTGGGCGCGGGCTCCTCCATGAAGTCGTCGCGCTCGATGTACAGCTCGCGCGAGAAGTCGACCAACCGCGTGCCGGCACCGGGGTCCTCGGGGTTGTTGACGACCTCCATCGCCTCGACCTGGCCGGCCGGGTAGTTCTCGATGACCACCTTGACGGGGTCGAGGACCGCGAACCGCCGCACGGACGTCCGGTTGAGCACGTTGCGGATGGAGTGCTCCAGCATCGCGTACTCGTGGACGCTGTCGGCCTTGACGACCCCGACCTCGGTGGCGAAGTTGCGGATGCCCTCGGCCGGGAAGCCGCGCCGGCGCAGGCCCGCGAGGGTTGGCATGCGGGGGTCGTCCCAGCCGCGGACGCGCCCGTCGTTGACGAGCCGCAGCAGGAAGCGCTTGGACAGCACGACGTAGGTGAGGTTGAGCCGCGCGAACTCGTACTGGTGGGGGACTGAGGGGACCGGCAGGTTCTCGATGAGCCAGTCGTAGAGGGCCCGATGGACGTCGAACTCGAGGGTGCACAGGGAGTGGGTCACGCCCTCGATGGCATCGGACTGGCCATGCGCGTAGTCGTACGTGGGGTAGATGCACCAGGCGTCGCCGGTCCGGGGATGGGTCGCGTGCACGATTCGATACAGGACGGGGTCGCGCAGGTTGATGTTGGCGGCGGCCATGTCGATCTTCGCCCGCAGCACCCGGGCGCCGTTGGGGAACTCGCCGGCGCGCATGCGCGCGAACAGGTCCAGGTTCTCCGCCACGGGCCGGTCGCGGTACGGGGAGTTGCTGCCGGGCTCCGTGAGCGTGCCGCGGGTCTCGCGGATCTCGTCGGCGGTCAGGTCGTCCACGAACGCCTTGCCGTGCTCGATGAGGTGGACGGCCCAGGCGTACAGCTGCTCGAAGTAATCGCTGGCGTAGAACAGGTTCTCGCCCCAGTCGAAGCCCAGCCAGCGGATGTCGGCCTGGATGCCGTCGATGTACTCCTGCTCCTCCTTGAGCGGGTTCGTGTCGTCGAACCGGAGGTTGCAGTGGCCGCCGTACTCGGCCGCGACGCCGAAGTCCAGGCAGATGGCCTTGGCATGGCCGATGTGGAGGTGGCCGTTGGGCTCGGGCGGGAACCGGGTGACGATCTTGCTCACGCGGCCGGACGCGAGGTCCGCGGCGACGATGTCGCGGATGAAGTCGGATCGCTCCGGGGTCTCGGCGGTCATCGCTGGCTCCTTCAACCGATGCAGAGGGGGAGGAGCCGCGTCTCGCGAGCGGGCGCACCACACTCCCTGGGGAGTTGGCTGACACACCGGGAGTCGAACCCGAACCCTCTGGCTCAGCGCCAGCTGCTCACCGTGAGCCACGCATCAGCGACCTGGCCCGGAGGATAGCGCACCCGCGCGAACGGGCCGTCCATCCTGTGCCCCAGCGCGGCGGAGTGAACCGCGGCGGACCGCGCCACCCGTGAACCGCGGCGCTGGCGATCGGCAGATGGATCAGAATCGGCATGTCCACGAAGGGACCGGTGGCCCAAGGTGGCGTTTGGTCGCGCGACCCTTGCGTGCGCACCCCGGATCTGATCCAGATGGCGATCTCGGCGGCAGGCACGCAAACGGTCCAACGGCATCTTGACCCGCGTGCACGACCCGCCCGACGATCGCCGGGACGGCCACGTTGGCTGAGCGGTGGGGGGAGCGCGCGTGACCTGGGGTCCGGCGACGACGGGCGGCTTCGTCTCGCGAGACCTCGAGTGGGTCCCGCTCGTGCTGCTGCTCGCCCTTATGCTCGTCGCCGGCCTGCCGATCCTCCTCATCCGGTTTCGGCGCAGGGCGCTCATCGGGCGCCGCTCGGGGCCGTCGAGTGGACGTTCTGGCTGGTCCTCCTGTGCGTGCCGTACCTGGGAGTGGGGCTGATGGCCAGCACCTCAAGACTGCACGCCTGAACGTTCGCGGGGCCGGCGATCCCTCGACGGAGTTCCTCAGGATCATCATGTCCGAAGTGCTCGTGACGTCACCGTCGACAGGCGGCAGCGGCGGCGAAGATCGGCTGACCCAGAACGTCACCTTGAATTTCGCAAAGGTCAAGGTCGAGTACCGCCAGACGTCGGCAGCCGGGAAGCCTGTCGGCGCACCGCTCGTGTTCGAATTCGACATCGCGAGGAACCTGACCCCCTGATTCCCACCATCGTCCAGGGTCGCAAGCGCTCGGGTCGCGCAGGGAGCCGAACTTGCGCCAGGCGTCCTGGGGCGAGATCTTGGTTGCCGCAGGATGACGCAGCAGATCCGGGCGCGGGCATCCGCGTCGCCGGCGGCCTCTGCCGCAGTCGTCGCCGCGAGGCTGCTGGGAATCGTCGGTTCACCAACGATGCCCCTGTAGATGCCAGACAATCCATCCTCACGAGCGAAGCCGCGCTCTGCAACAGGGCCGTACGACACTTCGCCCCTCCGGCGCGAGTCCTCTCGCCCTGACCCGGACATCCGTTCGACGGGGCGGATAGGCGCGCTGCCAAGTCTGCCACGCCAGTGGTATCGTGCATGGCATGAGGACGACCATCGACAAGGCAGGGCGCCTCGTCATCCCGCGCCCGCTGCGGGACCGGATCGGGCTCGCTGGCGGGGGCGAGGTGGAGCTCGAGCTCGACGGAGCCGCGATCCGGATCGAGCCGGTCGGCGGCAGCGGGCTGCGCGAGGACGGCGGCCTGCTGCTCATCCCGGCTTCCGGCACGCCCCTGACCGCCGCGGCCGTCCGCGAGCTGATCGATGCCGACCGGCATGGACGCTGAGCGCGACGAGATCCTCCTGCTCGACACGAGCGCCGCGATCGCCCTCGTCGTCGAGGACCACGAGGCACACCTGGCAACCCTCGAGGCGGTCCGCGGCCGGCGCCTGGGGCTCGCGGGCCACGCCTGGTTCGAGACGTACTCGGTCCTGACGCGGCTGCCCGGCGGGCTCCGCCGGTCGCCGGCCGACGTCGCAGTGCTGCTGGCGCACGACTTCCCGGCGTCGGCATTCCTGGCCGAGGAGGCCGCGGCCGCGCTCGGTCCCGAGCTCGCCCGCCTCGGTATCTCCGGTGGCGCCGTCTCCGACGCGCTCGTGGGCGCGGCCGCCCGCCAGCATGGCCGATCGCTCGTGTCCGGTGATGCGCGGGCGCGACCCGTCTACGAGGCGCTCGGGGTGCGCGTCCGGCTGATCGGCTGAGCGACGGGGGTGACGATCGAGAACGCGCACGAGTTCATCGCGGCCGGCGCCGCCGCGATCGGCATGGGGAGCTGGCTGACGGGGAGCGGGGATCCCGCGGTGGTGAGGGAGCGGGCGAGGGCGGGCGCGCGAGACGACACGCACCGGAGCCTGGGCCTCAGTCGCCCAGGCGGCTCCAGAACTCGACGGGCACGCCCGCCTTCTTGAGCACCTTGCCGGGGTCGGCGCCCTCGTGGGCGGCGCTCCAGCGGGCGATGGCGGCGAGCGGCGGTTCGCCGGGCGCGCCGTCGAGGGCTGCCACGGCGGCGGGCACGCTGGCCGGGCGGATGGTCCAGGACCACTCGTACTCGCGGATACCCTCGCCGAAGATCCGCTCCACGCCGGCGCCCAGGTCCTGCCCCTCGACCAGGAGGCGGCCGTCGGCGCCGAGGGTCGCGTCGAGGTAGCGGCTGCCCTCCGCGTCGTGCCGGTCACGGAGGACCACCGGGGGCGTGGGATCCGGTGAGGCGTCCATGGACGCACCGTAACACCCGGCATGGGCCGCCGTGGCCGGGTGCCGGTGCTCGATCGTCTCGCACGACCCGTCAGCGGGGGTCAGGGCGCGATCGGCGAGGAGAACGCCTGGCAGTGGAGGATCCACTCCATCCGCCCGATCTCGCCGGGCGCCGGTGTGGCCGTGCAGTCGAAGGTGGGCCCAGGGGTTGGCGTGGGCTCGTCCGGGATCGGCGACGCCGAGGCGCCGGGCGCGATGACGGTGACGTAGACGAAGTCGACCGCCTCGTCCGCGTTGTCGCGCTTGCCCTGGAGGTAGATCCCGAGGCGATTGACGCCGGGGGCCAGCCCAACGACCGCGTCCCGATTGGCGTCGATGTCGACGACCTTGACTTCGCCCCGGTAGACCGTCGCGCGTTGCTGCCATGCCGGGGAGGCCGCATACCCGATGCGGATCGCCGCGGTGGGGAGCACCGTCCCGTCAACCAGGGGCTGCCAGGTGGCGACGCCATCGGGCCCCATCACGGCCACGTTGAGGGTCGACCCCGGGAACTCGCTGTCGCCGATCGTCCCGGCCTCGGCCTCGGCCCAGCGGCGCCCGATCTGCTCCCAGTCCACCAGCGGGGTCTTGCCGTAGAACGCGATCTTGTCGTAGTGGTGCTTGCTGCTCTTGGCGCTGGCGCCCGACTGGTAGGCGTCGAAGGACGCGCTGCCGGCGTTCCACGGGATGTCGCGCAGCTTGCCCGGATCGTTGGGGTCGGCGACCCACAGGCCGGTCTCCGTGGCGGCATAGGCGACGATGACGTGGCCGCCGGGCTCGTCGCCCTCGGACAGGCCCACGAACTGCGGCTGGCCGGTCACGAGCATCGCGTACCGGAAGGCGTTCCACTGGAAGCGGTCCACCTTGGCCTTCTCGAGCGCGAGCTCGATGCGTCCAGAGAGCGTGAGCCAGTCCAGGTCCCGGCTGACCATCGACGCGAGGCGGTAGGCCATGCGGTCGTCTTCCCAGAACGTGGGCGTCTCGTCGCGGCCCGTGGTGCCCAGCAGCCCGTTGAGCTGCGGGCCCCCTGCCGACGTCCGCTCCTCGAAGTACCACAGCTCCGCCAGGGCCTGGCCCGCGCAGTGTCCGCCCGGCTCGATGTACGAGCCATAGTTGGGCGTCTGGATGTCGTCCTCGCCCGTCCGGGACCCCGTCCCGATGTCCTTGGGGAGCGCGGCCTCCGCGATCACCGTGATGAAGAAGGAGCTGAAGTGGCGCGTCGCGACGGTGATCGACGCCGGGGACTCGTCCACCAGTGGCATCGACTCCAGCGTCCCGTCGTCGTGCAGGTAGACGCCCATCGCGAAGCTGCCGGCCGGGATCGCCACGGGGACCGTCACCAGGATCGGGGCCGCCGCGTACTCGCCGCCGTTGTCCATCGTGATCAGGTTCGAGACCGGCGTGACGAGGCCGCGAGAACGCCCCCGGAATCAAGCGCAACCCCGGACGCAATCACAGAGTCAGGTGCGCAAATGGGGGTAGAGTCAGGCGCAATTCGCATCTCCGAGCCTCCTTGGAGATGCCGTCCGTCACCCTCAGAACCACATCATCTGGTGGTCTACCCTCAGGCAGACCCCAACATGTTGTGGTGTTGGCTGGCGCGCTAGGATTCGAACC